>JBAIXM010000117.1:0-13402 GCA_037916615.1 Bryobacterales bacterium
GCCGAAGACGAAGGCATTCCGATTTACGTGATCTCGACAAGCGAGGTCAACAGGGACCCGGTGTCGAGCGCGATTTTCAAACGCATCTCGACGCGCACCGGCGGCAAATCCTACTTCGCCACAAGCTGGCAGAAGCAGGTGGAGGCCTTCGAGGCGATCCGCGAGGACCTGGGCAACTCCTATACCGTCACCTATTATCCGCAGCCGAATCCCAACGAAGGATTCCGCAAGATCACGGTGGAGATCGTCTCAGATGCAGGGAAGAAGTATCGCGTTCAGGCACGGCCCGGTTACCGGCCCCGCGGCGGATTCTAGGCCGGCGACAAGATCGCCCCTACTGCGAATACTCGTACAAAAGCTTTCGCAACATCGGATTCTTCCAGTACTCGACATGCGCCACCAAAGGCGTCGTCGCCTGCGGATCCTCGCGATTCTGCACGTGCCGGGGATCGGTTCCTGGAACGTCCGGCGCATCGTAATAATCCAGCGCACCGCTCACGATATCCGCGCGCGACCAGATATTGATCCAGGTAAACGTATCTGGCCGGAACTTGTAATCCACGATTAACGGCTGCATGGCGGCCGCCATCTGCTCGCGAATCCAGTCCTGGCGCTGCATCCGGAAAATAAATGCCGTTTTGTCGAGCGGCGATCCAAACGTAATCAGCGCGGGCGTGCGGGCGAGCACGGGTTTCGCGGCGATTCCGACCGTCTCGAAATTGATCAGCGCGTTCAGCGTGTCATAGGCGACCACGGAACCCAGGGAGTGTCCGACCATGAGGATCCGCGCATAATCCGGGCGAGCCTTCGAGGGGTCCGGATCGACGCCGTAAATCACTTTTCCAATGTCGAGTCCCACGTTTTGAATGCGGCGGCGAAGCTCGTCGAACTTGCTGCTTTTGTACGGAGAGATATACGCAGCGACATCGCCCACGTATTGCACCAGGAAATACCGCGCGATCAGGGCTTCGGCGATCGCCGCAATCCACAGCACGACGCCGCCGGCCCCGCCGAAGCCGGGAATCGTGCCCGCCATCAGAAACGCCGCCATCCACTGCGCGACTCGGGCGGATACGAACGCGACGGCCGCGACCTGAATCAAAAGCAGCAGCAGCACCCCCAGCATCGACACGAACGTGGATGACCCGGTATTGAGCTCCTGCGGCTTTCCGAACATCCAGCGGCGAAACGTTTGCGGGCCGAAGGGCTGGCTGGCGCGCAATCCCGCCCATGCCGCCTCGAACAGAAACTTGAGCGTGTCGCGATAGGAGACCAGGCCTTCCGTCAACGGCGCCCAATAGGCCTCGTAGACGTGCACCTCATGGGAATCGCCGCTGGCGTCCTTCCAGGCGACCTCGGCCCGTGCGAGGAATTGATCGTCCACGCGGGAAAGGTGCACGGTAAGATCCTTCGTCGCCCCACCCTGGCTCCGCGCTTCGTCCAGGATCGCGCCGGCCACCATGCTGATCGTTTCGAACTTCACCTGTTGGCCCATTCCATGGAACACCAGGACGGCGGTGGGTCCGCCTGCCTCAGCGCGAGCTTCCTGGCAGGTCTCATCCCAGATGGGACCCGTGCGGATCTTCGCGGGCTCTGGAGGACGATTCCGGGACGGATCCACGGCGCTCATGGCCGCAGCTTATCACGGGACGCGGGCGTTAAAATGCCTCTTGAGGCAAATTCGTCATGACTGCAGTCGAAACTGAAATCACGCCCTACGTTTTGAATCACTTTATCGCCGGCCAGAGCGTTCCGCCGGGATCGAACCAGTATCTGGACAAGCTCGATCCGCGCTCGGGCGAGCGCATTGGACGCGTCGCTAGCGGAAATGAAGCCGATGTGGATAGCGCCGTCCGCGCGGCCTGGGCTGCATTTCCCGAATGGCGGGACCGGCGTCCCATGGATCGCGCCAAGGTGATGCTCGAGATGGCGCGAGCCATCCGAAAGCACATGAAGCTGCTGTCGGAAATAGAGGCGCGCGAAAATGGAACGCCTGCTTCCCAGACCCCCGGGGGGCTTGAAACCGCCGCGCGTTATTTCGAATTTTACGCGGGCTTGGTCAACACGAATCAGGGCGAAACCATCAATGTCGGCGCGGGATATCACGCCTACACGCGTCGCGAGCCGTTCGGCGTCGTTGGGGTCATCACGCCCTGGAACGTTCCGCTCAACCAGGCCGCGCGCGCATCGGCGCCGGCGCTGGCCGCAGGAAACGCTGTGGTCGTGAAGCCATCCGAGGAAACCTCGGCGACCACGGTCGAGTTCGCCAGGATCGCGGTCGAAGAATGCGGCCTTCCGGCAGGCGTGCTGAACGTCGTCCTGGGAGCGGGACGCCAGGCTGGCGCCGCGCTGGTTTCGCACCCCTTGGTTCGAAAGGTCGCGTTTACCGGAAGCGTGCGGGCCGGCAAGGAAATCGGCCACATCGCGGCCGACCGCGTCATCCCTTTGACGCTGGAGCTCGGCGGAAAATCGCCGCACATCATTTTCGAGGACGCCGAATTGGATAAGGCCGCCGCAAACGCCGCCAACATCTTCACGCGCAATTGCGGACAAATCTGCTCTTCCGGAACCCGCTTGCTGGTGCAGGACAGCATCCACGACGTGTTCGTCGAGAAACTGGTGAGAGAGGTCCAGAAGATCAGCGTCGGCCCCGAGCCGAATGCCTCCGTCGGCCCGCTGGCGACCAAGGCGCAATACGAAAAGGTGCAGAGCTATTATCAGCTCGCGAAACAAGAGGGAGCGAGCGCGGCGATCGGCGGCGAGTTGCCACGCGACGAACGCCTGAAAAAAGGCTGGTTTGTTTCGCCGACCGTATACACGGGCGTTCGCAATGACATGCGCATCGCGCGCGAGGAGATTTTCGGACCTGTGATGGGCGTGATCCGCTTCCAGGACGAAGCCGACGCCATCCGCATCGCCAACGATTCCGAATACGGTCTCGCGGCCGGCCTATGGACCCGCGACATCAGCCGCGCGCACCGCGTGGCAGCGCTGCTCGAAGCCGGACAGGTCTACATCAACGAATATCAGACCGGCGCGATGATCGAAACACCCTTCGGCGGATACAAAATGAGCGGCTACGGCCGCGAGAAGGGCGTCGAAGCCCTGCATTGCTATACCCAGGTCAAATGCGTCACGGTGAAGCTCTAAGGAGCAGACATGGCATCCGTTTTTGGAAAACTCAACTTGAAAGATCAGAAGAGGATTTTGATCGTCAACGCTCCGGCGAGTTTCGAGCCAGAACTGAAGGCGCTCCGGAGCATCCCTATCGACCGCGATGTGAAGACGGTCAATGGCATCGATTTCTCGCTCGCCTTCGTCACCAAGCAGAACGAGGTCGACTCACTCGGCAAGGCCATCGCGAAGAAGGCCCAGGGGGATGCAGTGGTCTGGTTCGCATACCCGAAAGGCAGTTCCAAGAAGTACAAGTCCGAAATCAATCGCGATTCCGGCTGGAAGGTGCTCGGCGACGGCGGTTTCGAACCCGTGCGCATGGTTGCGATCGATGAAGATTGGTCCGCGGTACGCTTTCGCCGCGTGGATTTCATCAAGAATCTGACGCGCGGGAAAGAACACAGAATGTCCGCCCAGGGCCGTGCCCGGAACTAAATGACGGAGCCGTGCCGGGCCGAAGCGCTCTGGAAGCGGAAAATACCTTAGTACTGAGCTCTGCAAGTGTCCAAAAACAGTCGGTCTATTGACGGGCCCGGGACCATCCAGCAGCATAGGCTCACATCGTTTTGTCGGAGGTTCTTCACGAATGCAGGGCCGGGCTATATTCTTATGCACTATTTCTTTCGTCAGTGCCGCGCTAGGAAACGTGATCCACGTTCCGGGCGACCAGCCCACGATTCAAGCTGCTATCAACGTCGCCGTAAACGGCGATATTGTGCAAGTGGATCCAGGCACGTATGTTGAGAACATCGACTTCCACGGGAAAGCCATTACAGTTGCCGGCGCCCAGTCGGACCTGACTCAACAAACCACCATCATTGATGGCAACCTCAGCGGTCCTGTGGTGACATTCGCTTCCGGCGAGGGGCCGCAGTCCGTGCTCACAGGATTCACGATCCGAAACGGAAGCGCACATGTTTCGCCGAATTATGACGGCGGCGGAATCAGGATTTCCAACTCCTCGCCGACGGTCAGAATCAACATCATTACGGGCAATCAGGCGGCAGGAAACGGGGGAGGCATTTATTCGTCGTTCGGGTCGCCTCGTATAGAGGGAAACCTGGTGACAAACAACGGGCAGATGCAAGGCTATAGCGGCGGAGTCGGAGGTGGGGTCTTTATCGGGGGCCAGTCGGCCGCCCAACTCATCCACAACCGGATTGAGAACAATTCAGAGCAGCAGGGCGAAGGCGGCGGTGTTACCTTGTTCGCGGCCGGAACTCCCTTGTTGGACGGCAACGTGATCAGCGGGAACAGTTCGACTGAAGGTGGCGGAATTTGGATCGTCAACAATTCCGATGCGCTCCTCATCAATAATCTTGTCACCGGGAATAATGCGCCTGTTGGTGGAGGGCTTTATTGGACGATTCCATCCGGAAACCGAGGTCCATATCTCATAAACAACACGTTTTCCCAAAATAGCGCCGCTCAAGGCTCGGCCTTGTACCTCGGCGGTTTTCAATCCCAGGCGCTCGTTGAAAACAACGTTTTGGCGTCTTCCACGGCATCGTCAGCGCTTTATTGCGACGGCACCTATGATCCGACGCCGCCCGCCGTGTCTTCGAATGACGTTTACTCCAGCGTAGGCTCAAGCTATGCCTACGGAGGAACCTGCGCGGGGTTCAATGGCGTGTCGGGAAACATTTCCGCTGATCCGTTGTTTGCCGGTAACGGCGACTACAGGCTCGCGCCCGGGTCGCCTGCGATCGACAGCGGGAGTCCGAACCAGGCGCCCTCGACGGACTTGAATGGCGCGCCTCGTCCCCTGGATGGAAACGGAGACGGAGTAGCCGCCTTCGATATGGGAGCGTTCGAAGCGCCAACTCCGACCAGCACTTCGCTAACCAGTTCCGCCAACCCCGCGTCTTCCGGACAGAGCATTACCTTCACGGCATCCATCGCACCGTCATCAGCGAGTGGCAACGTACAGTTCTACGATGGCGCGACTTCCTTGGGAAGCGCCAGCCTCAACGGCGGAACAGCCTCGCTTTCGACCATCCTTTCCTCCGGAATGCACTCTATCACGGCTGCGTACAGCGGGAACGCGAGTTTTTCGGGGAGCACGTCTTCCCCCCTGAATCAGTCCGTACGGACCGCAACCGTCACTTCTCTCTCTTCCTCGCGGACTCAGTCGTTTTATGGACAAACGGTGGTTCTTTCCGCGACCGTGAATCCCAGCCCGGCGACGGGCACCGTTCAGTTTCTGGACGGCGCGACTTCGCTTGGGATGGCCGCTCTTAGCGCTGGATCCGCACAATTGACAGTATCGACGCTCTCGGTTGGTAATCACGCCGTTGCCGCGACGTATGGCGGCAGCGCTACATATGACACGAGTTCCTCGCCTGTCGTAAATATCACGGTGGTGAAAGCAACTCCGGTAATGTCCATCGCGTCCGCCCCAAACCCCGCCGTCTATAATCAACCGGCGACGCTCACAGCGTCCATTATGCCCGTGTCCGCGACCGGCACCGTGCAGTTCTTCGATGGCGGCGTTCCGCTCGGCACAGCCACCGTAACTAATGGCAGCGCGGCCCTCACCACCACATTCAGCACGGCCGGCATTCACTCCCTCACCGCCTCTTACAGCGGTGACGCGAACTACGTGGCTGTAACAGCCAGCTTCTCTCTCGGGGTTGCGCAGGCTCCTACCTCGACCACGATCATTTCCAGCGCCAACCCGTCAGCTCGAAGCAAGCCAGTAACTTTTACCGCGACGGTTTCGCCCAGCGCGGCAACGGGGAGCGTGAATTTCTTCGATGGGAACACGCTGTTAGGAACGGCCAATTTGAGCTCCGGGAGAGCCTCGTTAACGACCTCCTCGCTATCGGTCGGCACACACTCCATCACGGCGAGTTACAACGGAAGCACAAACTTCCTAAACAGCTCTTCGGCCGTGCTCTCGCAAGTAGTAAATAAGCACTAGCCGCCGCATTACCGAACTCCGCCTTATTCGGCTCGGGCCGTCATATACTGGTCAGGAGTCCGGGAGGAGTTCACACAATGTCGGCAGCGTTTCAAACGATTGTGGTGATGGGCATGGCCTCGATTCTGGCCGCCCAGACAAAAGACGGCAAGCAGAATCAGGGAAAACTCGGACCCTCGACCGCCTATCAGCAGGCCGCCCGCTTGCCGGCGCGCATCGTGGATTTCAAGGCCACGCCTGGCTCGATTCAACCGGGACAATCGGCCATGCTCGTCTGGGCCACCGAGAATCCGAATACGGTAACGATCACGCCCGATGTCGGCAACGTGACCGCTCGCGGAAGCCGTCAAGTGAAGCCAGCGGCGACTACTACATACACGCTGACTTTGCGGGGACCTAATGGTGACCAGACGCGTTCCGTCAAAATAACCGTGGCAGGAACCACAGAAAGAGCCGAAGCCGGAGCGCCCGCTGCCGGCGCCGGACCGAAACCGGCTCCCCGCATGCCCGACGGCAAGCCCGACCTCTCCGGAGTCTACAATTCCAGTTCGATGAACTTCGGTGGCACGGCGCCGCGCGGGCAGAACGATCCGATTCCTGCGCAACTCAAGCCCGGAGCCGAAAAATTCAAGGTCGTCCGCGGACCAGATGATGCCGGGCTGTATTCCACTTGTAGTCCGACCGGCGTGCCGGGAGCCTACTTCGTCCCATACCAGTGGGAAATCGTGCAGGGCCGCGACCGGCTCGTGATCCTGTATGAATATCCGCACCTGTTTCGGGTGATCCCAATCGACGGCACGCCGCACCCGGCCGATCCGGATCCGACGTGGATGGGCGATTCGGTAGGGCGCTGGGAAGGCGACACGCTCGTCGTCGACACGATCGGATTCAATGACAAGACCGAGCTTCCGGGCGGCTTCCGCCACACCGAAGCGCTGCACGTGATCGAGCGCTTCCATCGCACCGATTTCAACAATCTGGATTACGAAGCCACGGTCGAGGATCCCAACGTTTTCGTGAAGCCCTGGACCATCGTGCGCGGTTTCCCGCTCCGCACGGACCTGACCAAAGTGGACGAGTTCATTTGCGAAAACAACAAGGACTACAGCAAGTTTTTCGAGAAAAAATAGGAGTGCCGTCATGCGATTCACACCGGTCCTGATACTCGCTGCGGCCTCCATCGTGGCGCTAGCGCAAGCGCCTCCGCCCGCAGCAGCACCCCCCAAGCCACAACGCATTCAGCCTCCCGCGCGAATCACGGATTTCCGCGCGCAGCCTGCTTCGATCCAGCCCGGACAGTCGACGACTCTGATCTGGGCCACCGAAAATCCCAATGGGGTGCAGATCGATCCGGAACCCGGCCGAGTGACACCGCGCGGCAGCCGCCCGGTTTCACCGAAAGTGACGACAACCTACACCCTCACCGTGCGCGGCCCCAACAACACGGTGCTGACGCGCGAAGTGACGGTCAGCGTCGCCGGAAGTGCGCCCGCCACTGCCAGCGCCGCTCCGGCCGCCGAAGCGAAAAGAGAAGTTCCGCGCCTGGCAAACGGCAAGCCCGACCTCAGCGGCGTATACAGCTTCGGCGGCGGAGGCGCTCCCGGCGGGCGAGGAGCCCCACGTGGAGCCGGCGCGCCTGCCGGACCTGAGCTCAAGCCTGGCATGGAGAAATATCGCGTCGTTCGCGGACCGAACGATGCCGGCGCCCTCGCCGACTGCATGCCGATCGCCGGCCCCGCGGCGTTCACCGTTCCCTACCAGTTCCAAATCTCGCAAACGCCCAGCTACACGATCATCCTGCACGAGTATCCGGGAATTTTCCGCATCGTCCCGACCAATGGGGCAGCGCATCCCGTGGATCCCGATCCGACATGGCTGGGCGATTCCATCGGGCGCTGGGAGGGCGACACGCTGGTGGTCGATACCATCGGCTTCAACACCAGAACCGAGCTCAGCGGATACAAGCACAGCGAGAAGCTGCACATTGTCGAGCGCTTCAGCCGGCCCGACTTCGACACACTCCAGTACGAAGCCACTCTCGAAGATCCGGAGGTATTCGTCCGCCCCTGGACCGTCACGCGAACGTTCCCGCTGCGGCCGGACCTGAACAAGATTGACGAATTCGTCTGCGAAAACAACAAGGATTACAGCAAGCTGTTCGTGAAGTAATTTGCCAGATACCATTGAGATCCCCGTTCTGATCGTCGGCGGCAGCCTGGTGGGCATGTCCAGCGCGATGCTGCTGGGCCACTACGGCGTCCGCTCCCTGGTCGTGGAACATCACCGCGGCACCGCGATCCATCCGCGCGCGGCGCAGATCACCCAACGCACCATGGAAATTTTCCGCACCGTCGGCGTCGAGCAGATCGTGCGCAAAAAATCCTCGGAGCAGTTCGTGCAGGACGGCGCGATCATGGGCGTCGAATCACTCGCCGGCAAAGAAATCGCCTACTACATCGCCAACCTGAACGACGGCATCCGCCACCTGAGTCCTTGCGAGCGCGTATTCATCTCGCAGAGCATGCTGGAGCCTCTGCTGAAGCAGCGCTCTCAGGATCTCGGCGCCGACCTGCGCTTCGCTACCGAGATGATCTCGTTCCAGCAGGACTCCGCCGGCGTGACCGCGCAGATCCGGCACCGCGATACCGGCGAAACGGCCACGGTTCGCGCGCGCTACATGATCGCGGCCGACGGTTCCCACAGCCGCGTGCGCGAGCGCCTGGGAATCCGCATGCTCGGGCGCGGCGTTTTTTCGAACAGCATCACGATTTACTTCCGCGCCAGCGTCGCCCCGCTGTTGCGCGGCCGGAATCTCAGCGTCATCTACGTGATCAATCCGGTACTGCGAGGTTTTTTCCGGATCGAGATCCCATATGAATCCGGATTCCTGGCGATCATCGCCGTGGGGGATCCCGACCATCCGAATACCGACGTGTGGGACGGTCTAACCAATGAGCGGTGTCTGGAATACATGCACGCCGCGCTCGGCGTCTCTGACCTGCCGATCAAGATCGAGGATGTGATGCGCTGGCAATCCGAAGCCAACACGGCCGAGCGGTTCCGCGAAGGCAATATTTTTCTGGCGGGGGATTCCGCCCACGCGATGCCGCCGTATGGCGGCTTCGGCGGCAATACCGGCGTACAGGACGCGCAGAATCTCGCCTGGAAGCTCGCCTGGGTGCTGCAGGGCAAGGCCGGTCCCGAATTGCTCGATAGCTACGATCGGGAGCGCCGGCCGGTCGGCGAATTCACGGTTGAGCAGGCTTATTCGCGCTACGTAACGCGCACCGCTCCGTATCTGGCGTCCAAGGGATTCCAGCCAGTCGCGCACGATATGAATGTCGAGCTCGGATACTGCTACGACGGCAGCCTGCACGTGCATCCCAGCGAATCGAAGGCGCGGCCTGGGACCCGCGCGCCGCATATGTGGCTCCGCGAGAACTGCTCCACGCTCGATCTGCTCGGGAGCGACTATGTTGTGCTCGCCGCGCCGGGTTGGCAAGGGGCAACGGACTATCAAGTCCACCGGATCGATCACCCCGAGTTCCCCGCGGCTTACGGGCTATCTCCAAGGGGCGCCGTTCTCGTCCGGCCCGACGGCTACGTCGCCTGGCGCGGCGAAGGCGCGCCGCCGTCGCAACACTGAATGTCGCTGGAAAATTCCTGGATTTTCCCGGTCATCGAATCGATCCACGTCATGGGCCTGGCGGCCTTCGTGGGCAGCACCCTTCTCGAGGATCTGCGAACTTTAGACGTGCTGCGCTGGAACGGCACCAACCTCAAGCCCTGGTCACATTCCGGACTCGCGGCACTGATTGTCACCGGTCTAGTAATGTTTTTCTCGGATGCTTCCCGCTACTCGCACAATCCTGCGTTTCAGGTGAAGCTCGCGATTCTCATCCCCGCGCTCGTTCTGCATTTCACACTGCGGCGATCGGGCCAGCGTTTCGGCGCGATCGCTTCTCTGGTCTTGTGGACCTCTGTCACGCTCGCGGCGCGCGCCATTATTGACTTCGATGTCTAACCCTCTTCTGCTGCTGGCTCGCTGGCTCCAGGACACCTCGGTGCGTTTCGATCTCAGCCAGTCCACGTGGGGTGTTCCCATCATCGGAGCGATTCACGTGCTCGCGATCGCCTGGTTCGCCGGCTCCGTGTTCGTGCGCGATCCGCACCTCAAACGATTCCGCTGGACCGGGCTCGCGATTTTACTTCTCACCGGTTTCCTGCTGTTCTGGTCGCAGCCCTTGCGCCTCTACTACAGCCTGTTCTTCCGCCTCAAGATACTGCTGCTGGTCCTGATCGGCGCGAGCGCGCTGCTGCCCCCTCGCCATTCGCGGCTCTCAATGGGGCTCAGCCTGGCGCTGTGGGCTGCGGTTATTCTGGCCTCACGCGGGATTGCATACAGGTAATAAGTTTGTTACTCTGCTTCGAGTTGCAGGGCAGTTCTCAATCAAGGGGGAAGCCGTGAAATCGATCCTGCTCAGAGCCCTGGCCGCCGCGCTTCTGCTGGCCATTCCCGGACTGGCGCACCACTCCTTTACCATGTTCGATACCAGTAAGCAGATCACCATCACCGGAACCGTCACCGAGTTCCAGTGGACCAATCCGCACTCCTATATCGAAATCGACGTGAAGGACGAAAGCGGGGCCACGAAGCACTGGAGCATCGAGATGGGCAGCCCCAGCATCCTTCAGCAGAGCGGCTGGAAATTCAGCAGCCTGAAAAAGGGCGATAAGACCACGCTCACCATCAATCCACTCAAGAACGGCCAGGCAGGCGGATTCCTGAATACGGCCACATTACCCGACGGGCGCGTGGTCGGAAACGGTCCGGGTCGTGGCCCTTCAAAGTAGCATGCTCTGGAAAATTACCTCCTCAAGCGCACTGGCGCTGGCGGCATTCCTGCCTTTCGCATTCGCGCAATCCGCGAAGACTCCCGACCTGACCGGCGTCTGGGGACCCTTCAAAGGCGGCAAGGGCCCGAACGCGAAATTCGCGCCTCCCCCGGCGGGTCAGCTCCTGCTGAAACCCGAATACGCAAAGCCGTACGAGGCCCGGCGCGCCAAAGAGGCCGAATCCAACCAGCGCGGCGAACAGCTCGCCACTGCTGGATCGCAGTGTATTCCCTACGGCGTGCCCACCATGATGTCGGTCGCGATCTATCCGGTCGAGATCATTCAAACACCCAAGCAGGTGACCATCATTTCCGAAGCGTTCAGCGAGGTTCGGCGCGTGTATCTGGACCGGCCTCAGGCCAAGATCGAAGATGTCGCGCCCGGCTATTACGGGCGTTCCGTCGGCCATTGGGAAGGCGACACGCTGGTAGTCGATACCATCGGTATTAAGCCGACGGTGAACGGCTACCGCGGGATGCCGCACAGCGAGCAGATGCGCATCACCGAGCGGTTCCGCCTGGTTGCGCCCGACATTCTCCACGACCAGATCACCATCGACGATCCCGTGGTCCTGGAGAAACCGATGGTCTACACGCTCGCGTATAACCGCATCCCGGATTACGAAATGGTCGAGTTCGTTTGCGATAACAATCGCGAATACATCGATGAGAACGGCATTGTCCGGCTGAAAGTTAAGGAGCACTGATTCATGCGATTCGTTCTGGCCCTCGCCGCCGCCGCTACTCTGCTGGCGCAAGCGCCTCCACCGCCGCAGTTGAGCGCGCTGGCTCCCTCGAATATCGCCAAGAGCCGCCCCAAGCCGCCGTTCGATCTCACCGGCACCTGGCAGCATAGCGGCGGCCCCAACAATAATTTCCGTTTCTCGCCGCCCCAGGGTTTCAAGCTGACCCCGTTCGCGCAGGCGCACTACGACGCCGCTCAGAAGGCGTCCGCCGCCGGCAAGGTCTACCAGGACGATATCGGCAACTGCTGGCCCGCCGGATTGCCGGTCATCATGACCCGCGTCTGGCCGATCGCCATGGTCCAGGTCCCGACTGCGATTTACATGATCAGCGGCTTCATGAACAGCGTCCGCATTGTCTATCTCGACGGGCGGCCGCACACCGATCCTGACGTCGTGGTGCCGAGCTTCAACGGCGAGTCCATCGGGCATTGGGACAAGGACGCGCTGGTCATCGACACACGTTATTTCGTGAACGAGCATCACTGGCTCGACGGTGGAATCCCGCTGACCGATGCGTTCCATATGATCGAGCGCATCCGGCTGATCGACAACGGAGCCACCATGGAGGTGGAGTACACGGCCACCGATCCTAAAAGCTGGGAAGGCGAATGGAAATGGACCAAGCGCTACAAGCGCCTGGACGACACCGATATCACCGAGGCATCGTGCTTGCCCGATTTGAACGAGCACATGCCGAGCGTCAAGGCCGAGCACAGCGGCCGCTAAGGGGAATCACATGAAGACTTATCTAGCAGCGTTATCGATGGCCCTGGGACTCACCGGCTCGGTTTATGCGCACCATTCGATGAACGGCTTCGATCGCGCGAAAACCATCACCATCACCGGGACCGTGAAGCAGTTCAAGTGGGCGAATCCGCATTCCTGGGTCGAAGTGGAGGTGGTGAATGACAAAGGCGTCGCCGAAATCTGGAACCTGGAGATGACCGCACCCGGCATTCTCGCGCGCGCCGGATGGAAATCGACCATGCTGAAAGCGGGCGACAAGCTGACTTTCGGCGTCCATCCCATGGTGAACGGCGATATCGGCGGGCAGTTTGTCTCGGTTACGTTCGCCGACGGCCTCACGATGACGGAGCGCGGCCCGCAGAACGCCTCCGGAGCCCCCAAGCAGTAGAATCCTGCGGGTTTGTTAAGATATACCTGAGTAACCGAGGGAGGTTGATTGCGATGAAATCTCGACTGATGGCCGTGATCGTCGGGTTGGGGGTGCTGATCACCACCACTCCTGTCTCTGCACACCACTCGACCACGATGTACAACATGGCCAGTCCCACGACGGTCACCGGGACGGTGAAGCGTTTCGAGTGGACCAATCCGCATGCCTACATCTACCTCGAGGTGAAGGGCGATGACGGTAAGGTGGTCGAATGGGAAGTCGAGATGATGAGCCTCAATCACCTGAAGTCCTACGGATGGACCCGCAGCACCGTCAAGGAAGGCGACGTCATCAGTTGCACCGGCGGAGCCGCCAAGAGCGGAGCGCCCGCCATGCTCAGCTCTCTGATCAAGCTCGGCGACGGCCGGATGATCAAATCCTAAGCTCGGTAGTTCTAAATTGTCATCTAAAACTTTGCTTCCCACCACTCTGGTGGGCTCGTACGCCCAACCCGACTGGCTGATCAATCGCGACAAGCTCGGCAAGC
>JBAIXM010000118.1:0-53176 GCA_037916615.1 Bryobacterales bacterium
GCATGGTCCAGGACGTCCTGCTCGCTTTTGACAAAGGAAACGCCCAGCCCGGCGCGCTTCGCGGACTCGTTGATTTTGACCGTGAAGAACAGGTCTTCCAGCACAGCTAGGACTTTCTTGGGCTCCAGCATAGACTCTGAATGTATTTTTTCCGAAAGCGAAACTGGCGGGTAATCCCAATGTTACCATGCAGGAATGACGGAGGTGCGGAATCCGTTCGCGGATCCCTTGCGCTTCGAGCGGCGCGTTCCGGAATGCGCCATCGTGATCTTCGGAGCAGCCGGCGATCTTGCCAAACGCAAGCTGCTTCCGGCTCTTTACCAGCTCGCGTCGGACCGCCGGCTGCCGGCATCCTTCGCGATCGTCGGCAACTCCCGCACGCCCATGAGCGACGACGAATATCGCCGCCGCATGCACGATGCCGTGAAGCAGTTTGGCGAAAACGGCGGTATCGATGAAGATCTATGGACTCGCTTCGCCTCCAATCTTCATTACGTGGCCGGGGATGTGAAAGATCCACAGCTTTACTTCGCGCTCAAGGACAAGCTGAGCGCAATCGGGCAGGCGAACGCCCTGTTTTATCTCTCGACGCAGCCCAGCTACTACACGATGATCGTGGATGGGATCGGCCACTCTCATATGGCCGCTGCCCCTTCGGGCGCATGGCGGCGGCTGATCGTCGAAAAACCGTTCGGCCACGATCTGGAAAGCGCGCGGGAGCTGAATTCGCGCATCCACGCGGTATTCCGTGAAGCCGACACTTACCGGATCGATCATTACCTGGGCAAGGAAACCGTCCAGAACATTCTGGCTCTGCGCTTCGGAAACGGGATCTTCGAGCCTTTGTGGAACCGGCGCTATGTGAATTACGTCCAGATCACCGCCGCCGAATCGATCGGAGTCGAGGGCCGAGGCACGTATTACCAGGAAGCTGGCGCCTTGCGGGACATGATCCAGAATCATCTTTTGCAAGTTATGGCCACGGTCGCGATGGAGCCCTCCGCCGTATTCGAGCCCGATGCCGTTCGGGATGAACGGGCCAAGCTCCTGCGATCGATCAAAATCATGCGGCCGGAAGAAGTCGATCTGTACGCCGTGGCCGGGCAATACAAAGGCTTCCGCCAAGAACCCGGCGTCGACCCGGATGCCCAGACCGATACGTACGCCGCAGCGACCTTCCACGTCGATAACTGGCGCTGGGCGGGCGTTCCGTTTTTCATCCGAACCGGCAAGAAGCTTCCCAAACGGGTGACCGATATCGCAATCCAATTCAACTCCGCGCCTCTGGCCTTGTTCCGCTCGGGTGACGGCTCGACTGGGGCGCGCCCGAATCTTCTGATCCTGCGGATCCAGCCGGAAGAGGGCGTCTCGCTGCTGTTCCTTTCCAAAGAGCCAGGAAGTGGAATGCGGCTGCGGCCGGTTTCAATGGATTTCAATTACGGAACCAGTTTCGGGGAGCGTTCTCCCTCCGCCTACGAGACGCTTCTGGTAGACGCAATGGTCGGGGATCCGACTCTGTACACGCGCCAGGATATGGTCGAAGCGAGCTGGGCGGTGATCCAGCCGATCCTGGAAACCTGGAAAAACCGGCGCTTCGATTTTCCGAACTATGAACCGGGAAGCTGGGGGCCGTCCGAGGCTGACGCGATGATCGCGCGCCTGGGGCGGCAGTGGCGGAATAGCTGAAATATGAGTGCGGTTACGGTCCAGCCGGAACGGATTCTTCGCGACCTCCAGGAACTCTGGGCCCAACTCGCGGTGGATCAAGCCGATTCCGGCGGCGTACTGAGGGCCTGCGCCATGACGCTTGTGGTCGCGGCTCAAGATGCTTCGGATGCCGAGCGTGCTCGCCAGACGGTCGGCGTGCTGATGCACAACCATCCCAGCCGCGCCGTGATCGTGCGCCCGGGCAGCGACGCTTTGGACGCGAGAATCTTCGCCGAGTGCTGGAAGCCGTTCGGCAAGTCGCAGCAGATTTGCTCGGAAGGAGTCGAAATTACGGCAGGCCAGAGCGGGTATTCGGAGGTGGCCAGGTTTCTGGTTCCCTTGCGCGTTCCGGATCTGCCTGTGGTGCTGTGGTGCCGCGGCGCTTCGGCGCTCGAGCCCGGGCCATTGGAGCCCCTGTTTGCCCTGGCGGATAAAATTATCTTCGATTCCAAGAACGCAGCGGACTCCGACAGCGCGCTCCAGTTTCTCCGCCGCCTGCGCGCGCGAGGCAAGCGCGTCGCAGATCTGCACTGGACACGGCTCACCGGCTGGCGCGAGGTTCTGGCGCACCTGGTGGACGACGGCGCCATGGACCCGGAGGAAGTGAAAGCCGCGAAGGTCGTGTTCGGCGGCGCTTCGATAACCACCTGCGCGCGGTATTTCGCGGCCTGGATCCGCTCGGCCTTGCCCAGGGTGCGCGTGACGATGGAACACGCGGACGGTCCTCCCGGCCTGCGATCCGTGACGCTCTGGGGCGCAACCGACAGTCTCACGTTCTCCTTGGGCAGTGATCCTAGCATCCAAGTGTCCGGCTGCGGGCGGAAATACCGGTCGCCGCTGCCTTCGACTTCCGAAGACGCCCTCATGCGGGAGGAACTCAGCATTCTCGGCGCGGATCCCGTCTATGAACGGGCTCTCTCTGCATAACTTTGCATGAACCTGTTGCGATATCCCGATTCGCGCGCGGCCGCCCAGGCGTGCGGGCAGCGCATCATGGATTTGTTGCGAGAAGCGTTGCAAGTGCGTCCCGTGGCAACCATCGCGGTTTCCGGAGGTTCGTCCCCGCGCGCAATGTTTGAGCTGTTCGCCGAAAGCAGCTTCCTCTGGAAGCAGGTTCACGTGTTTTGGGTAGACGAACGCTACGTGCCGGTGTGGGATCCGCAGAGCAATTTCCGGCTGGCGAACAATACCTGGCTCACGCCCGCGAATGTTCCGATCGAGAACGTTCACCGTATTCCCACCGAGACGGAGCCTCACGAGAGCGCCCGGGAGTATGCCGAGGGGATGCAAACTTTCTTTCGCTCGGCGATGGGACTGAAACCCGGCGAGCAGCCGCAGTTCGACGTGATCCATCGAGGGATCGGACCCGACGGGCACACGGCCAGCCTGTTTCCCGGAGAGGCTCTGATTGAGAATCGCGACCGTCTTGCGGCGGCCGTCTGGGTCGAGAAACTGCGGCAGTGGCGGGTGACGCTGCTGCCGGGAGTGCTGGAATCCGCCCGCCACACAGTGGTGCTCGCTACCGGCGACGATAAAGCCGAGGCGGTTCATGCAGTGCTCGCCGAATCCTATGACCCGCTGAAGTGGCCGGCGCAGATCGGGGCCCGCGCGGCGAATACGGAGTGGTTCACAGATCAGGCCGCCTCCGCTCTCCTGCCCGATCTGCCGAAGGAAGTAGCATGACGCGGACGCGCCGGGATTTATTTCCGCTGTTCGGCGTCCCTTTACTCGAGTTCCTGCCGTTATCGAGGACGGCCGAGCAGTCCGCTCCCGAGCCGGCCCGTACCAGGATTGTTCTCGGCGGCGATGTCATGCTCTCTCGGCACGTCGGCCGCGTGGCGCGCGCCCATCGCGACCCGGCGTTCCCCATGCGCGATCTGGCGCCGGCTCTTCAGGCGGCTGATATCGCGTTCGTCAACCTGGAATCGCCCTTTTCGGACCGCGGAGCTCTCGTAGAGCGCGGCATGATCTTCAAGGCGGAGCCGGAGATGATCGCGGCGCTGGAACTGGCCGGCATCGACGTAGTCTCCACCGCGAACAATCATTGTCGCGACCAGGGATCCCACGGCGTCGAGTTCACGCTGGACTGGATCCGGAGTCATCGGATCGCCACTGTGGGCACCGGTAAATCGGCAGAAGAGGCGCACGAGGGGGCGATTCTTGAGCGCAACGGCTTCCGGTTCGGCTTTCTCGCCTATACCTATGATCAATCCAACGGGAATCACTCCGATACCGACGACCGGATCGCCTTGATGGAGATCGGCCACATGCGGGAAGACGTGCAGCGGCTGGCAAACCGCGCCGACGCGGTCATCGTTTCCATGCACGCCGGTATCGAGTATTCCCCGAAACCGAATCCGCAGCAGGTTTCCTTCGCGCGCGCGGCTATCGATGCGGGCGCATCGGTCGTGGTCGGCCATCATCCGCACGTCGCCCAACCCTGGGAACATTATGGGCGGGGCGTCATCTTCTATTCGCTCGGCAATCTGGTTTTCGATCAGTTTCAACGAGTCGAAACGCAGCGCGGCGCCCTGGCCGAGGTCCTGTTCGAAGGACCGCGGCTGGTAAAGGCGAATCTGCTCCCGGTCGAAATTGTCGGAACCGCGCCCCGCCTGGCTCGCGTGCCTACGAGCCTCGGGGCAGCCGCCGCCGGATCAACGGCAAGATAACCAGGCCGAGGCCGACCAGCAGGCTGGCGGCGGATTCCGGTGTCGCGGTGAATGCTTCGAAATTCGTGAACACAATCTTATTGGAGATCTGCGCGCGGATGTACAGCGGGGCAGTGATCGGCGCATCGCTGACCACACCGAAGAATTGAACGTTGGAGGAACTGGTGTTAACCACACTATATGCGCAGCCGGTCGATGTTACGTCGATGCACCAGCTTCCGCCGCCGGACACGGTCGTAATATGGATGCCGAACGCATAGATTCCGGAGCCAGGAAAGGTGATCTTGACGACTTCGCTTGTGTTCTGAGCGGACAATTGGCCCGAGCTCACATTGAAGTTTTCCGGGTTGTTGAAGGTGAAATCGTCGAACCCGAGAAAATTGATTCCCGTTCCGCTGGCGTTAAACAGCCCTCCGGATCCGAGATCGCCGGCCGAGAACGTCAGCGCAGGATCCAGCAGGGTCAGTCCCCCAACAGCCGTATTAAACTGCGTCTCGCCAGAGGACCCCTGGTAATAACTGGTGGTCGCCTCGGCGGGCGCCACGAGTAGGATCGTAAATGCCAAAAGAGCGAGCGCCCTTAAGCTTGACACTGGACACCTCCTCACAGCCAAATTCCAAATTGAGAATTTCCAATTCGATACTTGGTGCAGAGAAGTGGGGAATTATCTCTGCCGGCGCGATCCAGGGATATTCTGTAGTGCTCGCTCGATGGCGGCCTACTGCTTAGGGGCCGGAGGCGGCAGGTCGCGCGCCGCGCAGACCGACTCGAAGTTCACCCGGCGGTGCGAGCCGTCGCAGAAAGGTTTGTTCGCGGAATGTCCGCAGCGGCACAGCCCGATGGAGGTGCGTCCGCCCAGGCCGAAAGACTTGCCTTCGGCGTCGCAGATTTCGAAATCGCCTTCCACGCGGATGGAACCGTTGGGATTGATCGTGATTTTTGCTGGCATTCACTCGATGCTAGCAAACCGTCGCCGGAACATGATTCTGCCGATGCCATAATGAATCGAAATGCAGCCGGTCCGGGTCATGCTTGCCTGCGCGCTCTTGCTGTCCGGGTTCGGTGCGGCCGCGCAGGCCGACGATTTCCTCAGCCGGGTCCGCGCGAAAATGTCGGACGTTCTGTTACGCCAGCCGGATTATACCTGCACGGAAACCGTCGAGCGTACCCGGCAGCCCGCGGGAAATCGCTCCAGGATCGAGGACACGCTCCGGCTGGAAGTGGCGCTCGTGGACGGGAAAGAAATGTTTGCCTGGCCTGGATCGAAGCAATTCGAAGACCGGGACCTGAACGAACTCGTATCCACAGGCATGTTCGGAAGCGGGAATTTTGCAATCTTCGCTCGCATTTTGGTTCTGACGAACGCTCCTGTCTTTGGCGAGCGGCGCGTGGCGGCGCTGGCGGGCAGGACCATGGCCCGCTACGATTTTCAGGTTCCCCGCTCGGTCAGCGGACACCGTTTGCGAGTCGATGCCCGCGAAGCGGTGGTCGGGTTTCACGGTTCGCTTTACGCCGATCCTGAGACGCTGGATATGCGCCGTGTAGAGGTTGTTGACGACGACATACCTCCGGAACTGGGAGTGTCGCAAGTGGAGACCACGGTCAATTATTCCCGCACGCGAATCGGGAATGAAGAGTTTCTCCTGCCTGTGGAAAGCGAGCTGATGATGGCCTCGGGGGAAAACGTGAGCCGGAATTGGGTTCGGTTTTCCTCCTGCCGCAAGTTTACAGGCGAGAGCACTCTATCGTTCGACGATCCCGTGTTGGACGACAAGCCGGTCGCGCCCGTCGCGCCGGAGGAGATCGAAATTCCGGCCGGGCTCACGGTCCCGCTGGAAATGCCTCCTATCGACCTGATGAAAACATTCGTGGGAGATCCGATCCAGGCAGTCCTGCAAGCGGATCTGCGAAACCGCCGTCAGCGAATCGTCCCCAAAGGAGCCACGGCGCGCGGCCGCATCATGCGATTGGATCGGGACCGTAGCGGATTCGTGCTGCGGATCGACTTTCGGGATCTGGAATGGCCCGGCGGGCACGCACGGCTGAAGCTGAGGTTCGAAGATGCAGCCCTGGTGTCGCGACGTTTGTTCCGCAGGACGGAGCCGGATGGCGACATCGTCATTGCCCGCCAAGCAGGACCGCGTATAAGCGGTATCCTCATGTTCTGGAGAACAGAATAGTGATTCATTTCGGCAGCGAAACCGGCGAACTGTTCGAGCAGGCTTATGCGTTCGCGCAGAGGCAGGTGCGCAAGCTCATCGAAAAGCATCCCGGATTGTACCCGCTCCACACCCAGAACGGAACATGGGAGCACGAGGGGCCGGCCTGGACGCATTGGGGAGACGGTTTTCTGCCCGGCATGATGTGGATTTTTCACAAGCATGCCACGCCGAATTCGAATGACGCCAATTTCTGGCTGGAACAGGCGATTCGATATACCACGCCGCTCGAGCCTCGCAAGCACGATAAAGACGTTCATGACCTCGGGTTCTTGTTTTTGTCCACGTATTACCGCTGGTGGCGGATTTCCGGGGATCCGGCGCATCGGGAAGTGTTGATCGAGGCAGGCAAGACGCTGGCGCTGCGGTTCAAAGAAAAGGGCCAGTACCTGCGTTCGTTTGTCGCCGATAATTCTTTGTTCATTGACATCATGATGAACGTGGGAATCATTTTTTTCGCCGCAAAGGAAACCGGCGACCGGCGCTTGCGCGATATCGCCATGCGGCATTCCCTGACCACGCGACGCGTGCTCGTGCGCGGGGACGGATCCACGGCGCAGGAAGGCGTCTTCGATACCGACACCGGCGAATTCCTGCGGCAGACTACGCATCAGGGATTCCGGGGCGATTCCTGCTGGTCGCGCGGGCTCACCTGGGCTCTGTACGGATTCACCACCTGCTACGAATACAGCCGCGATCCGCACTTTCTCGACACGGCCGAGGCGTGCGCCGATTTCTACATCACGCATTGTCCTTCCGACGGCATTCCCCCCTGGGATTTCAACGCGCCCGGCGAGAACCGCACGTTGCCGGACTCTTCGTCGGCTGCGATTTGCGCCGCCGGGTTGCTGCGGCTGTGCCGGCTGGTTCCGGATTCGGCCAAAGGCCATCTGTATTGGTCCACGGCGGTTCATATTCTGCGTTCGTTGTGCGAAAAGCACCTGGCGAAGCCCGATCCCAAGTGGGAAGGAATTCTCAAGGGCGGGATGTATCACGTGAACAAGGGACTGGGCGTGGACGAGTCCGTAATGTGGGGCGAGTATTTCTTCTGCGAAGCCCTGGAACGAGTGCTATGGTGAGTGAGACAGAGGAAGCATGGCTGCGGACCATCGTCAGTTGATTCGACGCTTCTACGATTTGCATGCGCGTAAGGACCTGCCCGCGCTGCTGGAGCTGCTTCATCCCCAAGTGGTGATGCACGCCGCGGAGAATTTCATTTACGCCGCGGGAAATCCCTACGTGGGCGTGGAGGCGATCCGCGACCTGATTTTCGCCCGAGCGGCCGCCGATTGGGATCATCTGTCCGCGATTCCGGAAGAGATTTTGGGCGCCGAGGATGTGGTCATCGCGCGCGGACGGTACCGAGGCACCTACAAGGCGACCGGAACTTCGATCAATGCGGAATTCGTACACGTGTTCCGCTTTAAGGACGGAAAAATCTCGGACTGGCAAAGCTACACCGATACGGCACAATTCAAGGAAGCGCTGGGCGGGCAAGCAATAGGGGTATCGGGATGAGACTCGCTGCATTCCTGCTGTTGGCATTGCCGGTAGCCCAGGCTCAGAGCCGGATCGACGCGGCGTTCCAGAAATTCTGGTCAGCGGATGGCCCGGTAGCGGCCGCGCGGGCAGCGGAAGATGTAGTCAAGAGCGGCGTCACCTTCGAGGAAGCCTTGCGCCGGCTCAAGCAGGGCCGGAGTTACACGGATCAAAAAGCCGGCGTCCTCCAGTTGAGCAACCGCACCTCGGACGGCATCGAACATTTCTACGCTGTGACGATTCCGCCAGGGTACGATCCGTCTAGGCGTTATCAGGTCCGGTTTCAGCTTCACGGCGGCGTGGGCGGACGGTCGGACAACCGGCCGCGGGGCAACGGGCAGATCGGGAATCTGGCTGGCGCCGAGCAGATCTACGTGATCCCCTATGCCTGGAGCGACGAGCCCTGGTGGAGCGACGATCAGGTACTGAACCTGCGCGCCATTGTGGACGCCCTGAAGCGCCGCTACAACGTCGATGAAAACCGTGTAGTTTTGGCGGGCGTTTCCGACGGTGGAACGGGAGCCTACTACATCGCCATGCGCGATACCACGCCCTACGCGAGTTTCCTGCCGCTGAACGGCTTCCTGATGGTGCTGGCCAATGGCGAAATCGACGATGGCCTCAATTTCCCCAGCAATCTCCGCAACAAGCCGCTTTTCGTCATCAACGGCGGCAAGGATCGCCTGTATCCGATCTCGATTGTCGAGCCATACACGAAGCATCTGATAACGCACGGTGTCCAGATCGAATATCATCCGCAGCCGGACGGCGAACACAATACGGCTTGGTGGCCCGAGATGAAGGATCCGTTTGAAAAGTTCGTGGCGGCGCATCCGCGCGATCCGTATCCCGACAAGCTGACCTGGGAGGCCGCGGATGCTGAGCACAATCGCGCGCACTGGCTGGTGATCGACTCGTTTGGAACGGCTCCAGGCGAAGCCAGGGATCTGTCCGACATCAACATCTTCAGCGATTCGCTCGGTACCGATCCGCTGTTCGCCAGGCCCAAGGTCCCAGGACGAGTCGACGTGGTGCGGTCGGGAAACTCAGTGCAGGCGACCACCAAGGGGGTGACGGCTTTCACGCTGCTGTTGTCTCCCGATGAATTCGATTTCTCGGAGCCGGTGATCGTAACCGCCAACGGCCGGGAAGTGTTTCAGGCTCGGGTGCAGCCTAGCCTGAACACGCTGATGAAATGGGCCGCGCAGGACAACGACCGCACCATGCTCTATGCGGCTGAAGTCAGGATCAAACTGAAATAGCGGCTATCGGGAACGCTCAGGCGGCTTCGGATCTTCCGAGTGCGGGCCTTCCCAGGGAACATCGTGATAACGATGGCATTTCCGGCACTGATAGCGCCCATGGATTGGCAGCATGGGACTATCGTGCATGCGGCGGCACCACAGATCGCCGAGGCGCGCCAGGAAACTGGAAGTGCGGGGGACTTTGGGCGACTCGGATACACCGGACTGCGACATCGAAGAAACTACTGCCTCCGAACAACCAGAGCTGACTCTAATTCTACACCAGAAGGTTTCATCTTCTAACAAAAAACTGAAGTACGATTTAGAGAAGGAGACGGGGATGACGAAAACTTTGCTGGGCGCGGTAATCGTGATAACGATGGCATCGGCGGCGCTGGCCGCGGATGTAACAGGCACCTGGAAAGCCTCGTTCGATACCCAGGTGGGCGTCCAGAACTACACTTACACATTCAAAGTCGAAGGCAACAAGCTGACAGGCAAGGCGAAATCGGAGCTGGCGAACGTGGAAACGGAAATCGCCGAGGGAACGGTGAATGGCGACGATGTCTCGTTCGTCGAAAACATCACGTTTATGGATATGCCGTTACGGATCGTTTACAAGGGTAAGATCATGGGGGACGAGATCAAGTTTACTCGCACGATCCTGGATATGTTCATGGAAGAGGCAGTAGCGAAACGCCAAAAGTAGGACTCACCACTTCAGTACGTGCCACAGGCTTGCGAAGTCGTCGGTCCACAGGACCGGCTTGCGCTCCGGATAGTTCCATCCGACGCGCGGGGCTGCATCGGTGATCTTGCGCAGGAGCGCGAGATTATCGGTCAGAATGACCCAGTTCGAGCTATCCTCGCCCGTGGACGGATTATCCTCGGCCAGAATCTGCGCCGCGTTCCAGTTTAGATGCTCCGCGAGCCCGCGGACCACCGGCTCCAGATTGAGCGACCGGTTCGAGATGTGGAACAGCAGCAGCCCGCCGTCCAACAGGTGTTGCTTGTAGATATCGGCGGCTTCTGCCGTGAGCAGGTGCATGGGGATTGCATCGCTTGAAAATGCATCCACGGCGAGTAATTGGAACCGGTCCCGCTCGCGCTCGATCTGAATGCGCGCATCGCCCAGTGTCGTCTCGACCTTCGCTCTTGAATCGGAAACGAACGTGAACCAGTGCGTCGCGATCATGGGCACCAGCGGATTGATTTCGTAGAACCGGATCGAGTCGCCTGGACGCCCCCAGGCGGCCAGGGTTCCCGCGCCCAGTCCGATCACGGCGATCCGCCGCGGATCGTCGGGAAGCGCGTTCAACGCCAGGGCGACGCCGCTGTGCGGCCCGTAGTAGGAGGTCGGCCGGTCGCGCCAGGCCTGTTCCAGGTATTGCGATCCGTGCTTGATCCGGCCGTGAGTGAGCTCGCGCATGGCGCCATGCGGATCCGGAAGATCGGAAATCCGCAGGATGCCATAGAAGTTCCGCCAGGACGCGAGCGCCGGGCGCGCGCCGCTCATCGCCACGGTCGCAACGGCCGTGAAGCCGCCGAGCAGGAGGGCCATCAAGGGAATCCGGATCGCGAAGTTGCTTCGAGTCCACAGCGCCCAGGCGCCGGATCGCAGCCAGCCCGTTAGTCCCAGGAGGCAGGCGGCGGCAAGCGCTATGGGGTACTCATTGAACTCGGTAAAGATCCGGGGCGCGATCAGCGTGACGAACACGCCGCCCACGACCCCGCCGGCCGCCACCGTCAGATAGAACATCGTCAGGTGGGCGGAATCGGGGCGCGAGTAGCGCAATTCGCCGTGGCAGAGCATGCAAATCACGAACAGCGCCGACAGATAAGCACTCAGCTGCATCCACAAGGCGAGTCCGACGCCTGCGTTGACGACGGCGCAGCCAACGGGCGCAAGTACGCCCGCAGCGATCGCAAAGGCCGTGCGCGGGTACCAGCGCTCGTGTTCGAAGGCCAGCACAAACGTGAGCAGGTACAGGGCTAGGGGCGTGATCCACAGGAAGGGGACCACCGCCACGTCCTGGGTGACGATGTTCGTGGTCGCCAGCAGGAGCGCCGAGCCGGCGGCCGAGAGTCCCAGCCAGAACAGAATCGTCGGTAAAGTAGGGGCGATCGTGTCGGCTGTCTCCTTCTCGACAGGCGACGAGATTGCCTGTCCCACTGCCCACGCGACCGAGCCGCAGAGCAGGGCGAACCCGAAGTAGAATCCGGACCAGATCCAGGCCTGGGTCCGCAGGCGCAGGTATGGCTCGATCAGAAACGGGTAAGTGAGCAACGCAAGGAACGAACCGAAATTGGATAACGCGTAGAGTCGCCAGGGTGACCGCTCCGAGGCGAGCCATTTCTGCACGAGGGGTGCCGTAGCCGAGAGGAGAAAGTACGGAACACCGACGGTGATTGCCAGAAGCAGCAGAATCCGCGCCGACGGGTTCTCCGTCAGCGCTGGCCGCCTGGGGATTACGGGAAGAACCGCCAAGGACGCAGCCAGGAGGACCACGTGTATCCGTGGCCGTTGCAGCCAGTGCGCGTACGCATAGCCGGCCAGCAGCGCCGCCTGGAAGAACAGCAGGCACACACTCCACACGGCGGGCGTTCCGCCGAACCAGGGCAGAATGAATCGGCCCATGATCGGCTGGACTTGAAAGAGGAGGAAAGCGCTGAGAAAGATCGTTGCGGGGATCAAACCTAATCCAGCCGAATGCGCTGTAGGATGCTCTTGAATCGGGGCTCGTTGCGGAGGATATCCAGCCGCTCGTCGCACTTCGCGAACAGGATGAACCAGCCGAGACGGCGCTCGAGCGCGTTTTCGAGCCAGTCCAGCGCCTTCTGGTTCTCGCCCAGGCCGAGGTAGATCAGCGCGATCGAGAACGGGTCGGCCGGCATCGGGTCAGTCCGGGCAAGCAGTTGATCGAGCACCCGCCGCGCTCCCGCGCGATCTCCGGATACGGCCAAGGTGTGCCCCAGCAGCCCGAGCGCCAAGGAGGCGTCTCCCAGCAGCCGGGCGCAGGTTTCCAGTTCCCGGAGAGCGTCCGGAGACCGTCCGGAGACCTGCCCAACCGTTCGTACGTGATGCCCAGCCAGGCCCGCAGTAATGGATAGCCGGGATCCACATCGATTCCCTTCAAGGCCCGGCTGACAGCCTCGTCGTAGCGGCGGCCTAGGAGGGAGATCAGGGTAGCCACGTGTCCGACTGCGGGAGAAAGCGGATCCAGTTCCTGCGCTCGCCGGATCTGCGCCTCCCCCTCCACGTGCCTTCCTGTCGCTGCCAGCACGATGCTGTACCAGTAGGGTGCCTGCCAGTAATTGGGGTTCAATTCGATGGCACGCTGGATTTCCCGCTCGGCGGTCTGCCAGTCCCAGTCGAAAAGGAAACGAACGAAGCCGGTCGATAGATGGGCTTCCGCCAACTCGGGATCCAGGGCCATTGCGGTCGCGGCAGCCGCTTTTGCCTTTGCCTGTCCTTCCTTCGGCGGAATCGAAACGTAGCTGGCCAGCATCATGTAGCAGTCGGCCAGACCCGCATAGGCCAGGGCATAGCTGGGATCGAGATCGATGGCCTGCTGGAAGTACTCGGCGCCTTTTCATCCCCTCGACGGTTCGTTTGATCCAGTGGTGCCGGCCCCGGAGATAGAGTTGGTAGGCTTCGCTATTTTCCGTGTACCGTTTTCCGAGGCGGCGCTGCTCCTCGCCGGTGAGCTTCACGCGCAGGCTCTGCGAAATCCTGCGGGCGATCTCTTCTTCCAGGTCGAAGATATCGGCCACCTTGCGATTGAAGCGCTCGCCCCAGAGCTGCGAACCCTCGGCGAAGTCCACCAGTTCGGCGCTGACCACCAGCGTCTCGCCGCGCTGCATAACCCGGCCGGTCAAAACGACGCGGACGTTCAGCTCCCGCCCGGTGGTCTGCGCATCCGCATCCTTGCCTTTGTAGCGGAACACGGTGCTGCGGGGGGTTACCTTCAGTTGGGAAAGCTGAGCCAGGCTGTTGATGATGCTCTCGGTGATTCCGTCGCAGAAGTAGTCCGTATCCTGATCGCGGCTGGCGTTTGCGAACGGCAGCACCGCGATCGAATTCGCATGCTTGGCCGGCTCGGCTGGAGTTGAAGGGACACTGCCGCTGTTCAGTACGGCCCGCAAAGCGAACGCGAGATCCCGCGCTGACTGGAATCTCTGCTCCAGGTTCTTTTCCAGGCAGTGCGAAACGATCCGCTGCAATTCGGCCGGAATCTGCGCGCTGGAAATCGTGAGCTCCGGCGGCGCGTCCCGCAGAATCGCGGACACGGCCTCGGCGAGGGTCTGGCCACGGAAGGCGCGCTGTCCTGCCACCATTTCATACAGCACGCATCCGAGGGAGAAAATATCGCTGCTTGGCCCGGCCGGAACGCCCCGGACCTGCTCCGGCGACATATAACCGGCGGTGCCCATCAGCATCCCGGCTTCGGTGAGGCCCCGGGTAACGGTTTCCTCCTGGCCGGAGGATGCTTGCACTCGGGCCAGCCCGAAGTCGAGAATTTTTACGCGGCCGTCGGAAGTGAGGAAGATATTCTCTGGCTTCAGGTCGCGATGAATGACGCCCTTGGAATGCGCCGCCGCGAGCCCTTCGGCAATGGCGGTGGCGATCTCGGCGGCTTTCCGCCAGCTCAAGGCTCCGCGCCTGAGAGGAACGCGTAGCGTTTCCCCTTCGAGCAGCTCGGTAACAGCGTAGCTGGTTCCGTCCGTGAGGCCCACGTCGAAAATAGCCAGAATGCTGGGATGCGAGAGCGACGCCACGGCTTTGGTTTCACGCTCGAAGCGCGCCAGGGCCTGGGAATCCGCGGACAGATGTTCGGGCAGGACCTTGACCGCTACATCGCGGTCCAGTCGGGCATCGCGGGCCCGATATACTTCGCCCATTCCGCCTGCGCCGATGGGCCCGGAGATTTCGTAAGGGCCAAGATGGGTACCGGGGGCAAGCGGCATAGAAAAGATCGGTTAGGGCAGTATATCGCTAATCGCGCTTTCGCGGCGGCGAACTGGTAAAATATAAGAAAAACCGCACTCCGCGGAACGTCCACTTAGGAGCGCACAGCCTGCTCGTGGCGTTGTGCGCGGTAAGGAATTAGGAGCTTCACTTGGCAGATCCTCAGGACCCGACCACTCCGCCGCCGGGCGGGCAGATGCCGTTAGGCGGCGACGGCGGCGCCAAGAATCTCGTTCCGATCAACATCGAAGACGAGATGCGGCGCTCGTATCTCGATTACGCCATGAGCGTGATCGTGGGTCGAGCCCTGCCTGACGTGCGCGACGGTTTGAAGCCCGTGCATCGCCGGATTCTTTTCGGGATGCACGAACTCGGATTGCGCTTCAATCGTCCCACGCGCAAGTGCGCCAAAATCACCGGCGACGTGATGGGAAAGTATCACCCGCACGGGAACGCGCCCATCTACGACGCCTTGGTTCGCATGGCGCAGCCCTTCAATCTGCGTTATCCGCTGGTGGAGGGGCAGGGAAATTTCGGCTCCGTGGACGGCGATCCGCCGGCGGCCGAGCGGTACACCGAAGCTCGCCTGGCGCGCATTTCCGAAGCGATGCTGGAGGATATCGACAAGGAAACGGTCGATTTCCGCCCCAACTACGACGAGAGCGAGATGGAGCCCGAGGTTCTGCCCGCGCGCGTTCCCAACCTGCTGATCAACGGCAGCGAAGGCATCGCGGTGGGTATGGCGAGCAAGATCCCGCCGCACAATCTGACCGAGATCGTGAACGCGTGCATCGCCTTGGTGCAGAATCCGAACATGCCGGCTGCCAAGCTGGTTGAATTGGTGCAAGGTCCCGATTTCCCGACCGGTGGGTTGATCCTCGGCCGGGAAGGCATCCTCGAGTATTTCGCGCGCGGCCGCGGGTCGCTCAAGATCCGCGCCAAAGCGGCTACTGAACAGATGGGCAAGGACCGCGAGGCGATTATCGTCACCGAGATCCCCTACCAGGTCAACAAGGCTCGCTTGATCGAGCACGCCGCGTCGCTGGTCAACGAGAAGAAGATCGAAGGGATTTCTGAAATCCGCGACGAGAGCGACCGCGAGGGAATGCGCATCGTCTTCGAGCTGAAACGCGGCGAACAGGCCGAAGTCATCCTGAACAATCTGTACAAGCAGACGCAGATGCAGATCAGCTTCGGCGTGATCATGCTGGCCATCGTTAACGGCCAGCCGCGCGAGCTCCCGCTGCTGGAAGTCCTGAAGCGCTTCATCGAGCACCGCGCGGATGTTGTCCGCCGGCGGACCGATTACCTGCTGCGCAAGGCCCGCGAGCGTGAGCACATTTTGCTCGGTTTCCAGCGTGCTCTAAACAATCTGGACGCGGTGATCGCTCTGATCCGCGCCGCCAAGAGTCCCAAAGACGCGCGCGACGCGCTGATGAATTTCATCACGCCGGCCGAAGCGAAACAATACGCCAAGCTGGTGGATGCCGACCCGCGTGGTTCCCGCTTCACCGAACGCCAGGCCCAGGCCATCATCGAACTGCAACTCCAGCGCCTGACCGGCATGGAGCAGCAGAAGATTCTTGAGGAACTGGCGGATATCCAAAAGCGAATCGCCGAGTACGTCGAGATTCTGGGATCGGAGAAAGTCCTGCGCGGCGTGATCATCGATGAGCTCAAGGAAGTCCAGAAGGATTACGGCGACGCACGCCGGACGCAGATTATTGAAGATACCGGCGAGATCACACTCGAAGATCTGGTACAGGTGGAGGACGTCGCGGTGACGGTCACGCGCGGCGGTTATCTGAAGCGGACCGCGGTCGATACCTACCGGCGCCAGTCGCGCGGCGGCAAGGGGCGCATCGGCATGGGCACGCGCGCCGAGGACGTTGTCGAGCACCTGATCGTTGCCTCCACGCACGCCTACCTGCTGATCTTCACGAACAAAGGTCGCGTGTACTGGCTCAAGATCTACAACATCCCCGATGCGGGGACTACGGGCAAGGGTAAACATGCATCCAGCCTGATGAATCTTCAGCCCGACGAGTCGCCCACGGCTTTCCTGCCGGTGAAGGAATTCGTGGCGGGTAAGTTCATCGTGATGGTGACCAAGCAAGGCACGATCAAGAAGTGCGAGCTTACCGAGTTCGACAATCCCATGTCGCGCGGCATTATCGCCATCGGCCTGGAAGAAGGCGACGAATTGCTGGGAGCGCGTCTGACGGATGGATCGAACTACATCTTCCTGGCTTCGCACGAGGGCATGGCGTGCCGCTTCTCGGAAGAAGACGTCCGCGCCATGGGCCGTCCGGCATTCGGTGTGCGGGGCATGGAGCTTGAGGAAGGCGACTATCTGGTCGGCATGGAAGTTGTCGGCAAGGACGGCTTGATCCTTTCGATTTCCGAAAATGGCTACGGGAAGCGGACGCCGCTTGTGGATTATCGCCTGACTGCTCGCGGACGAAAAGGCGTGATCAATATGAAGACCACGCCGAAGATCGGCAAAGTCGTGGGGATTCTGTCGGTGAAGGAAGACTCCGAGCTGATGATCATCACCAAGCAGGGCCAGATCATCCGTATCGATTCGGGCGAGATCCGGCAAGCGGGCCGCTCGACGCAAGGCGTACGGCTGGTTCACTGCGAGGAAGGCGACCAGGTGGCCGCTGCCGGCTTGATTCCCGAGGCTCCGGAAAACGGCGACGGGCAGAGTGATCTGCCGCTGCAGTAACGTTCGGCAAGCGCCGATAAGTTGAGTATGGACGAGCCGCAACAGGCAGCCGCACCCCAGTCTGCGAACCCAGACGGTGTCGAGGTGGGCGGGCAGACCGCCAAGGTTTGTCCGGTCTGTCAGTCGGGCCTTTCGGAGGGAAACATCCAGAATCGCCCGGTTCTTTACTGCACCCAGTGCCGGGGGCTGCTGGTGGGAATCGATAAATTCCTTCCGCTGGTCGAATTCCTGCGGGCGCTGTGGCACGCTTCCAGCGCAAGCCTCCAGCCGCGCGACAATGCCGACGCAGACCGGCATCTGACGTGTCCGGAGTGCGGCCGAACCATGATCGGTCATCCGTACGGCGGTCCGGGAAACGTGAACATCGACACTTGCGAACCGTGCTCTTTGATCTGGCTCGACCAGAACGAGCTGCGGCGGATTGCGATGGCTCCGGATCGAGTCCCGTTATACTCAAAATATGATTCCGGCGGCGGCCGACTCAATTAAGCGGGACCTTAAGCAGGACGCGCTGTTCCGGTCGCTACGGGACCTGGGCAGCGTGATCGTCGCCTATTCCGGTGGCGCGGATTCCGCGTACTTGGCGTGGGCCGCCCATCAGGTTTTGGGCGATCGCGCGATTGCGATTACCGCGGATTCCGCGTCGATTCCTGAGTCGCACAAGCGCGACGCCGAACAATTCGCGCGCGAATGCGGTTTCCGGCATGAGTACATCCAGACGCGTGAATTCGACAATCCGGATTACGTGAAAAACGGTCCGGATCGCTGCTTCCATTGCAAGGACGAACTGTTTGCGCGTCTCGACCAAGTCGCGCGGGAGCGGGGAATCGCGCACGTAATCTATGGCGTGAACGTGGACGATTTGGGCGACTACCGGCCGGGTCAGAACGCGGCGAAAATCCATCAGGTGAAGGCGCCTCTTGTCGAGGCCGGGATGACAAAATCCGAGATCCGGGAGCTTTCGCGCCGCGCGGGCCTGAAAACGTGGGACCGTCCGGCAACGGCGTGCCTGAGCTCGCGCATTCCGTACGGAACCCCGGTGACGATTCAGAACGTAAAGACCGTCGAACGCGGGGAAGAAGCGATCCGAGCTCTCGGATTCCGCCAATTTCGCGTCCGCTTTCACGGCGACCTGGTGCGGATCGAGATCGCTCCGGAGGAACTCGATCGGGCGCTCGCTCCCGAAATGGCGCGCGCGTTCACGGCGATTTTCAAGCCGCTCGGCTTCCACTACGTCACGCTCGATCTGGAAGGCTACCGCCAGGGCTCGCTGAACGCGGTGCTGCGCTCTAGCTAGACTGATCGCGCCGTCGCGCGATATTCCTGCTCCGATTCGGCCGGCAGCAACACCCAAAGCGTGTAGATCCCGAGGGCGGTACCGAAGGGGATATCCAGCAAGCTGAGGCCGCCCAAAATAATCGCCAGCATCCTTGCCCAGGGCTGCCGCGCGAGCAGACCGGCGCCGATCACTCCGCTGATTGCCGCTCCGATGAGGAAGAGCATCCCCAGCGTGGGGAGAAAGCCTGTGACGAACGCCGGAACGTCCGGCGGAAAGATCCTGGAGCTTCCCAGAGCTACCAGCACAAAGCCCGGAATCAAACGAAGGCCCGCCATCGCCAGCCATAAAATACCGAGCACTTTGATGTGGGCGGCGATGCGGCCCTGCGCTGCCGGACCGCTCGCGGCCCGCGCCGGTTTCCCACACTTGGAACAAAATGTCGCAGAATCGGCGACTTGATTCCCGCAGCTATCGCAGAACATCCAACACCTCCTTGCCCATCCTGTCCGGTATACGAAGCGGGGTCTCCATTAGTTCCGTGGCGTGAGAACAGAAACGAGCCAGCCTGTCGCGACCACGATTACGCAGCCCACCACGTTGTACCACAGGAACGCTTCCGTGAAGCGGGCTGTGGCGAAGATGGCAGCCTCGCCCGCAAAGACGCCGACGAAGGCTCCCGTCGCCGTGCAGCGCTTCACGAAGAACGCCAACACGAATACGCCCAGCATCCCGCCGTAAAATAGGGATCCCACCTGGTTTACGGCCTCGATGAGCGCTCCGAACCCGGTCGCGCTGCTGGCAAAAACCACTGCGTAAGCGCCCCAAAATACCGTCGCGGCGCGCGAAGCCGCCACGTAATGACTATCGGACCCGTTGCTCACGAAGTGGCGTTTGTAGATATCCACCACAGTTACAGTAGCAAGCGAGTTAATTTCGCCGGAAATGGCCGACATCGCCGCCGTGAAGATGACGGCGATTACCAGACCGACGACGCCCACCGGCAGGTAGTGCGTCACGAAAGACAGAAAAATGTAGTTCGTGTCGGAACTCCCGGCGAGCTTCAAGGCGTCAGCGCGGGCGGCATCGAGGCTCTTCTGGGATTCCTGGAAAGCCTGGAGCGCGCCTGCTTCGGAAGCGACGACGCTGTGTGCCGCGGACTTACGCTGCTCGAAAGCCTGGCGGTACCGGGTATCGATCGAGGCGTATTGGGCGGAGCCTTGAATCCGCTCCATCATGACGGGTTGAAATACCAGGGGCGGCTGGATAAAAAGAAACACAACAAAGACCATGGCTCCGATGAACAGGATGAAAAACTGAATCGGAACTTTCGCTATTGCGGTCAGAACCAGTCCCAGGCGGCTCTGGCCGATCGATTTTCCGGTCAGGTAGCGTTGCACCTGGCTTTGATCCGTCCCGAAATACGCAAGGGCGAGGAACATGCCGCCGATCAGCCCGCTCCAGATGTTGTAGCGATCGTTCCAATCGAAGGTTGTGGTCACCGGGTTCAGCTTGCCGGAGGCTCCCGCCAGCTTCAGCGCATCCAGGAACGAAACATCCGGCGGGAGCAGAGAAATTGCGACCACAAGCGCCAGGATCAGCGCGAGCATGATCACAATCATCTGCTGGACATCGGCCCAGGTAACTGCCTTGATGCCGCCGAGCGTGGTGTAGAGCACCACCAGCCCGCCCATGATGAGGATCGTCACGCGAAAGGGCCAGCCCAGGATCACCGAGAGCACAATCGCGGGAGCGGATAGGGCCAGGCCGGCGCCAAGGCCGCGTGAGATCAGGAAAACGATCGTCACCAGCAGGCGAGTCTTGGCGTCGAAACGGTGTTCGAGATACTCGTACGCGGTGTACACTTTGGCGCGGTGAAAAATGGGAACTGCGGTGGCCGAGAGGATCACCATCGCCAAGGGGAGGCCGAAATAGAACTGCACGAAGCGCATCCCGTCGACGTACGCCTGCGCTGTCGTGGAGATGAAGGTGATCGCGCTCGCCTGCGTGGCCATGATCGAGAGACCCATGGCGTACCACGGCATCGTCTTGCCGGCCAGCAGGAACTCCTGAGTCGTGCGGGATCCGCGTCCGCGCCACAGGCCATAGGAAACCAGGAACGCGATCCAGCCGAACATAACGGCCCAGTCGAGGGGCCTCATGGGGAAAAGGATCGTGTGAACCAGTAGAACAGGCCGATCAGGCAGGCCAGGTAAAAGATCACGGCGGCATAGACCCGCTTCCAGGTGCCAAGGAACGGCGGTGGCTCGTCTATGACCGTGCGTTGCGGTTCCGTCACGGGAGATTCTATTGCGCCTTGGCCGCGCTCAGCATGTTGGCGAAGATGCGATAAGCACCGGGAACTCCTGCGGGAAGCTCGCGGAACCAGTCGTAAGCGGAGAAAATATAGGCTCCCTTTCCCACCTTCGCATACAGCATTCCTCCAGGATGCGGCATTTCACCCGGATCGTGCGATTCGAGCACGCTCAAATATTTGGGATCCCACTCGTCGGCGAAATACAATCCGCGTTCCTGAACCCAGCCTTCGAAATCCGCGCTGGTGATCTCATTGGGAACGTGCAGCAGACGAAGATCCGGATTCGGAAATGTGACAGGCGCGTCCTCCATCGTGACACGATCGTTGCGTGTGATACGTATGGAATACGGCCCGATGTGCGCCAAAATTCCTCCGTCAGCGGGAGCCGTATTCGGTGGAGGTGTGGCCGCTTTGCCTTGCTCCGGAGCTCCCTTGCCTTGGGCAGCGTTTTGCGGCGGCGCTCCGCCTTCCGGCACGTTGTACTGGACGATGAGCGTTCCACCGTTATTCGCGTAATCGAACAGCCGCTGATAGTTGGCGCGCAGATCCGGACGCGTATTAAACGCGCGCACGCCCGTCACAATGGCATCGAACCGCCCCAGATCTCCATGCGCCAGGTCGGCATCGGTCAACAACGTCACCTCGCAACCAAGTTGGCGAATGGCCTGCGGTACCTCGTCGCCTGCTCCCATGACATAGCCGACCGTCTTTGAAAGAATGCGGATATCGGCACGTACCAGCGTGGCCTGGGCGGGAGGAAGCAGCGTCTGGGTGGTGATGTGCGGGTATTGGATCACTTCGGTCCCGGTGGACACGGTTTGCGTGCCCACCTGCGCGATTGCGCGAATCTTGCCCTGGGAGTTCACCGCCGGTGGAATCAGGTTGAAGGAGACGTTCGTCTGCTCTTCGGCTCCCGCGAGCTCGAAGTGACGAGAAGCCGGCTCCGCGGTCCAGCCTGCCGGAAGATCCAGCCGGAGATCGCCCGCGGCTTTGCCGCCGTTCGAACGCACAGCGACTTCGATGGCCCGCGACTTGGCTTCGCCGAATACCAGCGCCTGTTCCGGCAGGAGCACCGCCACGGGCGGAATCACCGTGAAGGGGCGAACCAGCTCGCCGTAGACCCGATCGACATAGCGGTAATGAACGGGCCGCGTGAACTCCATCTCGGTTCCCGCGATGCGCACCTGGAAATGTGCAGTCAGGACCGGTGCGTTTTCGGGCAACCCGATTTCGCGCGGATCGGGCACGGTGTACAGGGCTCCATCCTTGGGTTGTTCCAGCCAGTACGGCTGCGTGTAGGGTTGATTCTGGGGGATCGTGAAGCTCGCGTTGTACCGTGCGGGTTGGTTATTCGCCAGAACCGTCGGCGCCAGATTTACGGCCGGCGCGCCTTCTATCCCGGTTAGCCGGATTCCAGTCAAGGCCACCTGGCCAGGCAGCCGCTGGACGGCCATGAAGTTTACGCGAAGGGGCGCACCGGGGCTCACGGCTGCCTTATCGGCCTGCGCCTCCAGGTACACACCCGAGCACAAGGCAATCGTCTCATCCAGCTCGTGAAGCTTGCGTTCCGCGAGCGGATCCTTTGCAGATGCGGCAATCGCCGCGATCAAGGGGCGCGCCTTCAGCAGCGTAGGAACGAGGGCTTCAGGGCGTGCTGGAACGAAGGAATCGATTGCCTGCTGGATGACGGCACCGACCGCCGCACCGCCAGGTAAACGGTTCCAGGTGATATCGATATTTTGAAACAGGTCTCTGGTGGCTTTATCGCCGGACACCGTCTCCATCGAGACAATCTGCGAGCCCTTGGGCTCGGCAGCTCCGGTCCCTTGGGTCCGGTTCGCGCTGCGGCTGGCTCCGCCGATCTCGGCGTAGGATGCTCCCAGCTCCGGTGAGTAGGCGCCGACATCTAGATTCAACAGATCTTCGGGCCGGGGGGCCGCCGGGTCGCCCTTGCCGGCGTTGCCTTTTTCTTTGCCTTTATCCTGTGCCTTGCCCTTGCTTTGATTTCCGCCAGGGAACCCCGTGTTCATCATCAGGCGCTGCGGAGTCCATGGCTGCACGTAGGCTAATTGCTCGGGGTACTTGCTGGGATCGCCCGCCAGCGAAAACGCTTCGCGCCCCAGAATCGACGACGCTTGATGATGTCCGTGGCCATCGCGCGGCGTCCCGGAGAATACCAGGATCACGACATCCGGGCGAAAACGCCGGATGTTATATACCACGTCGCCAAGCACCTTGTTACGATCCCATTTCTGTAGCGTCTCGTCTGCCGTTTTGGAGAAACCGAAATCGATGGCGCGGGTGAAATATTGTTCTGCGCCATCGATCCGCCGCGAAGCGAGTAGCTCCTGGCTGCGAATGACGCCAAGTTCGTCGCCTTGTTCCGGTCCGATAAGATTCTGCCCGCCTTCCCCGCGTGTCATCGAAAGATACGCCGCTCGAACGTGACGCCCAAGCGCCAGGTAAGCCAGCACCTGTTCGCGCTCGTCGTCGGGGTGCGCGCCGATCATCAGGGCGCTTCCCAGAGTATTCAGCCGCTCGAGCGCCTGGCGGATCTCGATCTCGCCGGCGATCGTGCTGCGCTGCCCGCGGATCGGGAGCAATCCAAGAACCAGCAGAGCGCAGATGGCCATGCGCGGCGCCCAGTCGCGAACCGTTGCCGGACGCGACTTCTTCAGACGACGCGTGTTCAAGAACCGCAAGGATGAGCGAGATGGTGTCTTCACGGTGGTCGATTCATTCTATCAACGGTCGATTCCAGGGATGAGCCTAGGTTGTGACTTTGCCATTTGGCGGGGAAGAGGAGTTTTTGGGGCCTTGTTATGTTAGAGTTAACAGAGTGACGACGCATCTTAGCTGCGCGCCGTGGGCCGTTTACCCTCCCCCCAAAAACAGATGTCGGGATGCTTCCTGGCTGCATGGGCCTGTGGAAGCCTTTCTATGGAGACGTAATTGGAAAAGCCGGTCGAAATTCTGAGCGAATATCAGGAAGCATTTCTCAGAAAATATCCGTATCCTCAATTATTTTCCGTGATTTCCTGGGGCTGTGCCGCGACTGCGTGGCTTGCGACGGTTCTGAATCGTCATCCCGATATTTTTTGTGTACATGCGGCAAACCACGCCTGGCACATCTTGGGAAACACAGATAAAATCGATGGGGCGCGGTATCTGCGTGTGATTGGGGCTCAGGGGCACGCCCACGTCGCGGCCGGAGGCGTTCACGGGATGAGCCGTCATCTTGTTCCGGAGTGCCGCCAGATATTTGGTTCTAAGTTCAACGCCGCGGTGGTCGTACGCGAGCCGATGGCGCGCTTGCGTTCCCAGCTCGCATTATTCGACGACTTCGCGGGGGTCCATGCCTGGGACGTGGAATATGTGGATGCCGTCATGGCCCGCGCGCAAGTCTCTTTGCCGGCCAATTCCTATGAAAACCGGCTATTTGTCCATGCCGCCAACATGCTGAACGCGGTGTTGGAGGAGGGGAATGTAGGAAAGATTTATCGTTGTGAGGACCTTACCACGAGTTGTGATGTTCTCGGCGGCTTCATCGAGGAGATCACGCGAGGGATGGTCTCAGCCTCGTCACAGTGGCTGGAGTCGGCCGTGCAGTTTAAAAGAGTCAACGTGCATTCGGGAAGCAAACGCATCGAACTGGCCGATTGGCAGGCCGATACCGTGCGAAGAGTGGTTGATCCGAGAGCCTGGGAGATTTATGAATCGCTCGGGTATCCAAGTCCGGATTTCGTTACCGGCTCGACAAGCCGGCAAACCGTAGCTGTTTAGCAGCAGCGGGCCCGGCGGGACTTTGCACCCCAGTGCTCATCCTGGAAACGCCGCCACTCCGCGGGACAATCCATTGCTCCGTGTAGGGCTAAATGCCGCCGATAGGCGTTTCTGTCCGAAAGCTCATCGAGCACGCCCGAGACGATTTGAAGCAGAATTCGGAAGAATCCTTTCATAACTCCTCCGCAAGCCGGGAGGGCACAAATGGCGTCTCTGTCGTTTTAGCCTGCCGCTTCCCGCCGAGAACGCCAATCCAGACACGAATCGAGTCGATGAGAATGGTTGCCACAAGGATCAGGAAGACGCCCGTCACGGCCGCATCCAGCCGCGCATTGAAAATCAGCGCAGGCGTGGTTGCGTTCTGTGGACCGGCTGCCAGTTGATCGGCCTGCGCGAGGAACCCGAGCGCCGGCAGAGGCGAGAACATTTTTTGCCACCCGGCCGTGAAGCACACCACCACCAGCCAGATCAGCGGCACGGCAGTGACCCACATATAACGCGCGCCATGGGTTTTGATCAGGATCGTCGTGCCGACGCACAACGCGACCGCAGCCAGCAACTGATTCGCGATCCCGAACAGCGGCCATAGAGTGTTGATGCCGCCCAGCGGATCCACCACGCCCTGGTAAAGGAAATACCCCCAGGCCGCCACGATCACGCCGCTGGTGATCAGCATTCCCGGTTTCCAGTTGGTCTGCCCCCACTTGGGCCAGACTTGTCCCAGCATGTCCTGTAGCATGAATCTGCCCACGCGCGTGCCGGAATCGAGCGTCGTCAGGATGAACAACGCTTCGAACATGATCGCGAAGTGATACCAGAAGGCCAGCAGCGTCCGGCCGCCGCCGCTCGATGCGAAGATCTGCGCCATGCCCAGGGCGAGCGAAGGCGCGCCGCCTGTGCGATAAAAGAGGGACTGCTCGCCGGCTTGCTGAGCTAACGTCTGCATTTCCCCGGCCGTCACCGGGAAACCCCACGAGCTGATCGTCGCTACGGCGGCATCCGGCGTGGAGCCGACTACGCCCGCCGGGGAATTCACCGCGAAGAACACTCCCGGATGAAGGGATGCGGCGGCAATCAGGGCCATCACCGCCACGAAACTTTCGAGCAGCATCGATCCATATCCGACCGATAACGCGTGGCGTTCGCGGGCGATCAGTTTGGGAGTCGTGCCCGAGGAGATCAAAGAGTGAAATCCGGAAACCGCGCCGCAGGCGATCGTGATGAAGCAGAACGGAAAAATTTTGCCTGCGAAGATCGGTCCGGTTCCATCAACGAACCTCGTGAAGGCCGGTAACTGAAGCTCGGGACGCAGGAACACGATTCCGATCGCCAGCAGCACCACCACGCCGAGCTTGACAAACGTGCTGAGGTAGCCGCGCGGCGCCAGCAGCATCCACACAGGGAGCGCGCTCGAGAAAAATCCGTAGACGATGAGTCCGATCGCGAGCGCCACCCCGGAGTAGGTAAACCACGGGGCGAAGGTCGCCGATCGCGCAATCGCCTGGCCGCCGAAGACGCTGGCCATGACCAGCACGAATCCGAGGATCGAGGTTTCCACCACCTTGCCGGGCCGCCAGTAGCGGAGATAGACGCCCATCAGCACGGCAATGGGCATGGTGGCGACGATCGTGAAGGTTCCCCACGGGCTGCCTTTAAGTGCATTGACCACCACCAGCGCGATCACCGCCAGCAGGATGATCATGATCAGCAGCACGGTTACCAGGGCCGTAAATCCGCCCACCTTGCCGATCTCCTCTCTTGCGATCTGGCCCAGTGACTTTCCGTCCCGGCGAATTGAGCCGAAAAGAATCACGAAATCCTGGACGGCGCCGCCGAGCGTGGCGCCCACCACGATCCACAGGAATCCGGGCAGATAGCCGAACTGTGCAGCCAGCGTGGGCCCTACCAGCGGCCCCGGGCCGGCAATCGCCGCGAAGTGATGTCCGAACACGATCCACTTGTTGGTGGGCTCGAAATCGTGTCCATCGCGCAGGCGCTCGGCGGGCGTGGCGCGCTTGTCATCCAAGGACATGACTCGCGCGGCGACGAAGCTCGCATAGAAGCGGTATCCCACCAGGTAGGTGCACACGGCGGCGACCACCAGCCAGGTACTATTGACCGGTTCGCCCCTGCTTTGGGCGACCGCACCCAAAGACCACGCCGCCGCCAGCGATATCAAGGCCCACAAAACACGAGCGAAAACTCGACTCATATCTTCATGTCAAGAATAGCCGAGTTGAAACGGGCCTGGGAGGAGCCGAATCGGCCTATTCCACCTGAAGCCGCCAACCGATAGACAAACCATGAGAGCCGGCGCGCACATAGGAGAAACACCCGAGTGCGGGTTAAGCAAAATCTCCGGGACTATAGGGGCATCTCTAGCACGAATTGGGGGGAAGCACGATTTGTCGGAGCCGGATATCTCACGTACGCTCTTAGGTGAGGCAAAGTCTAGATGCTGAGGACGATCATCATCGGTCCAGACGCCAAACAGGCGCAACAACTGGAGAAAGTAGTCAGCGCACTGGCCAACGAAGTGGCGGTCGGTCGCGTTATATGCGATTACCCTGATGAGAGCACACTGGTGCGAACGCTCCGGTCCCATGCTCCCGAAGTGATCTTCCTTAGCTTTGAGAAGAGCGAGTTTGCCCAGAAGATTGTGGAGCGCGTGAACCAGGAGGTAGAGGGGGTTCAATTCGTCGCGTATCACAAGGTTTGCGACGCCAGCACCCTGCGCGAAATCATGCGCGCCGGAGTCCGCGAACTGGTGGCCGAGCCCTTTGAGCTGAGCGCTCTGGTCGAATCGCTGCGGAATGTAAAATCCCTGGTGGAGCAGAAGCCGCCGGTGTACTCCGCCAGCGGAAAGATTTTTTCGTTCCTGCCGGCCAAGGCCGGTTCCGGCGCAACCACGATGGCACTGAATCTCGCCGCGGCACTGGCGCGGGGCGGAGACAAGAGGGTGCTGCTTTCCGATCTCGACCTGAGTTCGGGAATTTTGCGATTCCTTCTCAAGATTCGCAACGAGCACGCCATCATGGAGGCGATCGAGCATCTTCAGGAGATGGACGAGAATCTGTGGCAGCAACTCGTGACCACGGTTTCCAAGCTGGATGTCCTCCATTCAGGTCCGATGAATCCGAATGTCCGTGTCGATCCCTCGCAGGTTCACGATCTGGGGCAGTTCTGGCTGCGGAATTACGACCTGGTTTGCGTGGACCTGTCCGGCAACCTGGAGCGATACTCGTTGGAAATGATTCGCGATTCGCAGCAGGTCTTTTTAGTGTGCACGCCCGAGGTCCCTTCGCTGCACTTGACGCGCGAAAAACTTGCGTTCCTGAAGACGCTGGACATCCACAGCCGGGTGTCGGTGGTGCTGAACCGCGTCTCCAGGCAGTCGCTGCTCACTCCTCAGCAGGTGCAGGACGTGCTGGGCGTGCCCGTGATGCACAGCTTCGTCAACGACTATCTGGTGGTGAACCGGGCCACGACGTCCGGCGAGTTCGTGGATCCCAAGTCGAAACTCGGGCATCAGTTCGCAGAACTGGCAGCCACTCTTCTCGACAAATCGACCACCTCCGAATCGGGTTCCAAGCGGAAGTTTCTCGAGTTCCTCTCGGCCCCGGCGCAGGCTCTCGCGGGCAGCCGCAGCGTTCCGTCTTCCCGCTAAACCTCCTGAGATCGAATCTCAACGCGGCTAAGGTTCCGCGTATGAGTAGGTAGGGTGAGTCCCCGAAGGGCATTTAATCCGCTTCCGTGTAAATTGGATGCATGTTTCATTGGATTTGCCCGGAGTGCGGCCAAGAGATCGCTCCGGGTGTGAAGGAATGTCCGGTTTGCGAGCCACAACTTAGCGCCATTTCGAGCGAACCCGAAGCTTCCGCGAAAGCCCCGCCGGCCACCCCTTCAGTCCCGTCGATTCCGGAAAACTCAATCCCGGAAGCAGCGCCGCCCCCTGTCCTCGAGCCAGAGTCGATCGTTCCTACCGAGATCCTCCTAGCCGGGCAGGTTGCCGGGCGAGCCGAGACGCGAGATCCCGAACCCGCACCGGACCCTGTAGCAAGGGCCGTAGTCCAGCCAGAAACGTTCGCCGACCGACTGGCGGACCTGGCCGACCATCTTCATGCGGATCCGGTTCCGTATCATCCCTCGAGCATTGCCGCACGCGGCGCCGATGTGGCGAAGCTGTCCCGGCGGCGGCCGACTGTTATCGATTTGGCGTCCCCGCAGCCCCTTCTGGCGCCTCCGGCGGCAGTCCGCTTGCTCGCCGAGCCGCAACCCCCTTCGGTTGCCAGATTGATCCCGGCGAAGGATCTGTTCCAGCCGCAGCGGCTCGCGCCCCAATCGCTGCGAAAGAGTGATTTGTCCGCAGCGTGGGGCCGTCCGGGCCCAATTCAACTTCCGAAAGCTCCTGAGGGCACGGTGTCTCCCGCGCTGGCGGATTTCCTGGATTACCGCGGGGCCGCGGAATCCCAGATGCGCATCGCGGATTGCGCTGCGGAGCCGTCGACGAGATCCGCGGCTCCGAAATCCAGCTTGCCCGGTCCTTCGCTTCCTCGCGAGCTCACTTCGCTACAAGCCGCCGGGTTGGTTCCGATCCGCACGTTGGGAGCGGAGCACACCAACACGAGTCCGTATGGGTGGGTCGCGCGCACTGCGGTGCTGGCGATTTTCCTGACGGCAGGACTCGCAGCCGCGTACCGGGCGTTGCCGTCTAGCCAGCCCGCAAGTGCTCCCGTAAAACCAACCCCGGCTCCTGTGGTGGAGGAATCCACGCCTCCGCGTCCCGCGAATTCCTTGGCGCGCCTCTTTGAGGTCACAGGGTTTCGCTTCCTGGAGGTAAACAAGAAGCCGCAGATCCAGTACCTGGTGGTAAACCACTCGAGCGCGCCGCTGGCCAGCATGATGGTTTATGTGACTCTGCGAGCTGCCCATCCGAAAGCCGGTCAGCCGCCGCTGGCAAGGCTGACCTTCCAGTCGCCCCGGCTCGGTGCATTTGAGGCTAAAGAGATGGCCAGCCCGATCGAACGCGTTTTAGGCCCCCTGGAACTTCCGGACTGGCAGGATCTGCGCGCGGACGTCGACGTGCAATAAAGGATCTGCATCCCAGCCCTGGGGTCTATAATTGGTAGCTAATGAGCAACCAATATTTTCGCGAGAACGAGTGGTGGGTTAGCCCCTATAATTTCGTCCCCGAGGTCCGCAACACCTATCAACTTCCCAAGCGCGTCAGCATCCACGATGCGACGCTGCGCGATGGCGAGCAGACACCCGGCGTGGTGATGAGCATCGCGGAAAAGGTCGCGATTGCCGAAAAGCTGGACGAAGTCGGCGTCGAGCGCATCGAAGCCGGCATGCCGGCGGTCTCGGACCAGGATTTCCAGGCGATCAAGGAAATCTCGCGGCTGGGGCTCAAATCCAAGATCTACACGTTCGCGCGTGCGATCAATGCCGATATCGACAAGGCGCTCGAGTGCGGCTGCCACGGCGTGATCATCGAAGTTCCCATCGGCTACCCCAAGCTCAAATACCAGTTCAAGTGGACCTGGGAAGACGTGCTCAAAAAGAGCGTCCCGGTGATCAATTACGCCAAGTCGCGCGGCATGCACGTGGTGTATTTCCCTTACGACACCACTCGCGCGCGCGAAGAAGATCTTTCGAACGTGCTGACGCGCATCATGCAGGATGCGCCGCCAGATTCTGTAGGCGTGGTTGACACCATGGGCTGCATTCTTCCGGAAGCCATGAAGTACATGGTCCGAATGATGAAGAAGCTGACCAACAACCTTCCCGTGGAAGTGCACACACACAACGATTTCGGAATGGCGGTGGCAACGGAGCTGGCGGGCGTCGAAGCGGGCGCGGAAGTGGTTCATAGCTGCGCCAACGGGCTCGGCGAGCGCACCGGCAACGCGGCGCTCGAGGAGCTGATGGTCGCGTTGCACGTGCTCTACGGCTACGACACGCAGTACAACCTGGCGAAGCTGCCGGAACTGGGCGAACTCGTGAGCCGCATCAGCAAATTTCCGACCGCGGCGAACAAGCCGATCCTGGGCGAGCGCAATTTCACACGCGAATCCGGCATCGGCGTCGATCTAGTGGTGAAGGAGCCGCTGGCGATGTTCGGCACGCATCCATCTCTTACGGGGCGTAAAGGTGAGGTGGTCCTTGGCAAGAAGAGCGGCAAGCTTTCGATCACCTACAACCTGGAGCAGATGGGCATCACCGACGCCGACGATGAAGCCGTCAGCGAAATGCTGAAGCGCGTGAAGGACAAGGGCATCGAGAAGCGCGGCCTGCTGACCCAGGAGGAGTTCCGGGAGATCGTCGACAGCGTACTGGTTGCCAAGCGGTAGGTGGCCAAGCTCACCCTAACCTTCGACAACGGTCCCGATCCCGAAGCGACACCGCTGGTTCTCGACTGCCTCGCGCAACACGGATTAAAGTCTGCCTTTTTCGTCCTCGGCCGGAACATCAACACGCCCGCGGGCCTGATGCTTGCCCAGCGCGCCCGCGGCGAGGGGCACTGGATCGGAAACCATACCTGGTCGCACACCGCGCGCATGGGCGATCTGACGGCGTCCGCCGCGCTTCGGGAATTCGAGCGCACCGAACAGGCGCTTTCCTGGCTGGAGCAGCCGATGCGGTTGTTTCGTCCTCGCGGAGGTGCCGGAAAACTCGGCCGCGGGCTGCTGCATCCGGCGGTAGTCGAGCGGCTGAAGACCGGCGAGTTCACCTGCGTGCTGTGGAACTCTGTTCCGGGCGATTTTCGCGATCCGGATGGTTGGATGGATCGCGCGTTGGCCGATTGCCGCAAGCGGGAGTGGACGCTCATGGTCCTGCACGATGTGGATAACGGCGCGATGCGGCATCTTGAAAGCTTCCTTCGGAAGCTGCGGGAGGAGGGACATGTATTCACCCAGGAGTTTCCGCCGGAGTGCACGCCGATCGTGCGTGGAAAAATCGTGCAGCCGCTGGACCAGTTCTGCTAATTTGAGGGTTCATGATCATCGATTGTCACGGTCACTACACCACCGCGCCCAAGGCGCTTCAGGATTATCGGGATGCGCAACTCGCTGCGTTGAAACATCCCTCCCAACCCCGGTCCAAAGGCACAATCCACGTCAGCGACGACCAGATCCGCGAGAGCCTCGAAGGCGCGCAGCTTAAGCTCCAGCGCGAGCGCGGAACGGACGTGACCATTTTTTCTCCGCGCGCGTCGGCCATGGCGCACCACGTGGGCGACGCGACCACCAGCCTGCACTGGTCGCAACACTGCAATGAGCTGATTCACCGGGTCTGTACGCTCTACCCGAACAATTTCGTCGGGGTGTGTCAGTTGCCCCAATCGCCCGGCGTTCCGCCTGAGAATTGCATCGAAGAGCTGGAGCGCTGCGTCAACGAATTCGGCTTCATCGGCTGCAACTTGAATCCCGATCCTTCTGGCGGGCACTGGACGGCGCCGCCGTTGACCGATCGCTACTGGTATCCGTTCTACGAACAGATGGTGGATCTGGACGTGCCCGCGATGGTGCACGTCAGCTCGTCCTGTAACCCCGTGTTTCACGCTACCGGCGCGCATTACATCAACGCGGACACGACGGCCTTTATGCAGTTCATCCAAGGCGACCTCTTCAAGGATTTCCCGACGCTGCGATTCATCATCCCGCACGGAGGCGGCGCGGTTCCGTTCCACTGGGGGCGGTATCGCGGCCTGGCGCAAGATATGAAGCGTCCGACGCTCGAAGAAGGCCTGTTGAAGAACGTTTTCTTCGATACATGTGTGTACCATCTGCCTGGAATCGAGTTGCTGCTGAAAGTTGTGCCTGTAGATAACATCCTGTTCGGATCGGAGATGGTGGGAGCCGTGCGCGGCATCGATCCGAGAACCGGAAACTACTACGATGACACCAAGCGCTATATCGACGCGCTTCCGTTGAGCGAGGAAGACCGCTACAAGCTGTTCGAAGGCAACGCCCGCCGCGTGTATCCGCGGATCGTCAAGAAGCTGAAAGCGTCTTCCAAATAAGCACGGCGACGCCGGCGGCAAATCCGGCCAGTGCCTGATATTCCTGGTTGCGCCGGTAGAGCGACCAACGGAATTTCAGCGCACCGGCCGTGGATCGAAACCGCGGCCATAGGCGCGGGACCCGCTTGGCGTAATCCGCGTACGCGGGAAATAGCGAGCGCAGGTGCTGCTCTTCCAGCTCGACCACCGGAAGATAAATCAGCACGAACACGGCCGCGAACAGCACGCCCAACTCCCACCGGCGCGATGCGATCGCGAATCCGGCGGCGGCCGTGAGCGTGCCGATATACAGCGGATTTCGCACGTAGGCGTACGGACCGCTTTCCGCTAACGATTGGTTCTTTGCGAGATGCCCGGCCGCCCAGCCGCGCAGAATCAGACCGAGCGCAGATACCGGAAGCCCGATGGCGAGCGACATCCAGCTCGGGGCCGATAGCCAGAGAAACGCGGCCACCAGCAAGAATCCGCCGGGCACGCGCAGCTTTGCGACGGCATCGGCGTACCGCTTGGGAAAACTCACGCGATGCTTCCCGCAGTCTTGGCCGGCAGGAAGCCGCTCAGGGCCTCGATCACATCGGACGGGCTTACCGCGCGCATGCTGCCCGTGTCCGTCGAACGGCGCTTGTACGTGGTGACGGCAGTGGCACTCCTCAAGACATGAAGTGTCCCGCCGTAGGGACCGTGCGTAGCCGGATCCGTGGGTCCGTAGATCGCCACGCCCGGCTTGTTGAGGGCGGCAGCCAGATGCATCGGGCCGCTATCCACGCCCACGATCGCTTGCGCGCGGCGCGTGGCGTCGATCAATCCCTCCAGCCCCGACAGATGCACGTGGGCGCCTTCGATTCGGGCCAGTAGCGCCGCTGCATTCGGCGGCCCGTTCACCACAAGCGGAACGCTGAGCCGGCCCGCGAGTTCAGCATAGAATTCGAGCGGCCACTGCTTCGCGCCCCAGCCCGCCAGAGGACAGGCGAGCACGAATGGCGTTCGGGGCAACTCGCCTTCGGGTCTCCCCTGAGGTAAGGGAAACGCGCGCAACAGATTGGATGCGCCTGCGGCCGCGACCAGCTCCAGATATCGATCCACGCGATGCACCGCGCTGGTCCGGACAGCGGAAGAGTAGAACATCGCCGCCAGGCTCTCGCGCGCCTGGGAGCGGGCCAGCCCCACGATCCGATCGGCGCGCGCGGAAGCCGCCACCAAGGCGGATTGAATCAACCCTTGGAGATCCACGGCCAGATCGTAGCGCTCGCGCCGCAGATGCCGGCGTGTGGCCAGAATCTCACGCGCAGTGCGGTTGAACGGAATGACCTCGTCGATAAACGGATTGCCCTCAAGCAGTGGCGCCCACTTCGGCTTGATCACCCAGCTCAAGCGGCTGTGCGGAAAGCTATGTTTCAGGCTGGCGACCGCGGGCAGCGCGTGAATGACGTCGCCCATCGAGCCCAGCCGCACGACCAGAATTCGAAACACCTGACTCATTTCAGCAGGTCGCATTTCAGCAGTTCAAGCGCGGCTTCCGCTACTCTTGCGGCGGGGATCCGGGTCATGCATCGATGGTCGATGGGGCACTCGCGCTTCAGGCATGGGCTGCATGCGACCGGTTCGCGGATCACCCGGGCCAGTGGACCGGTAGGCCCGGTGGCCTCGTCATCGGTCGAGCCGAAAACCGCGATTGTCGGTACGCCAAGAGCCGAGGCGATGTGCATGGCTCCGGAGTCGTTGGTCAGATATACGCGGCAGGCTGCGGCAAGGTCGATGAACTCGGCCAGAGACGTCTCGCCGGCGAAATTCTTCACGGGCGCCGTGATCGATTGGGCCACCGCGGCGCACAAATCCCGCTCATCTTTCGATCCGAAGATCGCCACGGCCGCGCCGAAGTCGCTCGCGATTCGATTGGCGGATTCGGCGAAGCGCTCCGGCAGCCAGCGTTTCGCCGAGCCGTAGGCTGCCCCTGGACTGACCCCGATGGTCTGCTCGCCCAAGCCCAAGCGCCGGAACCATTCGATGCCGGCCTCGCGCGCAACCGGCGCACCTTCCAGCCGGATCGCGTCTGTGGCGGGCAGGTCGCCGAGAATGCCGGCGCGCCGGAGCAGTTCCAGGTAATAGAAGCGCTCGTGGCGCGGGATGTCGCCCGGCTTGGGCACCGGAACCGGGCGCGTCAGCAGGAATCCGCGGCCATCACGCGAGTATCCGATGCGTTCCGGAATTCGCGCCAGGTACGCGATCGCGGCCGCCTCGAAGGCGTTCTGGAGCAATATCGCTGCTTCGAAGCCGCGCTTGCGCAGGACCCGGGCCGCGGCCCATTTTTCGGCAAGTGTGCGGGCCGTATAGGGTATCAGCTCATCGCAAAACGATTCGCGGCGATAAAGATCGGCGACCCAGGGCTTCGCCAGAATGCTGATTCGGGCTCGCGGGTAAATCTCGCGCAAAGCGCGGATAGCGGGCAGCGACATGACGGCATCGCCCACCCAGTTGGTGGCGCGAACCAGAATGGTCTCGGGCACTACTGTCTAGTGTAGTCTCGGGCCGCCTGACGGACCACCGTTGGCTTGGCAGCGCTACTGTAGTAGTGGGTGATCCAGATGAAGCGGATGGTTCTCGCCGCGCTGATATCGGGTCTGTTACAGGCCGCGCCGAGAGTGATCGCCGTCGATATCGACGGCGTGATTCACCCCATCACCGTGGATATCCTCACGCACGCTCTCGACCAGGCCGCGAGTCAGAGCGCTGCGGCGGTATTGCTGCGACTCAACACCCCCGGCGGCCTGCTGGACGCCACGCGGCGGATGAACGAAAAGATCGTTGCTTCGCGCGTGCCCGTGATCGCCTATGTCACTCCCAGCGGAGGACGCGCGGCAAGCGCCGGCTTCTTCATTCTCGAAGCGGCGGATGTCGCGGCGATGGCGCCCGGAACCAACACAGGCGCATCGTCACCGGTTGCGCTCACCGGAGAGATGGACGAAACCATGCGCCACAAGGTGGAAAACGACGCCTCTGCCTGGCTGCGCAGCACCGTCGAAAAGCGCGGCCGCAACGCCACGCTGGCCGAAACCGCCATCCGCCAAGCCAGTTCCTTCACGGAAAAGGAAGCGCTCGACCAGCGCCTGATCGATCTTGTCGCGCCGAGCGAGCAGAAGCTCTTCGAGGCTCTCGACCGGCGCGAGATAAAGCGCTTCGACGGCCGCAGCGAGGTCCTCCGCCTGGCCGGAGCGGAAGTCGCGCCTTACGATCTGACGCTGCGGGAGCGGATCATCGGCGCGATCGCCGATCCTAACATTGGTTTCATTCTCCTGGTGGTCGGCGCGCTGGGTCTTTATGTCGAGTTCAATTCGCCTGGCCTGATCTTTCCGGGCGTGGCCGGAGGAATTGCGCTGCTCATGGGCGCGTCCTCGCTGGCGGTGCTTCCGCTCAATTGGGTCGGCGTGGCGCTGCTATTGTTGGGTGGCGCGCTATTCATCCTGGAAGCGCACTTCGCATCGCATGGAATTCTGGGCACCGGCGGCACGGTCGCGATGATCCTGGGGGCGCTGATGCTGATCAACGGTCCTCCGGAAGTGCGCATCCATCCGATCACGGCGCTGTCGGTATCGATTCCGTTCGCGCTGATCACGATGTTCCTGCTCAGTTTGGCCCTGCGGGCGCGCCGGAACAAAGCCCTGACCGGCGGCGAGGGACTGCTGAACGAGATCGGCGAGGCCCGCACGCCGCTCGCGCCCGCCGGAAAAGTATTCGTCCATGGCGAATACTGGGACGCGATTTCGTCCGCGCCGGTCGAGCCGGGCGGGGAAGTGCGGGTGGTCGGTATCGAAGGGTTGAAGCTTCGGGTTGAGCCCAAGGCGGCTCTAAAGTAATTCCGCGCTGCTAAAAAAGAACGGGATCTCGACCGCTGCCGTCTCCGGCGCGTCCGATCCATGCACGCAGTTGCGCTCGATGCTGGTGGCGAATCGTTTGCGAATGGTGCCCTCTGCGGCGTTCGCGGGATTCGTCGCGCCCATCGTATCGCGCCATTTCTTGATCGCGTCCGGGGCTTCCAGAACCATCACCACTACCGGCCCTTCCGTCATGAACTTCACTAGCGAGCCGAAGAACGGCCGCTCGCGGTGCACGGCGTAGAAGCCCTCGGCTTCGATCTGGCTCAGGCGTTTCATCTTCATGCCGGCAATGCGGAATCCGGCTTTCTGAACGATCGAGATGATCTCGCCGGATTGATTCGCGGCGACTGCGTCAGGTTTGATAATTGCAAAAGTGCGTTCCATGTTTGGTTATAGATGTTTCTGAATTCGTTCCCCGATCTCGGCCGGCGATGCGCACATGTCGATTCCCGCGGTTTTCATCGCGGCGATTTTGTCGGAGGCTTTGCCGCTGCCGCCCGAGATGATCGCGCCCGCGTGGCCCATGCGGCGTCCTGGCGGGGCCGTCTGGCCGGCGATGAAACCCACCACCGGCTTCTTGACGTTCTTCTTGATGTACTCGGCCGCGGTCTCCTCGGCATTTCCGCCGATCTCTCCGATCATCACGATGGCATGCGTGTCGGGGTCCTCGCTGAACAGGCGGATCGCGTCGATGAAAGTCGTTCCGATGATCGGATCGCCGCCGATGCCGATGCAGGTCGATTGCCCGATTCCGAGGCCGGAAAGCTGGCCGACGGCTTCGTAAGTCAGCGTTCCCGAGCGCGAAACGACGCCCACGTGGCCCGGCTTGTGGATGGCCGCCGGCATGATGCCGATCTTGCATTTGCCGGGCGAGATCACGCCCGGGCAATTCGGGCCGATCAGGCGCGTGCCAGGGTGCGCCTGAAGAAACGCCCAGGCGCGTACCATGTCCGACTGCGGAATTCCCTCGGTGATGCACACGACCAGGGAGATTCCCGCATCGGCAGCTTCCATGATGGCGTCTGCGGCAAAGGCTGGCGGGACAAAAATTACCGACGCATTGGCGCCAGTCTCGCGAACGGCCGCGGCCACCGTATCGAACACCGGCAGATCTAAATGTTTTTGGCCGCCTTTGCCAGGAGTGACCCCGCCGACCACCTTGGTTCCATACGCGATGGCCTGCTGCGCATGAAAGGTGCCTTCTTTACCCGTGAAACCCTGCACCAGCAGACGGGTGCTTTCGTTGACCAAAACGCTCATTTCGCCGCCGCCACCACTTTCTCCGCCGCATCGCGCATGCCGTCGGCGACGATCACCTTAAGCCCCGAATCGTTCAAAATCTTGCGCCCTTGCTCTGCGTTCGTTCCTTCCATGCGAACCACGATCGGTATCTTCGCTGTCATCTGGCCGACGGCTTCGACCACGCCCTGCGCGACGATATCGCCTCGCAGAATTCCGCAGAAAACGTTGATCAGCACCGCCTTCACGGATTTATCGGAAAGCAGGATGCGAAACGCGTTGCGGATCTGCTCGACGTTGGCGCCGCCGCCGGCGTCCAGAAAATTCGCCGGGCTGCCGCCCGCGAATTTCACGATATCCATGGTGGCCATCGCCAGTCCCGCGCCGTTTACCAGGCACGCGATGTTGCCGTCGAGCTTGATGTAATTGAGCCCGAACCGCGAGGCCTCCACTTCCAGAGGATCTTCCTCGTTCAGATCGCGCAGCTCCACCAAATCCTTGTGCCGGAACAGCGCGTTATCGTCGAGATTGATCTTGGCGTCCAGCGCGTAGACCTTTCCATCCCTGGTAAGGATGAACGGGTTGATCTCAGCCAGCGATGCGTCGAGAGCTTCGTTCGCTCGCGCCAGAGCCGTCATGGCTTGCGCTGCCAGACTGGCAGCGGGTCCGGAGATCCCGATTCCGTAGGCCAGCTTGCGCGCCTGGAACGGCATTAGGCCGAATCCAGGCTCGATCGGCTCTTTCAGGATGCGCTCGGGCGTCTTTGCGGCGACTTCTTCGATCTCCACGCCGCCGTCGGCGGAGGCCATGAAGACGCTCTTGCCGCGTGCGCGGTCGAGAACGATTCCAAGATACAACTCGCGTTCGATCGGCAACGTCTCCTCGATCAGGACCCGCTGGACCACGCGGCCTTCGGGGCCGGTCTGATGCGTGACCAGCGTCATGCCGAGCATTTTGCGCGCGACCTCGGCGGCTTCTTCGGCGTTCTGCGCCACCTTGACGCCGCCGCCTTTTCCACGCCCTCCGGCGTGGATCTGGGCTTTGACCACGACGCTGCCGCCGATGCGAGCGGCGGCCGCCTGCGCTTCCTTCACCGAAAGCGCGACCTCGCCTCGCGGCACAGGCACTCCGTGCCGCGCCAAGAGCGCCTTGGCCTGATATTCATGGATTTTCATTGTGCGATGCTACAGTGAAGAATTCTCACTATAGCGCACGTCATGTCTCTCCTGCCTTATTTGCATCGGGTGAGCTTGGGCTCCGATCTTTCGTCCGACGAGGCTCGAGATGCGATGGGCGTTTTGCTGGAAGGCGGCGCCGGCGAGGCCCAAATTGCCGGATTCCTGATCGCGCTGAAGATGAAGGGCGAAACGGCGCACGAGCTGGCCGGCTTCGCCCGCGCCATGCGCGACCGCATGATCGTGGTGGATGCCGGGCCGGACGTCATCGATACCTGCGGCGCCGGCGGCGACAACTGCGGAACCTTCAACATCTCCACCGCAGCCGCAATCGTCATGGCTGGAGCCGGCGCGCATGTCGCCAAGCACGGAAACCGCTCGATTTCGAGCCCGACGGGAAGCGCGGATGTTCTCGAAGCTCTGGGCGTTCGTGTGGTGCTGACGCCGGAGGAAGCCGCCCGATCCATTCGCGAGATTGGCATCGGATTCCTGTTTGCGCCCGCCCTGCATCCGGCGATGAAGCACGCGCAACCCGTGCGCCGGGCCCTGAAAATGCGCACCGTCTTCAATCTGCTGGGCCCGCTGGTGAATCCTGCACGGGCCGGCGCACAACTGATCGGCGCGCCGTCGCCGGAGACGGCCAGGCTGATGGCCGAAGCTCTGGCTGACCTGGGCACTGGAAGATCGTTCGTCGTCCACGGACGCGATGGTCTGGACGAGATTACGATTACGGCCTCCACTGACGTTTACGAAGTGACCGGGAGCAAGGCGGTCCACCGCGTCTGGGAACCAGAGGATTTTGGCGTCGACCGGGCTTCTCTGGATTCGCTTAAAGGTGGAGATTCTCTCTGTAACGCTAAGATCATTCACGATATCCTGTGCGGTGACGAGGGCCCCCGGAGAGGCGTCGTGCTGGCTAATGCGGCCGCCGGTTTGCTTGCTGGCGGCCAGGCTGCCGACCTTCCTTCCGCTGTGAAAATGGCGGCCAGGGCGATCGATTCCGGCGCTGCCATGGCCAAACTGGAGCTTCTCAAAAAAAACTTTCCCGCCGCGTGAGCCTTTTTCCTGCGAATCGCGCGTATAGGAGTGTCGGAGGAACGGACGGCTCAAGAGAAAGGTCGCCCGAATCGAACCGGCCGGGTAAGGGAGCTACCCGGCCGGTGTCCCGAGCGGTTGGTCTAGACTGAGCTACATGCCTCGGGTGCGGCTCTTCCATTGGCGGGCGGAAGAAGCCAAGCCTCTGATCGCAGTCCTGCGGGCGGAAGGGTACACGGTCGATTATCCCGGCGATAAAGCGAACGGCAACTGGCGTACGCTGCGCCAGTCCCCGCCGCTGGCGGCTGTCGTCGACCTGACCCGTCTTCCCTCCCACGGACGCTGGGTGGCAGCGGAAATTCGCGCCACGAAGTCGCTGCGGCACATCCCGATCGTCTTCGTCGACGGCGAGCCTGCCAAGGTCGAAGTTATCCGAAAGATGATGCCGGACGCCGTCTTTACCTCGCGTGCGCGTCTGCCCTCGGTTCTGAAAAAAGTAAAACCGCTCGCCGAACCGATTGTGCCGCCGCGGCTGATGAACCGGACGGATCGTACCGCAGCCGAGAAACTCGGCATCACCGCGGGAGCGCGCGTGGCATTGCTCGATCCGCCGCCGGGCTACCTGCGCGTGCTGGGGAAAATTCCGCCCGATGTTGTTTTCGAGGAAGAAGCCGAGGCAGCAGCGCCTCTGACGCTCTGGTTCGTACGCGATCCGGACACATACCTCACTGGAATTGAAGTGATGCGTAAACGGTCGTGTTCCAGCCGGATCTGGGTCCTCTACCCGAAGGGCGAGTCAGGGCGCAGGTCCGGGATCACGCAGGGGTTCATCCGCGAAACGGCACTCGCAGTCGGCTTGGTGGACTACAAGGTCTGTTCCGTGAACGAAGTCTGGACGGGGCTGCTGTTCACGCGGAAGCGCTAGCGGCGCAGCCCGAGAATCTCATTCCCGAGACATGACGCCCTTCCACTTGCGCAGCACCAATTCGGTCAGACTGAGCAGCACCGCCAAGGCCAGCAATCCGGGCCAGAGTTGCAACGACGAGGCGATCGATTTCCCGCCGCCGGAGAACACGGCTGCCGGATCGGGCTGGAAGCGGCCTCCCGTAAACGCGGCGACCTGCTTCAGCAATGCCTCGTTCGAACCATAATCGTCGAGCTCTGCCTCAGGGCGGTACAACCCGGCTTCTGGAAAAGCTCGGGATTCCTCCACGGGACGCACGCGGAACAAGCCCTGTCGAAGCCCGATCGGCAGGCGTCCGCGGAAGACCCCCGCGGCGACCTTCTTCACCGGTACAGGTTGTTGGAAGCCGTCCGGACCGAACGCGTATACGTCCGGAATCTTGTCGGGCTCCGCGACGCCGCGACCGAGCCGGTACTCGACCACCAGATCGCCGTTGGCGCTGTCGTAATCGAGCGATGCTTCGCCGCCCTGCGCGCGCGGCAACAGATCGCGGCACAGGTTCGTCCAAAACTTGTCGTAACCCTTCCAGTTCACCCAGTCGGCGGCCCAGCGCGTCTTGGCGTCCGACGCAAAAACGGCGGATCTTCCCAATCCATACTGCCATCGCACCAGCAGCGGATCATGACGGTCTAGTTGAAGAATCGTTTCCGCCGTCGGCTTGGACGTGAAGCGGACATATCCCTTCAGCATGGGCGCGCTCTCCATCCCGACGTCGTTCAGAATTTCGGCGTGCTTCAGGATCTCCGGCGCAAGGGGCCGTTCGACCGTGGTCGATCCCGTATGCTCCAGCACGTCGCGCAGCAGGATCTGTTCCAGGCCTTGCGGCTCCGTAAGGAAGTACGATTTGCCTCCAGCCGTCATGGCTACGCGCTCCAGATAACTGCGATTCACGTCCTGCCCCAGGCCGACCGTTGAAATCGTGACTTTCTGCGACTCGGCTTCCTTGGCGAGCGACATGCTATCGCCTTCTTCCGAAATCCCGTCCGTGAGCAAAACGATGTGCTTGTAGGTTGCGTTAACGGGCCGGACCTTGCGATAGGCTTCGTTGAGCGCCGGGGCGATCTGTGTTCCGCCGTCGGGGGTGATACCCGAGATCAGACGCCGGATCAGGGTTTTGTCTTCGGCCCGCCGGATCGGCACGGCCCACTCGAAGGAATTATCAAAAATCAAAACGCCCACCTGATCCACCGGGCGCAGGTTTTCTACGACGCCAATGGACGCCAGGCGCGCCAGCTCCATTTTGCGGCCCTCCATGGAGGAGGACTTGTCGATGATCAGCACGACGGCCGTGCCTTCCGGCGAGCGCGGCGGAGCGAGCTTGGCGGGCAGCGCACGATCGAGCGGATCTTCAACTTTCTTGTCCTCTTTGTAAAGATTTCGTTCGCCGCCGATCACCAGCAACCCGCCTCCCTGCTTGACGTATTGCTCCAGAGCTTGCTTGCCGTTGGCGGGAATGGATTCCAGGTCCCAGTTGTTAAAGATTACGAGCTGATAGTCGTTCAGGTGGACTTCCCCCAGTTCGCTGGCGCGATTGACGTCGAAATGGGCGCTCGCGAGCGTGGATGGGAAATGCGAATCCTGGAACGCGGGGTCCGGCGAGATGTACAGGACCTTGGGCTGACGCAGCACCACCGCCTGGTCGAAACGTACTTCCCCAAGCGTACCGGCGCGGATGGCGACCGCCACATCCAAGGCGCCGGGGGTATCGAGGCTCGCGTGCAGCCGCAGCGGATTTTCGCCGCGAGCCAGATTCACCTGATTCTGGCCGAGGGGCTTGCCTTCCGCCGAAAGCTCCACTTGCGCCGGACCGGCGGAAGGAGAGGAGACCACCAGATCAATCGGGAATTGTTCTCCGGTGAAGGCAAAGGGCGGCAGACTTGCGGATTCCAGCCGCAGCGCCGGCCGGGCCCGTCCTGCCAGCGCGAAGGTGTCGATGGGAATGCCCAACTGCTGCGCCTGCCAGGCAGCGCGCGCAATGCTGCCCTTGTTTTCCTTGCCATCCGAGATGAGCGCCACGCGCGGGACCATTCCCGGCGGCAGGGACGCGATCGCCTCACGCACCGCCGCTTCGAGATCGGTGGCGCGCCCCGCTTCGCCCGAGGTGGCCGTCAGGTGGAAATTATTCTGTTCCTCAGCCGGAGAAAGACTACGCGTGGAACGCGCGAACGGCACGACGCGCATCCAGTGGCGGCCCTTCGCGGACGAGATTGCCGTGGCCATTTGCGAGGCGCGGTCGAGATCGGCCGCCGAGGAACTCGCCGAGGTATCCACCAGGACGGCCAGCGCGACCTTTGTTTCCTGAAGAATCATCCGCGGTTCGGCCAGGGCGAGTAAGATCGCGGCGAAGGAGGCGGCTTTCAGAACCAGCCCCAGCCTGCGCTGGGTTCGCCTCCACTCGAACGCAAGCCAGGCCAGCGGGACCCACGCGAAGAGGAGCATCCAGGCGCGGTCGAAACTCATGACGCTTTCCTCCATTGCGCCATCCTCTTCCACTGCGGCGACATTGCCGCGGAAGCTCGCAATCGGAAGGCGCGGCTACGCCCGTAGAGGAGCCAATCCACCAGCAGCCCGATCCCGCCGAGGAGCGCCAGCCACGGCCAAAGATCCCTCGGCGCGGCATCGGCCGCAACCGCGCGCGGGATTCCGCGCCGCACATTTGCGGGAACGCGCCACGTTGTCTCGCCCACATCGGGCAGAGTCAGAGAATATACCGATTCGCGGTCGCCCATCCGTACGTGCACAGTGCCAGGCGCTCCGGAAAAGAATCGCAGATTGTCGCCGTCTATCGTAAAGGGCAGGGACCGGTTTGCGTCGTCCACGACGCCGATGTCAGCCGCAGCGGCGTCCTTCTCGACGGGTACATTGACCATGCCCACGGTCCCGGCCTGAAATTCCGATCGGCGAAACGCGTCCGGGATCATCCAGCGCAGCGTGTTGGCGATCAGCAGTGGAGTCGCGAGCTGATATTTCATGGAACCGCGCCCGGGGTGGAATCCGATGACCAGCGCTTTCGGATTGGACTCGCGAGCCACCACCACGGGCCCTTCCGGCGTATCGGCCACCGCGGTATCGCTTGCCTCCGGCGAGAACACTTCCGCCAGATCGAGCGTCACGTCCTTGGTTCGCAGGCCCGCCCCTACGTCGCTGTTCGAATGCCACTGGTCGAGCTTGAGTCCTGTCTTTGTAGACCGCACGGGAATCGGGGAGCCGGCCGCGGGCGGCTGGATCCAGATGGCCGGAACGCGCGGGGCGGACGGAGGCTGAAAACGGTCCAGCACCAGCACATCGGCTTTCACTGCCGGATCGAATTTTTCGGGCGCCTCGAACGCTGCCTCCACTTGCGCATTCGAGGCAAACAGCGGACGAAGCAATTCGGGCTCAGCGGAATAAACCACAACCCGGGAGGACGCCTGCGGGGGAAGCTCGACCACGGCCCGGTCGTCCTGCGGGAACGCATCGCGCACGTTCAGGCGGGCTTCGAGGAATCCGGCGGTTTTGGCGGTGTATGTGAAGGAAGCTTGTTCCTCGGCCCCGGGCCGCAGTGTCATTCTCCGCGAACCGGCGGGCGACTGCGAAAACTGCAATCCCAGATCCACAGTCTGCGGACGAACTCCATAGTTACGAACCGATACGAAAATGTCCCAGCTATCCGGCGAGTTGAGCGATCGCCGTAATCCGATTTTGCGCAGCCCTACGTTCTCCTGCGCCGAGCCGGTGGTGACCACGCGCAGATTCGGCGAAACCGCCGACAACGCCGCTTCCTGTTCCGCTACGCGCCCGGCGCCGACAAATACAATCTCGCCGGCCCGCTGCGATTGCAGCTTCTGCGCCCGATCGGCAAATTCAAGTGCCTGGGCCAGGTTCAAAGCCGAGGCGCCGGGCTGCGATTGCTGAATCGCGCTCTCGATTGCTCCCCGGTTCGATTCAAAGGCGGTGGCGGGCGTGGCCAGCGCGTCGGCCCGCACCAGCATTACGCGGTCCCGGCGCGGCAGGCTTCGAAGATACGCTCTGGCATTGGCTTTGGCTTGGTCCATAAGCGTACCTTGACCCGCTCGCGAACCCATCCAAGCTGAGGTGTCCAGCACGATCACGTGATCGCGCCCGGTCGCGTCGAAAATCCCTAGTTGCGGTCCTGCGATGGCGGTCAGCAGCAGCGCGAGACTCAGAAGTTGGAGCAGCAGGCTCCAGGGTTGTTGGATGCGCCGGCGATGCTTCAGTTCCGTGCGAACGTCGGCGGCAACCCAGAACTTAAGAGTGGATACCAACTGGCGGCGCTTGGAACGATCCAGCAGGTACAGCGCTACCACCCCGGCCGAAATCGCGCCCACCAGTCCGAGCAGTTCGCCGAGGCCGAGATTCAGGAAATTCATGCTTCACCGGGCCGCGACTATGCTACCGCACCGCTCCTTACCAGCGGGCCGAAGATAGCCTGCTCGACCGGCAGGGAAGTCGGTATGCCGACGTAACGGCCGCCGTTCCGCTCGGCGATGTTTCGCACCGCATCGGCATGCCGGTCAAATGCCGCGGTGTACTGCGCGCGGGCATCGCCGTCGAAGGCCAGTTCCACTTTCTGTCCGCTTTCGGCGTCCTCGAGCTCTAACTCACCTTCCCAAGGCGGCTCGCGGTCTTCGTCCGACCACACCTGCAGCAGGATCAATTCGTGCCCGAAGTCGGCCAGAAACTGGAGCGGTTTTTCGCAATCGCGATCGTCCAGGAAATCCGAGATCACCAGCGTCAGCCCTCGCTGCGGATACTTGGAGCAGAACTGGCGAGAGCACTCCAGAAAATCGGTTTGTCCCGCGGGTTTCAGCGAGCCAAGAAAGCTCATCGCCGGCTGAAATCGATGCCTTCCGCCGCTGGCGGTGAACGCATCGTGCAGCTTGCCGCTGAACGGCTGAAGACAGATCGAATCCAGCCGGACCAAGCCGACGTAGCATAGCGCGGCGGCCAGCTTCCGGGCGTAATCGAATTTGGAGGCTGTTCCGGTGTCCATCGATTTGCTGATGTCCACCAGAACCCGGACCGGGATTCGCGGCTCGAGCTGGAACATCTTGAGGAAGAGTTTTTCCAGGCGCAGATAGGCCCGCCAGTTGACGGCTCTCAGATCGTCGCCGTTATGAAACTGGCGGTGATCCAGAAACTCCTGGCCGGAACCCGCGAAGCGAGAGGTGTTGTGGCCGCCGACCAGCCCGGGCAGGGAATTCTGCCACTGGATGGTCAGCCGTTCCAGGCGTTCCAGCAGTCGTCGGTCAAGAAGCGGTTCAGGCACGGGAGGAAGCTGTGGCAGCAACGCTCGGGATAATCTTGCTCAAAATCGTTTCCGGTGTTTGCCCCTCCGCATGAGCGTCGAAATTCAGAATGATGCGGTGGCGCAAAACGGCCGGCGCGATGCTGTCGATGTCTTCCACCGACAAGTGCAGGCGGCCTTTCATCAAAGCCAGGACGCGGCCGCATTCGACCAGCGCCTGCGCTCCGCGAGGAGAGCTTCCGTAGCGGATGAACTTATTCGAGAGCTCGTGCGCCTCCGATGTTCCCGGCTGCGTCGCCATGACCAAGCTGATGGCGTGCTCCTGCACGTGCGGCGCGACCAGAACCTGGTGGCACACTTCCCGAAGTCCAAGAATCTCGTCCCGGGTGAGCACCTGCTGCACCGCGATCTCGTCCTTTTGGATAGTGCGTTCCACGATCGTGCCCAAGTCGGCGCGGGAAGGATAGCGAACCAGGATCTTCATCAGGAAACGATCCAGTTGGGCCTCAGGCAGCGGATACGTACCCTCCATCTCGATCGGATTCTGTGTCGCCATGACGAGGAACGGCGGCTCCAGCTCGAGCGTCTGGGTTCCGCTGGTCACCGTGTGTTCCTGCATCGCCTCAAGCAGCGCGGATTGCGTCTTCGGAGTCGCGCGGTTGATTTCGTCGGCCAGGACAAGATGCGCGAAAATCGGGCCGGGCGAAAACCGGAGGGCCTTCGATCCGCTCTCGGAATCGATGATCATACTGCCGACGATGTCGGCCGGCATCAGATCGGGCGTGAACTGGATGCGCGAATACTTCAGGTGCATGACCTTGGACAAGGTCCGCAGCAGCGTCGTTTTTCCCAGCCCGGGGACGCCTTCGAGCAGCACGTGCCCGCCCGCCAGCAGGCAGATCAGCACGCCATCCACCACGTCCTGCTGTCCCACGATAATCTTTCCGATTTCGGCGCGAACGCGTGAAAGCTGGGAGGTGGCGAGCTGAAGAGCGGTATCTGGCTGCATCCAGACTATATTATCTCAGCGCGCCGAATCCGCTTGTGGCGCGTCCACGAAAATGCTTCAGGAACTGGCCGGCTGGTTCGTCAACGCGTCGCGCAGGAGGCGAGTGATACGCTCGACGTATCGTTCCGGGCTCCATTTTCGTTCGAGCACCAGATCCTCCCAGGTCCGGAACGAAGTCACGTTCCAGAGCGGTTCCGCCGCGACTCCTTCGCTCAGATCGGGCTTTAGGACGCCTTCGGCCCGAAGCCGGCGCACAATTTCCCGGCAACCGTCCAGCCGGTGCCGAAGACGGTCCTGCCAGGCCTTTTCGGCGGCTTTATCCGTGCGGCGCACTGCGTCCAGCGCTCGAGCCACAGCCCAGATGCCGGGATTCATGCTCGCCTGCAACCGGACGATCGCTTCCATTGCGGCTAAACCGGAAGGCTCGCAAGACAGCTTTTGAACCTCCGCATCCAAGCCGCTGACGGACGGACGCGTTCCGATTACGTTCATTCCGACCATCCTTCCAGCCTTGTTAAAAGTTGCCCCGACAACTTCATCGGGCCGTAGAGAGGGTTGAACGGTGAACTGAGATGAGGGAATTCCCGCGCTCTAATGTATCAGCGGGAGTGTAGCCGAACTTACTCTACTTCGCAGTACCGAAAGTAGAATGTTAGTACTGGAGCACCTTCCATTCGGCCACCCCGCTGCGGTGAGACTTGGGCTGGCAGGTTCTGTTATTTCAGCCCCGCCGGTCCACCCGTGACGCGGCTCGAGAACAGATCCAGAAAAGCTTGGACGTTCGCGTGGACGGCTACCTGCGTTTTGGAACTGGCTTGAGGTTTGAATATCGTCTGCCCTGGACCATCCAGAGGAACACTCACCGTCCCGGCCTGCATTTCGAGCAGGTCAGGCCGGAAAACGGCAGCCAACGCTAGAGGATCGTAAAGGGTCGGATTCGGGTCGTGAGTCTGTTGTTCGGCCAGATCCAGCAGCCGTGTCACGAACATTCCAGCCGGATCGATCGCAGCGCGCATTCGGTCGAGATCCTGGTCGCGCAGTTTGCAGTTCACGGCAACATCAAGGCCGACGGCAGTAATCGGCACGCCTGACTGAAAGACGATCTCCGCCGCAGCGCGGTCGCGCTTGACGTTGTACTCGGTTTCCGGTCTGAGGTAAGCTCCGCCCATTATGACGATCCGCTCGATGTTGTTCCTGATGCGCGGATCCGTTTTGAGCGCCAAGGCGATATTGGTTAGCGGGCCAATGGCGACCACGGTGATCTTGCCGCGGGCCTGCAAGACCGTGTTGATGATCAGGTCGGCCGCGCGCTGACGCGCTGCGTCGGGGATGACGTCATTGCGCGTGAGCACTTGGAACTCGTTTGACGTGGATGCCATCGTCGGATCGAGCAGCGGTTCGGCCGCACCTGTGGCCAGGGCGATATCGCGGCGGTTGTAAATCCCGAGCATCTTCCACGCAAGCCGCGTTTTGCTCTCGACGTCGTCGATGACAGTCGTGACGGCGCGCACCTCCAGCTCCGGCGAGCGCAGCGCGAAAGCGAGCGCAAGCGCATCGTCGATCGAGTCGCCGATGTCGGTATCCAAAATGATCGGGACTCGCGTTTGCGCGGATGCTGCGAGGCAGGTGACCAGAATCAGGACCGCCAATCTCGGCATTGGGGAGTTCACTGATTCTAAGGTAGCGCTGCTTGATTGCACCGGTCCGCGTATGCCAAGATGAGCCTTCAGGATCCAGCGACAGGCAAAATGGGAGGATTCATGCGGAATCTAGTGAAAGCAGCGATGAGTTGCACTCTGGCGATCGGCGGGTTGGCCCAATACGCGAGCGCCCAAGGCCAACAGGCGCCCTTGGCCATTCCCAACCCGCATTACGAGACCATTCCGATGGAAATTACAGTGAACCGTCCCGCAGCGGAGGTCTGGAAGCGCGTCGGCAAATATTGCGATATCGGAGAATGGTTCCAGATCCCTTGCACGATCACTTCGGGTAAGGATGGCGAGTTCGGCGCCGTCCGGTCGGTCGGCCGAGAGATTCTGGTGGGCAAGACGGAGCTGTCTTACACCTACACGCAGCCTGTCTATGAAGGTCGGCCGTACAACCTGTACCATGGCACGCTCGAGGCACGGCCGGTGACCGCCACCACATCGAAGCTCGTGTACACGCTGGTCTACGACAATTCCATGCTCGCCGACGATGCGGCGCGCGAGCGGGACAAGGCGCAAAGAACTACCCAGTTCACGCGGGCGCTCGAGAACATGAAGATTCTGGCCGAAGGCGGCACGCTCCCGCCGCCCCCGGCGCGCGGGCAAAAAGGCGCTCCGAAGCAGTAAACCGGCTATTTGGGATCAGAGTCCCGCAGTTGGCCTTCGATTGTTTCCCGAAGCTCGGCTGGAGCTTGAGAGGCCAGCTCCGTCAACGCCTTGCGGTAGCCTTCGGGACTGTCATCCGGCACGCGCGCCCCAACCCCCGCCAGCTCGCGATACAGCTCGAACGACTTGCGCAGCTTTGCCGCTGCGGCTTCGCCTTCGCCGTTGTGTGCCAGCACGGTTCCGACCCAGAAATTCGATTCGGCCAGCTCGCTGCGAGACGACAGTGATTCAGCCGTTTTCAGCGCCCGGCTGAAGCTGGCCAGCGCTCCGAGAAGATCGCGCCGCTGAAATTGAACGCGGCCCAATCCGAATGAGGCAGCGTAGGAATCGCTTGGGTGCACCTTCGCCAGAGGCTCCATCCGGGAGTTTGCCTCGGTGTACAGCGCCAGGGCTTCTTCCGGGGAGAGTTCGGCGATTTTCATCGCTGTGTGCGCGATGAAGGCCGATGCCATCTGATCCCCCGGATGGGTTTTTTCAAACGCGCGGAAAGAAGCCAGCGCGGTTCGATACGTTTGCAGCGCGGCCGCCGGGCCCTGCGATTCGGCAAGCGTGTAATAGGAATTCGACAGTTCGATCTGCTGGCGCAGCGACTCGGCCTCTAGCAGCGTGATCCGCGCTTCGGCGGCCGCCTCGAGCCGCGCGGCGCGCGCCGCTGACCGCTGCTCTACAATCGCCAGACCCGCGAGCAACAGCGCTAAAATCGTGGCGGCTGCCACGGGAACAATATTACGGCGGATAAATTTGGTAGTTCGATAACCGAACGTGTCGCTGCGCGCGATCACCGGCCGCCCTTCCAGATAGCGCCGGATGTCTTCGGAAAACTGTTCGACCGAGGCGTAGCGGCGCTGTGGCTCCTTCCGCAGCGCCATCAACACGATCATGTCCAGATCGCCGGCAAGTTTCTTCTTCAGACGCCGGCGAGCCTTGTCCCGCGTCTCCTCTTCCACCAGGTCGATCTTCCGGGTCGCTTGCGGAATGGTGGCTTTCTCGTCCGTGAGCACGACAGAGCTCGGCTTGCGCGGCTCTCTTTCGCAGATGGCCTTGCGCAGAGCGCTGTCGGAGTTGTGCGCGAGCCCGTAGGGAGACTTGCCAGACAGGAGCTTGTAAAGGAGCACCCCGAGCGAATACACGTCCGTCGCCGTAGTGATCGGCTCGCCGCGGACCTGCTCGGGGCTGGCATAGTCGAGCGTCATGGGCCTCAGTTCGGGCCGCGTTTCAGCGGCGGCGAGAGTGTCGAATTCGGTGCGCATCAGCTTGGCGATTCCGAAATCGAGCAGCTTCGGCACGCCGTCCGCCGTGACCAAGATATTGCCGGCTTTGAGATCGCGATGAACCACCAGATTTCCATGGGCGTACTGCACGGCGGCGCAGACGTCACGGAAGAGCTTGAGTCGCTCGCTGATTGTGCTTTTGTGATTCTCGCAGTACCGGTCGATGCGAATGCCTTCGACGTACTCCATGACCAGGTACGGAAGCCCGTCCTGCGTGGAGCCGCCGTCGATCAATGCCGCAATATTGGGATGCGTCAGCCCCGCCAATACCTGGCGTTCGAGCCGGAAGCGCCGCAGGATTTCCTGTGTATCCATGCCGCGCTTCACCAGCTTAATGGCGACTTGTTTTTTGAAATCGCTATCGAAGCGGGCCGCGAGCCATACCGATCCCATCCCTCCTCGTCCGATGCACTGTTTCAATTCGTACGGGCCGATGCGATAGCCGGGAGGATACTCGGGAGCCTCAATCGCGGAGTTCGCCAGCGTTTGCGTAATCCCGGAGAGACTGGCCGCGGGTTTCTCCAGGAAGTCGCCGGCCGAATCGTGGCTGGAGAGCAGGCTCTCGACCTCCCGTCGCAGCTCGTCGTCGCGGGCGCAGACCACGCGGAGGTATGCGGCACGATCCACCTCGGGCCGCTCCAGCGCGCCGTCAAATATCTGCCGAACTTGCGCCCAGCGCTCCGGAGTCAAGAGTGCCTCCCGTGATTTCGCGATGCAGAAACGCGCGGGCCGAACTCCAGCCGCGCTTGACGGTGGCTGGAGACACCCCCATGACTTCGGCCGTTTCCTCGACCGACAATCCTCCGAAGAACCGCAGCTCGACCACCTGGGACTGATTGGCATCGAGGCCGGACAGCTTGCGCAGAGCGGCATCGAGAGCGAGGATGTCGACAGGCTTCTGATGCGAAATCGCCATGGTGTCTTCCAGTAACACCTTCTGCCCGGCGCCGCCGCGCCGGGCCGCGTGATGTTTCCGCGCGTGATCGAGCAGGATCCGCCGCATCTGCGTGGCGGCGACCGCTAAAAAATGCCCCCGGCTTTCGACAGGGGCGCGCTGGTCGACCAAGCGCAGGTACGCCTCGTGAACCAGGGCCGTGGGTTGCAGCGTGTGTTCGCCGCGTTCCCTTCGGAAATACGATCGGGCTAACCGATGTAGCTCGTCATAGACAAGGGGCAAGAGCTGGTTAACGGCTTGCTTGTCGCCGCGCCCCAACTCGCTCAGGAGCCTGGTCACCTCCCCCTGGTCGGCCATATAGGAACTGTAGCATCAGATATACTGACCCGATGACGATCGCCGTTCGGGGTCTGGCGATGCTCAGTCTGGTCGCGATTCCTGCTTTCAGCCAGCGCCCATTCAGCATCTGGAGCCAGTATTTGGGTGGGGCCGATTCGTCGCAGTATTCGTCGCTCAGCCAGATCAACAAGTCCAACGTCAGGCAGCTTGCCCCGGCATGGAGTTACTCAACCGGCGACAGCATTCCGTACCTTTTCAACCCGTTCGTCGTGGATGGGGTGATCTATGTGCAAGCAAGGAACAATTCCCTGGTCGCTTTGGACGCGGCTACGGGGCGCGAATTATGGATGCACCCGTTCCAAGGTCCTGTGACCACTCGAGGAATGAATTACTGGGAGAGCAAGGATCGCTCCGACCGGCGGATCTTCACGACCAACGCGGGATTCCTGACCGCTATCGACGCGCGAACCGGACAGACGGTGATGTCGTTCGGAGATAACGGCCGCACCGATCTGCGAAACGGGCTGGACCGCAATCTCACGAATGTTCCTCCCATTCAGACCAACAATCCCGGGCGGATTTTCGAGGACATCCTGATCATGCCGCTGATGCGCTCCGGCGCGGATTATTCGTATGTTCCGGGCGATATCCACGCGTATAACGTGCGCACGGGCAAGCTGGTCTGGCAGTTCCATACCGTGCCGCGTCCGGGCGAGTTCGGCTACGAAACCTGGCCGAAAGATTTCTGGTCGCGCTCCGGCGGCGGCATCAACTGGAACGAGCTGAGCATCGATGAGAAGCGCGGCATCGCCTACATTCCGACGGGCACCGGCAAATGGGATCACTACGGCGCGGACCGGATCGGCCAGAACCTGTTCGCCAATTCGATCATCGCCCTCGATGCGCGCACTGGAAAACGGATGTGGCATTTCCAAACCGTGCATCACGACCTGTGGGATTACGATCTGCCCGCCGGGCCGAAGCTGCTCACCGTGAAGCACGAAGGCAAGAACGTGGATGTGGTGATCCAGCCGACCAAGCACGGTTTTCTGTTCGTACTGGATCGCGTCACAGGGCAGCCGCTGTGGCCGATTGAGGAACGCGCGGTGCCGAAGTCGGATGTTCCCGGCGAGCAGGCGTGGCCGACGCAGCCGTTTCCAACGAAACCTCCGCCCTTCGCGCGGCAGGCGCTTTCTGAGCGCGACGTGAGCCCCTATCTGCCGGAAGCCGAGCAGGCCGGCTGGCGCGAAAAAATTCGCAATGCGCGCAATGAGGGGCTG
>JBAIXM010000119.1:0-1939 GCA_037916615.1 Bryobacterales bacterium
ACACCGTGCAGGGCTCCTGTGCCGTAGCAGCCGGCATTTCGCGTGCGTTAGCACTCGATCCGGCGGGCGCCGCCAATGCCATCGCCATCAGCGGGACCGCTTTGAACGCGCTGCGGGTCACGCGCACCGGCAAGCTTTCGCACTGGAAGGGACTGGCCGACCCGTTCATGGCGGCTTGTTCCACCCGCATCGGCTTCCTGGCGCGGGCGGGCATCACCGGGCCGCGCGAAGTCCTGGAAGGCGAAAAGGGCCTGATGGATGCGATCACGGGCCTCTTCGAAATCGACTGGTCGCGCGAGGATCTCGACCGCGTCAAGCACGCCATCCTCAAAAAGTACAATGCCGAGATCCATGCGCGGACGGCGATCGAGGGCGTACTGGAGCTGCAACGCCGTCATGCGTTCGCGCCTGCCGAGGTGGAACGCGTGGATGTGGAAACGTTCGATGTGGCGTACCACACCATCGGAGGCGGCGACGAGGGCGACAAGACGTCGGATATTGAGACGAAAGAACAGGCCGACCACAGCCTCCCGTACGTCCTCGCAGTCGCTATTCTGGATGGCCACCGCATTCACATCACTCCCAAGCTGGCGAGCGTTCGCAGGCGCAATGGCAAACCGGAGGAGGTGACTGCCGGATGACCGACCGGGCATTTCCATTCCTCCGCGTCAATGAGCGGCAATCCAAACCGCGTTCCCGCGGCCTCACCGAAATTCGCGGGCCTTACTACACGCCAATGGGAAGGCGCTACCTGGAAGACGTCCTGGAAACCATGGGCGGCTATATCGATTCGCTCAAGTTCGCCGGCGGTTCCTTCAGCTTAATGCCGCGCGCCGCGGTCGCCGGACTGCTGGATCTCTGCCATCGGTATGACGTGCTGGTGTCCACCGGCGGGTTTATCGAATCCGTTCTGCCACAGGGTCGCGAGGCGGTGAAACGCTACATCAAGGAGTGCCGCGAAATCGGCTTCGACATCATCGAGATCTCCACCGGCTTCATCACCATTCCGGCGGACGACTGGCTGCGTCTGATCGAAACCGTCGAGCGTAGTGGAATGAAGGCCAAGCCCGAAGTGGGCATTCAGTTCGGCGCCGGCGGCGCGACTCGCGCCGAGGCGCTGGAAGCCGAAGGCACGCGGGATCCCGGGTGGTCGATCGGGCTCGCACGCCGTTTTCTGGAGGCCGGCGCTTACCTGATCATGATCGAATCCGAGGGAATTACCGAAAACGTGAGAACGTGGCGCACGGACGTTCCGGCACGGATCGCGGACGCACTCGGCCTGGAAAAAGTGATGTTCGAGGCGGCCGAGCCGGAGGTCTTTTCCTGGTACATCCGGAATTATGGCCCCGAGGTCAATCTGTTCGTCGATCACAGCCAGATCGTCCAACTGGAGTGCCTGCGCTCGGGAATCTGGGGCACGGCGGAAACCTGGGGGCGCATATTGACTTACAAGGACGAGACGGCCCCTTAGCAGAACGGCGCAGAAACACGGAAAGGAGCAACCTGATGCCCGAATTCGACGCGACACACCGGGGCGCCGCACGCGCCACCGAGGCCACGCAAGGCCCGCATCTGTCTTTCGATCTGGAACGGGAGATCGAAGACCTTCGGCGCGAGTCATACTGGCAAGCCGGCAGGAACGCCAAGACCATCGCCAAGTACGACGACCTGCGCATCGTGCTCACCGCGATTCGAAAGAACACGCTGATTCGCGAGCACCACTCCGACGGCCGCATCTCCGTGCAGACCGTCAAAGGGCACATTCGGATGCACGCCGCAGGGACGGAGTTCGATCTGCCGCGAGGGCGCCTGCTGGTCCTCGACCGCGGTGTGCGGCACGACGTCGAAGCCCTGGAGGATAGCGCATTCCTGCTTACCATAGCGTGGCCCCAGGGCGAAGCGGGGCACTAAGCTCGATGTGGACGCTGGGCGTTTATTT
>JBAIXM010000120.1:0-24162 GCA_037916615.1 Bryobacterales bacterium
TCACGTTTGCCGCGATCACTCTGGCTTGGCTGCGGAATCCGGGTGATAAAGAGAGACTCTCGGCGGAGTGCAATCCGGCTCTATGAGCCACGCGTGGCGATCGCGAAAATACTGCAGTAGCTCGCGATTTGCGGCGAAGTTCATTTCTCGCGCCCACACGACCTTCGAGGAGTTAATGTCGGCGGCATTGTAAACCCAATCGTCGAACGGAGCGTGATCGGGTGCGTACCGCACGATGGCGAGCTGTTTTCCCGGAAGCTTTTCCAGCTGTGATTGGACGCGCGCGCGCGGCTGTCCCAAACGTTCCGTGCCGTACCACATCGAAGGCCAACGAGGAATCGCGATCCCGAGCGGCCCGGCGTGTGCCCGGATTCCCGCAAGCATCAGGCAAGCCAGAATCAGATTCCGCAGCACAGCCAGACCTGTGGGATGACCACCCGGCTTCCACTGGCGCAGGTGCCGCATGCACTGGATCAGGAGGACGTAAGCGGCCGCGGTAAGGGGGGCGGCGTAGTGCGGAAAAAACCAGGCATTCAGGCTCAAGCCGATCGCAAAAACGCCGCTCGCCAGCACCAGGTAACGCACACGCCTGTCGCGGAGGAGCCGCCCCACGAGCAATAACGGCGTCAGCAGAGCGAAGCCGAAGAAGAATAATAATCCCGTAGCGAATTTCTGTAGGCTCTTAGCGGTGAAGCCGCTGAGCGTCCGGGCCGTGCGGAAATCGTGCATTTCCCAGATCGCATAGAAATCGTGCATCACTCTGTGCCGGTATTCGGGCGACGGGCGGGGCGATTGCCAGAGAAACACCGGCGCCGACGCGTAGGCCGCGCGGTTGGTCTGGTAAGGCAGCGTGAGTGCATTCCCGAACACGCGCTGATCGTAATACGCCATCAGCGCCGCTGCGGTTGCGAGAAGTACCGCCGGGGCCGCCAAACTCCGGCCCAAGGCGGCCATGCGCCCGCGGCTACTCCAGAGCAATGCCACAGTAGCCGGGCCGCACACGAGCAATCCCTCGTACGGACGGCTGGCGGCCAGTACAATAGCGCCGAGCGCCAGGAGGATTCCATCGCGCGGGTTCGCTCGCCGGCGCATCCGAGGCAGGGCGCCAAGCAGCAAGGCCCCGCCGGTGGCCGCGATGGCCCCGCCGTAATATCCATTGATCCAGTTGCTGAATAGCCCGAGCCGGACCATCGCCAGCGCTCCTCCCAGCAGCGCCCAGCCTGGTGGAACCCATCCCTGAAGCATCCAGCACAGAGCGGCGCACATCATCCCAACGCTAAGCACGACGCCGTACCAGGGATGCCCGAACAGCGCCTTTCCGGCGGCCAGAATCAGCCCTTGCGCGGGGAAATACATCGACATGTAAGTCGGCTGCTGGATGATGTGAAAGCTTTCAAAATGCTTCCACATGGGATGGGTAGGATTCGTGAGACGTCCGGACGCGAACGTATCCGCCGCCAGCAGGTAACTGAATTCGTCGTGGATGAACGGTTCGGGAACTGGCAGAAGCGGAAGGAGGGCCAGCCGGATCGCCGCCGCGGAGATTCCGACGGCCAGAACGGCCGCCGAGCGCTTCCATGCCAGGCGCATGAAGACCCGCTCCACCGCTGAAAACCATCGGCTGCCCATTTGCGGCCAGCAGAAGCCGATTGTTAGCGCCAGGGAAGTGACTCCCGCTTCCAGTACCAGCATCGTTGGAATTCAGGCACCTGCATTTCTCAATCCATGGCTTCCGCTCGGTTCCGCAGGCCCATCTGGTCGCCTTCGCGCCTGCGTGTAAACCCCCGCGAACACGCTGACTCCAGCAGTGTACAAACGCAGGGCGCGGACGCTATCCTACGGGCATCTGTCCTCGATCAACTGCCGAGCCGGCCTGTTCTTTGTGCTGTATCTGGGCTCGATCCTCTATTTGTCGCTTTACCCCTGGCATTTCGTGCCGAGTCCGCACGGAAGCCTGGAATGGATCCCAATAAACTCGCGGCGGACTTTGTTGGACGCCGGGCTTAACGTCATCTTCTACGTTCCGCTGGGTGCAGCGGCGTTTTTGTCGATCCGGAGAAGAACGCTCGGCTTCATCGGGGCTCTTGCGGCCGGAACATTGGTGTCCTTCTCCATCGAGGAGGCCCAGCTTTCGATACCTGGACGGTTCGGAGAATGGACCGATCTGGCCTGTAATGGATTCGGCACGCTCATCGGAGCGATGGCTGCGCTGTTACTGACCAGCCGCCCCATTGCCCCGCGGCTACGCTCCTTCTATTCCCCCCGGATGCTCTTGGCTGGACTATGGGTGGTCTGGCAAGCCTTCTTGTTTCTGCCGCGATATGGCCCCGTGATCGATATTCACCATGAAATCGTGGGAATGCTGCTTCTGGCCGTGGTGGCTGGTTCCCGCTCTCTCAACCGCCGGAAATTCATGTTGTTCTCGGGGCTGGGTCTCATCTGGTTGATCGTGGATGAGCTGCGGCCTTTCCGATTCGAAGGTCCGCCACAGCCATTTTGGTGGCTCCCCTTCGAAAGCTGGTTTGTGGGCGCGCCCGACTCCTATTACGGAATCATTTTTGGCAAGCTCTTTTTCGATGCCGTCATGCTGTGGATGGAACGAAGGGCTGCGATCGGATGGCGATGGGCGTTGGCGGCGCCCGGCGGCCTAGTGTTCCTGGGAGAACTGGCGCAGACCTACCTGCCTGGACGCACCCCGGAGATTACCGATCTCGCAGTGCTGTTTGCCGCTGCCGTGATGCTGTATTGGGCGGAGCAGCCTGCGTTGGGATAATAGAGAATCACGAATGGTTCCTTACATTGATCTGAAGGCGCAGTACCACAGCATCAAGGCCGAGATCGACGCCGCGATCGCCTCGGTTCTGGAGAGCAGCCAGTTCGCCCTAGGTTCGGAGGTCGCGGCTTTCGAGAAGGAGTTTGCCGCGTATTGCTCCAGCCGCGAGGCGGTGGGCGTCAATTCCGGAACCAGCGCGCTGCACCTGGCACTGCTCGCCGCCGGAATCGGACCCGGCGATGAAGTCGTCACCACACCCTTCACGTTTGTCGCGACCGTGGCTGCAATCCAGTGGGTTGGCGCGACTCCGGTTTACGTGGACATCGATCCGGACTCCTATAATCTCGATCCCAACCGGCTGGAAACAGCACTGACGCCCAGGACGAAAGCGATTCTTCCCGTCCATCTGTACGGCCAGCCCGCCGATATGGACCCCATACTCCAGATCGCGCGTTCAAGAGGGATTCTCGTGATCGAAGACGCGGCCCAGGCGCATGGCGCCGAATACAAGGGGCAGCGCGCAGGTTCAATGGGCGACCTTGCCTGCTTCAGCTTTTACCCTGGCAAAAGCCTCGGAGCTTATGGAGAAGCGGGCGCGGTAGTGACTTCAAATCCGGAGTATGCGAACACCGTGGGGCTGCTGCGAAGCTGGGGTGAATCGCGGCGCTATTATCACGACCTGCGCGGCTTTAACTACCGCATGGAAGGCATGCAGGGAGCGATTCTGCGTGTCAAACTCCGGCACCTGGAGCGCTGGACCGAAGCCCGCCGCGCTAACGCCGCGCTGTACGATTCGCTGCTGAAAAATTCGGGCGTGATCACTCCGCCCCAGATGCCTTACGCCCGCCACGTGTACACGGTTTACGTAATCCGCACGCCGCAACGCGACGCCCTTTCTCAGGCGCTGAACGCTGCCGGGATTCAGCACGGCATCCACTACCCGATTCCTGTCCACCTTCAGCGCGCTTATCGCGATTCGCGCTACGCGGAAGGCTCTTTTCCGGTCGCGGAACGCATCGCGAAAGAAGTGTTGTCGCTGCCGATGTATCCCGAATTGCAGCGGGCTCAAATGGAGCGGGTCTGCGAGGCTGTTTGCAATTGGAAAGCTTCGGCGATCAGCTCATAGCAGCGGATCCGCGCGGCCGGGTCGTGAACGATATTCACGACGAATACTTCGCCCGCCGCGTATTCGGAGGCGACGAGTTCTATCGCCTCGCGCACGCGCTGCGGCGAGCCGGCGAGGATCCTCCGTCCGGCCGGCAACTCCTCGATCGGCAAACCTTCTTGACCGAGAAAGCGCAAAGCCTTCTCGACCGGGGGCACCGGGATCAACTGTCCCCGGAACAGATGCAGCAGCATCATCCGGGCGCTGGCGGAGAGCCGGAGAGCCTCCTCGTCGGTTTCCGCGCAAAGAGCCCACACGGCGACGGAAACTTTGGGTTCCCTGAGTGTCGTCGACGGCTGAAAGTGTTCGCGGTAGTATAAAGCCATCGGCGCGCCCCCAGGAAAAATAAAATCGGCGAACACGTAGGGCAATCCTAGTTCCGCGGCCCAGATCGCGCTCTGCGCAGAAGAGCCGAGCAGAGAAATCTCCGGACGATCAAAGCGAAGCTGCGGGATCTGGCGGAAGGGTCCTTTCGGTTCGGCCAGGCAGAAGTAGCCGAGCAACTCGTCCATCTGTTCGCGAAAATCATCGGGCAAACGCTGCCGCCGGTCGCGTTGGAGCGCGAATGCGACGTTCGCACTGGTTCCCGGAGCCCGCCCGATACCGAGATCGATCCGGCCAGGAAAAAGCCCGCCGAGCATGGAGAAATTCTCCGCGACCTTGAGAGGACTGTAGTGCGGCAGCATCACGCCGCCGCTCCCAACCCGGATGCGCGACGTTGCGGCGGCAACCGGTCCGATCATCACCTCGGGGCTGTTGCAGGCCAGTCCGGGGGTGCCGTGATGCTCGGCAAGCCAGTAACGGCCGTAGCCCAGTTGATCGGCGCGCCGCGCCAGAGCGAGCGTGTTCCGCAGCGCGTCCCCGGCAGTGGAGCCCTCGGGGATCGGGCATTGATCCAGAATGTTCAGATGCATCCAGCCCTTTGGATGCACACGCCGCGAGGTTGATTCAATGGGCCGGCGTAACCGCTGGCTGGGTTCGCTGCCCTTCGTGGGCGCCGAGCTTGCGCAGCAGCTCCACGGTGCTATCGTGTGGAACCGGCAATTGCGAAAAGACGTTCTTGCCCATGGCGAAGTCCAGCGGCGTCATTCCGGTCTTGCTCTTTGCGTCGATGCTCGCTCCGTGCTCCACCAGGAACCGTACCAGCGAATCCGCGCCCCTCGATGCTGCTCCGTGCAGCGCGGTTTCTCCCCGAGTATTGGTCTGGTTGATGTCGAGACCGGCGGTGACGGCCACCTTCAGACCTTCCAGCGCTTCCGCTTCCGTGCCCTTCGTGTTCTTGTCCCGATAGCCCACGCCCGCGGCGAACATCAGGAACGTATTCCCCTCTTTCGTGGTCAGCTTGGGATCGGCTCCCTTGGCGAGCAACATTCGCATCACCTCGGCATCCCCGGCCCGCGCGGCGCGCATCAGAGGCGTGGTGCCTTCATCGAGCGTCGTATCTCCGGAATCCATTCCGCTGCGGCCGGGAAGATTGCGCGTCAGTTGGGCGTTCGTGTTCGCGCCATGATCCAGCAGCGCCTTGATGACTTCGATACTCGGCAGCGGGTCATCCTCTTTCCGATTCGGCAACGCGGAATAGTCTTCGTTGCGGATATCGATGGCGGCATACAGCGCCGCGCGGCCCTTCACATCGGCCAGGTTCGGGTTCGCGCCCCGATCCAGCAGGAACTTGGCGAAACTATAGTGCTTGTTCATCAACGAGACCACCAGCGCATTGGTCCCGTCGATGTCCGTCTGATTGATATCGACGCCCGCGTCCAGCATCGCCCTGGCCGATTCGATATCGCCCTCGCGCGCAGCGAACAAAAGAGCCGTGAATCCACCCCGCGCGATCGGCGAAACCGAAGACGCGGCGCTCAACTTCGGCATCTTGGTTTCCCGGTCGAAGGAGAGGACCTTCCAGTCGGCCCCGTGATCGAGCAGGAGCTTCACAACCGCGGGATGACGCTCGGCCGCGGCCCACATCAGCGCGGTCTGGCCCTTATACTTCTCCCGCGCGTTCACGTCGGCCCCGTGATCCAGCAGAATCCTGACAGCATCCGCGTTGCCGGCGCGCGCGGCGGTCATCAGAACGGTTTCGCCATCCGGCGTGGTCAGAGATTTCGCGTCCGCGCCTGCTTTGAGCAGCGCTTCGATCACGGCGGCGTTGCCCACCGATGCCGCCTCTGAGAGCGGGGAGGCGCCGTAGCGATTCACGGCCTTGGCGTCGGCGCCGGCCGCAAGCAGCGCCTTCACGGCTTCCAGATCGTTCCAGTGAGCCGCCCAGTGGAGTGCCGTGGTGCCGTCACGCTGCGCGGCGTTCACGCTGGTTTTCTGCTTCAGCAGAGAGCGCAGAGACTCGAAGTCGCGATTTTGCGCTGCGTCGGCAAGCTCCGCCCCCGCCGCATGCCCCAAACAGGCCAGGCCGGCGCCCAGCAGCATCGTAGCCAGGATTCTCATGGTTAAACCTCGCTCAGAGGACCGGTGCTGTCGCCCACGCTTTCCTGATGCACGCCCGCTTTCTCCAGAATGGTCAGCAGCAGGTTCGACATGGGCGTGTTTTCCGGATATTTCACGTGACGTCCGCCCTTCATCTGTCCCGCGGCGCCTCCGGCCACCAGCACCGGCAGCGGCGAATGGTTGTGGATGTTGCTGTTGCTCATCCCGCTTCCGTACAGGACTAGCGAATGATCCAGCAGATTGCCGTCGCCGTCCGGGGTTGCTTTGAGCTTTCCAAGGAAGTACGACACCAGGCTCACGTGATACGTGTTGATCTTGGTCAGATTCTCCAGCCGCTCCGGATTGTTTTGGTGATGTGAAGCCGGATGGAAGCCCTCCGAGATTCCCAGCATCGGGAACGTGCGATAGCTGACCTCGCGCGCCATCATGAACGTGGAAATTCGCGTGATATCGGCCTGAAATGACAGAGCCATCAGATCGAACATGAGCTTGGTGTGCTCCTGGTGATCGTCCGGGATGCCGCTGGGCGATGCAGGCACGCTCAGATCGGCGTTGCTGTTCTGCTTCTCCGCAAGCTGGATGCGTCGCTCAATCTCGCGGACTGTGTCCAGGTATTCGGCCACGCGATTGCGATCGTTCGCGCCCAGGTTGCCTTGCAGCCTGCGAACCTGGCTGGTCACAGCGTCCAGGATGCTGCGCTGCTGTTCGATCCGCTCCAGCCGCTCTTTCGCCGTCGCTCCATCGCCGAACAGCCGGTCGAATACCAGCCGCGGGTTGATTTCCATGGGAAGCGGCGTGGTGGGCGTGCGCCAGGAAATCGTGTTCATGTAGGCGCAACTGAAGCCGACGTCGCAGGAGCCGACCAGTCCGCTGTAATCTTCGGTTGCCAGTTCGAGCGAAGGCAGCGGAGTCTCCTGGCCGATCTGCTGCGCCGCGATCTGGTCGATGGTGACTCCAGCGTGAATATCCGCTCCGTCCGTGCGTTTCGGATGGACGCCGTTGAGAAACACCGCAGGCGAGCGTGTGTGGTCGCCGCCGTTATCGCCGGGTCCCGCGGGTGCGGCCATCTTGTGCGCCAGATTGCTGACCACCACCACCTGGTCTTTGTACGGTTCGAGCGGAGCCAAAGTACGCGAAAGCTTCAGCGCGCCTTCTTCGGCCGGCGTCCAATTGTTCATCACCGCGCCGTGCGGGATAAAGCACAGGCCCAGGCGGATCTGCGGTTTCGCTGCGGTTTTCGCCAGGGGCGTCTGGGCGGGAATCATGGAATCGAGCAGCGGAAGGGCCATCGTCACGCCGACGCCGCGCAGGAAGGTGCGGCGGGGCAGGTGCTGCTTAGTGATGATTCTCATCGGGTTATCTCCTGCATACAGGTCCTGAAGTATTATCGCTCGCCGGAGGGCTGGAAGATAGGGGCCCCCGTCAGAGCGGGGAACGGGTTCACGCGTCGCGTCGCCACACCTTGGTCTTGATCCGTCGTTAGAATGGTCGAGAGCCGTATCATATCAGGCTTGGCCCCCTGAAGACGGAATTGGAGAATCGCTTGCCCCGCAGTGGATGGAACAAGGGTTTCCTTGGCACACACTCACCGGCGATCGGCCGGAACCTGAGTTGAAGGGATGGGCTTGGTTTCTCCGTGATCATCTTCCCGAACTCGCGAGCGCTCTTGGGCCGGAGCTTCTAGACACACGAAAGAAGTACGAACGAAGGCAGGAGGAAGGTCGTGAGCTTGTTCGCCGCTATCTCCGGCCGATCACGGTGGTGGGCCGTCTTCGTAAGTTCAAGGGCACTCCCGTCGGAACGATCCTCCTGGGACCACTTGGCTGGATCATCTCGGCGGTGCTGGTCGTAATCTGGCTCGTTACAAAGTAGTTCGAAACTACTGCGCCGGCTCGATGCGGATCAGCGATCCGTTCTCCTCATCCGTGAGCACGTAAACCAGCCCGTCCGGCCCCTGCCGGACGTCGCGGACGCGCTGCTTCATGTCCGTCAGCAGCGATTGGCGAGCCGTTTCATCCCAGTTCTGATCGAATGTGATCCGCTCGAGATGCGGATATCCCTGTGCCGCGCCGCCGAGCATCGCGCCGACGAACACATTGCGCTTCCACTCCGGAAAACGGTCGCCGGTGTAAAACATCATGCCTGAAGGCGCGATCGACGGCGCCCAGAAGATCAGCGGCTCAGTCATCCCGGGAGCAGTGTTGACGATCTTCGGTCCGGAATAATCGCGGCCGTAGCTGGTCTTCGGCCACCCGTAGTTAAGGCCGGGTTTGATGATGTTGATCTCGTCGCCCCCATATGGTCCGTTCTCGTTGTTCCAAAGCTCGCCGGTGAACGGATTGAACGCCAACCCTAGGGAGTTCCGATGCCCCATCGAGTAAATCTCGGCCTTGTAGCCCGGCTTGCCCGCGAACGGATTCCCCGGCGCGGCGGTGCCGTCGTCCTTCAAACGCAGAATCTTCCCGCGAAGGCTGCCCGGTTCCTGCGCGGCGTTCCCGTTCGAAGCTCCGGTGGTCATGTACAGCATCCCGTCTGGTCCCCACGCCAGCCGCGAGCCCGATCCGCCGTCGCCCGCCCAGGAATCGCAGATCAGGAGATCCTTCACATCCATGAGCTGCCGGCCTTCCAGGCGTCCGCGGGCCAATGTGGTCGCGACCTGGCCCTCGCCTTTTTCAGGGACGTCTTTCGTGTAGGTGAGGTAGACGAAATGGTTCTGTGCGAAATTTGGATGCGGCAGGACTTCCATCAGCCCCGAGAGGCGCACCGAGTGAACGGCGGGCACTCCCGCGATCGGATCGGGATCGAGCTTGCCGTCGCGAACGGTCCGCAATTTCCCGTTGCGTTCGGTAATGAGCATGTCGCCGTTGGGCAGCCATGCCAGACTCCACGGATGCCACAGCCCGATCGCCATAGTTACGGCCCGGACCGGCGTGGCCTTGGCTTTTGCCTTGTTCTTCTCTTTCGCCTGCGGTTGTCCTTGAACGGCGACAGGCAACGTCGCTACAAGCGCAAACGAACCCAGCGAAAGCGCCACCAGCGGAATCCCCCGCCGCAGGGATTGCGACACATTCATGCACGGATCTCCTTCAGGGATAGTCTACGCGAAAATGGTGAAACCGGCGATCTTGCCGCCTGTTAGTGCCGCGCGTCGGCCGTAACTACGGGAGCCTTCATCTTCATCTGGAAAGGCGTGCTCCGGACGATGCCCGCTACCAGCGACGAGAACTTGTAATTGTTTGCGGCCGCATCCCGCACGATCCTGCGGACTGCCGGCATGTCGTAGTATTCCAGGCCGCGGCCCAGCGCGTATGTCAGAAGCTTTTCGGTCATCACGCCCACGAACACATCGGGCCGGCTGGCAAGCGCCTGACGCAGTTCCTCGGGGCCATGGATGCTCGCGCCATTAAACAGAGTCCCGGAAGGATCGATCTTCACGCCGTCGTCTGCATTGCGCCAGCGCCCGATTGCGTCGAAGTTTTCGAGCGCGAATCCCACCGGATCCATGACCTTGTGGCAGCCCGCGCAGACGCTATCGGCCCGGTGGGCTTCCATCCGCTCACGGAGGGATTTCGGCTTGGCGCCTTCGGCGTTGTCCTTCAACTCCGGCACGTTCGGAGGAGGCGGCTGCGGCGGCGTGCCCAGGATATTCGTCAGAATCCATTTCCCGCGCTGCACGGGCGAAGTCCGGTTCGGATACGACGTAACCGTCAGGATGCTGGCATGCCCCAGCAACCCGCGCCGCGCCGGATCGGTGATCGCCACACGCCGGAACTGGCTGCCGTAAACGCCCGGGATGCCGTAGTGGCGGGCCAGCCGCTCATTGACGAACGTATAATCGGCGGTCAGCAGATCCAGCACGCTACGGTCTTCGTGCTGGATGCTTTCGAAAAAGAGCTTCGTCTCTTCCCGCATGGCCTGGCGCAGGTTGTCATCGAAATCCGGAAAAGCATCCAGGTTCGGAGCCGAGTTCTTCAGATTCCGCAGGAATAGCCATTGTTCGAGGAAGTTGTCCGCCAGCGCTTCTGCTTTCGGATCCACCAGCATCCTCCGGATTTGTTGATCCAGAACGGCTGGGTCCTTCAGCTTTCCTTGCGAGGCGAGATTCATCAGGGTCTCATCTGGAATGCTGCTCCACACAAAAAAGGACAGCCGCGAGGCCAGCGCGAGGTCATCGATGCGATACGGCGTATCCGCCGCCACGTTGGCCGGATCGGGCTCGAAGCGGAACAGGAATTCCGGGCTCGCGAGGATAAACTGGAGCGCCGATTCGATCCCCGCCTCAAAGCTGCCATTGTTGTTCCGCCTGCGCTGATAAAAGCTGAGAGGCTCTTCGAGGTCTGCATCCTTCACCGGTCTCCTATAGGCCTGGCGAACCAGAGCGGAGAGAATCTTGCGCGCGCACGGCAGTTCGTCTTTTGCTGCTGCCGGTTGGCAGATGAAGATCTTACGGCGCGCTGCGGTTTCGCTGACCCCGGTCTGATGAAACGGACCCTCAATCGTCATGCGGTCAACGGAAGGATCGCCCGTGATATCCAGCCCGTCCACCGTTGTGCGAAGGAACGGCTTGATCAGGTCGTCTTTTGGGGCGTGGCTGCGGAGAAGCGTGGCTGCGGTCAAGGTATGGGAGCCGGCCTTGACCTTCATGCGAACCGTCAGTTTCTGATCCAGATCCTTGCCGAACGCTCCCGGATTTTCCGCCATCTTGACGAAATCTTCCCCTCCTCCGGCCGTCACCAGGGCGATGCGTTCGCCGTCCAGGCCGATCTCGATCTGGTGCGGATCTTCCATCCCACGCAGCAGGTCGAACGTGTTGCGCCACAAGCGTACTTTGATGACGTACTCAGCATCCACGGGGAACGTATGCTGGACCAGCATTCCTCCGCGCGTGCCCAGGGGCAGCCCTTCGATGTGCTGGTCCTGAGACAGATCGGGCCGCACCCTATAGGTAGCCGTCGAGGGCGCGATGGACATGTTCCCGACCGCGAGCCGGCTGATATTCCACGAGGCGGACAGATAGCGCTCCATGAGCGACGGCGACACGCGCAGGACATCGGCGATGTTGTCGAATCCGCTGCTTTCGTCGTCCGGAGGCAAAAGCGCTGTGGAGTCGATGCTCAAATCCAGCAGGTCGCGGATCGCATTGGCGTACTCGGTGCGATTCAGGCGATGCATGGTGGCGCGGCCGGGATTCGGTTTTGCCGTATAGCCGCGGTCGAGCGCAGTTTCCAGAAACGACGCCACGCCGTCCAAGACTGTTTTATCCGGCCGGGGCATGCCTTGCGGCGGCATCGCGCCGACGCGGAGTTTCCGGATCACTTTTTCCCAAGTCTCAGCGCCCCTGGGAATATCGGCGAGATCGGCGCCTTGTAGCGACAGTCCGCCGGTTCGCAGCTTGTCGCTGTGGCAGCCGACGCAGTACTGGCTGAGCACCGCGGACGTTGGCGGGCTGTTTTGGGCCCACAGGGTCCCGAACGAAAACGCAACGAGAACGGCCGCAATCTGGCGCATCTCCTTCATTGTGCCCCAAATCGTTCCCGTTCCGCGGGTCTTGCCGCTCGCCGTGGCGGGTTTAAGGACGCGCCTGAGGGCCTGGCGCAGCGAGTGGCTGCTCCGGCATGCCGAACAGGACCGAAGGGCGATCCAATTGGGCTGCCAATACCACCCATTTTTCGGCATTTTCGCCTTCCTTCTGCCAGGCCGCCCCTAGGAACGCCTCCAAATCTTTCTGTGCGGCATCGTTCTCCCCATGACGAGTGTGAAAGATTGCCATCGCCAACCTCGCCTTCTTAATGATGCGCTGCGCAAACTGAAGGTGCTGTCCGGCTTCAGGATTCTTGGCATCGAGCAGCAGGAGCCCCAGAAGATAGCGCGGCTGCGGAGCCGCCGCATCCAGTCGTATGGCTTCGCGCAATTCGCGCTCGGCCGCGTCCCGCTTTCCCGTCAAACAGTACGCATATCCGAGATTCGAATGATTGGCGGAGAGGCTCGGCATGCTCTGAATGGCCGCGCTGAGCTGATCGATGGCGGCGTGAAGATTACCGGTTTTCAGGTACTCAAGGCCCAACAAACTGTGGGCATAGGGAGCAGAGGACCGCTCGTTCAGAGCCTGTTTGAACTCGTCGATGGCCTTTCGATGATCCCCCGAACTGGCATATTGCTGGCCTTTTTCGATGAGCCGCTCTCCTTTGCCGGACAGTGGATGCCGTGCTTCATCGACGGAAACCGTGCCCGCTGCCGCCTCCGATGCGGCGGCGGTCACTCCGCCTGAAACGGCGGATGATCGCTCTTCGAACTCCCGCTCCGCACGTTCGATCAAAGTGTGCGGTCTTTCGCGAGTCACATCCTTGGGAATGTCACCGTTGTCGTTGGATGGGGGAACATACGCTGATGAGGGTGGAAGAAGTACTGAGGGAGTCGACTCAGACGCCTGCTGAGCGAATAAAAATGAGGAACAAAATGCAGCAGCCGCGACAAGCCACCGCAAGGAACTTCGGTCCATTTGCGCCAGTCCTTTCTCTTTGAGACCCCTGGCGCTCCCGCACCCCTGTGAGCAAGTGCAATACCAGCGTGAATGCGTTGCGGGTTTCTACTAGGTGTTTTGCGGAAAGTCGTGAAAGCAGGCGCTCGCGAATTGGGAAACTGACAAACAAGTGCGGCGCCGTTTGTCAACTCGGCGTCGCCGCCGAATTTTTTTCGCGCTCAGCTACGTGAGTCTTTCGCACTGCCGAATGGCGCTTCCCGATTCATTGCATTCACCGGCCTTTACGTAGATGCACCCAATTCGCGGCCGTTTCCCACCCCGCGCTCGGCTTTTGTGCTATCTGTACGGAAGAACTCTCCATATGCGCAGATCGTGCTTTCTTATCGTCGTCCTCCTGGTCTTCCTCGGCGTCGCGCTGACTCTGAGCGCTCAATACCAGGACCGGTTCAAGAATACTTGGATTGAGCCCAAGAGCAACGTTGTCCTGCCGGAGCTCGACGCCTTTGACAGCGTGGACGGGACGCTGGGAGTTGTGAACGCTTCCGGTCCCGTGAACACCGAGGGACACCCGTTCTTCGTTCCGTTAGGGACCAACGGACGCGCCTGCGTGAACTGCCACCAACCTACCTACGCCATGAGCGTTTCGGCCGCGGGGCTGGAGGAGCGCTGGAAGCTGACCGACGGACACGATCCGGTGTTCGCGGCGTTCGACGGCTCCAATTGCCCGGGGCTGCCTCAGGACCAAGAGAGTTCGCACTCGCTGCTGCTGAAACGCGGGCTCTTTCGGATTCCTCTTCCTTGGCCCCCGAAAAACGCGGATGGTTCGCGGAAGCCGGTCGAGTTCACGATCGACGTGGTGCGCGATCCCACTGGATGCAACACGAGTCCCGAATACGGGCTGAAGAGCGCCGAGCCAACCGTTTCGGTTTACCGCCGTCCGCGTCCCGCGGCGAATCTCAAGTATGTCGTCTCGGGCGGCCGGCCGATCGTTCTGAAAACCGGCACGCTGGCGGACCTGGACCCTGAAACCCGGCAACCCGTCAGCATGAACCTGATGACGGATGCCCGCGAAGCCTCGCTCAAAACCCAGGCAATCGACGCGATCATGGGGCACGAACAGGCTCGCCTGACTCCGTCGCCCCAGCAGCTCGACAGGATCGTCGAATACGAGTCGCAGGTGTACATCGCGCAGCAGGCTCACATTTTCGGCGGGCCGCTCGGTGTTCCCGGAGGGCCTCCCGGCCTTGGCCCGATCGCTTTGCGCGACCACAAACCCGGCGTGCTCGGCGATAACGACTACGATCCTGTTTTCGGTTCCTTCAGCTCGTGGAGCAATGGCGACTATTACCGCGCTTCGGTTGCGCGGGGAGCCGACCTTTTCATGCACCGGCAATTTTGGATTCGGGATGTCGCGCACATCAACTCGATCGGCCTCGGCAATCCGATCAAGCGCACGTGCGCCACCTGCCACAACGCGCAAATGACGGGCCAGGATCTTTCCGCCGGATGGGTGGATGTCGGCACAACGAATTTCCCGACCTGGACCGAACCCTCCACCTGGGCCGATTCGAGTGAACTCCCCGTGTTCAAAATCACCTGCTCCCGGGACGCCGATCCGCACCCCTACCTCGGGCGCGTTATCTATACGACTGATCCGGGCCGGTCGCTAATTTCCGGCAAATGCGCCGACGTCGGCTCCATCGTGATGCAGCAGCTTCGCGGCTTGGCGGCGCGCGCCCCCTATTTTGCGAACGGATCGGCCAAGACGCTGCGGGAAGTGGTCGATTATTACGATCGCCGGTTCGACATGAAACTCACGGACCAGGAAAAGGAAGACCTGATCAATTTCCTGGGGGCACTGTAGTGAATCGAGCGTTTTTCATCTCCTTATTTACCGTGGCGGTAGTGCTGGGCCAGCAGCGGAGCTTCGTCGCCTGTCCGATCGTCCGCGATACCAAAACAGTCCCCTGCTTCTTAGCCGAATACGAAGGCGAGACTTACTTTCTCGGCATCCAGCAGGACATCACCAGCGACTTTCACCCTCCGCAGTTGAAGCATGAAGTGCTGGTCGAGGGTCGTGTGGCGGATGCCCCGCGCGTATGCGGCGGCGTTCCCTTGCGGCCGGTTTCCGTGTCGGTGATTAAAGAAATCAATCTGGCCTGCAACACCCTGCTGCCGCCCGAGACCGGCATTGAAGCTCCCCCGGCAACGCGCGGAGCCGGTCCCGCCTCGCGCCGCCCTGAACCCGCCGCAGCCGCGCATGCCCCTTTGAGCGGACGCCAGGAGTTCACGATCCTGTACTCGTTCAACGATGACTATCTGGAATACGCCGGCAATCAAGTGGTGACGGCGGCCGCCGACTATGCAAACCGGATTCGCGCGTCAAGCGTAAAGGTTTCGGGTTTCCGCGCGACATCGCTTCTTTCGAACGGCCAGAGCCTGGTAGAAACACCCGGGCTGGCGGAAAAACGAGCGCGGAATATCGCGACGCTTCTGCGCGGCCTGAGAGTCTCGAATGTGGCGGTCGAATGGAAGACCGATGCGGAACCCGCGGACGGATCGACGGACCCCTCGCGCCGGCGCGTAACGATTGCCGTTGCCCCCTGAAACTACTTTTTCTGCGGCAGCGCGAACACATAGATCGCATTCGCGCCTTTGGGCGGATTCAGGCCCGGCGCGTAGCCGATGACGCTTTGTGTCAGCAGCCCGTCTCCGGTCGCCACCGCGATGTATTGCTGGCCGTTCACCGCATAGGTGATGGTGCTGTTCGCAATCGGCCCGCCGATGGTCTGCTCCCAGAGAACCTTGCCGGAAACCGCATCCAAAGCATGGACTCTCCGATCCAGATCGCCGAAGAAGATCAGTCCGCCCTCGGTGGCCAGCATGGCGCCATTGATCGGCGCGCGGCCTTTGTAGATATGATCGATCTTCCCAGTGGCGATGTTGATCTTCGAAATCCCGGAGAACTCCGCGGGATTGGAGCCTTCCCGGGCCTTTCCATTGCGCACCGGACGAACCGCCGGGAAGTTTTCCTTGGTCTGCATATCCAGGCAAGTGTCCACCCACGGGACATAGAGCGAATTGGTGGCGGGACTGTAGGCCTGCGACCAGTAGCTGCGGGTGTTGAAGAAGCAGATGTCCTTGCGCTGATTCGGGCCCGTGAAGATCAGGCTCTCGTTCAAGTGAACCTTTCCGTCCGGGTCGACTTTGGAGATCAGGAAATTCGGCACGTCGAACGGCCACGGGTTGGCCCACAGGAATTCGCCCGTTTTCCGATCCATGGCGAAGACGCCGCCCGATTCGCCGGTGGCGATCACCACGTCGCGCCGCTGTCCCACGGCTTTCGGGTTGAACCATTTTGCGGTCGCCGCCGTCGGACTCACCGTGGTCGACGCCAGGATGCGGTCGTTGGTCCAGTCCTCGTCCCAATCGTCACCGGCCAGGTGCTGGTAGTACCACGATAGTTTCCCGGTGTCGGCGTTAATGGCGATGGTCGAATCGCTAAACAGGTCGACAGGCCCCGAGGTCGGCACGGCGAATGGATTTCCATTGTGCCGCTCTGTCCGCGTATTCGGAGTGGGATTCGCGACGCCCCAGATCACATTGTTCGTCGTTGGATCGTACGTTCCCGGAAGTCCCCACGTGCTGGCGTAGCGCTTGTCGTCCGGCGTGTCGCCCCACGAATCGCCGCCGGGCTCGCCGGTGTTGGCGGCCGTGAAGAACTTCCACAGCAGCTTTCCGGTTTTCGCGTCGTGCGCCGAAATATAGCAATTCGCATGATTGCCGGTGCAGGAGCCGCCGGAAATGATCTTGTCGCCCGCGACCACCGCGCCGGAAATATTCCCGCGCGTGTCGGTCTTCGTTTCCCAGCGCAATTCACCGGTTTTCGCATCCAGCGCGACGAGGAAGCTATCGGGAGTGGTGGTGTAGATCATGTCTCCCCACATGCCGATGGTTTTCGATCGCGCCTGAGCCGCCTGGTTGGCAGGGACCTTGCGCTGATATTCCCAGATGAGGTTTCCGTTGGTCGCATCCAGCGCCTGGATCGCGGCGCCGGGAGCCATCAGGTACATGATGCCGTTATGCACCAGGGGAATCCCTTCTTGCGCTCCCGCGCCTTGGCCTCGGCTCCACACCATCCGGAGTTGATCCACGTTGCTCTTATCGATCTGCTTCAGCGGTGAATACCGCTGCGAGTCGTAAGTGCGGTTGTACATCAGCCAGTCATTGGGACTCGGATTCGCCAGCATCTCGCTGGTGACGGGCACGAAGGGGCGCGACTGCGCCAGCAGCAGGGCGGATGCGCACAAGGCAGCGCATCCGGGAAACACGACGGTGAAGGATCTCATGGCTAGCGTTGATTATACGCAAGTCAAGGCTCGCCGGAGCCGTTCCCGGATCACTTTGAGATCCGCCACGAATTCCGCGTATTGCTGGTGGCGCTGGTCTTCATCCGGCGCCCGGAGGATCGCCGAGGGATGAATCGTGGCCGTCACCTCGGGTCCCCACTCATGCTGCCTGAACGTGCCCCGCTCTTTCGTCAGGCGAAAACCGCGGCCGAGCATCGCCTGGGCCGCCGTGGCGCCCAGGCACACGATCAGTTTTGGCTTCACGATCCGGATTTCGTCTTCCAGCCACGGCCTGCACGCCCGGACCTCTTCGGCATTCGGCTTCTTATGAATCCGCCGTTTTCCGCGCTCCTCGAATTTGAAGTGCTTCACCGCGTTCGTGACGTACACCTCGCCTCGATCGATGCCGGCTTCAACCAGAGCGCGGTCGAGCAATTTCCCGGCGGGCCCGACAAAGGGCAGCCCCTGCCGGTCTTCGTCGTTTCCCGGCTGTTCGCCGATAAAAACCATCCTGGCCGAAGCGATACCGGCGCCCGGCACGGCCTGGGTCGCGTGCTTGTACAGATCGCAGCCTTCACACCTCTGGACCGCTTTTCGAAGCTCGGCCAGGCTCTTGGGATCGGTGGAGGGCTTCGTCATCGACTCACTCTTCGCGCGGAAACACTTCTTGCATGTGAGCATCCAGACAGAAGGGGACATATGCCGGCCACCGTCTGGAAAGGCTTTTTGAGTTTCGGCCTGGTCTCATTTCCGATTCGGCTGTATTCCGCCGCCCGCCCCGACCATGTCCGTTTCAACATGCTCCATCGAAAGGACCTGTCGCGCATCAAGGAGGTCTGGTATTGCGCGGAAGAAGACAAGCCGGTGGACCGATCCGAAATCATCAAGGGCTACCAGATCAGCAAGGGCGAATACATTCCGGTGGAAGAGGAAGACCTCAAGAAGATCGCCCCGGCGACCGCGACCACCATGGACATTGTGCAATTCGTGCCCGCGAAGGAAGTGGATCCGATCTACTTCGAAAGCTCGTACTACATCGCCCCGGACGAAACCGTAAGCAAGCCGTACGAGCTGTTTTTCCAGGCTCTGGCGGACACGAAGTACAGCGCGATCGCGAAAGTCACCATGCACAACCGGGAACACGTGGTTCTGATCCGAGCGGTCAGGAACGGGCTGCTGTTGCACACGCTCTTCTATCAACATGAGCTGCGGGAGGCGAATCAGCCGGAATTAAAGCTGAAGGGCAAGCCGACCGGGAAAGAACTGGCGCTGGCAAAAAGCCTGATCGAGCATCTGGCGGGGCCGTTCAAGCCCCAAGAATTTCACGACGAGTATCGGGAGCACGTGGAAAAGCTGATCGAGCAGAAGAGTAAGGGCCAGAAGATCACGCCTGCGCACGCGCCGCGAAAGGCCCCCGTCGTCGATTTGATGGAGGCTCTCAAGCGCAGCTTGGAAACGTCCAAGAAGCCGGCAGCGAAGGCTGCCACGAAGGCTGTGAAGAAATCCCCTGCGCGCAAGCACCGCGCCGCCTAGCGAACATTCCGCCGCAAAGGTTTCAGCTTGGGCGGCCGGCGGCCGTGACGCACGGCCCCTTCGATCGGAACGTACGATAATTCCTGAGCATCCCGGGCGCAGCGCAGCATCAACCCGCCCCGGCTCATGTCTCCGCGGCCCACAAACTCGCCGGGGAATAAGAGCCGGCTCCCAAAAACTTCCAACAGCGGCGCCGTGTATTTTTCGGTCGCGATGCTGCCGAGCAGGACGTATCGGCAGTCCGGCCCCGCCTGCTGGTTGAGAAGCGCCGCCGCATCCCGGAGCGGATCGCGATACGCGATGTTTGCGGCATCCACCGGAACCCGTGAGATTGCCTGAAGCTGGTCCAAACTCAGCAGCGCGTCGGTGGGCATCAAGCCCATCCCAGGCACGATCGCCAGCGCGTTCCGGACTCCCAAAGGCGCCCCGGCGAAGGCTTCCGCATACGCCAGCTTGCCTCGAAAATACAGGCCGCTGATGAATGCGTAGATTTCCGCCAGAGTCGCGACGCCTTGCCGCAAACGGATGGCAAGCTCAAATTCGGCCTGAGCGCGCATGAGCATCAGCGACCGTGGGCCGCCGATCCGCGCAGGCGATAACAGAAAGACGCGGGAAAAACGCTTGGGTGCTAGGCAGACTTGCGCAGCAGCGCCAGCGGCGACTTGGTCCGCACCTCTACCTGATCCATCCGGCATTGCGAGGGCGCTTTGTCGGGACGCCACCTTACCAGTTTAGTGCCATGCCGGAATCGGCCCGACGTGAAGTGATCGTACTGGACTTCCACCACGAGTTCGGGGCGGAGAGGCTGCCATTCGCCGGAACGTTCCGTGCTCCAGCGGCTCGGTCCGCCGGGAGCGCGCCCGGTGAACCCCGGCGGGTGAATCATTTTTTTGAGCCTTCGGGTGAGCGCGGGCCGGGTCTCGGCCGGCATGGACGAAGTGAAGCCCACGTGATGCAGCAGGCCCTTATCGTCATAGAGTCCCAGCAGGAGGGAGCCCACCAATTTTGATTTCGAGCCATAGCGGAATCCGCCCACCACGCAATCGGCGGTTCGCAGGTTCTTGATCTTTTGTATGGCCCGTTCGCCCGGTGCATACGGCGCGTTGCGCGATTTTGCGACCAGTCCATCCAGTTGCCCGCGCATCGTTTTGAGCCACTGCCGGGCGACTTTGACGTCGGTCGTGGCCGGCGATAACAAGAAAGACCGATTCCCCGCCAGGTATTCGTCCGCGAACGCCTCGAGGCTCTCGCGTCGCTTTTTGAGCGGGTCCGCAATCAGCGGCCGCCCGTTCTCATCCACCAGAAAATCGAACACCACCAACTGCGCGGGAGTTTCTTTCGCCAGCTTGGCGACCCTGCTTGCAGCCGGATGGATGCGCTGAAGCAAATCGTCAAAAGACAGCTTCTGCCCGACCGAAACGATGATTTCGCCATCCAGCACGAATCGATCCGGCTTCAGTTCCTGCAAGGCGGCGGCGAGCTCCGGAAAATAGCGCGTCAAGGATTGGCCAGCCTTGGACTGCAACTCGATGTTCGATCCATCGCGAAACGCGAGGCACCGAAAACCATCCCATTTCGGCTCATACTGCCATTCGGGGCCCTCGGGGATCTCGCCGACGCTCTTCGCCTCCATCGGGAAGAACGGCGGGTGAATCGGAAGTCTCCATTGAGTCATGGTGCGCTCAACTTGAAACGGCTTTTCTGCACCAGCAACGGATGGAAAAGATCGCCCACGCTTTTCAGGCGCTGCCGCATGTTGCTCAGCCGGAAATCCTCGATCGAGATACCCCGTTCGACCTCTTCCCAAGTCACAGGCGCGGATACTGGCGCGTGCGGTTTGGGCCGGACAGAGTAAACTGAGGCGAGCGTTCGTCCCCAGGCGTTCTGGTTGTAGTCTACGAGCACCCTTTTCGCCGGCCGCTTCGCGACGCGGTATTCGGATGTTAAGACTTTTGGATGCCGCTGGGCGAGGTCCACGGAGAAGGCTTTGGCGAAGCTCCAGACCTGCTTCTGCACCGGACCGCGAACGATCGGAACGTAGACGTGAATGCCGCGCGATCCCGTCGTCTTGGGATAACTTTTGATTTTGAGGGCACCGAGACCTTCCCGCACCAGGAGCGCCGCCTCCAGCACCAGCCGGAAATCCGCGCCCGGCGTCGGATCCAGGTCGAAATGGAGGTAGTCCGGGCGGTCCACGTCGTCACACCGGGCGTACCACGGATTCAAGTCGATGCAGCCCAGGTTCACGACCCACAAGAGTTCCGCCAGGTCGTTGATTACGGGGAAATCGACCAGATTGGCGGAAGGATGCAGAATTTCGCAGACAGGAACCCATTCCGGCCGGGGCGAGGGCGCGCGCTTTTGAAAGAAAAATTCGCCCCCGGCGCCGTTCGGGTAGCGCTTCATCACCATGGCTCGCGATTCGATGTGCGGAAGAAGATACTCCGACACGTCGGCGTAGTATTGCAGCAGGTCGCGCTTGGTGATCTGATCGTCGGGCCAGAAAAGTTTTGAGAGATTCGTCAGCCGGACTTGCTTGCCGCCGGCATCCACGGCGGCATCATCCTGGCCTGGAGGAATCCGAACGGACTTCTTCTGGGACGAAACTCTCCGCGGAACCGCGCCCGCCCGGTACTTGCTGGGATGATCCGTCGCGACACTGAGGGTACGCTTCGGCACAGCTTCATTTGGGGGATAGTTCTACAACGCTTCCCGTTTCAAGCGTCAAGAAACAACATGGTCCACTGCGGATCAAACCGTTGTGCGCGTGCCGAGGTGTGTCTATCTGCTCTTGCTTGGAGGTGTGATTGCGGCGGCACAAGAAACCGCCTACGAAGGCCTGAAGATCGTTTCGGTCACCTACGATCCTGCCACGCAACCGCTGGCGCCGGAAGAATTGGGAAAACGCGACCTGCTGAAACCCGGCTCGATGTTTCATGCGTCCGACGCCGCCTCCACCATCGATCGCCTCTTCGAAACGGGTCGATATAGCGATATTCAAATCGGCGCGGAACCTGTCTCGGGAGGCGTGGCTGTTCGCGTGATCACCCAATTCGTGTGGTTCGTCGGCGACGTTTCCGTCAAGGGAAAGGTGAAAGCTCCGCCCGAACGCGAACAGTACATCGAAGTCGCCGGCCTCAATCTGGGAACGCCGCTTCGAACGGAAGATATCGATCGCGCGCGACAGAATCTGGACCGGCTGTTGCAGAACAACGGCTTCTACGAACACAAACTGAGCGTGGAAACAATGGACCAGCCGGACATCCAGCAGCGCGATATTCGATTCGTCGTCGATCTGGGACCTCGCGCCAAATACACGGTTCCCGAGATCACCGGCGAAGCGCTTCTGCCGGAAAACACGATCGTGCGCGCCACAGGCTGGCGCGTCAGATTCATCGGGCTCTGGCGCAAAGTTACCCAGGATCGGACCCGTAAAGGGATTTCGGGGATTCTCAGCCGTTACGCGAAGGACAAGCGCCTGACCGCCCAAGCGAGAATCGCGGACCGGCAGTACGATCCCCAGACGCGCCGGCTCAAACCGACGCTGGAACTCCATGCCGGGCCAAAGGTGGACGTGAAAAGCGTCGAAGGCAAAGTGTCGAACCGGGTCCTGAAGAAATATGTGCCGGTTTTCGAGGAGCAGAAGGTCTACCGCGACCTCCTGGTGGAGGGCGCTAACAATCTTCGCGATTACCTCCAATCCAAGGGCTATTTCGACGCGGAAGTCGATTTTCGCGAGCGGGACGAGAGCTCGGACCATCTGATCATTGAGTACGTCATCGTACAGGGGGAGCGGCACAAGCTGGTTCGCGTCGATATTCAGGGCAACCGCTATTTTTCGGAAGACGATCTTCGCGAGCGCATGTTTCTCCGGCCGAGCGGGTTGATCCGTTTCCGCCATGGACGATACAGCGCCGCCTTCGTAAAACGCGACGAGGAATCGATCGCGAATCTGTATAAGTCGAACGGTTTCCGGGACGCGAAAGTAACCTCGTTCATCGATGACGATTACCAGGGAAAGCACGGAAATGTCGCGATCACCCTCCGGGTCGACGAGGGGCCGCAATGGTTCGTTTCGAAAGTCTCGTTCGAAGGGTTTCAGAGCGTCTCCACGCAGGATCTGCGAGCTCAGCTTAATTCCGTCGAAGGGCAGCCGTTTAGCGACGTAAGCGTGGCGGCGGACCGCAGCCTGATTCTCACCGAATATCATCAGGCTGGATTCCCCGATGCGACGTTTCAGTGGACCTCCACGCCCGCGGACGAACCCGCCAGAGTAAACCTCACTTACCAGGTGAGGGAAGGCCGCAGGCAGTTCATCCGGCGCGTGGTGTTGAGCGGGATTGAGACAACCCGGAGGAGTCTGGTCCACCGAAACCTTTCCCTGAACGCGGGAGATCCGCTTTCGCTGGTGCAGATGGCGAACGCCCAGCAGAAGCTCTACCAGCTGGGCATTTTCGAACAGATCAATATGGCGATCCAGAATCCGGACGGAGCCGCGGACAACAAGTACGTTCTGTACGATTTTCACGAGGCCAGCAGGTACAGCATGGCGTTCGGCGCCGGAGCCGAACTTGCGCGCTTCGGCGGCACCTCCACGGATCTCAGCACGCCGGCGGGCGCGACGGGGTTCAGTCCGCGCGCTTCGGTCGATCTCAGCCGTCTGAACTTCCTCGGCCTGGGACACACGATTTCCTTGCGCGGCCGCGTTTCAAATCTGGAGCAGATGACGTCGTTCAATTACCTTGCTCCGCGGTTTCGGAACGTCGAAGGACGTAATATCACCTTCACGGCCCTCTACGACGTGTCGCGCGACGTGCGGACCTTCTCGTCGCACCGGGAAGAGGCCTCGGTCCAAATCTCGCAACAGCTTTCCAAGCCGAGCAGCATCCTGGTGCGCTTCGCCTATCGGCGCGTGAGCACAAGCGATGTGGTGATCCCCGCGCTGCTGGTTCCTCAGCTCCTTCAACCTGTGCGGATCGGAATGCTTTCGGTAAGCTATGTCCAGGACCGGCGCGACGACAAGTCCGACGCGCACCGCGGAGTGTACAACACCGTCGATCTGGGGGTGTCCGCTGGAGCCTTCGGATCGACGCGCAGTTTCGGCCGCGGCCTGGTCCGCAGCGCGAGCTACCATCCGCTGACTGCGAATATAGTTCTGGCGCGCGAAACCACCGTGGGTGTGATCGAGCCCTTTAGCGTTCCCGCCGGATTCACCAACGATACGGACATCCCGCTTCCCGAACGATTCTTCGGCGGCGGCGGAATCACGCATCGCGGCTTTCCGGAAAATCAGGCTGGCCCGAGGGATATCGGCGCGCCTGAGGGTCCCGGCGGAAATGCGTCCCCGCCAACCGGGTTCCCGCTTGGCGGAAATGCCGTCCTCTTCAACACCGTGGAACTGCGCTTTCCCTTGATCGGC
>JBAIXM010000121.1:0-22225 GCA_037916615.1 Bryobacterales bacterium
TAACATCTTTACCGCCGACTGGAAGTAGTGGACAATGAAGGCTTGGAGGAGAGTTCATGAAACGCCTTGTTGCCGCCGCGGCTATCGCCGCATCATCCATGTATGCCGGTGTCCGGATCCAGATGGAACAGACGGACCTCGCGACGAATAAAACCACCAAACAGACCATGTTGCTGGACGCGACACGGATGCGGGTGGATAGCGATGACAAGAACACGATGATGTTCCTGACGGACGGCGGCCGGAGCCGGATGGTCATCCTCGACAAAGAGAAAAACGAATATCGCGAGATCGACGAGCAGACGATGAAGCTGCTCGGCGCGCAGATCAACGCTGCGATGGCGCAAATGCAAGAGCAACTGAAGAATCTGCCGCCGGAGCAGCGCAAAATGGTGGAGCAGATGATGAAGGGCAAGATGCCGCAGGCTGTGGCCAATGCCGCTCCGAAGACGGTTTATACGGCCAAGGGCAGCGGCTCTGTGAATGGATTTAGCTGCACCAAGTACGAGGGCATGGAGGGGACCCAAAAGGTTGCCGACGTGTGCGCCGCCTCGGCATCGCAGATCAAACTGGCCCCGAGCGATTTTCAAGTCTTCCAAAAGATGAAGGATTTTGTGGCGAACCTTACCTCGGCCATGAGCAACCTGCCGTTCTACTCGAACCTGGCGGCCGGCCGCTACTTCGAAAACGGTATCGAAGGTTTTCCGATCCAGCGAATCTCTTATAGCAATGGGAAAGGGGAGGATCGCAGCGAGCTGAAATCCGTGACGCAGGCAAGTTTCTCCGATGCGGACTTCTCGCTGGGCAACGCCAAGAAGGTGGAAGTCGAGATGCCGGGCGGCCCGCGCGGCCGGGGCAAGCAGCGCTAAATCGCGCATCGCATGCCACGCAAGCGGAGGGTCCAGGTCACGAAGGTCACCGCTCTTCTGCCTTACTCGGTGGAGCTAACCAAGCTCAAGAGCAACAACACCCTGGATATCGAGGTTCGGAGCGGGGACGAGCTGCTCGGGCGTCTGCTGATGGGTCGCGGGAGCGTCCAATGGTGGCCGAGCGGCAACAAGACTCACGCGCTCAAGAAGAACTGGCGGCAGTTCGCCGAAATGCTCGCGCGCAGCATGGCGTAGTTACTGGATTTCGACCAGATCCATCCGTTTGAGCTGGCCGCAAGCGGCGTAGACATCCAGGCCGCGCGGCTTGCGGACGAAGCAAGGAACGCTGCGCCGCACAATCGACTGGAACGCCGCAACGCGATCCGGATCGGGCGTCTCGAACGGAATTCCCGGACCCGGGTTCAGCGCGATCAGGTTCACCTTGGCGTTGAGATTCGCCAGCAGCTTGACCACTCGCCGCGCGTCGGCGTCGGTATCGTTATAGCCTCGCAGCAGCACGTACTCAAACGTCAGTTTCTCCCAGGGCCGGAGCGGATACGCGCGGCAAGCCTCCATTAAATCCTTCAAGTGATACTTTCTGGTGATCGGCATAAGTGCCTGGCGCTGTTCCTCTGTGGAGGCATTCAAGGAAATTGCCAGTTTAGGGCGCACCGCCTCGCGGGCCAGCTCCTGGATTTTCGGAATAATGCCGGAGGTGGAAAGCGTGATCCGGCGCGGCGATATCGCCATGCCTTCGGGATCGGTGAGCAGGCGCGTCGCTTTGAGCACGTTTGCGAGGTTCAGCAGCGGCTCGCCCTGCCCCATCATGACGACATTCAGGCGGTCGATGCTGGCTTCCAGTCCGCGATCGGAGGCGACGCGCAAAACTTGCCCGACGATTTCCCCCGGCGTCAGATTTCGCTCCAGCCCGAGCAGCGCGGTCAGGCAAAACTTGCAGTCGACGGGACAGCCGACTTGGCTGGAAATGCATACGGTGGATCGCTCGCCTTCCGGCATCCACACAGTTTCCACTGTTTTCCCGTCGGCAAGCTTTAGCAGGTAACGGCGGGTGCCATCGGAAGAATCGAATGTCCGGTGAATTTCCGGAACGCCCACAGGGAATTCTTCCCGAAGAGGCTTAGGGAGGGTAGAAACGGTCTGAAGATCCGTAACGCGATGCCGATAGACAGCCTCATAGATTTGGCGGGCTCGATATCGGGGATGGTGCGGGCCCAGAGCCGCCGCTATATCAGCAAGTTCCATCCCTACAATAACTTGCGGCAAAGCTTGGGGCACAACTCCAGGATACCACCCAGAAACTCAAAGGCCGCGCGGTAAAATGGAGCTACATGCCTCGCATCTCGCAAAGGAGCAGGTCTAAATCACCGTCACATCACTCGATGCCCCGGGATATCGAGCGGGCGATCCTGCCGAACGGGATTCGGGTGGTTACAGAACGGATGCCGAATGTCCGCAGCGTGTCGGTCGGGTTGTGGATCGGGACCGGCTCGCGGGAAGAACTGCCCCACGAGACAGGAATTTCTCATTTCGTCGAACACATGGTGTTCAAGGGCACCAAGCACCGCACCGCCGAGCAGATCGCGCGCTCGGTGGATTCGATCGGCGGCGGTCTGGATGCCTTCACGTCCAAGGAACTGGTCAGCTACAACGTCAAGGTTCTGGACGAGCATCTGCCGGAGGCCTTTGACGTAGTGGCCGACCTGGTTCGCAATCCGCTGTTCGAACCGAAGGACATCGAGAAGGAAAAGACCGTCATTCTCGAAGAGCTGAAGATGGAAGTGGACAACCCCGAGTACCTGATCCACGAGATCTTTTCCAGCCGTTTCTGGAAGGGCCATGCGCTCGGCCGATCCATCCTGGGAACGAAACAGACCATCCGCAGCTTCGACCGGGACATGATCGACCGTTACTATCATCACTTCTACGGTCCTTCGAACATCCTGGTCACCGCCGCGGGCAATTTGCGGCATAGACAACTGGTAGGGCTGGTGGCGGATCATCTGGGAGATCTGAAGAAGAGGCCGTTCCGCCCGAGACAATCCAAGCCGCGTCCGCATGCGCCGCTGGTCTTCTACAACAAGGATTCACTCGAGCAGGTTCACCTGTATCTGGGTGTTCCTTCGATTCCGATGCCGCACGAATCGCGCTTTGCCTGCTACATCCTGAACGCGATCCTGGGCGGCGGCATGAGTTCGCGCCTGTTTCAGAACATCCGCGAAAAGCAGGGGCTGGTCTACGCGATCTTCTCCGAGCTGGCCATGTACCACGACGCCGGCTGCATGTTGGTGTACGCGGGAACGTCGCTCCGGTCGGCCCGGAAAGTCATCCAGTCGATCGTGCATGAGCTGAATGAGGTCGCTTCGAAGAAGGTCAGCGAGGAAGAACTGCGCCGGGCCAAGGATCACATCAAGGGCTCGACCGTGCTGGGAATGGAGAGCACCAGCAGCCGGATGGGCAATCTCGCGCGGCAGGAGTTGTACTTTAAGAAATTCTTCTCCCTCGATGAAATGCTGGAGCGAATCGAGCAGGTGAACGCCGCCGAGGTTCAGGCGCTGGCGCAGCAATTCTTCGATCCGCAGCATATGGCCGTCGCGATGCTGGGCCGCCTGGAAGGCTTCCGCGTGCGCCGCGAAGACCTGACGCGTTAACATCGAATCATCGGCACATTTTCCAGTAAGCGACTCGCCGGAGTGTCGGCGCTGGCGATTCTATTCGGTGCTTCGGCCGCCGCGCTGGACACCTCCAAGCTCAAGCCCACGGGCTACGTGAACGATTTCGCTCACGTGATCGACGCCGGTTCCGCGGCCAGGCTCGAAGCCTACTGCGGCAACGTCGAGCGCGCTACAGGAGCGCAGTTCGCCGTCGTTACGGTGGATTCTCTCGAAGACGAGCCGATTGAGGACGTAGCGGTTCGCCTGTTCAAGCAATGGGGAATCGGGAAAAAGGGCACGGACGAGGGTTTGCTGATCCTGCTGGCGATCAAGGATCGCAAAAACCGTGTCGAGGTCGGATACGGGTTGGAATCGGTGATTCCGGACGGCTACGCGGGCGGCGTGCTACGCGGCATCCGGCCGATCCTGCGGCAGGGCGATTATGGCGGGGCTCTGTTATCGGCGGCTGAGCAGTTCGGCGGACGGGTAGCCGAATCGAAAGGCGTCACGATTGAAGGCCAGCCTGCGCGCCGACAGCCCGATTCGGGAGACTCCCCGGCCGCCGGCGGCCTGGTCGGGCTATTTTTCGCGTTCGTATTGCTGATGATTTTCCTGCGGGCGATCGGCGGCAGAGGAAGACCGGGCGGCGGGAGCGGTCTCGGCGGATTTCTCCCCGGAATGATTCTGGGAAGCATGATGGGCGGACGCCGGAACTGGGGAGGCGGAGGCTGGGGCGGAGGCGGATTCGGCGGCGGCAGCGGAGGGTTCGGCGGCGGCGGATTCGGGGGCTTCGGCGGCGGGAGTTCAGGCGGCGGAGGCGCTTCGGGTGGCTGGTGACAAGATGGAACTCCTAAACGAATTGGTGACGAAACTCGAACGCGCGTTCAGCGACCGGCTGGTCTCGGTCATCCTGTACGGATCGGCGGCCTCGCCGGATCGCGCCGACCGGTTCTCGGATCTCAATGTCCTGTGCGTGCTGAAGCAAGTCACGCCCCGCGAATTGATGGAAGGCGAGCCGGTTTTGAAGTGGTGGCATGGCAAAGGCCAGCCCTGGCCCTTGCTGATGAGCGAAGAAGAAGTTCACAACTCCGCCGACAGCTTCCCGATTGAGTTTCACGACATGAAGGAACGGCGCAGGATGTTGTACGGGCTGGATGTGATCGCCGATCTCGAAGTCGATACGCACAACTATCGCGCCCAGGTGGAGCATGAGCTTCGCTCGAAACTTCTGCGGCTCCGGCAGCAGGGAGCGTCCCAGTTGTCGCATCCTGCCGGCCTGCTGGCCTTGTGCGTCGATTCCGTCACAACCTTTTGCGTTTTAGGGCGGCATGCGCTGACGCTGGGCGGGAAAGCACCCCAATCCGAGCGCCGGGCGATGGTCCGGCAGTTGGCCGAAACCCTGCCGGGCGATATGAAACCGTTTGAGATTCTGCTGGATATCCGCGAGGATCTTCCGGGCGCCGGCGCCAATGGGGTTGAGCCGGTCGAACTTTTTGCGCAGTATCTGGTATGTATCAGTAAGCTGATTGCATATGTCGATGGCCTGAACGGGCAGGGGTGAGGAGAATATGAAAGGTCTACTGGTTGGGTTGGGTGTGATCGTTCTGCTGGTGCTCATTGTGGGCGGCAGCCTGATGGGCTCGCGCAATGAGCTGGTGACCGAGCGCGAAGCCTATAAAGCGCAGTGGCAGCAGGTGGACGTGGTCCTTCAGCGACGCTTGGACCTGATCCCGAACCTGGTGGAGACGGTCAAGGGTTTCGCCAAGCAGGAACTGAGCGTGATCAATTCCGTGACTGAGGCGCGCGCGGCCATGATGGGCGCGAAGACTCCGTCCGAGCGCATCGCCGCCAACAACCAGTTGGAGGGAGCTCTGGGACGGCTTTTCGTCATCGTCGAGAACTACCCGCAGCTCAAGTCGGACGAAAATTTCCTGCGGCTTCAGGATGAGCTGGCGGGAACGGAGAACCGCATCGCTCAGGAGCGACGGCGCTATAACGAAGCCGTGCAGAAGTACAACACCGATATCGAGCTATTCCCGAAGAACATCGCCGCTTCGATGTTCGGATTCCAGCGCGAGAATGCGTATTTCACGGCGGATGCGGCGGCGAAACAGGCTCCGCAGGTGAAGTTCTAAAGTCGTCCTACTCTATTTCCTCCAGCCGCTCGGCTTCGGCGGCGTAGCGCTTCAGAACACGGATCGAGTTCCCGGCACTGAAGCCCGCGCCGCGAAGCTTGCGGAACGCCGAGGCCAGTTCCTTCTGGTGCTGAAGCAGAGTCCCTAAATCCTTCCCGCGATACTTGCGCTCGAGGAAGGCCTGGATCATGGCCGTTTCATCGACCCCTTGGAAAGCGGCATCCACGGCTTCGCGGGCCAGGGCAGGGGCGACTCGCCTAGCCATAAGGTCGCGCAAAACGCGGCTCTTGCCCAGCCCTTGGTTTTCGCGGCGCCATTCGGCGAAGGTTGCCGCGAAACGCTGGTCGTTCACGACCCCCGCTCGTTTCAGCCTCGCCAGCACCTCGTCCACATCCTCCGGCTGCGCGGCGCGTTTCCTGAGCCGCATCTTCAACTCGGAGAGGCTATAGGCGCGAGCGGTAAGCGCTCGCGCGGCATAATCCATCAGCCCTTCCAGATTGAGCGGTTTGGGCGCGCGCACGGCCACGTTACGGCATCTCCTGGCGAACCTGCTTCCGTAGCGTGAGCCACTGCGGAAACAGCGGCGGATTCTCCAGCCAGGTCAGCATCCACAGCGCCATCTCTTCCTTTTCGGAGCGTTTCTCGGGATTCCGCGCAGCCCAGCGTGCGTGATCCTTGGCCTCGATCACCAGACGACGCGTCGCCGCGCGAGCCGCACCGTCGCCGTGCTCGTATTCATGAAGCAGTGCCAACAAACTGGATTCTAGCGCTTCGAAGGTCTCCTGGCGCACGCCTTCGATCAGCGGCGCGAGCGGCACGCCCGAGTCCCGCAGCAGCCGGCGCAAGTAACTTCCGGAAACCGGCGCGAGATCCACGTGCAGCCGGGCCCATTCCCGTTCGCCGATCCGTGCCGGGCGCTCGCGGGCGAGCCACTTCAGCAGATCAGCGCGTTTTCCGCGCGGGTTTGCCATTGCGGTAACTCTTTACAGCCTTGCCGTGCGCCGCCAGGCTTGTGCTGAAAACATGTCCGCCCCCGCCCGGCCTGGCGACGAAGTACAGGTAATCGGTCCTGGCTGGATCGAGCGCCGCGGACAGGGAACTCTCGCCGGGGTTGGCGATCGGCCCCGGCGGCAAGCCGGCGTGCTGGTAGGTGTTGTAGGGATGCTTGCTGTCCAGATCCGAGCGGTGGATTTCGCCGCGATAGCGGTTCTCGAGCAGAGCGGCATAGATGACCGTAGGGTCGCAATCGAGAGGCATGCCGAGGCGCAGCCGGTTTTCGAATACGCCTGCGACCAGCGGCCGTTCGGCCGGATTCCCGGTCTCTTTTTCCACCAGAGACGCGAGCGTGACAGTTTTTTCTGCGTCGGCGTTCTTGGCGGCTGCCAGCTTCTTCCACTCCTTGCGGAACTGGCTGACCATCATCTGGATGAGAGCTGCCGGCGTGGTCGCGTGCGAAAGCCGGTAAGTAGACGGGAAGAGGAAGCCTTCGAGCGTCTTCGCATCCGGTGCCAGGTCGCGAACGGGAGACGGATCGGCCGCTGCGCGGAGGAAATCCCGTGCCGGCATCACTCCCTGGGTTTCCGCCAGCCGCGCAATGTCGAACATGTTCGAGCCCTCCGGAACCGTGAAGCTGAAATAGTAGACGTCGCCGCGCGTCAGGCGGCTGAGAACCTCCGAGACGCTGGCGGCGCGATCGAACCGATACTCCCCGGCCTGCAGCGTGGTCCGCGGATGGACCGCGCGAGCCAGCCAGAACTGCCACGCGTACCGGACAACGCCCTCATCCTCCAGCTTCTGCCCGATCGCAATTGTTCCGGAACCCTTCGGGAAATCGATAAAGCGATCGCCCTGGAATCCACGGTACGGCGAGTAGAGCGAGTACAGGGCTACCGCCGCCAATCCAGCGGCGCACAGGAGCGCAAGCCGCCTGAGGATTTTCAACCGCACGCCTCCGAACTCAAAAAACTCTCGAGCAGGATTTGCGCCGACAAACGATCGACCGCCTTCGCCCGTTTCGCAATGCTGATTCCGCTCGACTTCAGAACGCGCTGGGCTTCGACCGTGGTCAGGCGCTCATCCCATAGCCGGACTTCGCGGCCGGTCCACTGGCCTACTCGTTGCGCAAATTCCCGGGCCTGCTGCGCTTGCCGGCCCTCATCGCCGCTCATGTGGAGCGGATGCCCGATCAGAATCAGGCGAACATCGTGTTCGGTTGCCAGGCGATCCAGAGCGGCGAGGTCGGTCCGGATGTTGACGCGTTGGAGCGAGGGAAGGCCCTGGGCGGTGAAGCCCAAAGGATCGCTCAAGGCCACTCCGATGCGTTTTTTCCCCAGATCGAGGGCAAGAATGCGGCCCTTCCCTGGATTTGAATTCATCGGCACGCCCAGTCCAATTATAGTGATAGGTAGAGTGGTCACTCAAAGGACTTCGGCGGAAAGGACATACCGGGTTGCGATCAGCATCCTGGCGGCTGCCGGCGGTGTGGCCCTGCTGTACTACGGCCAGGTATTTTTCATCACCGTCATCATCGCGTTCATGCTGGCGTTCCTGCTGGAACCGGTGGTCCGGATATTCATGAAGCTGCGCATGCCGAGAGGGCTGGCCAGCTTCCTGGTGTGCGCGCTGTGGCTGGGATGCCTGTATTTCGCCGGCCTGGGCCTCTATATTGAAGGCTCGGCGATGCTCGACGATCTGCCGGCGTATGGCGCGCGGATCAACGAGATCGTAGATCGGGCCGCGGTTCGCGTGGAGAGCTTCGAGAAGAATGTCTACCGCACGCTGGTGCCGCGCCGTTTCCAGGATCAGGATCTCACTCAGCAGCCTCCGGCCGAGCCGGCGAGCACGGCGCGGGGCAAGCGGAAAGCCCCGGACCCGGCGCCTCCGCCGCCCACCGTTCAGGAAGTTCGTGTGCGCCAGGAGCCGACCGCGATGGTCAGCTACATCTACGACTATCTGCACGCGTTCTATAGCGTTTTGCTGATGGCCTCCTTTATTCCGTTTCTGGTCTATTTCATCCTGAGCTGGGGAGATCACCTGCGCTCGCGCCTGCTGTTCACACTCGAAGAAGAGCCGCGCTACACAGTCGCGAAGGCTCTGGACGGCGTGGGCGACATGGTGCGAGCTTATGTGGTCGGCAACTTTCTACTCGGCGTTTTGCTGAGCGTCGCCAGCGGGATCCTGTTCGCGTCGGTCCGCTTGCCGTACTGGCCGGTGGTCGGTCCTTTGAGCGGATTCTTGAGCCTGGTGCCGTATATCGGGATGCCTTTGGCGCTGATTCCGCCTTTGGCGGCCGCGCTCCCGAAGGGCGAGCCGGCTCTGTATCTCTTTCTTCTGGTGAGCGTCGGGCTGCTGCACCTGTTCGCGCTGAATCTTCTGTATCCCAAATTCGTGGGATCGCGCGTGCACCTCAATCCCCTGGCTGTAACGATCGCCCTGATGCTGTGGGGCATGCTGTGGGGCGGCATCGGGCTGATTCTGGCGATTCCGATTACCGCGGGCATCAAGGCGGTCTGCGATAACGTGAGCAGCCTGAAACCTTACGCGCGTCTGCTGGGCGATTGAATATATGGGCCGCCAATTCTGGACATATTTTTTAGTCGGCTTGGCCGTGGTCGGCGGCGGGATCTTCGCGGCGTTCTATTGGAATCAGGGCTCGCGCGTCGATCTGACCGGCTCCATCCTGAAGGTCCGCTCCTACCCGGATGGAGCGGGCGCGATCGTCTTCGTCGATTTCCGGGTGACGAACCCGTCCACACGCCCTTTTGTCGTGAACGGACTCACCGTCGCGATGGAGACGCCGGATAACGAGGTCGCGATGGCGGTGACTCTGTCCAAGGAAGACGCCGCAAAGATCGCCAGGTACTACAAGCTGATCGGGCCGCAGTACAACGATGTTCTGGCGATCCGCGATACGATCGCGCCGGTGGAGACCGTCGACCGGATGGTCGCCGCGAGATTCAATTTTCCTCCGAAGTTTCTGGAGCAGCGCAAGACGCTGCATCTGCGCATTCAGGAAGTGGATGGCGCGGTTGCGGACATCACCGAGAAGAAGTAGCCCGATAACACACGAATCCTTCCGATTCCGCCAGAACCTGCGCGCGCGGCGCGATCTGCGGGAATGAGGATTTGTCGATGACGCCCAGGGTGCCTGGCTCGGGCTCGAGTTTCGTCACGAGATCCACGTAGCGGTTCCCGTACCAAAGCAACTGGTTCTGAATGTCGAAGCGCAGCTCGCCGTTGGTATAGAGCAGTACGCGCTGATTGGGGCCGGTATTTGCAATCACGGCAGGTGCCAGTGTGCGCATATCCAGGCCGCGCTCGGGAGACGAGCGAACGATCGTGTATGCGGCGACTGCTAGGACAACGAGGCACGCCCCGCGAAAGGCCCGATCGCGGCGCGCGGCCGGAATCCAGCGGTTCGAAACGACGCCGCAAACCAGCGCCATGCCCGGGAATGCGGGCATGAGGTATCGGCCGTAGGTGGTCCCGATGAAGAACAGCGGCACAATTGCCGCCGCGATCCAGAGCTGGGTGAAATAATTCGTTTTCCGGAGTCCGAGAACAAACACCGGGAGCCACGGCCAGTAGTATTTCAGGAGCTCTTTGAGATACGGCCAGACGTGGAACGAAGGACCCTGGACCTTGTTCGCGACAAACGAAAAGTGACGACTCAGGAATTCCGCTCCGTGGATCTGGTACTGGGAACCCGCCCAAACCAACGGAACTCCGAGAGCAATCAGCAATCCGCCGAGGGCGAAGGGCGAGCGTAGCGCGGACCAGCGCCGATGGAAAAGAATGATCGCCAGGGGCAGGCCGCCCATGATGGAGCGCGTGAGAATCGCGGCGGCGATCGCGGCTCCGGCCCACAGGCAAAAAGGCGGGTGACGCAGGCCCTTCAAGTAGAAGAGCAATGATAGCGTGACAAAGAAGGCGAACGGCACATCCGTCATGGCGTGCGTTGAATATTTAAGAAACGGCTGCGTGGTCGCCAGGACCAGCATCGAGAGAATCCCGATCCATGCGTCGCCGGTCAGTTCGAGCGCCAGGAAGTAGAGCGCCGCCACCGTTCCGATTCCAGCCAGCGCCGAGGGGAGTTTCGCAGCGAAATCGGATGGCCCGAGGATCCGCAGCGAGATCGCGTCGAGCCACAGGAACATCGGTGGGTATTCGAAATTGAGCTCGCCGTCGAAGTGGACGCTCCACCAATCGCCGTGATCGACCATTTCTTTGGCTTCGTGGGCGTAGAGGGCGTCGTCGTAGCCGCTCAAGCCGCCGCGGTGCAACTGCGGCAAGAGCAGCAGCGCGGCCAGAGACAAGACCAGGATCGGACGCAAGTATTCAGTGTATAAAAGGAAGCTGGTGACGATCCGCGTGAAAGTGACGCCCCGCAGTCCGAAGAACGAAGTTGCGGGTGAAATGGCGGACGGGACGGTGAAGGTCCGGGTGACCGCCCCGCCTGAAAAGGGGCAAGCGAACGATCAGGTGTGCGCGGTTCTGGCCTCCCACTATCGCGTACCCGTGGACGCCGTGAAAATCCTCAGCGGGCACGGGAGCCCGCGCAAGCTGGTCCGGATCGAGCTAAGTAGTTGACGCGCCGCGCCGATTTGTATTATTATTCAAGCGGCTGAATAAAAATACACCGTGGAGACTTCCGTGGCCGCACCGAGCTTCGCCGAACCGCTTCTCCAGCATCTGACGCAGGACCTGGATTTGTCCCAGGAGAAGCTGATCCGCGTCCTGGACCTGGCCGCCCAGGCCAAGCGGACGCCGCAGCGTTTCGCCCAGGCGCTCGCCGGCCGCTACATCAGCCTGCTGTTCGAAAAGCCTTCTCTGCGGACACGCGTCACCTTCGAGCTTGCGATCAAGCAACTGGGCGGGGATGCCGTCACCTGCATCGGGCCGGTTGGCGAGCGCGAGCCGGTCAAAGACGTCGTCCGGAATCTGGATCGTTGGACTCAGGCCATCGTGGCTCGTGTGTTCTCCCAGGACACCATGAAGGAACTCGCGAAGTGGTCGCATGTGCCGGTGATCAACGCCCTCAGCGATCTGTACCATCCCTGCCAGGCGCTGGCCGACGTGCAGACCATCAAGGAACGGTTCGGCCGTTGGGAGGGACTGAAACTCGCGTTCGTCGGCGACGGAAACAACGTGGCCCATTCTCTGATGCTGACGGCGGGACGGCTCGGGATGCATGTGGCTGTCGCGACTCCGAAGGGCTACGAGCCCAAGGCAAACGTGGCGGCGGCAGCGTCGCGCCTCGGGCGCATCACGATCACGAATGATCCGGCGCAGGCCGTGGAGGGCGCGCACGCCGTCTACACGGATGTTTGGACCAGTATGGGTCATGAAGGCGAGGCGGGTCGCAGGATGGAAGTCTTCCCGCCGTACCGCGTGGATGAGGCGCTCTTGTCGAAAGCGCGGCCAGATGCGGTCTTCATGCACTGCCTGCCCGCCAAACGCGGAGAGGAGACGACCGACGGCGCGATGGAATCGGCGCGATCGGTAGTGTTCGACCAGGCCGAAAACCGCTTGCACGCGCAAAAAGGCTTGCTGCTGGCGCTGCTCGGCTGAACACAGCGGTTACAATTCAAATTTATGCAAAAACCAAAGAAGGTAGCGCTCGCCTACTCAGGCGGACTGGACACATCGATCATCATTCCCTGGCTCAAAGAGAATTACGGGTGCCAGGTTGTCGCGGTGTGCGGCGACATCGGGCAGGGCGGGGAAGAGCTTTCCGGACTCGAAGCCAAAGCCCGCAAGACCGGTGCGGCCGAAGTTTACGTCGCTGATATGCGCGAGGAATTCGTTTCGGATTACCTGTGGCGGCTGGTCCGCGCGGGCGGCGAGTACGAGCACAAGTATCTGCTGGGGACTTCGATCGCGCGGCCCCTGTTGGCGAAAAAACAAGTTGAAGTCGCGCTGGCCACGGGCTGCGATGCGCTGGCGCACGGCTGCACGGGCAAAGGCAACGATCAGGTGCGCTTCGAGCTGACCTACAAGGCGCTGGCGCCGCATCTGCCGGTAATCGCTCCGTGGCGCGAGTGGAATATCGTTTCGCGCGAGGACGCCATCGCCTACGCCGCCAAGCACAAGGTTCCGATTTCGCAGACCACCAAGAAAATCTACAGCCGCGACCGCAACATCTGGCACATCTCCCATGAAGGGGGCGCTCTGGAAGATCCGGCCAACGCGGCTCCCGACGACGTCTGGATGCTGACCAAGAGCCCGAAGAAAGCTCCGGACAAGCCCGCGGAAGTGACTATCGGATTCGAGGAAGGACGCCCGGTATCGGTGAACGGCAGGAAGCTGAGCGGCGTGGCGCTGCTCGAGCAGTTGAACAAAATCGCCGGCGAGAACGGCGTGGGCCGGATCGATCTGGTCGAAAACCGCTTCGTCGGAATGAAATCGCGCGGCGCGTACGAGACTCCGGGCGGCACGCTGATCATGGCCGCGTTCAAGGAACTCGAGGCCCTCACGCTCGATAAGAACCTGGCGCACTACAAGCAAAAACTGGCGCTCGATTACGCCGAGATCGTCTATAACGGCCTGTGGTTCACGCCGCTGCGCGAATCGCTCGACGCGTTTTTCGAAACCGCCAGCCGGAACACTACGGGTGAAATTACTCTGCGGCTGTACAAAGGCAGCTTCCAGCCGGTGTGCCGCAAATCGCCGTATTCGCTCTACTCGCTCGATATCGCCAGCTTCACCATGGGCGCGGAATACGATCAGAAGGACGCGCGCGGGTTCATCAACCTGATCGGGCTTCCGATCCAGGTGCGGGCCGCGATCGAAGCGAAAACCAAGAAGTCAGCCAAGAAATCCGCATGAAACTTTGGGGCGGCCGGTTCGAGGAAGGTCCCTCGGAGGTGTTCGAGCGGTTCTCCGGTTCGCTCCATTTCGACCGGAGGCTGCTCGATGCCGACATCCGTGGCTCCCAGGCATTCGCGCGCGCTCTGGAAGGCGTCGGAATTCTGACGGCGCAGGAAACCGCGGAACTGGTGGCCGCTTTTGACGCGATCCGCGCAGAAGCCGCCCACCCGGAATTTTTCCTGGGGGCAACCGACGAGGACGTCCACACGGTGGTCATTCGCAAGCTGAAGGAGCGTGCAGGCGGGCTCGCCGATAAGATCCATACCGGCCGCAGCCGCAATGAGCAGGTTTCGCTCGACACGCGACTGTGGTTGCGTGAGGAGATCGACCGCGCTTCCGCGCTGCTTGGCGGGCTGATGCAGGCGCTGATCGCGTGCGCGCGAAAGTATCCGGATGCTGTGGTTCCCGGATACACGCACTTGCGGCGCGCGCAAGCGGTTCTGTGGCCCCACTATCTGCTGGCCTATTTCGAGATGTTCGCGCGCGACTTCGAGCGGCTTCAGCAGGCTCGCGCGCGCGTGAACGTGCTTCCGCTGGGCAGCGGGGCGCTGGCCGGCAGTGGATTCCCGTTCGATCGGGAGGCGATGGCCCGCGATCTCGGATTCGCAGCGGTGACCAACAACAGCATGGACGTGTCGGCGGATCGCGATTTCGCGCTCGATTTCTTATACGCGGCGTCCACCGCGATGCTGCATCTGAGCCGCCTGGCCGAGGATTGGATCCTGTACTCGAGCGAGGAGTTCGGATGGCTGGAATTGGGCGACGCTGTCACCAGCGGATCGAGCCTGATGCCGCAGAAGAAGAATCCGGATTCGCTGGAGCTGATTCGCGGCAAATGCGGGCGTGTGTTTGGGGGGCTTCTGGCCCTTTTGGTTGCTTTGAAGGGTCTGCCTCTGACGTACAACCGCGACATGCAGGAAGACAAGGAGCCTCTTTTTGAAGCGACAGATCAACTCTGCGGATCGCTCGAAATGGCGCGCGTGGTGCTGGAGTCCGTCAAGCTGAATCCAGCGGTTCCGGCAGCCGCGGCCGAGGCGAGCTGGGTGGTGGCCACGGATCTCGCCGAAGCCCTGGCGCGCAGCGGGACGCCGTTCCACAAGGCACACCAGATCGTCGGCCGACTCGTGTTGGAAAGCGTCCGCGCCGGCAAGAAGCCAGGCGACTGGACCGCGGCCGACCTGGTCAAATTCGCGCGGGAATTCACGCCGGAGATGGCCACGCTGCTGCAGCCCGCCGAAGGGATGAAGACGCGCGAGATTCGGGGCGGCACGGGGCCGAAAGCCGTGGCGGCGGCCCTGGACGAGGCCGAAAAACGCCTCGCAGGGCTATCGAGAGCATGAACAAGAGCTACCGTCAGGGCCAGATTCTGAAGCTGGTCCGCTCGCGATCTCTGCGCACGCAAGAAGACTTGGCTCGCGCGCTGCGGGCGATGGGCGTGCGCGCGACGCAGGTTACTCTTTCGCGCGATATCCGCGAGCTCGGCTTGGTCAAGACCGCTGAAGGATATGCTCAGCCCGCCGAAGCTGTTCCCGCGGGTCCGGATTTGGCTACGGTATTGCGGGAATTCCTCCTGGACGTGCGGGTTGCGCAGAATCTGCTGGTGCTGATCACGCCGCCGGCGCACGCCAGCTCGGTCGCTGAAGCTCTGGATCAGGCCGCGTGGCCGGAGATCACGGGAACGGTGGCAGGAGACAATACGATCCTGGTGATCGCGCCAACCGCGAAGAAGGCCGCAGAACTGAGGGCGAAACTTCTCCGGTTTCTTAGCTGATCCGCCGCGCTAGAGCTTCTGCGCGAAAATCGCGTAGTCCAGCCCGCCGAAAAAGGCTTCGCGGAAGGCGGGCGGCAACTCCTGCAACGCAGGCATGCTTTCGATGGCCGGAGCCAGGCGCTCGATTTGTACGGATCCGAAGCCCGCTTCTTCCAGGTAAAACCGCAGCAGCGGCGCGGGAACCGGCCGCGTGTGCGTCGGATCGATATAAAAGTGGGTCGCAAAGATCGCCAGGCACTCGGGGTTCGGCGTTTCGATCGCCACGAGCGATCCCAGCCGGAGCTTCTGGGAAAGAAGCCGGATCAGCCTCGGTAGAACCGCGGGAGACAGGTGTTCGATCACCTGGGCGCAATACGCGCCGCCCACCGATCCGTCGGCCAGCGACTCGAGATATTCGAAAATATCGGCTTGCTCGACTTCCAGGCCCCGGGAGCGGCACAGCGCGATGCACTCGGGATTCTGGTCCACGCCGCGGGCCGACAATCCCGCCGCTCTGGCGGCCTCCAGGAATTCGCCGCGGCCGCAGCCGATATCGAGAATGGTTCCGGAAGCGCCTGCGAACCGGTCGAGGTAGCGCTTCTGTTGCTCGCGAATGCGATCCTCAGATCCGCGAAACTGTTCCGCGAAACGCATCCAGTCGATGTTGATCGTTTCCTCGTGGGGCGCTGCAGCCGTTGCGGATCCTGCCGAAGCCGCCATTGCACCTGCAGGCCGTTGCCGCAGAAGGCGCAGCTCGGTATGGATCAGGCGATCGTACTCGGCGCGGATCTTCTCCATGTCCTGCCAGAGCTTTTTCTGGATGTCGATCGTGCGGCTGTCCATCTCCTTCGTAAAGTCGTCGTGCTGCTGGCGAACGGAATCCCGGAAATTCTGCTCGATCAGGCTGGCCCGCAGGTGAAACGCCGATTGTAGCTCGGAGACCGTCCGCAGCAGATGGATTTCGTTGGCATTCCGGCGCTCCTCAAAATCCGCGCGCCAGGCCTGGTGATTCGATAGCAAATCCTGCTGCTGGCCGGCGAGAATCGACAAGCTGCGGTTCAGATCGGTTAAGGCCTCCAGCGTGGCTTGGGTGCAAGCCATGCTGGCGCGATTGAACTCGACTTGTTCCCGAACATGCCAATCCAGCGCGCGGGCGACAAAGCTCTTGAAACGCTGAATCATCGCGTTCTTGAACCCTGGAGGGCGCGGATTGACCGTGCCGATGGCTGCGACCTTGGCTTCCGCCGCATCGCGCGCGTGGACCAGAGGCAGCAGTTCGGGTAACTTGACGCCATCCGCTCCGTTGAGATTTTGCGAGACCCTGGACCGAACCCGCTCCTGCACCTCGCGAATCGCTGCGCTCAGCTCTTCGTCAGTCACGTGTCTTGCCTCGCTGAGGGCGATTGTAGCTCCGAGTCCATTTTGCGGTGATCCGGGTCGAAATGCCTCCGCGTGGCGTGAAGTCGCCGACCAACGTCGCGGAAACCGGCCGGGCCCATTTCACCACGTCCGCGAGCATCCGATTCACCACGTTTTCCTGAAAGATTCCCAGGTTCCGGAACGCCAGAGTATACATCTTGAGCGATTTCAGCTCCAGGCATAATTTGTCAGGAACATAACGAAGCGTGAGTGTTCCATGATCGGGCAGACCGGTCTTCGGACAGATGGAGGTGAATTCCGGCATAGCGATTTCGATCTCATAGCCGGTTTGATACTGGTTCGGCCAGGTTTCGATCTCCGGCAGGTCGGCGTTGACGCCCGACGCGGCGTGCTCATCTGTGTATTGGCGCTTCACGGGCGGCTCTCCGCTTGTGCCTCGCGCGGCAGCGCCCGCTCGAGCGAATTCAGAAACTGTCCGACGTCGGTGACCACGCCCACGGCTTGTCCGGTGCCACGGTCGCTGACTTTCGTGACCACTGCCGGATTGATATCGACGCAGACAAGTTTCACCGAACTCGGCAACATGTTTCCCGTGGCGATGGCGTGCAGCATCGAGCCGAGGCACAGGACCAATCCGGCGTCTTTCAATTGGGCGGCGTAGGCATCCTGCGCTCGATTCATATCCGTGATCGTATCGGGCAGGGGACCGTCATCGCGCAGGCTCCCCGCCAGGACGAACGGAACGCCCGCTCTCACGCATTCGTACATCACGCCGCTCTTGAGGCGTCCGGTTTCGACGGCCTTAGCGATCCCGCCGGCGCGATACACCGCATTAATCGCCCGCATGTGGTTGCGATGCCCGTGTTCCTCCTGGCGGCCGTCGCTTTGCCGCACCCCCAGAGAAGTGCCGAAGAGAGCCGCCTCGATATCATGTACGCCCAGCGCGTTTCCGGCGAGCAGGCCGTTCACCCATCCGGCGCGGATCATTTTTGCAAGCGCGGCCGCGCCGCCGGTGTGCACCACGACGGGGCCGGCGACCACGATGATCCTCTTCCCCTCGCCCCTGGTCTGCTGCATGAGCGTGGTGATCTTCCGGACCGCGGTTTCGAGCTGGCGCTCCGAGGAGATTTCGTTGCTCATGAAGGCGAACGCCAGCCGGTCGCGTTCCTTCGATTCGGGAATCACTCGTATCCCGCGCATCCCCACAATCACGCGATCGCCTTTGCGGAGATCGCGCAAACGGCGGCAAGTCGCGTGTCCGCCCGCGATGACGATCATGGCGTCCATCCGCTGGTTCTCGACGTCCATCCACTGGCCGGCATGCCGCACCAGCGTCCGATGATTGGTGGTGGAGTAAAAGTCTTCCGGCGCGCAGCAGTCGCGCTCCACGGTTTCCAGCGCAGCGTCCCCGGCATCCACAGGACTGCATCCCAGGCCGAGCAACTGGCTCAGCACCTGCTGCATGTCCGATTCTTCGGGCGTTTCGACGCGCAGGCGCAAATAGGACTTCTCGGCGTTGGTCCGCCCGATGCGGAACTCCTCGACCTCGAATTTGCCGTTGTACTCCACCACCGTGTCGAAGATCTGCTCCATCAGATGCGAATCGATCAGGTGGCCTTCGGCCTCGACGAGTTCCTGTTGCATGGGTAACTTTCAGAATACCGTGTCGCCATTTCGCAGCGCACGCCGCGGCGTCCGCAAAGATGCTTTGCGCGGCCGGAACGTTTCACTTTCTTCAATAAAATCAGGGCTGCGAAAAAACTTCACTAAGGTGATTTCTCACCCCCGCGAAACGCGATTTTATCTTGTCAGGCAGGCCTGCCGTACGTAGAATGGTGTGGACTGGAACGCGCGTTTTAGCCACCTGATTCCATCATTTAAAGGAGTGTTCTAGCATGAAGTACACGTGTGTTCTGGGCCTTGTTGCCCTGGCTGGATCCGCGTTCGCACAGACGGCAAGTTCCAAGGCAACCGCTGCGATCAACACCGCGGTCGGCTGCACGGTTGCCAGTCAGACAACGATAGGCGACACGTTGCCCCAAAGCTGCCACGATATTTTTTCGGGGGCGTCGGTGGATGTGACTCCAGACAATTTCGCGACCATCATGAGCAGCACGATCAAGATATCGAACAGCCAGTCCCTGTTCGTCTCACCGTCGCTTGTTTCGGGGCTATATACGCAGACCAAGACCAAGAGCAGTCCCGGCGGAGGCACTTCCACCGCGATTGCGGCGGGCGGCGTCTTTCTGCGCGCCATCGTGACAAATCAGGCGACCGGCGCCGTGACCGTCGGATATCCGGTGGCGGTCTGCAATACGGACATTCTCGGCTGCCATGCGGATGCGAATGGCACGTTCGGCGTCACGCTGGATTCCCGAATTCAGCAACTGGATCAAAACATCAGCACCTGTATCGTGTCGACTGGCGGAACCTGTTCGTTTGATTTGACGACGAACCTTGTCCTGACCACCACGAGCGCGCACACCTTCAACTTCATTTTCCCGGCGCTCGGCGTAGGAACGTATACGGTTGCCATCCAGGCAGCGGTGAATGCTGACGCGATGGCGAGCGGCGGCACAGCAGTCGGCGCGGCTGCGTACGGCCTTGGCTCCCTCACCGTGGAGAGCGTCCGGTTGGTTCACGACTTCTCCTTCTGACCAGCCTGAAACCGGCCCCGTCCCCGGTGGCGGGGCCGCTCTTTCGAGCTCGCTAGGCGTTCGAGGTGCCCAGCTTTCGAAGCAGCGCGAACTTCGGGCTGGTGCGCGGAACTTCCGGTAAGCCGCAGATGGTATGCGCCACGGCTTCGCACGCTCGAGCGAATCCGCTGCTGGGGGCAGCCAGGCGTCCCTCCTGCATCGAATTGCGGATTTCCTTGTAGTCGTTGGGGAGCGTCCCGAAGACCGGCGCACCCGCGAGCTGCTCGATCGTGTCCATCGCCATGCGCCCGCGTTCCCAGCGATTCAGCAGGATGTTGACTCGTTCCGAAGGAATGTCGCAGTTCGCCAGCTCCGCGCGGCGGAACTTGGCCAGCTTAATGGAAGGGATTTCCGGCTGGCACACGATGAAAACAGCCCGGGCGTTTCGTACGAACTCGGCGGTGGCCTGATTGATGACCTCCGGCAGATCCACCAGGATGTAGTCGTACTGCTTTTGCGCAAACAACAAAAGCTGATAATAATCGGCCCAGGACGGTAAGCGCCCGCGACGCGTCGGATTCGCCAGAAGCAAATCCATTTCACGGATCTGCGCCGTAACCTGGCGCCATTCCAGAGGACTCATTTCTCCGTGATACTCCAGAGCCTCGGGAAGTCCGTTATAGCGTTCCAGGTTGAGCATGATCGAAAGGGCGCCGGAACGCCGGTCGGTCTCGATCAATAGAACCTTCTTGCCCATCTCGGAAATCGCGGCTGCTACGTGGAGCGTGACGGTGGAGCAGCCGCTTCCGGCTTTCGCCGGCACGAAGGCCAAAACATTTTGATGGATCACCGGGTACCTGCGGTGCATCGCCTCATAGGCTCCGGCTTCGATGTCCCCGGGCGAGAACGGCTCATGCAGCAGGTCCAGGATACCCGCGTCCTCGAAGGTGAGTTGCTCAGCCCGGGTCCAACGCGGGCGGAATCCGATCAGGACAGCCTTGGGCTGATTGTGCTGGATCTCCGCGGCGATCCGCGAGGCCGCTTCCCAGTCTCCAAGATCGAGAAGGATCACCGATGGGTTCTGCACGCCGATCATCCGGACAACTTCTTTCGCCGGCGGAAGCGGACATGCCTTGTAACACAGTCGAAACGCGCCCGATTCGTTTGCGAGCAACTCGATGGCGTCCGCTGCGAGCGGATTGGGCGTAATGACGGCTAGCCGTAGCATCTACAAAAGACCTTTTTTGGGGCTTGGAGCTATTCTAACCGTTTGCTGGGGTGTACACGAGTACTAGGTCTAATTGGGCCAGAGATTAAAGTTTCTCTCTTGGTGTATTGGACTTACCTGCGATTGGGCTACAAATCCGCGTCGGAATGTTTTCCCGGATCGTCTGCGAAGTTTTGCAGTATCCGGGCTTCCAACAGGTAAATGACATCCAGGCAGTCGACCAGATCACGCGCCCTCTGGACGGCCAGTTTTTCCTCTGAAATCATCTCGTTCAGCTCTTGGAATTGCAGGGTCCCTTGCATAACGGCGTCTCTCGTCAGAACGGGGTGCACTTTCTGTTCCATTCCAGCAGGGGTTAGCCCCTGCTGGGACGCCCCCAAACTTGTTTCATCCTCGGGTGAGAATTATCGCCGTCGTTTCGGACTTAATTTTGTATGCCCCCACGTTTGGCATATCTGCTTCTCCTACAGGCAACACTGGTTGCTGCGCAGGCCAGTGTCGAGTATATCGGTGGAACAGAAGCACAATTGAAGACCGGGAAACAAGGATCGATTACACTGGCCGACGATCGGTATCTTGCATTCTATGCGGGTAAGACTCAGCTTCGCGTGGCGTATGGCCGGATCAACCTGCTCGAATACGGGCAGCAGGTGGACCGGCGGCTGGCCTTGGCGCTGGTCATCTCGCCGGTATTCCTGCTCAGCAAGTCGCGCAAGCATTTCCTCACGATCGGATACTCGGGCGAGGACGGGCGGCAGCAAGCGATGATTTTTCGAGTCGACAAAAACAGCATCCGGCCCACTTTGGTGGGCCTGGAAGCTCGGACGGGATTGAAGGTGCAGTACCAGGACGAGCAGGCCCGCAAGGCGCGCAATCAATGAGAGGATCGATCAAAATCGCCGGATTCATCGGTTTGTTGTTCGTCACGGGCGCGCGCGCCCAGGAGGATCTGTCCAAGCAGTTGCTCACGATTAAGCGCATCTACGTCGACCGGCTCACGGGCGGCGAAACGGCCGCGCAAATGCGCGATCTGATCATCGCCAGCCTCAACAACGCGAAGCTCTACGTCTTAACCGAGAATCCCGAGCGCGCGGACGCGGTTCTTCGAGGCGCCGCCGAGGATCTGATTTACACCGACCAGTTCCAATCTTCGGACGGCGTCGATTTGCGGAGCGGAGTGAATGCCGGGACGCGCTCGACGCGATCCTCGACCGCTCTGCGTTCCCTCAGCGTCGGCGTGAACGACCGGGAGTCCAGCGATATCCGGGAAAGAAAGCATGAAGCGCTCGCCACTGTGCGGCTGGTGAACAAGGACGGGGACGTGATCTGGTCCACGACGCAGGAAAGCAACGGGGCGAAATTCCGGGGCGCGAGCGCAGATGTCGCGGACAAGATCACTCGGCAACTGACGGCCGATGCGGATCGGGTCCGCCAGGGCAGTGTGACCCCCCGATAGGATTTAGCTTCCTGCGTGCCGCTTCAGGATCTGCGGAAGGTTCTGCGAAAAGGCCGAGCGAGCCAGCACCATGTTACAGCCGGCGTCCTGCGCCTGCTGTTTGAGCTCGCCCTGAATGTGTGAAAGATACCCGATCAGGCTGATGCCCTTGGTGTGCTCGTCCGCCTTGAGCCTGCGGATCAGCTTGAGCGAATCCACGCCATGAAAATTCAAGTCGAGAATGATCAGCG
>JBAIXM010000122.1:0-19569 GCA_037916615.1 Bryobacterales bacterium
CGATCCGAAGCGGATCGGCGTATGGGGCGGATCCTACGGCGGGTATCTCACCGCGATGGCTCTCGCCCGCGCGAGCAATCTCTTTGCTGCCGGCGTGGACATGCATGGCGTACACGACTGGAGCATCCGCAACGAACGCGCCCTGACAGCGCTCAATCTGGATCAGCTGCGCGAGATCGAGCGCACCGCGCTCGATGCGTCGCCTCTCGCGGACGTCAGGAACTGGCGCTCGCCGGTGCTGCTGATTCACGGCGACGACGACCGCAATGTCGCCTTTAACCAAACCGTTCGCCTGGTCGAGGCCCTGCGCGCCCAAGGAGTCGAATTCCAAGAGCTCATCTTCCCCGGCGAAGTTCACGAGTTCCTACTCGAGGAGAGCTGGATCAAGGCCTATCGGGCCGCGGCCGATTTCCTGACGCGGAAACTCCAGCCATAAGTTGCGCTATTTCACCGTAAGCGTTGCCGCCGCCTGGCTCGCTGCGGTTCCGACCGTTACAACAACGGGGACCGCCCCTGGCGTGAGGCCGCTGGGGATGATCGCTTCGATCTGCATCACCCCGGCTACCGTTCCGGGAAAGGACGCCGCCGCAATAACTCGGGCGGCTTGATTTCCGATTGTCAGGGTCACAGGAAGGATCGGGCCGGGAAGGAAGCGCCCTGAAGTCACCGTGCCGTCGGGAACCGCCGGAGCGACGGAGCCTTCGCCTGTGGCGTAGAGCAGCACTGCGGAGCCCTGAGCGGCCGCGTTCGTGGGCCCGTTGACGGTGCCGTCCTGATTGATGGCGACCACCTGCCCCTTGCCGGAGGAATCCAGCGTGAATAACCCCGGCGCGGAAGCGGTGAGTGGCACCGAGATCGGCGTTGGAAAATTGCTGTTGAACTGGTTGGTGAAGTTGAGTGACACGAGCGTTGCTGCGGAGCCTGCCACCTCGTAAGGAACGATCGCGGCAACATAGGAGGCAGAGGCATACAGAATTGGCGCGAAGTGTCCATCAAAGGTCACGACGGTGGAACCCACTGACGTTGCCAGCGTACCTGACGCCGGGATGGTGGCGGAGACCCTGGGTATCGGGCCGATCGTGAAGCCACTGATTAAGACGATTTCGCCCGGCGCCACGGGTCCGGAGACGCCACTGGCGGCATTTACCACAGAGAGCAATGTTGTGGGCGGTGCGATACCGCCAAAGAGTCCGTGGGCTTCCCCTTGAATGCCTGCCGTAAAATACAACGTGTTGGCATCGCCGCTGACGCCGTTGCCGAATGCAATCGCCCACAGACCCGAATTGACGATTGGCTGGCCGCTCTTATCCTGCAAGGTTCCCAGCGTGTCGCCCGTGTTCGGGTCAAATGCGTTAATTCGACCGTCGCCGAAGTTGCCCACCAGAACCGCTCCCCCGAACGCCCCCCATGTCGCCGGTGCGATCGCCACGCCCCAGGGCGAGTTCAACACGCCATTCGAAATCAGGCGCTTCTGAAAATTCCCATTCAGGTCAAAAATGTTGACGAATCCGTTCCCTGCTCCGGCCGCGTCACGTTTTTTCGCGGCGTTCTGCTTAGCGTACATAACGTACAGCTTGCCGCCCAGATTCCAGATGTTGAATGGCGCGAATCCCGCGGGAAGGCCCGGGTCCTGAAAATTCCCTGGCAGCGAGGCGGGATTCCACTTCCCATCGAAAACGTCGATGTTGCCACTATTCAAGTTGGCGGCGTATAGCGTTCCTCCGATGCTGCTGGTTCCGATCGCCAAGCCCTCGTAGACGGCTCCGCTGGCCGAATTGTCCACCATCACAGTGGAGGCCGCTCCCCCGCTCCAGGCCGAAATCGTCCCGTCCTCGGTCGCAAAGATAAACGAAGACTTGGTTCCGGTGGGCAACAGGAACACGGTTGTGTTGTTGCTCACTTGTCCGCTCGGAGAGGACTTCGCAGGACCTTTTGCGCCAGCCGGAATCGACACCACTAGCGGAACGATGGTTCCGGCTCCGTTATACAGCGTGGAGTTGCTCTTTCCGGCGTTGGAAATCCAGAAAGGACTGGTGGCACTGAACGCCATTCCCCAGGGGTCGACCAGGTTCGGATCAGTCGCATCGGCCATGCCCGGAATATCCGACACCAGGTTGTGCTGAACGTACGCGTTGGCCTTGCCCCCTTGGGCGAAAGCCGGGATGGCCATTAAATTCAGCAGCGAGTAAGCACACGCGGCAAGAATCAGTCGAGTCCCCTCTGAAGTTGTCATGATTGCTTGAGACGTTATGACAGACTGCGCTGGAACAACGAACGGGCAGGATAACGGACGCGGAACGACCACCGTGGCGGCTGGGCCGTCCGATTCGGGCGAGCTAAAGAGTGACTGTTACCGCCGTGAGGGGCGTCCGCCGCCACCGCCGCCTTCGCGAGGAGTCATGGGACGGGCTTCGTTTACCACGAGCGTGCGGCCCATCAGATCCTTGCCGTGGCACATGTCGACGGCGCGCTGGGCAGCAGCATCGTCGTTAATTTCCACGAACCCGAAGCCCCGGGCCTGGCCGGTGAAGCGGTCGCGCATGACCGTCACCGAATCTACGTTGACACCTGCATCGGCGAAGAAATTCTGAATATCTGTCTCGTTCGCGGCGTACGGCAAATTACCCACAAAAAGCTTCTTCACGGAGCACTCCTAACTGTAACTGGAGACAACTGCGCAGGCAGACGTGGGGGCAGGCCGAGATACTGCACTCCGGACGAGCGGGCCGAGTCAAGACTGACACTCCAAGTACGCGGAATAGTATGCCAGAAAGCAGTTGTTGAGTCAAAAGAAAAACGGCCCAGGAGCAGGTCCTGTGGAGCCGGTTTCAAAAAACATGGTTAATATATTGATTTTTTAGGGACTTGCTGGATCCATGCGCGGTCCCTTGCCGGCCATGGTATACTATGACTTCATGAACCGGGTGTTTGCCAGCTCGTATCGATTTTGGTTCCGGTATTTTACCGGCTGAATCAGACGAGTGGGCTTATCCGGAATGACGAAATCGACCCACTCGAAAGAGTGGGTTTTTTAGTTTCGGCGGCAACAAGAGGGAGGAAGCGGAAATGATCGTCTCCATGCGTTTGCATGCGTCCAAACAGGAGGTGGCGGAGGTGTGCGATCGGATAAAAGAATTCGGCTATAAGGTCCACTCGATTGAAGGCGAGGAGCGGGTCGTCATCGGCGTGGTGGGGGTGGGCGACGTCACTGCTTGTCTCGAATCGCTCGAAGCGATGCCTCAGGTGGAGAAAGCCGTCCGCATCTCGGCTCCCTACAAGTTCGTCAGCAAAGAATTTCGGCCCGACAAGACGGAAGTCTCGGTTGCGGGCACCACAATCGGCGGCGACGAGTTCGTGGTCATGGCCGGACCCTGTTCCGTCGAAAGCGAGAAGCAGATCCTCGAATCCGCGGAGATCGTCGCCAAGCATGGAGCGAAGCTGCTGCGCGGCGGAGCCTTCAAGCCGCGAACGTCGCCTTACGATTTCCAGGGCCTCGAAGAGGAAGGGCTGAAGCTGCTGGCCAAGGCGCGCCAGGTGACCGGGCTCGGCATCGTCACCGAAGTGATGAGCGACCGCGATGTGGACCTGGTGGCCGAGTACGCAGACGTATTGCAGATCGGCGCGCGCAACATGCAGAATTTCGCGCTGCTCAAGAACCTGGGACGATGCGGCCGGCCGATCCTGCTCAAGCGCGGGCTGAGCGCCACTGTCAAGGAACTTCTGATGTCGGCCGAATACATTGTGGCGCACGGAAATCAGCAGGTGATGCTGTGCGAACGCGGAATCCGCACGTTCGAAACGGTCACCCGCAACACCTGCGACATCGGCGCGATCGCGGCTCTGAATGAGATGACGCACCTGCCGGTGATCCTCGATCCGAGCCACGCCGCTGGAAAGCGCAGCCTGGTTCCGGCTCTTGCGCGGGCCGGCGTCGCGATCGGAGCCGACGGGCTGATCGTGGAGATGCACCCAAATCCGGAGAAGGCTGTGAGTGACGGAGCGCAATCGCTCGATCCCAAGCAGTTCGCCAGGATGATGGCCGACCTGAAGCCTTACATCGCGCTCTGGAAGCAGGCGCGCGTCGCCGAGACCGCCGCCGCCGTCTGACAAAATCGGATTCATGAAGAAGGCAGCCGTTGCCGCTGCGCTCATCGGCGTCCTGCTGGGCGTCTGGGGCTACCTGTATTATTCGAGTCCGTACGATGCGGCACGACTGGTTCAGTGCCTGCCCTCCGACCGGGCCCTGCACCTGTATCTGAACGTGGGTTTGCTCCGTTCCGGCGGAATCCTGGACGTGCTGGCGGGATCGCAAGGCGCCGAAGAACCGGATTACAAGAAGTTCGTCGAAGAGACCGGATTCAACTACCGCACGGATCTGGATGCCGCAGCGGCGGCGTTCCGCGACGGCGACGAATATTTCGCCGCGCAGGGGCGCTTTCAGTGGAACCGGCTGGCGGATTACGCAAGGTCGCATCAGGGGAGCTGTCAGAATGCGATGTGCAGCATGCCGGCCACGCAGCCCGGCAAGACCATTTCGTTTGCCCTGATCCGGCGCGACGTGCTGGCCCTGGCGGTGGCTCGCGAGAAACAAGCGGCCCGCGTGATCTTTCCCGGATTATGGCGAGACCCTCCAAAGATCCCGGCGGTGGCCTTGTGGGCGTCTGCCCCGCCCTACGTCTTCGCGGACGCGAAGAACTTGCCCGCCGGATTAGGCCCGTTCCGGACGCAGCTTCAGCAGGCCCGAAACACCCAGTTCACGCTCGGGCCCGCGCCGGATCCCAACAGGTTCGAACTGAAGATGACCGTGCAGTGCGCCACTCCCGAAGATGCGACCAAAATGGCGGGCCAGCTCACGAGCGTGACCGACCTGCTCAGGAAGATGCTTGAACGCGACAAGCTCCAGCCGAGTGCGGCCGACCTGAGCGGCGTGCTGGTGGCGGGGCGCTTTGAAGCGAAAGACGTGGAAGTGACTGGAACCTGGCCTATCGAGCGGAAGTTTATCGAGGGTCTAGTTTCAGGAAAAGTGGAGTAGGCTGAATTCGAACTTGGCCCCGCCTTGAGTCGGTACTGATGCCGAGCCCAGACGCGGGAACTTGCTGGATGGGAGCCTCGTTAACTCCTGGCGTCTTCGAAAATCCGATCACAATTCCGGTCGCGTCCGAAGGGACCTGAAGCCGAACGGACCTGGATCGCTCTACCGCCGTGCTTGGCAAGAGGTCAGATTCTTTCTTAGGAAACGGATACGATGCCGTAACGGAGAGGAATCCAGGTTCGAGCACAGTGATCTGTAAGGATCCATCGGCGCGAACATCGTAGCTGAAACACATTATGAACGTGGCGGTAACCGTGACGGTCTCATTTTGCGCGCGTGGGGCCGCGGCGGCGCTGGATGGGCTAGCTGCTGTACCGGCCTTCTCGAGAGCATCGGCAAGCGGCGCAGGAGCAACCGCGGGTGGAGGCGGCGCTGGCTTCTCCAGTTTCCGTGGCGCCGGAGCGGGCGGCGGAGGCGCGGCAGGAGCCGCCTGGGGAACAGGCGTTTCCGGCGCGTTCCTTACTTCCGCGATCTGCGGCAGCGGCTCGACAATTTGCCTGCGCGAGACGAACGTAATCCCGATGGAGACGGCCACCGCAACCGCCGCTGCGGCGGCCCACGGCCACGGCCGCATCCACCAGGCAGCTCGTGAGGATGCGGGAGCCAGGGCGGCGATCAACCTCTCCCGGGCGCCCGGCTGTTCGAGAACCTCTTTCAATGCCTGCTCGCCGGCCAACTCCTCGAAGAGATCCTGATCCTCGAGCGCCGCTTCGAAAAGCGCCTTTTGTTCGGATGGAGAGAGCGCGCCCGTGGCATAGCCGCCAAGCAACTTGCGGGCTTCGTCCGGGGTCATTTCCTGGCCCAATCCGGACCTAACCGAGCCATCAAATTGCGGCGGCAGCGGAGGTCCCAGGTATATAAAGTATTCAGCGAACTCACCCTCAGGTGTTTCTGTATCTCTATAAAGCCAAGTCCTTGTAATTTCAGCCGAAAAATCTCACGGCAGCGGTCTCCGAGATCCTTCAAGGCCGCCTCCAGGCGATCCAGCCGCTCGCGGCTTGCCGCCTGTTCGAACGGATCGGGTTCCCCGGATGGCAACGGAAGGTCGTCCACCGAAACCGGATTGTGCTCGCCCCGGCGGATCACCTTGCGCCGTCCCGCCCAGAGCTTTAAACGAGCGATCTCCAGAGCCAAGGGGACCAGGTCTTCGGCCCGATCCAGCGCCGGATACTTCTGGTGCAGGACCAGCAACACTTCCTGCGCTACGTCCTCGGCCGTAGAGCTTCCCTCTATTAAGCGAGATGCCGCGAAACGCAGGATCCTTTCGCGCAGCAGCGTCAATATCTGGTCTCGTTCCACGGGGATCAATAACGGTCTGGGTCCATTATCGATCACGCGAGTTTGCCACGCGCCCCGCCGTCTTGCCACAATAAGCGCCATGCAGGTTCGCGTGCTTGCGTTCGTGCTCGCCGGAGGAAAGGGTACACGGCTCTACCCGCTGACGAAGGAAAGGGCCAAGCCGGCTACTCCCTTTGGGGGACGATATCGGATTGTGGATTTCGTCCTGAGCAATCTGGTCAACTCGGGGATTTATTCGATCTACGTCCTGATCCAGTTCAAGAGCCAGAGTCTGCTTCAGCACTTGAGCGAAGGTTGGGAAGTAGGCGGGCTGTTGAATCAGCATTTCATTATTCCGGTTCCGGCTCAGATGCGCTCGCCGGATGAAGATTGGTATCGCGGCACCGCGGACGCCTTGTATCAGAACATCAATCTAATCGAGCAGGCCGACCCGCATTTCGTGGCCATTTTCGGCGCAGACCACATCTACCGCATGAACATCCGCGAGATGCTCGAGTTCCACATGCATAAGCGCTCGCAGATCACGATTGCGGCCATTCCGACGGAGCGGGAACAGGCCGCCGAACTTGGCGTGATCGAAGCCGGTCCAGACGGCAGCGTTCTCGGTTTTCATGAGAAGCGAGCGGACGCGCCCACGATGCCGGGCGATCCGGAGCGCGTGTTTGCGTCCATGGGAAATTACATTTTCTCGACGAATCTGCTGCTGCGCGAGCTGTATGCGGATGCGGAAAACAAGGAGAGCAGTCACGACTTCGGCCGGGACATTCTGCCTTCGCTGGTGGGACGCGCGCCGATGTTCGCCTACGATTTTCAGACTAACCGCATTCCTGGGGATCCGCCGAATCAGCCGCCGTACTGGCGCGACGTAGGCTCGGTTGAAGCATACTACGACGCCAGCATGGATCTTCGGGCGGTCAGCCCGGCTTTGAATCTGTACAACAGGAAATGGCCGCTGCGAACGGCCAGCTATTCCGATCCGCCGGCGAAATTCATTTTCGATGAACAGGGCCGGCGAGGCCAGGCGATTGATTCAATCGTGGCGGGCGGCTCGATTTTATCCGGGGGGATGGTTCGCGGGTCGGTGCTGGGGCGCAACGTCAGGGTCCACTCAGGCGCCATTGTTGAGGATTCGGTTCTGTTCGACAACTGCGATATAGGACGCAGGGCGCGGGTGCGGCGCGCCATCCTGGACAAGAACGTCCGCGTCCCGGAAGACGCGACCATCGGTTTCGACCTGGCTACGGACCGCACCCTGTATCACGTTACGGACAGTGGGATCGTCGTCGTCGAGGGTCACCGCTCCACCGTGGATATCTCCAGGATTTCGGTGTGACGCCCCGGGCTACCGATACCAATCCGAATCGCGGTGGTAGTGGTGGCCTTCGCGTTCGTATCCCGGATCCTGCCAATCCACTACATGAAGGGGAGCGCGCGTTTCAAACGTAAGAGTGGAGTTTGGTGGAACGATAATCTGGTTGCCCTCCGTTCGGACCCCGGAAATGGCGCCCACAATCGCGCCTACCACGCCGCCGCCGTTCTGATACGCGCGCGTATCAAACTGCGGACCGCTGGTGTCCAGCACATATCGCATTCCGTTGACCGTTACGGATTCCACATCGAGCACCATGCGGTTGGGTCCCGCTTCGCGGACGATCAGCTCGGCGTACGAGCCTCGGGGAATGGCGACATCGCCATCGCGGGCGACGACGTCGCGGATCACATGACCAGGGTAGATTCTTCCCCGGTCCCAGTGGCTGACGGAGATTTCTTCATCGGGCCTCACCTGGATTTGCGTACCGGCGGGGACGGTATCCGCCTTGGCCGCAAACTGCATCGCCATGAAAACTGAAGTGCTTAAGATTAGCAACTTACGCATGCTCTGGAACCTCCCCCAGCGGAGGTGCAACTAGGCGTCCAGAATCGGCCGCGAGCGGCGCAAGAGATTCGGCGGGCATGCTACACTCATTGAGGCACACTCCTCTTACGTGCAACGAGGCGGGCGCGTAGCTCAACTGGCAGAGCAACTGACTCTTAATCAGTAGGTTGAAGGTTCGATTCCTTCCGCGCTCACCAACGAAATACCTGCACGGATCAGGCCTTGTCGCACGCCTTTCTCTGAAACGAACGTCCGGAAACCGGCATCTTGCTTGACGAATGCAGCCTTCGACGCCTTTGCGCCACAATGCGTGCGAGTCGCTGGCGGGGCCGCGAGTGACCGTCGTTCTAGTACGACCGCCCTTCTTGAGATTGCGCGAGGCTGAAACGTTTCTTTTGCGCCATGCATCCCCGGAATCCACCCATGCTGCACATCCTGCTCGTTGAGGACAATTCCGCGGACGTGATGCTGGTACGGGAGGCCATACGGCGATCCACTGTCAAGGCCGATGTGCTCATCGCCTACGACGGAGAACAAGCGCTTCGCATCCTCGACGAACTCCAGTTTGCGCCGGACTGTATTTTGCTCGATCTCAACGTGCCTAAGTTCGACGGCCTGACGCTTCTCGAACGGTATCGGGACAGATTCGGCGCACCCGTGATTGTGCTAACCGGTTCCGAGAATCCCGAAGACAGGCGCCGCGCGTTCGAACTCGGAGTGGAGGATTACGTTGTGAAGCCTGTCGGATTTGATTCGTTTCTGGCGAGAGTCCAGGAACTGCTGGAACGGTTTACGAACCAAAAGGCCGCGGACCAAAGCGCCGGGTAATTTCTCCTAAAATCTAAATTCATTCGAGCCGGAACACACCTCGGCTTCGTCTGGCGCGAGGTGTTTGCTTCAGGGTGGGAAGCCGCCGGCCAGGTTCACCCTCCTGGCCGAGCTTCGTGTGCAGTACTGACAGAGTAGTGAATGCCGCGCTCCCAGACAATCTAGATCGTCCAGATTTGACGCTAATTTGCCTTCGATTGAACGTCTATCCTAGAAGCGTGGAATTCCGATGCGAGAACTGCGGGGCGCTGATCGAAGAAATCAGCGATCCCAATCCTGCCCTGGAGTCGGACGACCCGCCGGACTACGACCTGCTTTGTCCGAAGTGCCGTCTGCTTCTCGAGGAGCACGCCGACGAGTAATGAATGGATCCGGGGAATCTCCTGGGTTTTCAAGGACAATCAGTTACAAACACAGGGCGCCGGGATCTATATTGCAGATGCCCGATGCGACCAAGCGCGCGTATCGCGTGCTCATCATTGAAGACAACCCAGCCGATGCGATGCTCATTAAACTGGCCTGGGAGGAATGCACGGTCGTTGTCACTGAGTTATCGTTCCTGGAAGACTCCAGAGACGCGATCAAGTTTCTGCGCGGGGCTCCGCCGTATCCGCCAACGCGGGCTCCTGAGCTGGTGATGCTCGACTACAAACTGCCGGTGAACGGCGGGATCGCTCTGATCGAAATCAAGGGCGATCCGGATTACATGCACCTGCCCGTAATCGTTTTAACCGGCTCCGAAGATCCCCGCGACTACTTCGAAGCCTACCGCCGCGGAGCGAACTGCTGTTACACCAAGCCCCTGGGACTGAACGCGCATATGAAACTGGTCTGCGAGATTGCCGAACACTGGTTCCATAAGGTAAAACTCCCGCCAAACGCAACCGGGTAAACCATTCAACGATCCGGCGACTTGTGGGTCTTCCTCGCAGAGCTCTTGCGGGCTCTGCGCCTCTGGGGAACAGAACGCGAAAGCTGGTAGGTTTTGGCATGGATGTACCGGGTTTTGCTTCCCAGGCGTTCGCGCCTGCGCTCTCTCCGCTTTACAGCGCATTCCACGCAGTAACTTCCCAGCTCGGACGGCCTGGGTTGGCCGCATCCGATACACAAACCTTCCCTCCGGCGTTTTTCCTGCCAGCGCGACTGCCGCGTAGCCATACATCCAGTAGACCCGCCGCCACGCGGATACGTTCTTGAATTCTTGAAACGGTTTCATCCTGTCTCGACTCTCTTTTAAGCCTTGGCACGATTCTCGTGTCACCGGATTCGGTGAACATTCGGAGGCCTCGACGGGAGCGCGCTGGCAGGAATGAGGTTCTGCGATGTTCCGGCGGCCGGTCAGAGTCTTAATCGTTGAGGATAATGAGGCCGATGTGAACCTGACGCTCGCCGCGTTGTGGGATGCCAGGTTTTCGAATGACATTAGCGTGGCGCAGAATGGCGAGGAAGCCACGGCCTACCTGAGGCACGCGGGGCGCCCTGGCTCCGCTCTTCCCGATCTGGTTTTGCTCGACCTGAATCTGCCCAACAAGGGCGGATTCGAGATTCTGGCGGAGATGAAGGCCGATCCGCATCTGAAGAGCATTCCCGTGATCGTGATCAGCGGAAGCGATCAGGAGCGAGACATCGCGCGGGCTTACAACTTGCAGGCGGCCGCATATCTGGTGAAGCCCTTGAACGTCGATGACTACTTCTCCTCGATCCGCGCGATCAAGGAATTGTGGTTCAACCGCGCCGCGATCCACGCAAAGGGATCCGAGGCGAGCGCCTGACCGCAATCAGTCAGCGTTCGGCTCGATTGATGAGAAACGTCGCGGTGGATGTGAAGAAATCCCGCAGAAGCCGCTGTGCCTCTTCCGGCAACATGGCCTGATCCAGGGCGCGGGACATCAAGGCAAGCCAGCGATCGCGAGCCTGCTCGCCGATGGGAAACGGAGCGTGCCGCATCCGCAGGCGGGGATGGCCGCGTTGTTCGATATACGTCGGGGGTCCGCCGAAGCGGTAAATCAGGAAATCGCGCAGGCGCTGCTCGGCGCCCCGGAGGTCGCGGGCAGGATACATGGGGCTGAGGATTTCATCCGTCGGGACCTGCTTATAGAACTCCGCCACCAGGCGCTCGAAACCAGCTTCGCCGATGGCGGCGTAAACTTCGAAATCTTCCACTGAATCGATAGTAGCAGCGGCTACTGCTTGGGCGTGATTTTCACGACCATCGCCGTGAAATTCTTGCCGGGTTCCACCTGGAACTGATGGACGGTATTGGCGGGTATGTACAGAATGTCCCCGGCATGGATCGGGTACGGCGTTCCGCCCTCGATCGATTTGCCGCGGATTTCCCCCGCGCCCGTGGGCTTGCCTTCGACGATCTTGCCGCCGACCAGCACGGTTCCTTCGCCGGACCGGATGAGGAGTAAATCGGCCTGATGCTCATGGATCTCGGCTTCGCCGGGGCCGTTGCGGAAGGCGACAAACGCGGAATCCATCAGGCGCTCGGTGCCGAGATGCCGGTCCGGATTCAACTTCGATTGCGCGAGCTTGTCGAAGTCCTTCTGCTGGGCGGCGCTCCAGAAGAGGGGTTTTTCGGGATCGGCGGCCCGAATCAGAACAACCGGCGTTCCGATGGAAAGCAGAGCAATTCTCGATAGAGCGCGTTTCATAGACGTAACCTCCCGTTACTGCCGCAGCGCGTACACAAACAGCGCGCTACCGGCGGCGACCGCCACGTACTGGCGGTTGTTCACCATATACGTCATCGGGCCGCTGTTCACCTGTCCACCGAGGCTCTGCTTCCACAGCAGATTTCCGTTCTTGCCATCGAGCGCGAAGAAGTAGCCGTCGCGCGCGCCGCTGAACACCAGGTCGGACGCGGTCGAAAGCACTCCGGCCCAGGTGATGTCGGTCATCTTGTACTCCCATTTCATGTCGCCCGTTTTCGGATCGAACGCGCGGACGATTCCGTAGCCGTCCTCGGGCGTCTTCAAATTCATGGTAAGGTTCGGCTGCGCCATAGGAGTGTTCCCGGTTGCGCGCCCGAAACCAGCGCCTTTCTGAAACATCGTTCCGCTGTTTTCCCAGCCGGGGATGTAGAACAATCCCGTGTGCGGGCTGTAAGAGGGCGGATACCAATTGGTCCCGCCAAGCCCGTTCGGCTGGATCAGCACCGGAACCGGACTATCCTGCTGCCCGGGTGTGCGCATCGGCCGCCCTTTTTCATCGAAGCCGGTCAGCCAGTTCGCCTTGACGAACGGTTTGCCGAGCAGGAACTGGCCGCTGGTCCGGTCGAGCACATAAAATACGCCGTTGCGGTTCGCCCACAGCATCGCCTTGCGCGGGCGGCCCTGATATTCGATATCGGCCAGCACGGGAACCTGGGTCGAATCGTAGTCCATCGTGTCGTGCGGCGTGAACTGGTAATACCACTTGAGTTTCCCCGTATCGGCATCGAGCGCCACCACGGAATCGCTGTACAGGTTGTCGCCGAGGCGGATGTCGCCGTTGGTATCGGGCGCGGGATTCCCGATGCCCCAGAAAGTCAGGTTCGTGTCGGGATCGTACGCTCCGGTGTTCCAGACCGCGGCGCCTCCGACCTTCCAGGAGTCGCCCGACCAGGTTTCGTTGCCGGGCTCGCCCGGCCCGGGAATCGTGTAGAAACGCCACACTTCGTTTCCGCTTTTCGCGTCGAGCGCGAGGATGTAGCTGCGGATCGGTCCGTCGCCGCCCGCCATGCCGACGATCACTTTGTCCTTGACGATCAGCGGCGCGTGCGTGATGGCGTAGCGGTCCGCTGCCGAGCCTACGGTTTTATTCCACACGATTTTTCCGCTGGCGGCGTCGATCGCCAGCACGTGTGCGTCGAGCGTGCCCATGTAGAGCGTGTCGCCCAGGATCGCCAGGCCGCGATTCACCCGTCCGCAGCACGGCCGAGCTTCGGCGGCGGGCGTGTAGGGCAGAGTCCAGAAGATTCGGCCGGTGGCGGCGTCGAGCGCGTAGACGTCGTTGGGCGCCTGAATCGTGTAGAGAACGCCATCCACCACCAGTGCGGTGGTCTCGAATTTTTCAACCGAGCGTGCCTGCCAGACCCATTGCAGCTCGAGATTTTTTACATTGGCCGGCGTGATCTGCGTCAAAGGGCTGTAGCGCTGGCCGCCGACCGTTCTCGAATACGTGAGCCAATTCTGAGGTTCCTGGTCGGCGTGCAGAAGGCGGTCGAATGTGACACTTTGGGCTCCGAGGATTCCCATCGAGAGACAAACCGGCAGGAGTGTGCGCAAGAGCATGCCTTACAGCATATATCGAAGGTGCGTGAGCGACAATTGCGCCTATAATAGGCCGGTGGGTCGAATGAGGAAAGCGGCGCTGGCCGCCGGCGTGCTGTTTGGAATCCTGGCGACGCTCAGCGTTGCGCGAGCGTGGCAGAAGCCGTGGCGCGAATATCCGGGTCAGGACAATATCGCCGTGCCAGCCGATTACCAGGTTCAGACCGAATGGGTCTTCGCCCGGCTGATGTATCCTCCCTACCCTGGCCCAATCCACGGCCGAGGCCCGAGAGGTTTTCGATTCGGCGGAGGCGACTGGAAACATGGCCGCTCCAGTTGGACCACGGACTATACGGCTGCGGATCGCCACGTCGCCGTGGCGGTGAAAAGGCTCACGCGCATTCACGTGCGTTCGGTCGAGCAGCCCGTGGACCTCGACGACGAGGACGACGTATTCAACTATCCGTGGTTGTACGCGGTGGAGGTCGGGCACTGGCAGCTCACCGATACGCAGGTGAAACAGATGCGCGATTTCCTGGAGCGCGGCGGGTTCTTCATGTGCGACGACTTTCACGGCACGGAAGAGTGGGACATCTTCCTGGAGACGATGCAGCGCGTGTTCCCGGATCGTCAAATCGTGGACCTTCCGAATAGCGACGCGATTTTCCATACGATCTACGACCTGGACGATCGCTATCAGGTGCCGGGCGCTCAATATCTGCGGAGCGGCGTTACGTACGAATACGACGGCTACCAGCCTCGCTGGCGCGGGATCTACGACGACAAGGGACGTCTGATGGTCGCGATCTGCCACAACATGGATCTGGGCGATGCCTGGGAGTATGCCGATGATCCACGTTACGACGAGAAATTCGCGGCCTTGGCGTTCCGGATCGTGTCGAACTACATCGTTTATTCGATGACTCACTAGTTCATGGAAACCGGGCGAAGCCGGGCTGCGTCTCGGGAAATCGGGGGCGCAGTATGCCATCGAGCTGGAAAATTGTCATCGGGATCGCCGCGGCAGCCGCGCTGGCTACAGCGCAGGCCTGGAAGAAACCGGTTCCGGAGTGGACGGCGGATGACGCCCATGAGGTTTTGACCGACTCGCCCTGGACCAAGACAGTCACACCGACAATGGAACTATCGAACAGCGGCGAACGCACCCGGCGCAGCGGCGGTACCGGCGGCCCGAGTATCGGAATCGGAATTCCCGGCATCGGCGGCATCGGGCGGCCAGGCAGGTATCCGGGCGGCGGCTATCCAGGGGGTGGATATCCCGGCGGAGGCGGATATCCTCCGGGGCGGAATCCGGGTGGAAGCGCTCCGTCTGACGATCGAGGCTCCTCACAATCGACAACTCCGCCGACGTTGACTCTGCGCTGGGAAAGCGCTTTGCCAGTGCGGGAAGCGGAGCTAAAGGCCCGCGAAACAGACGCGCCTACGATCGATGAAAAGTATTACGCGATCGCCGTGCGAGGGGTCCCGCCGAGGATGCTGCGCAACGGCGGCCACGCGTTGGAGTCCGAACTCAAGAAGCAGGCCGTTCTAAAGCGGCCAGGCAAGAAGGACGTGAAGCCGTCCAATGTCGAAGTTCACGAACGCGAGGACGGGCCGCTGATCGTTTACCTCTTCCCTAAATCCGCTGAGATCGGCAATGCGGATCGCGAAGTCGAGCTCGATGTCCAGATCGAACGTCTGAAATTCGGCGCGACTTTCGAAACCGAGCAGATGGTTTACGACGGAAAGCTCGCCTTGTAGGCTCTCTCCGGCGTTTTGGCCGGAGTGATCGGAACCAAGCGCAGGCGTCCGTAAGCGATGAATACCAACAGTAGGCCGGTCACTAGAGGCAGGACTGCCGTCGCTCCCATGCCGCCCATGATGGTGATCACCGTCGCACCGATCATGATGATGACCAATCCCGCAGCCGCCAGCGGCGTCAGGCCCGGCTTAATCCGCAAGGCTGATGGAAGGACCAATCCGACCCCGCCGAGCACCTCGCAGATGCCGACGAATTGAAGAAACCAGCCGGGCAGCGCCACTGGCATCTGCTTCAGCATTTCCTCCACGGGCGTCACCAGCTTGAATCCACCGGCGAACAAAAACAGGGCCGCGAGCAAGATCTGAACAGTCCAAAGTAACTTGTTCATTACTCTCCTTTACCACACGGACATAGGCTTCGTGGTTGTATGGATGCATGAGCGACGCTTTCCGATTCGAACATGACACCATGGGCCAAGTGCGCGTTCCCGGCGATGCCCTTTATGCGGCTCAGACCCAGCGCGCAGTCGAGAACTTCCCCATCAGTTCAATGCGCTTCGGACGAAGTTTCATCGGTTCGCTCGGTCTGATAAAGATGGCCGCGGCCAAGGCGAACCTCGAAGCAGGGACTCTCCCCGGCCCTATTTCCAAAGTTGTCGAAACAGCCTCGCGCGAAGTCATGGAGGGGAATCATGACTCGCAATTCGTGGTGGATGTGTTCCAGACCGGAAGCGGCACCTCAACCAACATGAACGCCAACGAGGTGATCGCCACGCGGGCCACGGCTCTGCTCGGCCAGCCCGTTCATCCGAACGATCACGTGAACCGGAGCCAATCAAGCAACGACGTGTTCCCTACGGCTCTGCACATCGCCGCGGCGCGAACCGCGCACGAATCGCTGCTGCCCGCCATGCAGGCGCTCCAGGGCGCGCTCGAATCGAAGCGGCAGGAATTCTGGCAGGTCCTCAAGATCGGCCGAACGCACTTGCAGGACGCCGTCCCGATGCGCCTCGGTCAGGAGTTCGGCGGCTACGCGCGGCAGGTCGAACTGTCGCAGGAGCGGATCAAGAAGGCGTTGGAGGGCATTTACGAGCTTCCGCTCGGAGGCACCGCCGTCGGATCGGGGCTGAACGCTCCCGAGGGATTTGCGAAAGCGGCGATCGCGATCCTTGCGCAGGAGACCGGACTTCCCTTCCGCGAAGCGGGGAACCATTTCGAGGCGCAAGCCGCGCGCGATGCCGCGGTCTTCCTGAGCGGCGCTCTCAAGTCTTATGCGATGGCGCTGACGAAGATCGCCAACGATATCCGCTGGTTGGGATCCGGACCTCGCTGTGGGTTGGGCGAACTGCTGTTGCCCGAGGTCCAACCCGGATCGAGCATCATGCCGGGAAAGGTCAACCCGGTGATCGCCGAAAGCGTGCTGATGGTCTGCGCCCAGGTGATCGGCTATGACACGACCATTGCCTGGGCGGGAGCTGCGGGCGCTTTCGAGCTGAATACGATGATGCCGGTCATCGCGTGTGACCTGCTTCAGGCGCTGGAACTGCTGGCCGCGGCTTCCCGAAATTTCGCCCAGCGATGTATATTGGGACTACGCGCGGACGAAAATCGCCTGCGAGACTCGCTCGAGCGCTCGCTGGCGCTGGCGACTGCCATGACGCCGGAAATCGGATACGAGCGTGCGGCAGGTTTGGCAAAGACTGCCTACGCCTCAAACAGAACGATCCGCGAAATTGCGGAGGAACAAAGTGGGCTCAGATCGGAAACGATAACAGCCCTTCTCGACATCCCTAAGATGCTCGGTTCTAAGTAAAAGCGGGCGATATCGCACAGCCCGCTGGGGGTATTTCACCCAAGTTTCACGGCCGGGCGTGTAAGGCCTGCAAAATCAGAGTGTTGCCTAGGCACTCCCGGTGCACAAGGAAGCTCCACATGTTCAAGCGGCTCGTCTTTCTTTTTGTGTTTCTGCTCCCGATCACGCTGCCAGCGCAGAGGCAGCCGGCGGCCCATCGGGCCGCTCCTGTTGTGTGGAGGCCACCGGCGAATGCAAAGGCGGAAGACTTCGCCGGCGATCAGCTCTGCGCCGCTTGCCACGCGCCGGAAGCGACGCAGTTCGCCAAGACGGTGCATGCCAAGGCCGCGCCCGCCAGCGCGACTTACGGGACCGGTTGCGAAGCCTGCCACGGTCCAGGCAAAGCGCATATCGAAGCGATGTCGGCGGGCAACACCGACGCCGGCAGGAAACTGATCTTCAGCTTCAAAGCCAAGCCTGCGGAGAACGCGGCCCGCTGCCTGAACTGCCACAACAGCAGCCCGGACCAGCGCCTGTTCGACCGTTCCGAACACAAGCTGATGGGCATCGCTTGCAATCAGTGTCACTCGGCGCATCTGGTTCTGCCTCCGAAGGAGACTCCCAAATCAGGATTCGCGCAGGCGAAGTTCTTTTCCTTGCCGGAGCGCTCGGAAGAAGACCGCTGGCTTCGGGAAAGCATGCTGAAGCAGAAGCAGCCGGACCTGTGCTTCGGCTGTCATAAGACGATCCAGGCACAGTTCGCGCTGCCCACGCATCACCGGGTTCCCGAGGGGCAGATCAAGTGCACGGATTGCCATGAGCCCCACGGAACCACCAATCGCTTTCTCCTGAAGAAGGCGAATTTCGAGGTGTGCGTGTCGTGCCACACCGAAAAACGCGGGCCGTTCCTCTATGAACATCCCGCGGTCAAAGTGGAGGGATGCACGGCCTGCCACAGCCCTCACGGCACGGTCGAACGCCAGCTTTTGCTGCGTCGCGAGGGACGCTTCCTATGCCTGCAATGCCACGTGGATCCTGCCGCGGCCAACGTTCCTCATAGCCGCTTTGGCTTCCAGACGCGAGGCGAATGCGTACGATGCCACGCACAAATCCACGGATCCAACGTCGATCCGTTCTTCTTGCAATGAGGCCCGTCATGAAAACACTCTTACTGGCCTCCGTTTTTTTCCTGACTGCCAATGCGCAAGACGTTCCGACCCACGACTGGGGTGGATTCGAAACGCAAGGGTCGTTTACCGCCGGATATCGCTGGGACTCGATCGGCGGCCGCCGCGAGAAATTTCTCGAGCTCTTCGATCTGCAAAGCGGGCCGCGCCTGCTCGATTTCAATCTGAGCGGCCGCGCGAAGGAAGGAACGTCCCTGTTCGCGGACAATTTCAGCCTTACTGCCAGCGGCCTGGGCGGCGATCCTTTTCCGACCGAGCAGTTGACGATTTCTAAGTCGAAACTCTACGATCTGCGCGCCACGTTCCGGCAGAGTTACTACTACTGGGATCAGAACGACAATTCAGTTTTGCCCAGCGGTCTGCACGGTCTCACGACTAACCAGAACTGGGCCACAGTCCGGAAATTCGGAAACCTGAATCTGTTGATCCATGCCACCAGCCGTCTGAAGTTCCGGTTCGAGTACGGCCGGACCTCGCGAGATGGAATGAACGACACCACGCGGACGATGGAATATTTCAATTCGCCCAGTTCCTGGGGAACGTTCCTGCGGGACAATCCCTACTACGTCGCCGCTCCGTTGCTCGAGCACTCAGACCGGGTGGCCGCCGGTCTGGACTACACTCTCCAGAACTGGAGCTTCCATTACACCCTTGGCTATCAGACCTTCGACCAGTCTCTTACCTGGAACGTGAATACTCCCGAGCGCAGCATCAACATCGATTCCACGGCAAACCGGCTGGAGCAATTGGCATTTGGCTCTTGGAACGAATTCCGCAACCTCAAGAGCCCCTCCAGCGAGTTCTCCTACAACGGGCAAGTGAATCCTCGTCTGACGCTGCGCGGATCGTTCCTGGTGTTCCGCTATCAAGGACCCGCGAACATCGATGCGGCCTTCGCCGGTACGGTTCGCGCAAACACCGCGGGAACGCAGGTGACGCCCTACAACATCTCATTGAGCACGCATGGAAACGTGAGCGAGCCGGACTACGTCGTCGATCAGGGTTTCAGCTACAAGATCGAAGACTGGGTCATGCTGCACGGCGATTATCGCTACAACCGGTTCACGGAAAACGCGACGTTCCTGCAACACAGCAACGACGGCACGAACGTTTTCAACGGCACGGCGGAAGAGCAGTGGCGACAGGGCCTGCACCAGGCGGATCTGATGCTGGAGCTGACGCCTTTCCAGAGCCTGATCATTCGTCCGGGAATGCGTTTCGTGAAACGCGACACTACGGCGCTTGACGGCGGCGTCGTCGACCCCACCCGCAGCGAGAGGCTCAAGACCGTCTGGCCGATCGGAAGCGTGGCTTTCGTTCCATCCCGAACGTTCAGCATTCGAGCCGACATCCAGAGCATCACAAACGGCAGTTCCTATACGCGTATCACGCCGCACACCGACGTCAGCACGCGCTGGGTGGTCCGGTATCAGCCGTATTCAAAGCTTTCGATCGAGGAGAGCTTCAAGATTCAAAAC
>JBAIXM010000123.1:0-25886 GCA_037916615.1 Bryobacterales bacterium
TGCGCGTGCCCATCATCGGAGATTTCCACTACAACGGACACATTCTTCTCAAAAAATATCCGGCGATGGCGCGCGCCTTATCGAAATACCGGATCAATCCGGGCAACGTCAACATCGGCAAGAAACACGACGACAATTTCCGCACGATGATCGAAGCCGCGATCGAATACGATCGCCCGGTGCGCATCGGCGTCAATTGGGGGTCGCTCGATCAGGCGCTGCTCACGCGCATGATGGACGAGAACAACAAACGATCGGACCCGGAAGACGCCAAGACCGTGACGCTGCGTGCCATCGTTGCCAGCGCGATCCAGTCGGCACAGGCCGCCGAGCGCTACGGGTTGCCGAAGAATCGCATCATCCTGAGCGCGAAGGTTAGCGGCGTGCAGGACCTGATTCGCGTGTACCGCATGCTGGCCGCGCAAGGCGACTATGCGCTGCACCTGGGACTTACCGAAGCGGGCCTCGGGTCGAAAGGGATTGTCGCTTCTACCGCGGGAATCGGCATCCTGTTGCAGGAAGGCATCGGCGACACGATTCGCTCTTCGCTCACGCCTTTACCAAACGGCGACCGTTCCGAGGAAGTGATTGTGTGCCAGCAGATCCTGCAAGCCTTGGAACTGCGCAGCTTCACGCCGCAAGTGACCGCATGTCCCGGATGCGGGCGCACCACCAGCACTTTTTTCCAGGACATGGCCGACCAGATCCAGACCTACTTGCGCGAACAAATGCCCGCATGGAAATCGCGCTACGCCGGAGTCGAGGAGATGAAGGTCGCCGTCATGGGTTGCGTGGTGAACGGGCCCGGCGAATCCAAGCACTCCAACATCGGGATCTCACTGCCCGGAACCTTCGAGGAGCCGGTCGCGCCGGTGTATGTCGACGGCAAACTGAAGCTGACTTTGCGCGGAGACAAAATTGTCGCCGAGTTTATCGGCATCCTGAACGAATATGTGGACCGGCGCTATGCGCCGAAGGTTTCCGAAACCGTCAGCGCGTAGGCTGGAGGATACCCTCGATGATCGAGTACAGCTCTTCGCGGCGGATCGGTTTCGAGATATAAGCGTCCATTCCGGCCGCGAGACAGCGCTCCTCGTCGCCCTTGAGGGCGTGGGCCGTCATCGCTACAATCGGAATGTGTTGCCCGCTGGTTCGCTCGCGTTCGCGGATCTTGGCGGTGGCCTCGAATCCGTCCATATTGGGCATCTGGACGTCCATGAGCACGATGTCGAAGGAGTCTTTCTCCAGAGCCGAAAGAGCGGCCTGGCCGTCTCCCGCAACGGTTACTGAATAGCCGTGGTTTTCGAGTAGTTTCCGTGCGAGCGTCTGATTCACGAAATTGTCTTCCGCCAGCAGCACGCGCGATTTGCCGGCCGCTGACTGCGGATCGGCCGCGGATTCGGCTGACGAGGCTCCCGGTTGCGGAAGATTCTGGAGGCTCTTGCGGATCTTATCCAGAAGCTCCGATTGGCGCACCGGCTTCACCAGGTATGCTGAAATTCCCAGTTCCCGGCAAAGAGCCGCATGCCCCATCTGGTCCGCCGACGTCAGCATCATGATCGTGGTGCCCACCAGGTCGGGCTGCTCCTGAATCCTCTGCGCCAGTGTGAATCCGTCGATTTCCGGCATGTTGCCGTCCAGCAGAATCAGGGCAAACCGGCGCCCGCTGTTGCGAGCCACTTGCAGAGCCGTTAAGGCTGCGCTGCCTCCTTCGACGGCGGTCGGCTGCATCCCCCATCGGGTCAGGATCTCGACCAGCAGGCGGCGGTTGGTGGAATTGTCATCGACCACCAGCACCGGTAGATTCCGCAATTGGGCGGGCTCAACCGGAACGGCCGGCGCGGGCACCGTATCCTGAACGCCGAGGTTCGCGGTGAAGTGAAACGTGCTTCCTTGGCCCATCTGGCTTTCCACCCAGATGCGGCCGCCCATCATGCCCACCAGCCGGTTGCAGATGGTCAGGCCCAGCCCGGTCCCGCCATATTTCCGCGTCATGGACTCGTCAGCCTGAGAGAAAGCCTCAAAGATCTTCGCCTGCTTGTCTGCCGGAATCCCAACGCCGGTGTCGCGCACGGAGAAATGCAGACGAACGCCGTCGTCCGTGCCTGATTCCCGCTCGACGGTGACGAGGATCTCGCCTCGGTCCGTAAACTTGATCGCGTTGCCGACCAGGTTGACCAGCACCTGCCGCAAACGGCCCTCATCGCCCACGACGGCAGGAGGCACATCGGGCCGGATGTCGTAAACCAGTTCCAATCCCTTCTGATGCGCCCGAAAGCCCAGCGTCTTCATGATCTCGCCGAGGCTTTCGCGAAGATCCAAGGGCAGCGATTCAAACTCCATCTTGCCGGCTTCGATTTTGGAAAAATCCAGAATGTCGTTGATCACGCCCAGCAGAGACTCCGCCGACAATTGGACCAGTTCCAGGCTGCTGCGCTGGTCCGGAGCCAGCTCGCTGCCCAGCACCAGTTCGGTCATGCCGAGAATCCCGTTCATGGGCGTGCGGATCTCGTGGCTCATCGTGGCGAGGAAGGTGCTTTTCGCCTTGCTGGCCGCTTCTGCCGCTTCTTTCGCCCTGCGTAGCTCTGCATCCGCCAACTTGCTGGCCGTGATATCCCGATAGATCGCGGAAACGCCCTGCAAACGGCCCATGCTGTCGGTGATCGGAGACAGGATGACGGAAACGTCGATGGGCCTTCCGCCTTTGGCCACACGCACCGATTCGAAACGCTCGATCTTTTCGTGGTGACGGATCTTCTGCAAGGCATTGAAAGGATCGGCCTGATGCCCGGTGGGGAACAAGAGTGTAATATGCTTCCCAAGAACCTCTTCCGCCCTGTAACCGAAAAGTTTTTCGGAGCCCTGGTTCCAACTCAAGATTTTCCCGTCCAGATCGGTTCCGATGATGCTATCGTCGGACGAAGCGACAATCGAAGCAAGGAACGCGCGCATTCCCTCGGCCTGCTTGCGGTCCGTGCAGTCCTGCGCGATTCCGATGAGCCGCTTCAGCGTGCCCGATTCCGCGTGGACGGGAAATGTCCGGGCCCAGATCCAGCGTACGTCGCCGTCCGGACGGACGATGCGATATTCCACATGCGTTTCGCCCGCAGCAGCCCCGTTTCGGAATGCGGTGATGGCGCGCTCGCGGTCATCCGGATGAATCGATTCGATCCACCAGGAAGGGTCCCCATAAGCGGTGTGGCAGGGACGTCCCCAGATGCGCTCGTAGGCGTGGCTGACGAAATACGGACGAATGTTATCGGGGTCTCGCCAGAAGAATACTTCGTCGACGTGCTGAACCAGGCTTTCGGCGAAATCTCGAAACCCGTCGTCGGATCCCTTATTTCCAGCGGGTACACCGAGGCGAAGTTCGCCGGCATTCGGTTGTTTCGCTGGACTCTCCGTTGTCACGATGGTCTTATTTCTTATCGGCGAAAACCGCCTGTCTTTTTAGTCGCGGGCTATGCCCGCTTGTGGGGGTACAGCGGGCCAGTACGTCCCGGATCACGCGGCCAGGAACGACTTGGTTTCGTTCAGGAAAAGCGCGACCTGATCGTGATGCAGCCAGTGCCCGGCCTGATCGACTTTGACGATTCGTTTGTTGCGGATCGCTGCCGCCTGCGGGTCGGTATCCGGGTCGCGAGCGAAGCTCTGCCGTCCCCAGAATAGGAGCGTCGGGCAGCCGATCTGCGCCAAAATCTGCACCGCTTCTTCCAACCCCAGGCCGAATGGATGGATCACCCGCGTGTAGTTGTCGAACTTCCAGACCAGAGAACCCTCGGCGTTCCAGTTGGTTCCATGCAGGGTCAAATGCCGGGCGACGTCCTCTGTCAAGAAGGGATTTGCCTCCTTCATCCGCGCCACAGCCGCTGCCAGAGTCGGATACGTGCGCCAGGCATGCTGCTCCAGATCCCGAGTCTTCGCGATCCAATTTCGCATGCGCTCGGAGGCCGGCTTTGGGGTTGTCCCTAGGGGTCCGACCCCGACTCCCTCAATCGCTGCCAGTTTTGCGACCTTTTCCGGATACGTTCCCGAGAAGTACAGGCAGACCATGGCGCCCAGCGAGTGCCCGATCAGGCGGATCGGATACTTGCCGATGATATCGGCGAAGACGGTCAAATCGAGGATGTGCTCGGGTACGCTGTAGAGCGCTCCAGGGGCCCAGGCGCTGTTGCCGTGCCCCCGCAAATCGAGCGCGTAGACGTGATAATCGTCCCGCAGGGCGCGAGCGATCCAATCCCAGCTTCGCGCGTGATCGCGCGTGCCGTGGACCAGGATCAGCACAGGTTTCCCCTCGGTGCCCCAATCCCAGAACTGGAGCTTCAAGCGATCGGAATAGAAGAAATGCGACGCAGGTTCCAGAGAAGTTTGCATTTTGCGTTCTAACCATCCTAAGAGATTCACCCGAGGGCGAAACAGAGGGCCGGCTGCTATGCTCGGTCCAGAGGTGATCGGAGATGAATCGTGCTTTGGTTCTGGTGCTCGCCTGTCTTCCGCTGACCGCTGCACCCAATCTTAGCGGCAACTGGATGCTGAACGCGGCCAGGAGCCAGTACGGCCAGTTCCCCGCGCCTGAGGTTATGATGCGGCAGATCGATCACAAGGATCCGGTGCTTTCGATGACCACGTACCAGAAAGGCGCGCAAGGCGAGGTCACGACCATGCTCCGGTATACCACCGACGGCAAAGCGACCGTGAACGGCGAAAACAAAGGCTCAGCCCATTGGGAGAGCGACAAACTGGTCATCGAATCGTCGCGGGATTACCAGGGGACCAAGCTCACACAGCACGAAGAGTGGACGCTTTCCGCGGATGGCAAGACGCTGACGATCGCCACGCACATAAAATTGCCGAACGGCGAGTTCGACGTGAAGCAGGTGTTCGAAAAGGCTCCCGCGCCGGCGGGCGGTACGGCTCGGGCGACCTTCTAATCCGGCAGTCCGCCGAAGTATAATCACGTCACGCGTGGAAGGTGCGTGTTGTGAACCGCAAATCGAAATCTTTACTCGCTGGAGCGCTATTTTTAGCGACTTCGCTTCCTGCCGCCGCGCAGGGCCTTGTTACCCAACACAATCTGTCGCTATCGATGGCGAAATCCATCGCGGAGGCCGCCTTGGGAGCTTGCAAGGCGAAGGGCTATAACACCGCGGTGGCAGTGGTCGACCGCGCCGGCCAGGTGATGGTGATCCTGCGCGACGAGCAGGCAACCGCGCAGCAGGTGGAAATGGCTCGCCGCAAGGCTTATACGGCGCGCATGTTCCGCACGACTACTCTCGAATTTCAGAAGCGCACCGCCGAGGGAGCCTACGCGGCGCAGCGCGACGTCGCCGACGTCCTGGCTCTGGGCGGCGGCGTGCCGATCCTGGCCGGCAACGAGGTTGTGGGCGGCGTTGGCAGTTCGGGATCGAACCAGGAGAACGACGACGCCTGCGCCAAGGCCGGCGTCGCCAAGGTCGCGGATCTGCTGAAATAGATCTATGTCATTTCGATTCGCCCTCCAGAAGACCGTTTTTGCCTGCGTTGCCGCCGTGGCGCTTCCGGCATTCGCGCAGACCGATACGAAAGCCATGCTGGTGAAACATCTGACCACCTCGCGCGACTTCACGCTGAAAGTTGCGGATCAGATGCCCGAAAAGGACTACGGATTCAAGCTCACCTCTCCGCAAATGAGCTTCGCGGAACAGATGGTCCACCTTGCGCAGGAGCAGGCCGGCCTGCTGGCTCCTTTGTCCGGCGGGCAGCCGAGTCCGGGGAAGCCGGCGTCAATGAATAAGAAAGACGTGATGGCGTATGTGCGGCAGTCCTTCGACAGATCCATCGATACAGTCTCGAAGCTGACGCCTGCCCAACTGTCGAAAACCTACAGCGGCGGCGAGGGCAGCATGACCGGCCTGGAACTCGTGATGTTCCTGCTGGACCACACCACCCACCACCGTGCGTCGGCCGAGATGTATCTGCGCGCCAAGGGCATCACTCCGACGGAATACCAGTACTGAGCGCCATGGCGAAACTCGCGCTCGTGTACGGAATGCGGCTGCTGCCGGCCGACGAGATCGAACAGTTGGGTGACGGCGAGATCCGGCTGAAGAGCGGCAAGACCGCGCACGTGACCATGCACTTGCTGGAGGGCGGGGAGAAGGAGATCCGTGCGCAACTCGAGCAGTCGCTGGACGCTTTCTTCGAGTTCTATCCTGAAATCTGAAACTTCTTCCGAGCCGCCATCGTGGTGGAGCGGTTATTCCTGGGCGGGCATTTGGGAGTCCGAATCCCGCCACGCGCTCAGCTTGAGCCGCCGGCAGACCCAACACAATCCTTCCACTGAGTTGGGAGCGCATTCATTGCCGCAAACACTGCACCGAACCTGCTTCTGCATACGATCGGATTCAATCGACCGTTTGGCTTCCTCGAGGAGCTTCTCCGGGATCACCGATTCGGGAACCGCCGGCTCCGGCGAGGGGGCAGGATTGCGCTTGCGTTTCACAATTCCACTATAACAGCCTGGGCCCACGATAACAGCCCTTAGGACGCTAAGATGAGAGTTGACCCAAACAGCTTTCCTTTTCCCGGGCCAGGGTTCCCAATTTGCAGGAATGGGCAAAACTCTCGCCGAAAATTTTCCTGAAGCGGCAGAGGTGTTTCAGCAGGCCGATGACGCGCTGGAGTTTCCTCTTTCCAGGCTTTGTTTCGAGGGTCCCGAAGATCAGCTCAAGCTCACCGAGAACCAACAGCCCGCGCTGCTCACGGTATCGACCGCTGCGTGCGCGGTGCTCGCGTCGAAAGGCGTTCATCCGAACTACGTGGCAGGCCACAGCCTTGGAGAGTACTCCGCGCTGGTCGCGGCCAGATCGGTGCGCTTCTCCGATGCTGTCCGGCTGGTTCGCAAGCGAGGACAGTACATGCAGGAAGCAGTTCCCGCAGGCATGGGCGCCATGGCTGCTCTGCTGAAACTCCCTCCGGGCAAACTCGATTCGATCCTCTCGGAAGCCGCGCAGGGCGAGATCGTGGCTCCCGCCGGATTCAATTCACCAGACCAGGTGGTGATTGCGGGCCACGCCTCGGCCGTAAACCGCGCCGTCGATCTCGCCAAGGCGACGGGAGCGCGCCGGGCGATGCTGCTACCGGTGAGCGCTCCGTTCCATTGCCCGCTGATGAAGCCTGCGCAGGACCGGCTGAGGCCCGATCTGGACGCTACGCAATTTCGCGACCTGCAAATTCCTCTGATCAACAACTGGGAAGCGCGCGAAATTCGCACGGGCGCCGAGGCCCGCGAAGGACTGCTCCAGCAAATCCCGAATCCCGTCCGGTGGACCGAGACGATTGCCCTGCTGGCATCGCGCGGGGTGACTCGATTCATCGAAGCCGGCTCGGGCGCGGTTCTGACAGGGTTGCTTCGGAACATCGATTCGAATTTGACCGGAATCAAATTCGGCGAGGCCGAGGATTGGGGGAAACTCTCTTCAGCGGTCTCGGCCTGATCAATCCTCGATCGTCACGGTCGGGCCGCCCGGCTTTCGCTCTCCGCAGGCTTGATCCACACGTTTCGCCAGTTCGAGGAACGGCTTGGCGTGCGCATCTTCTCCAGCGCGCGTGGTGACGGGCTGTCCCGAATCGCCGCCGATTCGCACATCCGGATCGAGCGCGAGCTCGCCCAGGAACGGCACGTTCATCTGTTCCGCGGTTCGCCTGCCGCCGCCCTGGCCGAACACGTCGATCCGCTCTCCCGATCCCGGCGCGATCAGGTAGGACATATTCTCGATCATTCCCAGGATCGGCACGCGCACCTGGGAGAACATGTTGACCGCTTTGCGCGCGTCTTCGAGCGACACATCGGAGGGCGTGGTGACCACGATCGCCCCGGAAATCAGCGCCGATTGCACCAGGGAAAGCGCCACGTCGCCCGTGCCCGGCGGCAGGTCAATGATCAGATAATCCAACTCGCCCCACTCTACGTTTCGCAGGAATTGCTGAATGACGTTGTGCAGCATTGGGCCGCGCCACACCAGAGGCTTGTCGCCGGGATTCAAGAAGCCCATCGACATGATTTTGACGCCGTATTTTTCGATGGGGCGAATGCGCTCCGCGTGACCCGTCGGCGTCTCGCGCGTGCCCATCATCAGGGGAACGTTCGGACCGTACACGTCCGCATCCAGAAGGCCCACCTTTCGGCCGAGGCGCGCCAGCGCGATCGACAGGTTCACGGAAACCGTGGTCTTGCCGACTCCGCCCTTGCCGGATCCGACCGCGACCAGGTCTTTGACGCCAGCGATCGGTGTTTTGGGAAGTTCGTGCTGCGGGTGCATGAACTTCGATGGTAGCAGGCGGTCAGTGCGCGGCTGTGAGCGATTCCCACCTCTGTTTCGCGCGCGCGGCCGCCTGCGGAACATCTGCATCCAGCAGAAACCTGTCTTTCGCCAGTTCCCGCGCCGCCGATTCGATCTTGTTCAAAGACTCCTGCTCGCTTGGATAGCGTTCCTCGACGGAAAGCCGGGGATCGCCTCGCGCTTCCCGCTCCGCATGGGTACGAGCAAACGCGATCATCGATCCGGTCAGAGGATATTGCTCTGTGGGCGCGCCGCCCGAGCCGTGCTGCGTCCCCGCGACGTAGTAATTCCTCACATCGGAAGAATTCCCCACGTCGTGTTTGCCATCCGCGCTGATATGATTCAGGCCTGCTGCGCGTCCCCAGTATTCATGGGATCCGTTGCTGAGCATCAGTTTGGGCGCAACGCCGGCTTTCGCCGACTTGGCCAGCGGTTCGTCGGGTGTGAAAGGAGGAAGGTCCGTAGGGAAACCGACGCCGCTGAATGCGCCCACACGCCCTCGAACACTTTCTTGCCCTGCTCGTCTGCGTTGAACCCGTCGGCGAGGAAGCTGCGCAGGAAGCGGCCGCTCTGGGAGATTCCGGCTCCGATCGCACGCTTCACTTCGCCGTGCTGCTTCATGTACGTGACACCCGCGAGCACGGGAGCGTAGAGCCTCACGCGGTTCGCTGCAGCAGGAAAGATCCACGCGCTCGGCCACTTCGACGCGCGTAACCGCGGCTTGGGCAGCAGCCGCAAAAACACACAGGAACGCGAACGCTCGGCGGAATATGAGCGCTATTCTACTTCTTTTCGCGAATCAGCAGGTCGAAGGCGTGCAGCAATTCTTCGCGCGGCGAGTACGGTCCGGGAGTGTAGGCGCGCGAGCCGATCCCCAACTGCGACAACTCGGAAATGTGCCAGTCTTCGCGATTGGTGTGATCCCAAAACTCGATCGCGTCATCGGCGAAGAAATCCGGCTTGGCCATCTCGCGCGGATCGAAGTGGAATTCACAGACGATCTCGGTCCGGTCCACCGCCTTGGGCCAGAGCGTGTGCGTCATCATGAAATCCGGATGCAAGCTGAGCAGGAAATTGGGATAGATCGCGTAGTAGCACACCATCGCGCGCTGGCCGGCGTTCAAGCCCGGCAGGTAGTCGCGGCGGCGGACGCCGTCGAAGGTCATGGTTTCAGCGCCTGGTTTGAATCCCATGCTGCCGCCGATGTAATCCGGTGTCGGCTGCTGGTTATCGGCGCCCAGGTAGTCGGTCAGCCGGTTGAGCCGGGGATGCACCAGCGGGCAATGCAGGCATTCATTGTAATTCGCGACGATCAGTTTCCAGTTCGCCTTTACGTCGTACGCGATCCGCTTGTGCAGCTTCAGCTCGCCCATGCGCCACGCCGCGAATTTTTCGGGCAGCTCGCCGAGTTGTGCGGCGAGCGGGGACCGATCCGCCGCGAAATTCAAAAAGACGTGCCCGTCCCAGATGTCGCACGCAACCGTGCGCAGCGGATAATCAAACCGCGAGAAATCGGCGCCCATGTGCGGGGCGCTGATCAGCTTGCCGTCCAGGCCGTAGGTCCATCCGTGGTACGGGCATCGAATCCGTCCTTCAAACGTTCCAACAGCTTCCGTGCACATGCGAGTCCCACGATGTCGGCAGACGTTGAACAGCGCGCGGATCTCGCCGTCCTGATCGCGCGTGACGATGACGCTCTCGCCCAGCACGTCGCACAGAAAGTAATCGCCGGGTTTTTCGACCTGTTCCGTCCGACCCGCATGAATCCAGCGGCGGAAGAAAAACCGCTCCATTTCCGAGCGGAAGATTTCCGGATCGGTGTAGTACTTCGCCGGCAGCGTCGTGGGATTCGATGCGGTGGTCATAGAGCAGCCAGCCGGAGCCCCTCAGCCATTCCGATCGAGGCTCCTGATTTTTCAAGAGAACGACGCACCGACGCGGCCCGGTCCGCGCAGGCCTCGTCCAAGGGCAGCGTCCGGATCAAGTCTAGAAGATTGCGGATTCCGGTCTGCGCCCCGGGCAGTTCGCGCTCCGGCCAGCAGCTCAAATCCGGTGACAGCAGTCGTGTGAAGCTCGCCGTGTTCGATCGCCTGTAAAACCCGGCCCGCTCCAGGCTCAGCGCCGCTGAGATAGTCGATCAGGATGTCGGTGTCTGCAATCGTCATCGCCAGTGCTTTCGGAGCCCCTCCGTTTCACGGCGCAATTGATCTGCTTCCTTCCGGGTGAAAGAACCCCGCAAATTAAGGGCGCGCTCACGGACGTTGCGGTTTCCGTTGCCACGAAAATACGCATCCAGCGCCTCTCCGATTACGGAAGAAAATCCCTTTTCTCCACGTCGCGCGGTAAGTTCGACCAGCTTGGCGCGATGCGTGGGCGTTATTTCGATCGCGGTCCGCATGGTTTCATTCTACATGCACATGCATGTAACGGTTATGCCAGCGCCAAATTCGCTTGGGCCTTGAGTCTGGAATCGGCGAACTCTCCACGAGCGAGCTTCGGAAACGCCGCCGCGGCGATCATCGCGGCATTGTCGGTCGAAAGCGAGAGGCTCGGAAAATACACGGGATAGGGAAGATGTGCCTGCTCGGCCGCTTGCCGCAGTCCTGAGTTGCAGGCGACGCCGCCCGAAATAATCAGGCTGCGAGCATCCATGTCCTCCGCGCTCCGAATCGCCCTCCGCAGAAGCTCGTCGATCACTGTCGCCTGGAACGAGGCGAGCAAGTCGAGTGTTGCCTTAGGCGTTACCCGCAGCCACTCTTCAACCGAAGGCCTAAAATTCTCCGCCAGCAGTCTTTTCCGCGCCGCGACCTCCTGAGCCATGTCGCGCGCCTCGAACCAGCGCAGTACGGCAGTTTTCAGCCCGCTGAAGCTGAAATCGAGCGTATTGCCCTTCATTTTCGCCGGTGTGAAGCGCACCGCCTCGGGATCGCCGTGCGGCGCGAGCATGTCGATCACCGGCCCGCCCGGATATCCGAAGCCCAGAAGCTTCGCGACTTTATCGAATGCCTCGCCTGCGGCGTCGTCACGGGTTTTCCCCAGCAGGCGGTAGCGAAACCCTTCGCGAACTTCAAAGAGATGCGTGTGGCCGCCGCTCACCACCAGCGCCAGCGCCGGATATTCCACGGCACACTGGCTCGCGACGGCATGGATGTGCCCTTCGATGTGGTTCACTGCGATCAGCGGCAGATGGTGGACCATCGCCAGAGCCTTGCCGTAAGTCATCCCGACCAGCAGCGATCCGACCAGTCCGGGGCCCTCGGTCACCGCGATCGCGCTCAGGTCTTCCAGGCGCGTTCCGGCTTCTTCTAGCGCGAGGCGAACCGCCGGCACGATCGCCCGCAGGTGCTCGCGCGAGGCCAGTTCCGGCACCACGCCGCCGTATTTGGAATGGGTCGCCATCTGCGAGGAAACCACCGACGACAGGATCCGTGAGCCGTCTTCGACCACGGCCGCAGCGGTTTCGTCGCAGGACGACTCGATTCCGAGAATCCGCATCTGCTTACAGTCTACAGTGGTGTTTACGTGCATCTTTCCGATTTCGATTATCACCTCCCCGAAGAACTCATCGCGCAGGAACCGCTCCCCGACCGCGCCGGATCACGGATGCTGGTGGTCGATCGCACCACGGGTAAGTGGGAAGACCGGATGTTTCGGGATTTTCCCAACCATCTCGCGTCTGGCGACTGTCTGGTTCTGAACGATTCCCGCGTTCTTCCTTCGCGCCTTTATGGCCGCCGGGAGCACGGTACCGGACGTGTCGAGATTCTCCTGACGAAACCGATCTCCTCGGACGGGCTCACCTGGGAAGCCCTGGTTCATCCCGGCAAAAAAATGCGAACCGGCGAGCGCATACAGATCTCAGACGAACTGGCGGCTGAAATTCTCGGGCGCGGAGAATTCGGAGAGCGCTCAGTCCGGCTGCATCCGGTTGGCGACTTACTTGCTGTTCTGGAGCGCGTAGGTCACGTGCCTTTGCCGCCCTATATTCGCCGCCCGGACACGCCGGCAGACCGCGAACGCTACCAGACCGTTTTCGCCCGCCGGCCCGGATCCGCCGCAGCACCGACCGCCGGCCTGCATTTCACGCCAGAAGTTCTGACAGCTTGCCAGGCTGCGGGCGCGGCGATCGCCCATATTACTCTTCACGTGGGCCTGGGGACGTTTCAGCCGCTTCGATCCGAGTCTCTCGAAAACGTCCATCTCCATAAAGAGGCTTTCGTGGTGCCCCCGGAGACGGTCCGGGCCATGGATGGCGCGAAACGCGTTGTCGCCGTGGGCACAACCGTCGTCCGGGCGATCGAAAGCGACTCCTCGGCCGCCGAAACCGGCCTTTTCATTTCGCCCGGATTCCGCTTCTGCCGCACCGGGGCGATGCTAACCAATTTCCATCTGCCCAAGTCCAGTCTTCTGGTTCTGGTGTGCGCGTTCGCGGGCAGGGAATTGGCGCTGGAGGCTTACCGGCACGCCGTAGCCCGGAAATATCGCTTTTACTCGTACGGCGATTGTATGCTTATTATATAGAGTTGCTTCCGGAAGGCGAATCTTGCCAATCCACCCCACCTTGACGAACCTGCTGCAAAGCGCCCGCCGGCGCCTCCTCAGTCAATTGGTGTTGGACAAAAGCGCACTCGCGCTCCTGATAGGGATGGCCGGAGTCATCCTGTTGCTGCTGCTCGGCACGCAGATTTTGGATTGGTACTGGCCGGTTCTTTTGGCCGTAGTGAGTCTTGGCGTCGGAATCTACCGCCTCCGGAAGAGTCTGCCGAGTCCGTACGAGCTCGCGCAGGCAATCGACCGCCGTCTGGGTCTCGCTGACACGCTTTCTACCGCCCTGCACTTCGCTTTGCATCCGGAACGGGGACGGGAAGCCATCTGCGAATGCCAGCGCCGCGACGCGGAGAAGATCGCTCAAGGGGTCGACCTGCAGCAGGCGGTTCCGCCCTCTCGATCGCGTTATCTGCTGCCCGCCACGGGCCTGGCTCTGGTCGCTTTCGGCTTGTTTGCCGTGCGGTATGCGGTCACCGGCAGCATGAGTCTGGATCCATCGCTGCTGAAGATGGCGTACGATTCTTTCTTTGGCGCGCCTCCGCAGCCACTGGCGAAGAATCTGGCGAAGAACCTGAAAGCGTCGCAGGCGCCTTTCGACGCTGGAAATCCCGAGGCGCAGTCTACGGCCACGGATCAGCAGCCGCAGGACCTGCTCAATCCACAGGAACAAAACGATTCCGCGAATCCCTCGGGCGACGAGCAGGCCAAGGAAGCGGCCGATAAAGGCGGCGATCAGAACAATGCCGATTCGGATAAACAGGGGCAGGGCAAAGGCGATAAGGCCGGCGATAAAGACGGCAAGCAGAGCGACAAGAGTTCCAAGGACGCCCAGAACAAGGAAGGCGGCAGCGATCAGGACAAGCAAGCCAACAATTCCAACCAAAGCGGCATGCTCGACAAGCTCAAAGATGCTCTGGCCAACATGCTGAACAAGATGAAGCCGAACTCGGCTCAGAAGCAGCAACAGTCCGCCAAGAACCAGCCCAGTGAAAAGGGCGAGAAGGGCGAAAAAGGCGATCAGGAAAAGCAGGATAACCAGAACGCCAGCGCTGAGACCAATCCTGACAGCAGCGAGAACGGCGATCAGAAAAATTCTGACGATGCCAAGGCCAACAGCCAGCCCGGGAAACCAACCTCACAGCAGAGCGAGAGCGGAGCCGGATCGAAGGATGGCGACAAGTCGCAGAAGGACGCCAAAGCGCTCGAAGCGATGGGCCAGATCAGCGAGATTCTGGGCAAACGATCGGCAACCGTGACCGGCGAGGTGATGGTGGAAGTTGGGAACACCAAGCAGCAGCTTAAAACGCCTTGGGCCGAAAAGCAGGCAACTCACAGTGAAGCCGGCGGCGAGATCCACCGCGACGAAGTTCCCCTGATGTTTCAGCCGTTTGTCGAGAGATACTTCGAGGAAATCCGCAAGGCTCCGGCCGCCAAAAAAGCCACCAAGAAGACCGGCTAGTCTCAAGCCCGGCAGCGCGACGCTGACAGTCCTGTCGCCAGGTTTAAGTCGACGTCTGCGACCAGCAGACCCTCCACACCATACGGCTGGTAGCACTGAACAGTCCCATTGGGGCGAATGACTGCGGACGTGGTGCCGGATCCTTCACTGGCGCAGTTCACCGACGCGAAATAGCAGGTGTTCTCCGCGGCGCGGCACAGCATGGCTTTCTCATGGAAGGTGTTCGCCGGATCCGCGAAGGTTTTCGGACGATAGCTGCCCGGCTCGGCGATTTCCACGTGCGGATGAAACACGATTCGAGCGCCTCGCCGGGCCGCCCAGCGAACGGTTTCCGGATAGCGCCAACCCTCGTGGCAGATCGCGATTCCGAAAGTAAGGGGTCCGCCTGGAACATGCGCCGGCCGTCACCCGCCACGTAAATTCCATCTTCTGACGGATCCATCTGTTCCTTATCCTGAAATCCGGCTACGGTGCCATCCGCGTCGATGACCAGCGCGCTGATCAGTAGTCCGTGTGGCGTGACCCGCTCGGTTCCGAGAACCACGGCGATCCTGGCGTCTCGCGCGCAGGATGCCAGCTCCGTCCAGGCCCGGTCGAGGAAAGCCTGGTTGGGCGGAGCGGCGGGTTTTCCGGCCCATCGATAGCCCGGCACATAGCATTCAGGAAAGCAGACGATTTGTGCTTCTCGCCGGCCGGCTTCGAGGATTGCCGCGCGCGCCAGATCCACAGACTCCTCAGGCGTCAAAGCGAGGCGAAGGTTGGCAAGCGCAATGCGGACATCCGTTGCAGGCTGCATGATACAAGTCAAGCACAGTATAATTCGGCTCATGCGGCGGATCCTCTTGGCGTGTTTGCTGGCATCCACGACCAGCGCACAATGGCTGCACTATCCGATTCCGGGCATCCCGAGGACCCCCGACGGAACACCGAATCTGACCGCGCCCGCGCCAAGCACGCCAGACGGCAAGCCGGATCTCTCAGGAATCTGGCATGCGGCCTCGGACCGGTACTACAACAACATCGCCGCCGATTTGAAGCCCGAAGACGTCCTGCCCTGGGCCGACGCTCTCTACCGCAAACGGGTCCGGGTGTTCAGCAAGGACAATATGGATACAATGTGCCTCCCGCTGGGCCCTGCAGCGCAACGTATTTGTTGCTTCAGATGGCTGAGGGAGAAACCAAGGCCTTCAGGAGGAAGTAGGCTTTAGAATAGAGGATCGTTATGCACGCCGACTATCTTGCGCAACTCTTACACCAGCCGCAACTAAGCGCCGGATGGATGATCGCCGGAATCGCCGTCGCGTTCTGGCTGGGCGCGATGCACGCCCTGGAGCCCGGGCATGGTAAGACCATTGTTGCGGCGTACCTGGTGGGGTCGCGCGGCAACATGAAACATGCCGCGCTGCTGGGGGCGACAGTGACGTTTACGCACACCATCAGCGTTTTCCTGCTGGGCATCGGTACGCTGTTGCTGTCAAGCTATATCGTTCCGGACAAGATCATTCCTGTTTTGGGAGTTTTATCCGGCGGGTCGATCGTGGTGATCGGCGGTTGGCTGTTCTACCAGCGCTGGAGAGCGTTCCGCCACGAATTAGCTCACGCGCGCGGAGAACATCATCACCATCATCACGGCCACGACCATCACCACGCCCACGATCACGCCCATACCCATCATCATGACCATGACCATCATCATGACCATGACCACGGGCACAGTCATCTTCCTCCGGGAGAGATCACCTTCGGGAGCCTGATGGCGCTGGGCGCGAGCGGTGGATTAGTACCATGTCCCGCTGCGATGGTACTGCTGCTAAGCGCGATCGCGATCGGACGCGTGGGTCTCGGTTTGGTGCTGTTGATCGCTTTCAGCCTTGGACTTGCGGGAGTTCTGATGGCGATCGGGATGGCTGTGATCTATGCCAAGAGCTGGCTGCCGGAGTCTTCCAAGCATGCGCGGCATCCTGTGCTGCGGTTTGCGCCGGTAGCGTCGGCCTTCATCATCCTGTGCGTGGGGATGCTCATGACGGCGGCGTCTTTGCGCTGGATCCCGCTCCCGTTTCTCGCAGGTTAAAATTTCTAAACCGCGTGCCGCTTGGATCGCAGCGCTCGCGCGTCGGAGCCGGCCGGTTTCTTCGGGGGTTTTTTGCGCAGGAGCCGGTTTACGGCACGAACCAGGTGCGTGACTTCATTTGCGCTTTTCTGAATCACGGCGTCGGCGCCGGTCGTCGCCTCGTTCATTCCCAATGTATCGACGAAACCGGAAACCAGAATGATGAGAATGTCCGGCGACTGTTTCTTCAAGCGACCGATCAACTCCAGGCCGTCCATTTTCGGCATGCGATAGTCGGTGACGATCAAGTCGAACTTGTGTTGTGAGAAATGATCGAGCGCTTCCACGCCGCTGGAAGCCACAACAACCTTGTGGCCGAGTTCTTCCAGTACGGTCCTGCGAGCTGTTAAGCCGTTCTGGTTATCGTCCACCAGCAGAATGCGCCCGTGCGTAGACAAAGACGAAGAATTCCGAAGAGGCATGATGTGTTGGGAACAACGCGACAGTAACAGAGCCGCAACACACGTGTCAACAATTTTCTAACAAACTCAAAAACGGAAAGATGGAGTGCTTGACTTTCGTTCTTCGATTTCTTGAAACTTCGCGCGGCGCTCGCGGCGACGATGGCAGCTACTCGACTGCTCTCGGCGCAGTGTATCCGGGCTTGGCCAGGATCTCGTATTTGACCGGTTTGCCTTTTTCGTCGTTGATCCGCAGCGGCTGATTGTTCTCGGGATTCACGAGCTCTACTTTGATCTTGCGGAACTTTCCGTCCCGCGCCGTGTTGCTCGGCGTGTACGTCAGCACGTACTGGCTCCGGAGAACGCCGCTGATCCCCCGGTAAATCTCGGGGAACTGGCCGTAGAAGCGCGGGAAGTATGCGAGGCCGCCGGTTTCTTTGCTGAACGTCCGGAGCTGGTTGTCCGCCTGGAGGAAATCCATGTTCGCGAAGTCGGAAAGCAAACCGTAGGAATAGAGGATGTCACGGTAAGCCTGCATCAGTCCGATTGAATAAACCGGGATGCCCGCGTTCTGAAGCGCCTTGCGCGCTTCTCCATAATTGAGTTTGCTGAAGGTGTCGATTCCGGAGGAGATCAGCAGGATCGCCTTCCGTCCCTCGATATCCTGCATCCGCTGTGCCGTATCTACGAGCGCATCGAAGAGATTGGCTTCAGAAAATCCCGGAAAGCGCATCCGGGAAAGTGCGTCCTGAGCGTCGCTCCTGTCCGTGGAAAAGTCAGAGAGGATTTCGGGCCGCAGGTCATAGGCGACGATTGCCAGGTAGTCTTCCGGCTTCAAAGTCTGGACGAATCCGTAGGCCGCCTGTAACGTCTGGTACCAGGGCTCCGTGTATACCTGCTGGAAGCGGCCGGAGAACTCGATCACCATGGCGATGGTGATGGGAGCCTCGCCGCGCGATATGCCTGTAATTTTCTGCGGGACGTTATCCTCGAGCACGCGGAAGTTGCCCGAAGGGATGTTCGGAATGAAATTGTTCTTATTATCGAGCACGGAAACGTCCACGGTGACGGTAATGGCATCCGTGGAGTAGGTCGTCACCCCTTCCGGCAGTTCCTTACCTTTTTTGAACTGCGAGGGGATCTTTCCCTGGTCGGGTGACTCCGCAGGTGTGCTGGACGAACCCTTTTTGGGCCGCGCGACCGTCTCGCTGCCGCCACTCTTCGGACCCTGAGCAACCACAACCAGGGCCGCGCTCAACGAGCAGGCCAAAAGGGCGAGAATCAGACGCGATGCCTTCATGACCGAACTATACCACCATTGTGATGCGGCACCCAGCGGTTGAGTTTCGTGTTTGCCGCGAAATTGCGCGGTTTCAGAAGTCAATGCACCCAGCGGTCGCGATCCGTTTCCTGGTGCTTCTTGAGGTAAACCTGGAACTTGCGCTTGGCCCGCGCCATCCTCCAGGCTTTATAGCCCTCGCGGACCGGAGATATCGGGTCGAACTTGCGGATTTTGGAGCTCTTAAGGAAGACATATCCAAACAGCATCCCGCTCAGGTGAGCGATGTCGCTGACACCGCTGTTCAAGTCGCGCACGCTGAAGAAGGCGATCGCGCCCAGAATCATCACGAAGTACTTGAGCTTGATCGGGAATATATAGAAGATAATGATCCGGTCCGGCCACATCACCGCGCAGACCAGCAGGATGCCGTAGATGGCGCCTGAGGCGCCGATGGTTGGCACCAGAGGATTCCCGAACAGGTAGTTCCCCAGTACAACGAACACGCCTGCGCCGATCCCGCAGAAGAAATAAAATTGCAGGAACCGCCGCGTTCCCCAGATATCTTCCAGATCCTTGCCGAAAAACCACAGCGCCAGCATGTTGAACAGAATGTGGAAAAAACCGCCGTGCAGAAACAGGTACGTTACCAGTTGCCAGACGTAGAATCGCCGGACAACGTCGGCTGGAACCAGGGAAAACAGACCTGCGAAGATCCGGACAATGTCAGTCGATCCCAGCAGCCACATCAGCAGGAACACCGCAGAGTTGCTGATGATCAGCATCTTCACACCCGGCGGCAATCCGCCTCCGGAAAGATACGGACGCGTGTAAGATCGCGAGCTGAAGGCCATCGTCTTCCACGATCAGGATACCATCGAGCACGCGCCTTACAATTGGAATAGAGGGACGTTTATGGAAATTCAACGCGAAAAGCTGATCGCGACGCTGGGCGGCGAGGAAGCCGTCGCCCGGATGGACTCCGAAGCCAAGGCGGACGCTTTGGAGGATTTCCTGTCGAGCGAGCTCGATCAGGTACTGCTCTCCACGGATCCGCACTTTCCCACGGTAGCCGAGGTCGAGCAGAAAATTCCCACCCGGCACTATCGGATGGGGGTTGGGAACCTGTTCGTCGCCACCGCTCCGGGCGCCAAGGTCAAGATGCTCCCGGCCATGCCTGAAAAGCCGACCATCTACGATTTCTTCGCGCTGCGTTTCGCACCGGCAAACCACGTCCTGCAAAGCGCTGCGCTGGCGGTGAAGAACGGCATGCCCGAGGAGATCGTCCTGGCGTGCCTGCTCCACGATACTGCGCAGGCTCTGATGAAAGCCGATCACGGCTACTGGGCCGCCCAAATGTACGAGCCTTACGTTCCCGAGAAGACCGCGTTTGCCATCAAGTACCACCAGGCACTGCGCTTCTTCCCCGATCCGGCTTACGGCTACGAGTACCCCGATCTTTACCGCCGCCTATTCGGCGAGGACTACGTTCCGCTTCCGCACATCCGCGCCGATTACGAGATGCTGAAGAACCATCCCTGGTACGATGCCCCGCGACTGGTCACGGTCAACGATTACTATTCGTTCGATCCTAACGCCAAGGTGAGCATCGATCCGTTCCGCGAGATCATCGGCCGTCATTTCAAACAACCCAAGGAAGGCTTGGGAAACGACAACAGTCCGGTGGCTCACATCTGGCGTACCATTGCTCGTCCGGACATGCCACTATGAAGTCATGCGCAACTTTTTAACCATGTTCACACTGGCGCTCGCGGCGGCGGTCGCGATGTGGGCCGCCGACACAAAAGCTGGCAAGACCGCTTACGACACTTCTTGCAAGTCCTGCCATGGACCGGATGGCACGCCCGTGGCGGCTGTCGCCAAAATGATGAAAGTCGAGATGAAGGACCTCAAATCGCCCGAAGTGCAATCCATGAGCGACGGGGAAATCGTTAACGTGGTCACCAAGGGCAAGGGCAAGATGCAGCCGGTGAAGGCCCTGAATGCCAAGTCGGCGGAAGACGTCGCCGCGTACGTCCACACGCTGAAGAAATAAGCCCGTATGCTGGCCGACCTGGTGGTGGCCATCCACCTGGCGTACTTCGCATTCATCGTCGGCGGGTTCCTATATATAGTGATCGGGGCGGGGAAGAATTGGCCATGGGTCCGGAATCCGTGGTTCCGCACGTCTCATCTTGCTGCGGTCTTCATCGGGCTCGCTGAGGATACGTTCGGCTGGAGCTGTCCTCTGAATGTCGCGGAGGAGTCGCTGCGGTCCGCCGCGCCGGAGCCGCGCTGGTGCTTTTGTTTGTAATTGTTCGTCCGAGATTCCGAACCCGAGATGTGGCCTCTTTTCGCTGACCATTCTCCGTCCCGCGAGCCGCTGGAGGAAGGGGCGGTCTTGTTGCGCAGCTTCGCTCTTTCAGAGGTTCCGCAGTTGCTTGAAGAAGTTGCGCGCGTGGCCGGGGCCGCGCCCTTCCGCCACCTGATCACACCCGGCGGCCACACGATGTCCGTTGCGATGACGAACTGTGGGCGCGTGGGCTGGGTATCGGACCGCGCGGGTTATCGCTACGATCCTCTAGATCCCGATACGCAGAAGCCCTGGCCGGCGATGCCGGGGGTCTTTCTCGATCTCGCGGCGCGCGCCGCGGCCGAAAGCGGATTTGCAGGATACGATCCCGATGCCTGCCTGATCAACCGCTACCAGGCGGGCGCGAAGCTCGGCCTTCACCAGGACCGGGATGAGAAAGATGCCTGGGCGCCGATCGTCTCGGTATCGTTGGGCGTCCCAGCCGTGTTTCTATGGGGCGGAAAAAAGCGCGCGGATCCCGTACGCCGCATGCGCCTGGATCACGGAGACGTCGTGGTATGGGGCGGTCCGGCCCGCTTTGTCTATCACGGAGTCGCTCCAATCAAAGCTTCGGAGCATCCGCTCACCGGCGCTGCGCGAATCAATCTGACGTTTCGGAAAGTGTTCTGAGCGGCGCTTGAGCAGATCCCAGACGTGCAGCTTGTGGCCGTAGCCGCCGCCCAGCAGGATCTCCGGGTTGACTCCATCCTTCACCATGTTGGGCGTACCCGATTCGCTGGTGATGACGGTGTCGAATCCCAGGTGCCACCAGAAATCATAAGCCGGCTTCTGCGGACCGCGGTCCAGCTCCCATTTTCCGAGCACGTCGAAACTCTCCGGATCCATCACAAAGATTCCGCCGGGACCGCCGCCGTCCGGAGTTCCCAACGCACTGAAAAAGAGGCCATCCGGACCGCAATGGACCGTGTGCGGCGAGGCGTAACCGGTGCGCGAGGCCAGCGTCTCCGGCTCGATCACCTTCACAATTTGCGGCTTGCGCGGATCCGGTTTGGTATCGATGATGTGAATGCGCGAAGAATTGATCCCCGGCACGACCAGGTAGCGGCGCTCCACATGCGGATGCGGCGCATGGGGGCACAGGCATGCGCTGCAATGCGTTCCAGCCGAAGTGATGCAATTCATCGCCCGCATTCGGCATGTCGACCTGGCCGACGAGATGACCGTATCCCGAGGAGGCGGGATACTGAAGTCTCCCTGAAGTTAGACGGTAACCGTAACGCGCATGAACGTGGCCGGGATCAGAGTGCCGCCGTTCTTACTTTTGTTCTGTGTGTTGGCCAGATCGACGAGCTGCCGGTGGAGTTCGCCGGCGTTGCCGCTCTGCCGCGCGGCCTCGTAGGCGTTCATCGTGGGCCCATAAAAATCGCGGAACAGCTCGATGAAACGTTCCGGGCTCTGGTCGGGCGAGGCGAAATAGAACGTGTCTCTCACCATCGAGATTCTTTCAGCGGGCACACCGGCCTGGCCGAATCGCTCGCTGATGTGGCTCTCAACGCCCCAACTCATGGGACTGATGAAGCCTTCCGGTGGCGGGGGCGTGAACGCCGCGCTGATCTTTAGGATTTGCGATACGAACGTCGGATCGCCAGGGATCCAGTTGCCCATCACAATGCGCCCGCCCGGTTTCGTGACGCGGACCATCTCTTTCGCGACGTCGAGGGGCCTGGGAGCGAACATGGCCCCAAATATCGAGAGCGTCAGGTCAAAGGTACGATCCGCGACGCCTTCCAGATTGCAAGCGTCTCCTTCGTAAAACTTCAGCCGGGTGAGCCCTGCTTCTTTGGCTCGCCGGTTCCCGGCTTCCACAAGATTCCGGGCGATATCGATCGCCGTCACGTCGGCTCCCGTCCGCGCAAGGGGAAGGGCAGTGGTTCCGTCTCCACTGCCCAGATCCAAGACGCTCATGGACGACGTGACTCCGAGCGAATCGACCAGCGCGTCTCCAGATTGACGCATGAAGGCGGCAATCGCGGTGAAGTCTCCTTTTTCCCATAACGCCTTGTTGGGATTTTCGACAGCAGGGCTCATGACACTCTCCTTATTGGGTTTCTCAAGCTTCAGGACTCAATTGTGCGGTAGGCTTGCTGATAGATCCATGCCCGGGCGTCGCGATGATTTGCCCGGGCGGCTTGCCCGGGCGGATTCGCTTTGCAGAGCTTCCGGTGATTTTTGCCGGAGATCCAAAGACGGTATAGGAATGGACGCGTTCTCACAAATCCTGAGTGGAGTGAAGTTGAACGGCGCGGTATTTTTCAGCGCTGAATTTTCGGCTCCGTGGGGCTTTTCAACGCCCTCGACCGAGGTCATGCTGGCGACGCACGCTCCCGGGGCGGGGCACCTGGTGCTCTATCATTTCGTCATTGACGGCCGGGCTCGTGCCCAGTTGGCCGACGGAACATCTGTGGAATTGAGCCCCGGCGATGTCGTCATTTTTCCGAAAGGGCATCAGCACGACATCACCAGCCTGCAAGGCGCCGTCGCGCCGTTCCCGAATTACGGAATTTCCGCCAAGATCAAGGCGCGCGATCTAAGTCCGCTTCACGCGGGCGGCGGCGGCGAGACTTCGCGGTTCGTGTGCGGGTACATGACGTGCGATCCCTATCTGTGCAAGCCGATCCTGGACGGACTTCCGCCAGTCTTCAAGGTCAACATCCGCACGGATTTCTCGGGGAAGTGGCTGGAGAGTTCCATCCTGCACCTGGTGGATGAAGCAGGCTCCGGCCGCGTCGGCAGCGAAGCCATGCTCGCCAAGCTTTCGGAGGCGTTGTTCGTGGATACGTTGCGGCGCTATGTCGGCAGCCTTCCGGAACACGAGAGCGGGTGGCTTGCCGGGACGCGCGATCCGATTGTGGGCAAGAGCCTGGGCTTGCTCCACAGCCGCGTGGCGTATCCGTGGACGATCGCGAATCTCGCCGAGGAGGTGGGTATCTCGCGTTCCGCATTGGTGGAGCGCTTCACCCGCTATCTTTCCGAGCCGCCCATGACGTATTTGACCCGCTGGCGCCTACAGTTGGCGGCCCGGTCGCTGGAGACGACGTCGAGAGGGGTGGCGGAAATCGCGGCGGATGTGGGGTATGAGTCGGAAGCTGCTTTCAATCGAGCCTTTAAGCGCGAATTCGGACAGCCTCCGGGGCGGTATCGAACCGCTCGTAAGAACTCACTCGAGCGGAAAGCCGCCACTTCTTAAAAGAACCTTCTATTTGCTGAGGTGATCCGCGTCTTTTTCGTTATCGGCGCAAACGAAATCCAGCAGATCGGTATCCAGCTTGATGACCTGGTGCAACGTTACGGTCCACGGCCTGGTGTAGGCTTTGGGATCGTTCACCGTGATCTCGATTTCCATCTGGCCGAAGTTGGGCCGCCGGAAACGTTCCGTGAGCGCGGCCGCATCCGTCATAGGATTCCCGGTTGCATCCAGCCACATTCCATCCCGGAAACCATTGGTGCGCACGACCAACGTATCGCCCTCCCATGTGGCGCTCGAGTAGCCGTTCCAGGATGGATTCGGGTCCGCCGGCAACGGGCGGCCGTCCGTAAAGATCTGCCGGTAGCTGGCATCCCACTCGTTCATGATGACCAGCAGGCCGGGAGTCTGCACGAACTTCCTCGGTCCGTTCCAGGTGTGTAGCCTTATCGGACCGACGGGCAAACAGTGCGAGAGCGGATCATTCACGCGCTGCTCGGTCCGGCGCACTTTCACCAGATCCGCGGCCCAGGGCTGGTAGGGCAAGCCATCCTTGAGACTTGCGCCGATATTGACGAACTCGTCGGATACCGGCTCGCATCCAGGAAAGTTCGCGTTGCCCTCGCGCTTAGTTTGCGCGATCCAGAGCCCCGAAAAATCCGGCTTGCCGTCCGCGCTGCGCGGACAAGCTGCTCCCAGATTGGGCGATCCGTCCGGCTTTCGAGGAATGCCCGCTGTCGGATAACTCAGCCATTGCCCGGCCAGCGGACAAACTGAGGAACCAAAAAGTAGGAAGAAGAAAAGTGCGAGCGAAAGCCGCATCCGGTCACCCTAGTAAGGCAGTATACTCGCTCGCGCAAGCACCAGGGTTTAGGCCCGTTTGCCTCGACTGGTCGTGCCTGGTGCGGCCTATTCGACTGTTCGAAAGTCGCGTGCGGACCGCCCCTGGGGATTCTACTAGGAGATCGCGCCTCGAAAACGTTTAGCTTGAACTGATGACGGGAGAACTCGAAACTCAGATCGAGCGCAGCGTGCAGAAGGCGCTTGAGTATGCTGCCCGTTCCAAGGATCTGAACGAAAGCTCCCTGGCGCTTATTGCCGAGGCTCATCGAATGGTCGAGCAGGCGAATGCGCAGATCCAGCGCTGGAGCGAGCGGCGGCAGAATGAGGACCGATTCGTCTGACTTGATCCCTACGATTCGTCCTGTTGTTTTGGTCCGTTAACGCGCCAGCCAACCCAGAAACGGTCCAGCGGATGATCGGCGTCCAACTGCTCTCGCAGGACATGTATTTTGGCGCGTCGCTCCGCGAGCCGGGTCATCAACGTTTGCAGATTTTCTCGCTGCTGTTCGCATTTCGCGATCAGCCTGTGAGCTTCTTGAAGTGTCTTGGCCAGACAAGGCGGGATTCGACCAGGGTTGTGTTCCACTGGGTCTCTCTTTCTGCACTCGATTCAGAAGAGAGGTCCCGGCAGTCCGTGCGGCGGCCCTTAAAGGGAATGCGTTCTAAGAGTAGCACAGATGTTGACGCGGTAGGATCACATCGGTCCTACTATCTGCGTTCGGGGAGCGGCATCGTTGCATTTAACTCTCGCAGCGCGGCCAATGCGCGACGCCTTGCTTCGTCGTGCTCGACGATGGGATACGGATAGGTCTTCCCAAGGTCCACGCCTGCATCGGCGAGAATTGAGCGCGGCGCCCGCCAGGGTCTGTGGATCCAGGCGTCGGGCAGTTGCGCCAGATCAGGAAGCCACTGGCGAACGTAGTCGCCCGCGGGATCGAACTTTTCTCCCTGCAGAACTGGATTGAAAATCCTGAAGTACGGAGCGGAATCCGCGCCGCAACCAGCCACCCACTGCCAGCCCATGGTGTTATTCGCCAAGTCGGCATCCACCAGGGTGTCCCAGAACCAGGCCGCCCCTTCTTGCCAGGGAATCAGCAAGTGCTTCACGAGAAACGATGCGGCCACCATTCTGGCCCGATTGTGCATCCATCCGGTCCGCCACAATTCGCGCATCCCGGCATCGACGAACGGATAACCGGTCTCGCCGCGTGTCCAGGCCGAAAAGGCTTGGGGATCGCGCCGCCAGGGAAAGCGCTCGAATTCCGTGCGGAGCGGGTGCTCGACGGCCTGCGGTTGGCTGAACAGCAAGTGGTAGGAGAACTCGCGCCAGCCGAGCTGCCGGAGAAAGGCACCGTTGCGCAATTGAT
>JBAIXM010000124.1:0-10546 GCA_037916615.1 Bryobacterales bacterium
TCGCTGCCTCGACGGGCCGCGCGCAGCATCACGAGTATCTGCGCGGGCTCGGTGCGGCGGAGATTCTCGACCGGGCAACGCTGGCGGCGCCTTCCAAGCGCCCGCTCGAAGGCGAGCGCTGGGCGGCGGCGATCGATTCGGTGGGCGGCGATACGCTCGCGTCCATCCTGCGGTCCATGGCGATTCACGGGAGCGTTGCGGCGTGCGGGCTCGCCGGGGGTGCGGCGCTGAACACGACGGTCTTCCCGTTCATCCTGCGCGGCGTGAACCTGTTAGGGATCGATTCTTCAAAAGCTACGAAGCCTCAGCGCCTGGAGATCTGGTCGCGCCTGGCCAAGGATCTACCCATGAAGCTCGTGGATTCGATGATGCAGACGGCGCCACTTGGGAAGGTCTTCGAACTCGGCGAGCAGATTCTCGCCGGCCAGATCCGGGGCCGCACGGTGATTGACGTCAACGCCGGATAGTAGACTCAAGCTAGTAAACTCAAGCTAGTAAACTCAAGCTAGTAAACTCAAGAGTGATGCGTGTTCCCATTGCCTTCGGGCGCACCGGCCTGGAAATCGACCTGCCGGATACGCACGAATACTGCGTCTTGAAGTCTCCCGCGCTTGCGCCTTTGCCCGATCCGGTGGCGGCCGTCGAAGCGGCTCTGGAGCGGCCCACCGCGGGCGAATCGCTGGCGGCGCTGGCGAAGGGAAAACGCTCGGCGGCGATCTCGGTGTGCGATATCACCCGGCCAGCGCCGAACCCGGTGGTCCTGCCTCCGCTATTGCGGAGTCTTCAAGCCGCGGGAATCCCGAAGAACGGCATCCGCATCCTGATCGCCACGGGGCTGCACCGGGCGGCGACACCCGCGGAAATCCGGCAGATCGTGGGCGAAGAAACGGCCGCGAGTTTCGAAGTATTGAACCACGATGCCCGCAATGCCGCGCAGCACCGGCGGCTGGGCACAACCGGATCCGGCACGCCGGTATTCATCGATGAGCGATTCATCGGCGCGGATCTGCATCTTTCGCTCGGATTTATCGAGCCGCACCTGATGCTGGGATTTTCCGGCGGCCGCAAGCTGGTCGCCCCGGGCCTGGCGGCGGAAGCGACCATAAAGGAACTGCACAGCCCGCGCTTCATGCGCGATCCGCGGGCGCGCGAGGGATCGATTGACGATAATCCGCTGCACGCCGAGCTGCTGGACATCGCGCGCATGGCGCGGCACGATTTTATCGTGGACGTTTCGCTCACGCGCGACCGGAAAATCGCGGCCGTTTTCGCCGGCCAGCCGGAAGCGGCGCACCGCGCCGGCGTCCACTGGGTCTCGAGGGCGATTCTACAAGAAATTGAAAAACCGTTTGACGCCGTGATCACCACCGGAGCCGGATATCCGCTCGATATGACCTTTTACCAGAGCATCAAGGGAATCACGGCGGCGGCGCAGATCGTGAAAACCGGCGGCAAGATTCTGCTGTTCGGAGCGTGCGATGAAGGCGTCGGCGCGCCCGAATTCACGCGCATGGTCTGCGAACATAAATCCGATACGGAATTTCTGCGCTCGATTGAAGGCGTGCCGGTCACCATCGACCAGTGGCAGCTCGAAAAGCTCGCCCTAGCGACGCAAAAGGCAGATGTGTCGTACTGCGTTCCAGGCGTTCCCGAGCAATTTATCGCGGGGTTGTGGGGACCCGGCTTCCGCAATCCTGCCGAGGCGCTCCGAACGTGGTTTGCGGAATTGCCCGCCAACAGCAGGGTCGCCATCGTGCCCGAGGGGCCGTACGTCCTGGCCGGCGTAGCCTGAGTATTTCCCGTTTCCGGTAGCGGGCCAAGCAAATCTCCCGAATTTAATAGCCCCCTGACGCTGGAGTTTTTGTTTTCGAAACGCCTGTTTTCGAAAAGCCTTGACAGCCTGCGCGCCCCGCAGGTAGACTCGCTTAGATTTGCGGTCGAAATCTACCGGTTCAAGTTCACAATCTGAAGCCGAATTGAAGGGGGAAATGATGCGTAGATTTGCAGCCCTTGCTGGTCTTTTGTTCGCGTCGCTTGCATTTGCACAGAGCGATCGCGGATCCATTACAGGCCAAATCAGCGATCCGAGCGGCGCCGTCGTTGCGGCCGCCAAAATCGAAGCCAAAAACATCGATACCGGCGCTGTATACGAAGTCGGAAGTTCGACAACGGGAAATTATGTCCTTCCGCAATTGCCGACCGGAAACTACCAATTGAACGTCACGGTCACGGGATTTAAGAAATACGTCAAGGAAAACATTTTCATTCCGGTGGCCCAAACGGTGCGCGTGGACGTGAAACTGGAAGTCGGCGCTACTTCGGACACCGTCACCGTGACCGAAGCGACTCCCTTGCTGAAGACGGAAAGCGGCGAGTTGAGCCATAACGTGACGACGGACCGGATCAATAACCTACCGGTTCTGCAAATCGGTACCGGAGCGGGTTTGCGCACACCCTATGCGATGACCAATTTGATCCCGGGAGCGAGTTACGTACCGGATGCCACTATCCGTATTAACGGATTGCCGTCCAACACGCAGTCGATCCGTATCGAAGGACAGGACGCCCAGATGGGCATCTGGTCCGGAACCCAGTCCTGGACGCAGCCGAGCGTGGACGCCATTCAAGAAACCTCGATCCAGACCAGCAACTACGCTGCGGAGTTTGGCCAGGCCGGCGGGGGTGTCTTTAACACGACCATGAAGTCGGGGACGAATCAGTTTCACGGAGGCGCGTACGACTATTTCGTGAACGAAGTGTTCAACGCCGGCACGCCCAACACCGACGCTGGCTTGACGGACGCGACCAAGAGCGGTCAGCACGTGAGAGCCCGGCTTCGCCGCCAGGATTATGGCGCCACCTTTGGCGGACCCGTGTGGATTCCCAAAATCTACGACGGACACGACAAAACTTTTTTCTTCGTGAATTTCGAGCAATTCCGGGAGACTCAGTTGACTGCCGCCGGCACGGCCGCGAGCATCAAGACCGTTCCCACGCCGGCGTACCGTCAAGGGGATTTCTCAGCGGCTCTCGGAACCACTCCGATCGGCAAAGATTCGCTTGGGAACAATCTCTACAACAACCAAATCTTCGATCCTTGCTCCACGCAGACATTGTCCAGCGGCGTCCGAGTTCGCACGGCATTCGTAGGCAACAAGGTTCCTTTAGGAGCAGCCTCGTGTCTGGGCGGCACGTACCTCGATCCCGTCACAGCCAAAATCCAAGCACTGATGCCTCTGCCGACGAATAACAACAATGCCACCGGGTATCAGGATTACACCAGTTCCTATAGCAACGACCGCTTGCAGACGGTCCCCTCCGTGAAGCTGGATCACTCGCTCAGTTCCGAGGCAAAGATTTCGGGATATTGGAGCCGGACTAGCGTCGCGCCTTTCCCAGCGACCGATGGCATGCCCTTTCCGATTACCGCCTCGAATCCTTCCAAAATCACTTCCTACACCACGCGCATCAACTTCGATTACACGCTGACTCCAACTTTGCTCTTGCATTTCGGCGCGGGATTGCTTACGGCGGATGATGCCGAACAGGGCCCAGGCGGTCCCTTGGGCACCCAGTACGATGTGCTCGGCTATTTCGGTTTGAAGGGAACCGGCACCACGCAGGTGATGCCGACTATGGGCGCGCCGGCTCCCGGCTTCGCCGGCGGACCCGCGACTGGTTTTGGCGGGCTCTATGGCGGATACACGCCGCGCATCGGCCCATCCACAAACATCGAGATCCTCGAACTGAAGCCGACCACAAACACCAGCCTGACCTGGGTCAAGAGTAATCACACCTACAAATTCGGCGGCGAATTCAATACGGACGGCTATCTGAACACGAGCAACACCTACGCCGCGCCGTGGATCGGGTTCGCCAACACCGGGACCACGGATCCAGCCGCACTTGGGCAGATTCTGCAGGGCGGGACCAGCCCGGGTTTTGTTTACGCCAGCTTCCTGATGGGTCTGGCCGACGATGGATACACCTCGGTTCCAGCAAATACCCGGCTTGGAAAGAAAGCGCTCGGTATGTTCGCGCAGGATACCTGGAAGGTCACGCGGAAGCTGACTCTCGACTACGGACTGCGATGGGATTTCGAAACGTATCTGAGAGAGCACAACGGATACCAGGGATCGGTGAGCCTGAACACGCCGAATCCAATCGCAGGGGGTCGTTTGGGCGCCACGATCTTTGAAGGATACGGGGGCGGGCGCTGCAACTGCGACTTCGCCAGTAACTATCCCTTTGCCTTCGGACCGCGTCTGGGAGTCGCCTACCAGGTGACGCCGAAGACGGTGCTGCGCGTCGGCGCCGGGATATCTTATACCCGGACTTCGGCTAACAATTTCCAATCCTATGCCGTCGCTTCCAACACGCCGTACTCAGCTGCGCAATACGGCGACGCAGCCTATTTGACCAGGGATGGCCTGCCTTATAAAGTCACGTTCCCCAACTTCGACCCGGGCCAGTTGCCCTACCAGGGGATTCCCGCAAATTCGTTGAACTACTTCGACCGCCAGGCGGGACGTCCGGCTCGGACCGCCCAGTGGAGTTTCATGATTCAACGCGAACTGCGGAGAGATCTCGTGATCGAGGTCGGCTATGTCGGCAACCGCGGAGCATGGTTCCAATCCACCTCGGCCATCAACGACAACGCGATCATGCCAAGCAGTTTGAACGCAGTCGGACTCGACATCCACAGTTCTGCTGATCAGCAACTCCTGATCTCGCAGTTGGGATCGGCCTTGGCTGCCCAGCGCGGATTCGCGGGCAAGCCTTATCCGAATTTCCCGACGACGCTCACGGTCTTCCAGGCGTTGCGGCCGTATCCGGAGTACACCAGCATCCTGCACCTCTGGGGACCTCTGGGTAGCACCAAATACGATTCGATGCAGGTCAACCTCACCAAGCGCTATTCGCACGGGTTGGATCTGAATGCGAATTTCACCTGGTCCAAGCAGTTCGTGAACGGCGTGGAGAGCGAAGGTGTCTTCGGCGGCGCTTCGGAAAACGACGTCTTCAACCGCGAGAACAACTGGTTCCTGTCAAGCAACAACCAGCCCTTCCTGCTGGTGATCTCCGCCAACTACACGACGCCGAAGTTCACGGGCGACGGCATGGCCATGAAGACTCTGTCACAGGTTACTCGGGACTGGACGGTGGGCACGGTGCTCCGCTACGGCAGTGGCCTGCCCATCACGACTCCCGGGTCGATCAATAATCTTAGCCTGATGCTTGGCCAAAGCACGTTCTACAACCGCGTCCAGGGGCAGCCCATCTGGACGCAGGACATCAACTGCAAATGCTTCAATTCCAGCCAGACGCTGACTCTGAATCCGAATGCCTGGGTGGATCCGGGCGCCGGAAACTGGGGCACGGCCGCGGCGCGCTACGCCGATTTCAGCGGCGCACGCCGTCCAACCGAAAATATCAGCCTTGGCCGCATTTTCCGCATCAAAGAGAAAACCCAGCTTACGGTTCGCGCCGAGTTCACCAACATGTTCAACCGCTGGACTTGGCCCAATCCGACCACGACGCCGGGAACGCCGGTGCAGCGCGACAGGTTTGGCAACATCACCAGCGGCTACGGCTTCATCAATCTGGTGGGCGGCGCGGGCGCAGTTCCCCGCTCGGGCCAAATGGTGGCCCGAATCCAGTTCTAGTCAATCTGACAATGCTCCGGAGTTGGTCTCCGGAGCGTTGCTTCTCTGGACGCTCCGCAGTATGATGTTCAGCGTTTCTCATGAAACGCGCTATCGTCTTCATTTCAATCTTAACTGCCGCCGCACTTCAGGCGCAGCACGAGTACGCGGCTGCCGACGTCGAAAACGGCGGACGCCAGTACATCAACAACTGCGTCTACTGCCACGGCCCGGAAGGCGACCAGATCCCCGGCGTCGATCTGCTGCACGGCAAGTTCAAACGCGCCGTTTCGGATGACGACATCGTCCAGATCATCCGCAATGGTGTTCCGGGCACCGGGATGCCCGCGCAGAACATGAACGAAAACCAGGCGCGCACCATCGTAGCGTACCTGCGTTCAGCGGCGGCCGTTCCCGCGAGCACGTTAACTGGCGGCGATCCGGCGCGTGGGAAGGCCCTGTTTGAAGGAAAGGGCGCCTGTACCATGTGCCACCGGGCGTCGGGCGCCGGATCGCGCACAGGTCCGGACCTGAGCGACATCGGCATGCAGCGGCGCGCCGCGGAGCTTGAAAAGTCCTTGTTCGATCCAGGAGCGGAGGTGCTTCCCCAATATCGATTCGTGCAGCTCACGCCGAAGAATGGCCCCGCCGTGACCGGACGGCTGCTGAATCAGGACACCTTCACGTTGCAGGTGATCGATTCGCAGGAGCGGCTGCGGACGTTCGTTATCTCGGACTTGCGCGGCTATTCGGTGCTCAAAGATTCCAGAATGCCGTCTTATAAAGACAAGTTGAGCCGGCAGGAACTGGCCGATATCGTGAGCTATCTGGTATCGCTCAAAGGGGTGAAGCCATGAAGAATTGCGCACTGCTGTTGATGGCGCTGGCAGCCGCGAATGCTCAGGTCACGTTCGACCGCATCGTGAACGCCGCGAAAGAGCCGCAAAACTGGCTGACCTATTCCGGAGGCTTTGCCAGCCAGCGCTACAGCACGCTGAACCAGATCACGCCGGAGAACGTGAAGAACCTCGAGTTGCAGTGGATTTTCCAATCGCGCTCGCTCGAGCGCTACGAGGCCACTCCGCTGGTGGTGGACGGCGTGATGTACACGGTGCAGAATCCCGACGACGTGATGGCGATGGACGCCGTCACCGGGCGGATTTACTGGACCTACAGTTATCAGAACTCACCCGACGCCCGGCCGTGCTGCGGGCGGTTGAGCCGCGGGGTGGCGATCCTCGGAGAAACGCTGTTCATCGGCACGATCGACGCGCACGTGGTCGCCCTCGATGCCAAGAGCGGAAAGCCGCTGTGGAACTCGAAGGTCGGCGACCCGGAAAAAGGCTACGCGATCACGCATGCGCCGCTGATCGTCAAGGATAAAGTGATCGTCGGGATGGCCGGCGGTGAGTACGGAATTCGCGGCTACATTCTCGCCCTCGACACGAAAACCGGCAAGGAAGCCTGGCGCTTTTATACGATTCCCGGACCGGGCGAACCCGGCCACGAAAGCTGGCAAGGCGATTCCTGGCAGCACGGAGGCGCTTCGGTGTGGGTCACGGGATCGTATGATCCCGAATCCAACCTCACGTTCTGGGGAATCGGAAATCCGGGTCCGGATTGGAACGGCGACAATCGCGCGGGCGACAATCTTTACGCTTGCTCCGTGGTGGCTTTAGATGCGGACACCGGCAAACTGAAGTGGTATTACCAGTTCTCGCCGCACGATGAGTTCGATTACGATGCGACGCAGGTTCCGGTGCTGGCCGATATCCAGTGGCAGGGGCGCCCGCGCAAGGTGATGATGTGGGCGAACCGGAACGGACTGTTCTACGTGCTGGACCGGCAGAGCGGGCAGTTTCTGTCCGGGAAACCCTTCGTGAAGGTGAACTGGATGAACGGATTCGACGAGCGCGGACGTCCGATGAAGGTTCCTACGGCCGCTTCGAGCAAGACCGGCACGCTGATTTATCCCGGCAACCAGGGCGGCACGAACTGGTACAGCCCTTCCTACAGCCCGCACACGGGTCTGTTCTATATTCCGACTTGGGACAACTATTCATCTCTGTACGTCAAGCAGGATCAGGATTTTGTGGAAGGCCGGACATTTGCCGGCGGCGGTCCGCGCAACACCGGTCCGGCAACCAAGGCCGGCAATCAAAACTTCCGCGCCGAGGACGATATTTACGGCGCCGTGCGCGCCATCGATCCCAAAACGGGCGAGAAGAAATGGGAGTTCAAGATGGCCGATGTGACCGAAGCCGGCATCCTGACCACCGCTACCGACGTTCTGTTCACCGGCGGCCACGAAGGTTACTTCTTCGCGCTCGACGCCCGTGACGGCAAACTGCTATGGAAAGCACCGCTGGGCGGCGAGGTTCGATCGGGACCCATGACCTACATGGTCAACGGCCGCCAGTACATCGGCGTCGATGCCGGCAATTCTCTGTTCGTGTGGGCCTTGCGACAGTAGCGCGCGGCAAGTAGGGCCGGCGGTCTTGTCGCCTGCCGGCGTGTGTTAAGATAACCCCCGGCAGGTTGCTTCAGACAAGGTGGAAATCCCAATGATCAAGCGTGTATTTGCGTTCGCGTCCCTAAGCGGTTTTCTGTTCGCGCAAGGAGGCCGCGGGCCGGTGAACCGCGAAGCCCCGGTGACGGAAGTCCCGTTTCAGCGCATCCTGAATGCGAAGCAGGAGCCGCAGAACTGGCTCACCTATTCGGGCACCACGATGAGCCAGCGGCACAGCGGGCTCACGCAGATCACACCGGACAACGCCAAGGACCTGACGCTCAAATGGGTGTTCCAGTCGCGCTCGCTCGATAAACACGAGGTTACGCCGCTGGTGATCGACGGCGTGATGTACACCATCCAGAGCCCGAATGACGTGATCGCGCTCGACGCGGCCACCGGCAAGACCATCTGGACCTACCTTCACAAACCGGCGCCTGAAACCAAGAATCCCTGCTGCGGAAACTTTACTCGCGGCGTTGCCATCCTGGGCAACCGCCTGTTCCTGGCCACGCTCGACGCCCAGATGATCGCGCTCGACGCGAAAACCGGTAAGGAACTTTGGAAGACGCAGGCCGCCGATTACAAGCAGCAGTACGCGTTCACCGTTGCGCCTCTGGTGATCAAGGATAAGGTGGTCACCGGAGTTGCCGGCGGCGAGCACGGCATCCGCGGATTCATCGCGGCCTACGATGTGAACACGGGCAAGGAAGTGTGGCGCTTCAACACCGTTCCCGGACCCGGCGAAGCAGGTTATGAAACCTGGCTCGGAAAAGACGGCAAACCCAACGACTCTTATCTCCACGGCGGCGCGCCAATCTGGGTGACCGGATCCTACGATCCGGAAACGAATTTGACCATGTGGGGCACAGGCAATGCCGGTCCGGATTGGAACGGCGATGCGCGGATGGGCGACAACCTTTACAGTTCTTCGGTGGTCGCGCTGGATGCCGATACCGGCAAGCTGAAGTGGCATTATCAGTTCTCTCCGCACAACGAATTCGACTGGGACGCGACGCAGGTTCCGGTGCTCGCCGATATCCAGTTCCAGGGACGTCCGCGCAAGGTCATGATGTGGGCCAACCGCAACGGCGTGTTCTACGTCCTGGATCGCACCGACGGCCAGTTCCTGTTGGGAAAATCGTTCACGAAAACCAACTGGTACACGGGATTTGACGAGAAGGGCCGTCCGATGCAAGCGCCGGGAATCGTGCCGACTGCGCAAGGCACGCTGGTGTATCCCGGGAATCAGGGCGGAACCAACTGGTATAACCCGTCGTTCAGCCCGACGACCGGCCTGTTCTACATTCCTACCTGGGAAAACAGTTCCAGCACTTACGTGAAGGGCGAAGAGCCGCCTGAGTTTCATGATGGCCAGAACTTCACGGGCACTTTCCCGCGGGGCGGGTCCAACTCCGAGAATGAGTTCAGTTCTGTCATTGCGGTAGATCCGAACACGGGCGACCGCAAGTGGACCTTCAAGCTTTCAGCGCCTTCCACCGAGGGCGGAATCCTCACCACGGCATCGAACGTTTTGTTCGCGGGCGGCCGCGACGGCCAGTTCGTGGCGCTCGATGCGCGCGACGGCAAGCTGCTTTGGGAAACCAACCTCGGCCCGTCGGTTTCGGCCGGACCGATGACCTACATGGTCAACGGCAAACAGTACCTCAGCATCCAGGGCGGAAACGCGCTGTACACGTTCGTCCTGCGCTAGGGCGCGCTGGCGATGCCGGCAGCCACGCGCTGCGCCGTCACCGGAGTCAGTAGGACTCCGTTGCGATAGTGCCCATACGCCACCCAGACGTTTGTTCCCTCGACCCGGCGGATGTAGGGACCCTCGCCTTCAACCGGACGCGGACGGAATCCGATCCAGCGCTTCACCGGCGCGGCTCGTTCCAGGGGCGGAAACAACCGAGCGGCGCGGCGGTGAATGTCTTCGCAGCTGGCAGTATCCAAAGTCTGGTCGAAGCCGATATCCTGTTCGTTCGATCCTGCAATCAGGAATCCGTTCGAGCGCTGCAGCAGGTAGGCCTCGTCATGGCGCAACACGGGGCCGAGCGCGCCCGGCTCTAGCTGGAATCCAAGCAGGTGCCCTTTAATTGGGACGACGCCAGGAAGCGACACCAGGCGGCCGCCGTGCGTCACCCGAATCTGCGACGACCACGCTCCTGCGGCGATCACGACGGCGCCGTATTCCTGCGTCTCGATCGTGCTTACCCGCTCCGGCGTGATCCGTACGTTCCGTTTCTCACACGCGCAGCGCAGCGCGCGCAGCATCGCGGCCGGATCCACGATTCCGTCGCTTGGATAAAAAGGTCCACCCACTATCTGGCAGCCGCAGATCTGAAAATCGACGTTCAGCCCGGTCTCGGCCTGCAATTCCTGGACGAAC
>JBAIXM010000125.1:0-3511 GCA_037916615.1 Bryobacterales bacterium
AGATTGAACGCGTAGGGATGCGGCAGAACCGTGTTCTGATACGGCTTCTCGGCAAGGTATGCTCGCGTGGATTCCGTGAGCTCCTGCATTGCGGCCGCGCCGGCGCCCGAAGCGGCCTGATACGTGGCGGCGATCACGCGATGAATGCGGTTCACGCGGTGGACGGGCCAAAGCGGAACGATGCCAATGATGGTCGAGCAGTTCGGATTCGCGATAATCCCATGATGCGAGCGCAATGCTTCCGGATTGATTTCCGGAATCACTAGCGGGACAGCCGGATCCATGCGAAACGCGGAGGAGTTATCGACCACAACGGCTCCCGCTTTCGCTGCAACAGGAGCGAATGTGCGAGAAATCGACCCGCCCGCACTGAAAAACGCGATGTCCACTCCGTCGAAGCTGTGCTCGGTCAGTTCTTCGACTTCGATTTCGCGGCCTGCGAACGTCATCTTCTTTCCACGCGACCGCGCCGATGCCAGCAGCCGCAGGTTGCCGACCGGAAAGTTTCGCTGCTCGAGGCAGCGCAGGAATTCGACTCCAACCGCTCCCGTCGCTCCCGCAATTGCTACTCGATAGTCGTTGCTCATTGTTGTAATAACCGCCTTACGAGTGTTTTGTAAATCTGAACCGATTCCATCAGTTCGGCCTTGGGAATCCGCTCCTCCTCGGTATGCGCGAAATGGATGCTGCCCGGGCCGAGCAGAAACGGCTGCCCCCACGTGCCATTGAACGCCGGAATATCGGTGGTGTAAGAAACGACCGTGGTTGGGATTCCATCCACGGAGCCCAGACGAACGGCTGGAATGTACAGAACTTCTTTCGCTTCGGACAAGCCGCGGCACTCTTCGGCAACCGCCTTGCGAATGCCGTCGCCGGAATCCACCAGCCGGAAGAAAATCTCGGCGCGGGCATGATCCGGGATCACATTGGGAGCGCGCCCGCCCTGAATGGTACCGATGTTCAGCGTACTGGGACCGAGCGTCTCATCGAAGGGCAATGGAATTTTCCGGATCCGCTCGAGCGCGTCGAGCAGTTTCTCGATCGCGGATTCGCCCAGATGGGGATAAGCAGAGTGAGCCATGCGACCCTGCGCGACGATTTCATATCGCAGCGCGCCTTTGGAGCCGAGCGCAAGCTTGTTCTCAGTCGGCTCGCCATTAATAAGGTAGCGGCTGCCGCGCGGATTCTTCGAAGCCGCATAGGCTCCGGCGCTATTACGCTCCTCGCCGACCACGAACAGCAGGGCGATGCCGCGCACGCCTTCCGACACCAGCGCCTCGGCGGCGTGAATCATTGAGGAGATGATGCCTTTCGTATCGCACGCGCCGCGTCCCCAGATGAATTCGGAATCCTCGCGTGAGGCGAAGAACGGCGGCACGGTGTCCATGTGAGTCGACAGCGTGACCACAGGATCGCCCCAGTGCGCGAGCACGTTGCAGCGATGCGTCTCGACTTCTTTATGTATAGGGATCCACTCGACGCGGCCGCCGGTGCGTGCAGCGATCCCGCTGAGGTGATCGAACAAAAACTGTCCGACACGCTCCTCATTGGGCGTGACTGAGTCGATGTCGACGAGCGCGCGCGTTAGCTGAAACAGATCCATACGATCGGGGGCTTTTCAGGAGACGCGCTGACCTCGTATAAAGAGGACAGCCAGGAGGGCTGAACCACTTCCCGATAGCGCTCCATCCGGCCCGGCAAAACCAAGCTCGAATGACAGTGAACAGGTCTTAGCCACGTTCACCAACCGCGGCGCCGTGAATCCAGCGCTACGATTTCGGCGAGGCTGCCCCTTTCGCGCGGCGCTCCGGATGCACGGAAATCGCGCCGGGTACTGGTGGCCCTCGCTCCTCTACCAGAACTTCAGAATAAGGATAGCACGGCAGAGGGTTGGCGAAATGCGGAGCGCTGCTACAATCGGATGAGTCGGGGCGTAGCGCAGCCTGGTAGCGCACCTGCCTTGGGCGCAGGGGGTCGGGCGTTCAAATCGCCCCGCCCCGACCATTCCTTTCAAATAGATGCGGGCCCTTTCTTAGCTGGACTTAAAACGTCTGTAGACGAAATCGAGGCTGAGGTTTTCCTCCGCGTATCCACTCGCACGCACGGAATTCAGAGTTCTGGAGGTTATCCACAGCTAGAGGCACTTCACACACTCTCGAATATTCGCTATATTTCAGTCAGGTCGTCGGCTCGTCTGTCGCGAGTTCGTCGCGGGCGCTACCAGCGGCCGTTTCGGGCCCGTGTCGGCGAAGGGCTAGTGTTGAAGCCGCGTAATCGGGTTCGTTCTGTTAGGACGACAGCCACTGCCATCGACTTTGGCAGCGCTGCCCGGCTGAGGCTCCTTGTCCTGACGCTAGCGCCTTCTTCGACAGGCGCCGTCACATGGGTGTTAGCTCTTGCTTAAAGAAACACAAATGCTCCCGCAACATGTAATGCGAGTATTCAATATTGTAATGGCCTCGGCTTCGGCGGCCCTGGCGCTTAGCATTGGACTCACGGCATTGGGCTCAAGACCTGGCGATCTCGATTACGGAAGTCTTTTCATTCTAATCGGCGCCCTCTGCACGCGATCGCTACTTTCCACGCAACTACATCTCAACGTCTACCGCCCTTGGCGCCGTCCGTTCGAGATCATAGGGTTATCTCTATTGCTTTTGATCCCCACAATAGTCTTCTTGCAGCATAATGACTTCGTAGGTCCCGCTTCGGACCCTCTAGTATTCGTTGCCGTTCCGCTGACAGGCATTGGAATCTATCTGTTTCGCGTCATCAAGCCCGCGAATGACGCTTGACTTGAGCGCTTGTACAACTTGCCGAAATCGGCTATGGTGCGGTTCCACCCTGGGCTTTGATTGCGTCCGCCAAATCCTGCCTCAGCTTATTATCGTTACAGAAGAAACCGAAGAAGCAACGATCTTCTTTGTACTTATTGAGCGCCTGATCGAACGTGTAGTCGCCCGCGATCACTTCGCTTGCGAGTTGGTCAAGATCGAAAGAACGCGTCTTGTTGTTTTGTATTTGCGTCTGAGCAATTTCCGGTGCAACCTCCGTCGCGGCCAGGGGCGCGTCTATTAACGGAGAAGTACCCGCAGCAAGACCTGGGGACACCTCAGTTGCAGCGCCGTCCGCAATAATGCGACCAAGCAGCGGAATCACCTCCTTCGAGATGTATTGCGCCCAGAATTGCAAGAGAGACGAGTGCCCGCCGTCTACTACAGCTGTTTGCGGTCCGGTGCTTGCACCGAGTACTTGCCCTCCTCCAGAACCTTGAAACTCCACGGCATCCAGGCCCCCAGGGTCTACCAGCGTGACTGGATTCGACAGCGCATACTGGTATCGATTTCTGCTTGCCGGAAATCCAAGGGATCCCGGAAGTTTGTCGCGACTCAGAAACCGCCCAATGGACGCATCGTAGTATCGTGAACGCAGAAATACGAGCGCACCGCTCGGATTAATGAGCTCAGCCGTAAAGCGATATTTGTTTTCTTGCCCCAGCGCGTCCAACCCAATC
>JBAIXM010000126.1:0-1921 GCA_037916615.1 Bryobacterales bacterium
GCCGGCATTATCGAGCCAGGCCATTTCCTGTTCAGCGTCGCTGGTGAGCCCGTTCTTTATCTGCAAATCCGGCTCGCGTATACGCATAAAGGGACGGAAAAACTTTTCGAAAATATCCCGGTTCCTCACGGAGTCCAGTTGGCTGAAAGTATTTCCGGAGACTCCAGTTTCGCCCACGCGACCGCCTTTTGTCATGCCGTGGAACGCGCGGCAGGCGTCGAGCCACCGGCACGCGCGCGAGGATTGCGCACGGTCTGCCTGGAACTCGAGCGGATTTATAATCACATCGCTGATATCGGCGCTATCGCGACCGATGTTGCTTTTGTTGTGGCCAACGCGCACGCCATGCGCCTGAAGGAGCGGGTCCTGCGTTTGAACGAGGAACTTACGGGTAGTCGGTTGCTCCGCGGCATGGCCTGCCTCGGCGGTGTCAGGGCCGATTGGAACGATGGACAGCTCAGCACGCTCATACGGTCTGTCGATGCTTTGAAGCCGGAGTTCGACTCGTTGACCGCGCTGATCCTTGAATCTTCCTCCACGCGTGATCGGCTGGAGACCACGGGCATCCTTAAACCTGAGACTGCGCGCGATCTTGGTGTGGTCGGGATTGCGGGCCGGGCTTCCGGGTTTACCCGCGACTTGAGGCGGGACTTTTCACACGCTGGTTACGATCGGGTGACCTTCGACGTGCCGGTTTATTACGAAGGCGACGTTTTGCATAGAATGATGGTGCGCATGGACGAGGTGCGTGAGGCGCTCTCGATTATCCAGCAAACGGTAGCCAGGCTGCCTGCTGGGCCCACGCGCGTCAAAGTGCCTCCGCTCTCGGATAATGCTACGGCTCTCGGCTATGTCGAAGGATGGAGAGGCGAGATCTTTCATTGGATACGCGCCGGTGAAAACGGCCGCCTCGCCCGCTGCAAAATCAAGGATCCCTCGCTGCAAAACTGGCCCGCTCTGAGCGAAGCGATCCTTGGCAACATCATTCCCGATTTTCCGGTGGTAAACAAAAGCTTCAACCTCTCGTATTCGGGGACGGATCGATGAGATCGCGGACTACAACCAAAAGCGGCGGAATGCGCCGCACTCCAGACGCCTTGCGAAGAAAGTGTCCGCGACAGGTGTCGCGAAGCGCTTGGAGTGCGCGGCATTCCCGCGCTTTCTTCGAGAACGTGAAGGAGCGCGGCGTTTACGCCTCTTCGCATACATATGTTTGAAATCGTCCAGAAAAGCCTAAGCACAGGCGTCGTCACCACAGACTATCCGTCCGCCCCCGCGGAGGTTTCGGATCACGCACGTGGCCTTCCGGAGATCGATTTCGCCAACTGGAAAGACGCGCGACTGGCCGCCGCCGCTTGTCCGACCGGCGCGCTTGCTGTCTCCGATCATGACCACTCCCGTTCAGTGACGCTGGATTTGGGCCGGTGCACCTTCTGCGGCTTATGCGCCGAAGCCGACCCCGCGGTTCGCATGACGAACGCGTGCGAGGTGGCGGCGAAACGCAGAGCCGACCTGGTTCTGAGCGCAAAATATGATCTTGGTTCCGATGGCCTTCAGAGAACGCTGTTGGGCGGCCTTCCTTCGAGTCCCTGTATCACCGAAGCCCGGCGGAAACGAGCCAATGCCCAGGTGCAATCGGTCGAGCAAATCGGCGCTGAACTTAAGGCACGGATCGACAAGGTTCTTGGACGTTCGCTTCACATCCGTGAGGTCGATGCCGGCTCGTGCAACGGTTGCGAGATCGAAATCGTCGGCTTGAACAGCCCGGTGTACGACGTCGAGCGGTTCGGCATTCATTTCGTCGCCTCGCCGAGGCACGCCGACATGCTGCTCGTGACCGGTCCAGTCTCAAGAAACATGGAGCTGGCTCTGCGCAAAACCTATGACGCTACGCCGGCTCCGCGGTTGGTCGTGGCTGTCG
>JBAIXM010000127.1:0-1543 GCA_037916615.1 Bryobacterales bacterium
CGACTACGAAGGCCACCGCGCCCGTGCCGTTGAGCTTGTGGATAAGTCCATCCGTGAAGTTCACGACGGTCTCGCGGCCGAAAAGAAATAGCTGCCATAGCGTCAGACCCAGATCCCATCACCTCGGCGATCAGCGCGAGGTAATGGGTAAGGGCGCGCGACGATGGCTTTGCAGCCGATACCGAGGGATTGTCAGCGCCGAACGGCCGGTTGCGGCAATTGACTGCCGCCACCGCCCATGTCCGGACATCAAGCGGGCGGTTCACAGGCCGGCGGTCAATGCGCTTCGGTGTCTCGTTCGATGACGGATTTCGCGACTGGGTCTCTGGCCAAGTCGCCTGCAGATCGATATTCAAACGTCCGATGCGCCCTGTCTATCGAAGAGCTGCATCTGACGCGTCCCGGCGATGTTGTCGAACGACTGACCGATCAGCGGCAGGACCGCATCAGCGATAGGGGTGAGCTGCTTCTCGACATAGTGTCGGTAGTCGATCTGCGTCGGCTTGAGTTGGACCGGCACCGGCCCTTCGGGCGTTATCACATAGCGGACGTCACGCACGCCGCGGCCGAGCATCCGTGCGACCTTGACCTGCGGCGGCACATTCCGGGTGTACTGCTTCTCATCTTTCCGCAGTCGCTTGTAATAGACCAGTTGATCGTCCCTGGCGCCGCTGGTGACCTCATCGACAAAGGACCGCATCCACGCCTGGATATCCTCATCGTGGAAGAGCCGCCAATACAGTTCGTACTGGAAGGTCTTGGCCAGGGGCGTCCAGTCGCTGCGCACGTATTCCATGCCGACAAAGTCGAGCACCTCCCGGTCGCCTTCGCGACGCAGGCCGGCATAGCGTTTTTTCGCCCCTTCCTCGCTCCCGCGCACAGGAGGCAGCAGGAATCGCAGGTAGCGTTTCTCATACTCCATCTCGAGGTGGCTCTCCACGCCGAACTCAGCGGCCAGACGTTCGCGCCAGTGGTCATTCAGCCGCGCGGCAAGGGCTTGCCCCGCTTCATCGCCCCGTGCGCCCTCGCTCTGCGGCAGTTGGACAAACACCGAGTCGGTGTCGCCATAGAGCACGCGATATCCGGTTTCTTCCAGAAACGCGCGGCACCCCTTGAGCAGCCACTGGCCGGTACCGGTGATGGCCGATGGGAGATCTGGATGGTAAAAGCGGCATCCGAGCGAACCCATCACGCCGTAGAAACTATTCATGAGGATCTTAACTGCCTGGGAGAGATACGGGTCTCCGGAGCGTTTGGCTTCGGCACGCCGCAGAAGCAGGCTCTCGATCATGGCCGGCAGGATGTGCTCGTGCCGAGAAAAGGCAAAACCATCGGGCGTGCGGATGACATCCCCTTGCGGGCGCTGAGCCGCAATGAGACGTGAGAGAGGGTCGATCTTGAATGTCCGGATGATCGATGGATACAGGCTCCGGAAATCCAGCACGACCACGTCACGATACAGACCGGCCACCGGATCCATCACATAGCCTCCGGCGGCGTGGCCGCCCGACACGACATCGCGGACATTGGGCGCAACGCGACC
>JBAIXM010000128.1:0-23753 GCA_037916615.1 Bryobacterales bacterium
TGGGGTCACCTGAATGCTGGTCGTTACGCTGGAGCCATTGGCGGTAACTGTGAGAGTGCCGGGGCCGGTCGGAGTCCCAGCGGCCAGTTCGAAGGCAACGTCGGTCGGGCTGCTGTAGTAGAGCGCGAACCCCCATCAACCGAAAACACAACTGTGGTGCTCAGCTTCCGACTTGGCTCTTTGCGTGCTCCGGAAACAGCGTGGCAACTCTAGCATCGAGGAATGTCTTCGCGGTTTTTGTGTTACTTCAGATAGGCGCCAATTACAGCATTGCGGGCGAAAAGAATACCGAGCGCGTGACGTGGTCGGAGGTGAGTTCAGCGGTCGCCGGCGCAACGATTGAGTTGGCCTTGCCGACCGGTACGACAATTCGGGGAAAGCTTTTGGAAGTGGAACCCGAAGGGCTCACCCTGAATGTAGGCAAGACATCCAACAGCAAGGATGTTGCCAAGGGACAGGCATCGATTCCACGAGCTTCGGTTTCCACGATCAAAGCTCGAAAATGTGGAGTCAAATGGCGAATGATCCTCGGGGTCGGAGTTCCCGCTGGTCTGCTGGGCGCAGCGGGCGCTTCGATCAATGCACAATCGCCAACAGTGAAGGGCCCAGACGCCGCTGGCGTAATCCTAGGGATCGGCGCTGGAAGCGCAATTGCAGGTTACTTTGCTGGCCGACACTTTGACTGCCGGGTCACCTATCTCAGTGTGATTCCGCAACCTGCATCCCGCGAGTAACTTCACTCGATATGCCAGCCAAGCATGAGCAAGGCCCAATCATTACCGCTTGACAGTTAAATATAGAATCTGCGGAACCGGCTGGCCGTTTACCCTGACTACAATCTGATGATCGCCGTCCGGCACGTCGGGCACTCTGAGCACGAACAGGTAAAGGCCTACGTAGGTTGGGTAGAGACCGGCGTAACTGGGCGTAACTGTAGCTGGTCCGAACTGGAAGGAGACCGGAGCCCGCAACTGGCTTGCCTGGCTCGCTACCTCGCCCGGCGGAATTGGAGGCGCAACCTCTCCGAAACCGATCCCATACGTCCAAATGACATCGTTCGGCTTGGCTGGTCTAAATGGAGCGCCTTCGACCAGATTAGGATTCCCCACGAAAACGTATTCACCTGGATAACTTGCCGCGAGATACTGTTTACCGCCAACCTGAAAACTTGCAGGCGCGAGCATGCCAGGCGCGATATCGGTCTTCTGCGCAACGAATGTGTTGCTCACACCGGCCGAGTTGGAAACGGTGACCGTGACCGGGCCGATAGCCAAATCCGCTGGCGCCTGAACATTCACTTGACTCGGGCCCAGCTGATCATCGGGCTTAGTGTAGTAGACGAAGCCGGGTATCCCATTGATGTAAACGCTAACGCCTCCCAAGCTCGTCGGTGCATTCCTGCCATTGAAGTCGCTCGCTTGCCATTCCCTTGTAGCCGAGGCTAAACCGGTTCCCTTGATCTCAAGCCAAGACCCGGAAGAGAAATTCAGCATTCCGCCGTAGCCAGCGGCGGATCTGACATCGCGGATCGTAGCGACGGTGCCGCTCTGACTGACCGTGAAGGTCTGGCCAGCGATGGTGATTCTTCCGATTCTTTGCCCCGAGTTGGGATTCAGCCCGGCTGTGAATGCTACGGTTCCCTTGCCGCTGCCGATCCGCCCCGAGGCAATGCTTAACCACTGCGCGTCACTCACGGCCTCCCAATTGCAGCCATCCGGCGTCATGATAGATACTGTTCCGAACCCGCCGCCCCCGGCGATACTCTGTCCGAGAGAAGAAAGCGTGTAGCTGCATGTCGATCCGGGAACTCCTGTGCCGCTCAGACTGACCGTCCGCTGGATCCCGGACCCGAAGGTCACTCGCAATTGCGCACTCCGCAGACCTGTCATGGCAGGTACGAATCGCACGACGACCGTGCAGCTCGGCGGCAACGTTACGCCGGCGCAAGGTGGGCTTGTCACAGTAAAATCCGAGGCATTTGCAGCTTCCAGGCTGATGCCACCGATGAGGGCAGGTCCACCCTGCGTCAGAGTGATCGCGAGCGTGCGAGGAGCACTCGCCACTCCGACGGTTTGTGCACCAAAATCCACAGCCGCTGGGCTGACCGCCATGCCGCCGGTATGGTCGCAAATCGCAAATTCCAGGTCGGATTGCGCGGCTCCCCATACCCAAGACTGATAGAAGGCCGATTGTCCCGGCAGCTTTGATTTGAGGAAATTCCCTGTATGAAACGCCGCCCATTCGTTGTAGTAGATCACGGTGCCCCATGCACCCAACTCGGGTAGCGTCTGATCCCACGTGCCGCAGGTGTGAGGCAGTCCTTCGTTGTGTCGTGCCTCATGAATGAGCAAGTCAGCCAACGAAATTACCACTTCCGAGTTTGTGGGATACTCCAATACCCCGACGCTGGTCTGGATATTGATATAGCCGGGGGGATCGCAGCAGAAGCTAAACGGAATATCGCCCCGATAGCGGATGCCACGGATTGCCCCAGTGAACCAGTCGAATAAAGGCTTGGGCGTCCATAGCAGAGGAGCGTCGAAGGGGAGGAACTGCATTAGACGCAGAGCCTGAAAAGTGCGCTCCTGCAAACGGGTCAAGTCCGCTGACCCATTTGCGGCTTGACATACAAAGGTGCCTGCCGACGGATCTGAGTCTATACGCAGATCCACAGCGGCTCGGAACGTGGCGACCTCCATCGCTGTCGGACATGCGCTGGTTAAGTTTTCGACTGTAAATTCCGATTGCGAGGCTGGCTGGCAGGCCCCTGGATCGGCTAATCCAAGAATGCCGGTTTTAGAGTCCTCGACAGTCATCAGTCCGTTCGGACGAGTCACCCCTATGCCGACCCCTATTGGAGTTCTGCTGGTTGCGCCCTGCAAATTCAAAGCGACGGAGTTTAGAAACAGACCGGAATCCTTCTCAATGGTGAGATCGGCTAGGAACTCTGCCGTGAGGGTATTGCCAAGAAAAGTGAATGCGATGCCTGGAGGGTTGAAGGGCGTTTCGGTCACCGGAAAGGAAAACAGCATCAACATCCGCGTATGGGCGGGTATCGTCTGTGCAACTCCCGTGCGATTTAAGAAGCTTACGACTATTTGGGCGTGTTCAGCGGGACAAAAGATTCGGCCTTGGGAAGTAAGTTCCAAATGAGCAAGTTGGGCGAATGCGAACTGAGGTAGCGAGGCTGTAAGAAAAAACGCCACTAGAACGCTCGTGCGACTCATGACGAAGTCATGCTCTGGTTGGGCGTCTATCGGCATCAAGTCCGACCCGCATCCTGGTGCAGTGCATGAGCGATACCGATTCGTTGTGCGCGCTTTAACGGCTGACAAGTGTGAAGACCTGGAATCGAAAGGATTTTTCGATGGCGCTTTCCTTAAGCCCAGCAGACGATCGCGCGATAACACCCGTGCCTGCGTTATAACGCCCTGAACGTCCGGCATAGGCTGCGGTGTCCCATCTGGAGATTCGCCCTCGACAACCGATATACACTGGCTCCCGGCCCAAGTCGAATCAGTAATCCATTCGCCACCCGTTAAGCATCATGGCAATTCGCAGTCTTGCAACGCCGACCGTTTGTGCGAAACTGTCGCTGTGAACCGCTGGCTCATCGTTTGGCTTGCCGTGGTCTCACTGGCCGCGAGATCCGGCTCGGGCCAAGTGCTGTTGTACTCCCAGAGTACGGGCGATTCCACGCCGTTCCCGCGTATCGCCAAGACGGAAATCTTTGCTGTGGACGTCCGGACGGCTAACCGGAGAGTGGTGTTCTCCGACGCGGACCTGGACTGGCTTTTGTTGCCCGCCTATCCAGGCGGCGGCGAACGCCAGACCATGGTTACGGCCGGCGGCAGAGTTTTCGCTCGAGGCTTGCCGCGAAACTCTTATAGAGGCGGATGGCCCACGTTTCCGGCTGCACTATACGAACTGAAGATCGATGGCTCGAACCAAGGGCGGAAGATCTTCGATATCGAAGGGAATCTCGAAACGGGCAGCAACTTCCGGAATCTTTTCGCCGATCCCTCCGGCGCGCGAATCGGCTACCTCGATTACGAGAACGGCAAGCTCTACCTCTACCTCCGCGAGACCAGCCAAGGGTCGTTGCTGCGCCGCATCGATATGAGCCGGATCACGCTCGACTGCCTGGTTACCAACATTGGTTTCCATCCCGACGGCCAACGAATCTTCTTTATGCTCGACACCGGCGATGTGGACTCCACCTCCAAGGCTTCTTATGGCCGCGTGGGAACTTACCTGATGAAGACCGACGGCTCACCGCCGGTGCGGACGGAGCGAAGTGCCAACCTGATCGCGCCTCTGAGCGGAGGCCGGAGCCTGTACGCGGGTCCGCCTCCTTCGTCATTTCTTTATGTGATCGATCCCGCCGCCAAGTCGCGCCGTAACTATTCGACCTCGGCGACCGGGGTGCTCGACTTCTTCCATCCGTCAGCGGATGCCCGCACGGTCGCTTTCGTCGAGGAACAGCGCGCCTACAAGCCTGCTGCGACGATCTCTTTAGTGATCCGATGGGTCGACCTGGGATCGGGCCGCGAACAGAGTTTGCCCCCTGTCTCGACCAAGCCGGTTGTGCTTCCGTGGCTGAATCTGATCGGCTGGCTCCCGGCTGACTGAAACGTGCTCCGCTTTTCTCAAGTAATGGGACGTTAGCGAACGGGCGAGTGCACACTTTACAGAGACAGGGTCCGACCTCAAGAACTGTTAAGGGACATTGTCGGAAGCCAATCAGAAAACCTGAACACCCTTAAGGCGATCTAGCAACGTTGACGGTCAGCCGCTGTTAAACGCTCAGGACCGAGCAATGCGACGCTGCGATGATGCCATAGCCGGTTGAAGTCGGCCATCCCTCCCTCTCCAGCACCTGCGTGCGGCCGAGGACGATCAAGTCCGCATGAGAGCGCTCGGCGGCACCGATAACATCCTTGACGGGCGAACCCTCTAACACATCGATGGTCGGAGCCCCACCCGAACTACGCGCAAGCTGCCGCATCTGTTCTTCTACAGCTGACGCAGTTTGGTCCCGGCGCTCTGCGGTCCCAGTCGGCCCTCGTTGATGAGTGTGAGATTTGGATGCTGCTGCCGCCGCCGGTGGAGGTCGGCGAAGTCCGGCCTGGGCAATACCGACATGCGGCTGCGCGGCGGACCGCCGAACAGCGCCGCCTCAAGCCGGGCGTCGTCCCACTCGGGTCCGAGCGGCCACGTAATCTTGGCGGCCTCGGCCCGTTGCAGGTATTCATGTGCGGTGCCGAGGTCAATAGAACAACTGCGGGCGATCTGCCGTAGCCCCAGGCCCACTTCAAACTTCAATCGAAGAACTTCTTTGATCTTGCGCACGGACAATCTCCTAGCTGGCAAGCTGATCCTCCTTTCGAGGGGAGGCTGCCTGCCATTGTGTTGTCCAGCGCTATTACGTGCCTGTGGAAATCATTCCGGCGAAGCCGAACACCTTTCCGGGATCGGCCTGAAACTGTTCGGCATCATCGCGGAATCGGTGTTCACCTTCTTCCCGGAATCCTGTTCGAGATCATCCCGGAACAGCGTTCGGAATCATCCCGGAATCGCGTTCATCTTGCCCCGGATTCCCCACGATGCGGCGCGATCATCTCAACACCGGTCTCTGCCAGTTCTCGGTCAAGCTGGTCAGAGTCGTATGCATTGTCGCCAATCAAGCGTTGGATAGTTTCTTCTACAAAGATCTCTGCGAGGGTTTGCACCACCAGCTTCACTTCATGTGGCGCGCTTTCTGTGCAGACCGCTACCGGAAGGCCATGGCGGTCAGCCACGGCCATGATCTTAGTTCCTTTTCCTCGCTTGGTTTTGCCCACGCCGATGCCCCCTTTTTTGCAGGAGGGAAGCTTCGAGCGTGCACATTCATGTTTAAGCGGTTGGACGCCGTTGCAAACGGAGCGGAGCATCGCGCGAAATCGATCCGGTAAAAGTTGGGGGTTCGTTAACGATTTCTCCTGCTGTCTCGATCGAAATGGGCAGAAGGAGACGAAAGACGCATCCGGCGGTCGAGGAATCCAGTTCGAGGCGCCCCCCATGTACTTCGGCCCCCCATTTCGCGAGAGCCAGCCCGAGGCCAGCGCCTCCGGCTTCACGCGAACGAGCTTCGTCGATCCTATAAAAGCGGTCGAAAACCTTGTCGCGGTGCTCGGCGGGAATGCCCGGCCCACAATCTTCCACCTCGACGCAGGCGGAACGAGAGTCACATCGCGCCACTCGGGCCGCGATACGTCCGCCGCGGGGCGAATATTTTATGGCATTGTCCAAAAGATTGATGACGACCTGCCGCAGGATTACTTTATCGGCCTTCACTCGGATCGATTCGTCTCCCTCGATAGACAGTGACTGGCCCTTTTCCTCCGCGAGGACCTCGAGCAGCGAGGACGCGTCGTGAACCAGCGGCAAAAGTGCGATCGGGGCTTGCTTCAGTTGAATTTGACCTGAATCGGCGCGTGAAATCGTCAGCAGGCTCTCGACAAGGCGGCTCAATCGCTCCGTCTCCTCCAACATGCTACCGATAACTTCGCGGTAGTGGTCGCTACCAACATCTTGCTGGAGTGCGACTTCACCGACGCTCCGGATGGCGGTCAGCGGAGTGCGCAGTTCATGAGAGGCGTCCGAGGTGAATTGCTTGAGCTGTTCAAAGGAGCGCTCCAGACGTGCGAGCGTTTCATTGAAGGCCTTCGCCAGAAGACCAAGTTCGTCATCGGGATTCTCGACGTCGATGCGGGCTCCGAGGCTTTCGGCATGGATCTCTTGTGCTCGACGCGCCATCCGTTCTACTGGGCGAAGTGCGCGTTTTGCGACGTAGTAGCCGCCGAAACCTGCCAGCCCGAGCGCCAACGGCAACCCAATCAGAAGACCGAGCACAAGTTGCCAGAATCGGTCCCACATTGGAACTTCGCTAAATCCGACTCGGATGAGTATCGGATGACCTTGGATGACTTGGCGCCTGCTTATGAGCCTTACGGGCGTGCCATCTGCCATTCGGACCGATTGCCGTGAATATGCGCCCACTCCTTCTTCAGCTTCCGGCTTTCCTGCAAGTACGCGTCCGCCAAGACCTTCGCTCTTATATAGAAGCGTTCCATCCTCCGCACGAACTTCCAGGAATCGTCGCTGTATCTCGGCGGTGTCAGGATGATAGTGATACCCGTTGCTCAGACCCAATTTGCCATCGGTATCGAAGCTGAGAAAGCCCTGGACCGTCTCCACGTCTTCGATCGCAAGATGATCCACCTGGGTGCGCAATTGCACCAGTACGATGGCGCACGTGCTTGCTCCATAAATCAGCAGAACACCGGCAAGGATTGCAACATACCAGAGAGTTAGCCTCGTGCGGACGTGTTTGGGCCAAAGGTGTTTCATCAGGCCTCGGGTTTGAGTGCGAATCCCATACCTCGGATAGTATGAAGAAGCTTCATCGAAGATCCTTCATCCACTTTGCGGCGCAAGCGGACCATGTGAACATCAATGACGTTGTCTAGCGGAGTATGCCGCGCCTGTTCTTTCCAGATATCCCGCGCAAGCATCTCGCGGGAAACGACCTGACCTTGATGCCTGAGAAGATATTCCAGCATCTCGAATTCCTTCGCGGTCAGATCAATCACCCGCTTTCCGCGCTTCACGGACCGGGCGATCAGGTCCATCTCGAGATCGTGGACCTTCAACCTGGTTGTGGATTCTGTCTTTCCGCGGCGGAGCAGCGCTCTTGCTCGCGCCAGCAGTTCCGGGAAGGCAAACGGCTTGACCAGATAGTCATCCGCGCCGGCGTCCAACCCCGACACACGATCTTCAATGGAATCTTTCGCGGTGAGAAGAAGTACCGGGGTCTTTCTCCCCAGTCTTCGAATCGCCGAGAGCACCTCAATCCCGTTTCGGCCGGGAAGCATCACGTCCAAGACCACCAGATCGAACGGTTCCGAACTTGCCAAAAAGAAGCCGTCTTCCCCCGTGTGAGCTACCGTGACCGAGTAGGAGTTACCTTCCAGACCTTCTTTAATCGCTTGGGCGACTTTTCGCTCGTCTTCCACAACGAGCACTCGCGACGCCACTGGTTCCTCATTGCGCCCGGCCATTGGAAGGCTGCTTCGTTTTTCCGCCGTTTTTCTGGCTTGTTCCTGCGAAAAGGCCATAGAAGGTCTGCTTCAATTGTCGCGCTTCTCTCGCCAGGGCGACGGTTTAACGTTTCGGCTGAGTCTGTAGGGGGCTGCCGTCCCTGATTTCATCGTTGGCGCGGCGGACGATCATATCGCCGGCTTTGAGGTCTCCCAGGACTTCAACCAGATCGCCGTCGGCAGTCCCTTTGTGAACGTTGACCCATTCCGCGCGGCCATCCTTGTTGCGGATCACGAAAATTCGCTCGGTCGTCGTGACCACGCTGGTTTTTGGAACGAACAGGGCTGGCCGCGATCGCCGCACAGGCCACTTGACGGTCGGATACATTCCGGGCGCAAGTGATCCATCCCGGTTCATCACATCCAGTTCGACGGCCATGGTTCGGGTGGGTCTGTCGAGCGCATGTGAAAGGCGAGCGACGGTTCCCTGGTACGTACGCTCGGGATAGGCGGGAACTTGGAACGTGACCTTGGCTCCTTCCACGATGGCGCCGACGTATTCCTCTGGAACGGCAACTACGAGTCTCAATCGCGAGATTTGCTGGATCGTCAGAAGGACGGGATTGGCGCCGGGGCCGACGAGCGCCCCCGGGTGTACGAACCGCTCGCTGACCACGCCATCGAACGGTGCCGTGATGCGAAGGTACGCCTGCAAATCCTTTTCCGACTTGACGGCCGCTTCCGCAGCGCGGCTGGCTTGCTGCCGTGAATTGAGGAGAGCCTTCGCCGCCTCTACCTGTTTTTCCGACTGGACGAGTTCGTTGCCGGCGATCGCTCCCGGGGTTTCGGCCGCCATCTTCATGCGGTCATAAGTACTCTGGGCGGCCGCGAGCTGCGCCTCGGCTTGAACCCGGTCGGCTTCGGCGGCCTGCACTTTGGATTCGGCCTCGGCAATCCGCGAGGCCATTTCAGGCGCGCTAAGCTCGGCCAGGAGTTGCCCTTCCTCGACTTTGCTGCCGCGATCCACGAGGATTCGTTCGACATACCCGGGCACCTTCGCGTGGAGAGAAACGCTGAGGAACGGCAAAAACTCGCCCGGAAGGTCGGCCAGCCGCGACGCCTGCTTCGAGACCACCGGCACGAGATCGATCGTTTGCGGCCGGGCGAACGGTGCGACAGCGGAGGCGCAGATCAAGACAGCGAGAGTAGTTTTACTGCGCGTCATAGTATCGGCTCGCGGGATCCATTGGATTGAGAGAAGCGGACGCAGTCGATGCCCGGCGCTGCAGGACTGCGTAGATTGACGGCAGAATGGTGAGAGTGGCGAACGTCGAAACGATCAACCCGCCGATAACGGCTCGCCCGAGAGGCGCGGATTGCGCTCCGCCTTCGCCGCTTCCGATGGCCATCGGCAGCATGCCGAAAATCATGGCGGCCGCAGTCATCATAATCGCGCGCAGGCGGCTGGCGGCTCCTTCCTGAGCGGCTTCGAGCAACGGTCTACCCTCGTGGCGAAAGCGTTCTGCGAACGAGACCAGAAGGATCGAGTTCGCTACCGCGATCCCGATCGCCATGATGGAGCCCATGAAGGACTGAATGTTCAGAGTCGTCCCTGTTAGCTGGAGCATGAGCAGGACTCCGCACAGCACAGCGGGGATCGTCAGAACGATCGCGAGCGAGAGCCGGATCGACTGGAAATTCGCGGCCAGCAGCAGGAAGATCACCAGGATCGCCAGCAATAATCCCGTCCGCAACCCGGAAATGGTTTCTTCGAGCGGCGGGATTTGGCCGCGGAGATTCACGCTGATTCCTCTTGCGGGCGTTCCGGCACGTGCCAGGGCGCCGTTCAATTCCTTTACGGCTTGGCCGATCGTCATCCCGTGAACATTCGCTGTCAGGCTGACGACGCGCTCGCCGTTGTATCGTTCGATCAGTCCAGGCATCGTCCCGAACTTAAGCTGCGCGATGTTGGTGAGTTCCGTATCCGTATGCCCGTTCAGCATGATCGGAAGCTCGCCGAGCTCATCGTCGCTCTGCATCCGGTACTGCGGAAGTTCTACTTGGATCTGAAACGCGTTGCCTGAGTTAGGATCGCGCCAGTAATTCGGCTGGGTAAAGCGGGAGGAGGAGGTCGCCGGCACGACCGAACGGACCACGTCCGCCATCGTCAGGCCGAACTGGCCGGCGCGTTCCCGGTTGATATCGATGTCCAAGGTCGGGTAGTTGATTTCTTGAGCGAACTGAAGATCCCGCAGAAATGAGAGTGGCGCGAGCTGCGCTTGAACCTTCTGAGCGTAGGCGTACACGTCTTGCAGATTGCTTCCGAGCACCGCCACCTCGATGGGAGTCGGGGACCCGAAGCTCATCACTTGGCCCACGATATCGCCGGCCTCAAAGGAGATCTGGCAGGCTGGAAGTTGGGCACGCAGGCTGTTTCGCAGCCGTTCACGCAGCTCTTCGCCACGGGGTGCATCCGGCTTCAGCGCGACTTGAATGATCGCTTCCTGCGGGCCGCTGGTAAACAAATGGATCAGGTCGACGGGATAGCTGGACGGGATTACCCCGACAAAATCGCTCGTGATCTGGACATTGCCAGGCCCGGCCTCACGCTGAATGATGTTCAGTGCTCGCAGGAGAATTCGCTCGGTTTCCTCGACTCTGGTTCCCGAAGGCGCCCGAAGGCGAATCCGGTAGACCGAAGAGTTGGAGTCGGGGAAGATTTCCGTTCCGATGCGCGGCAGGAGCACATAAATGATGCCTATGGACGCCGCCAGATAGCCGAGGACCAAGGGCCAGCGCAGCCGCAACATGAATCGGAGATAGCGCGAGTAGAGATCGCGAAGCCAGTCGAAGAAGCCGCGTTTCTCCTCTTCATGAGCTTGTTTCAGCAGCCACGTCGAGAATACAGGAACAAGGCTGCTGGACAGAAGATAAGAGGCGATCATCGAGAATCCGACCGCGAGGGACAGAGGAACGAAGAGTTGCCGGCTCACGCCAACCATAAAGAAGGATGGAACGAATACGGCGAGAATGCAGAGCATGGCCAGCATGCGCGCGATCGCGGTCTGCCGGGAAGCGTCGAGTACGGCTCTTGCTTTCGAGACGCCGGGACGCATCTGCGTATGGATATTCTCGATCGACACCGTAGCTTCGTCCACCAGAACTCCTACGGCGAGCGCCAAGCCGCCGAGCGTCATGATGTTGATGGTCTGACCGGTTCCCCACAGGAGAACCACGGCCGCGAGCAGCGCGAACGGAATATTCATTACCACGATGAGCGCGCTCCGCCAATCGCGGAGGAAGATGAGCACCATCAAGCCCGTCAGAAACGCGCCGAGAAGACCTTCGATCACCAGATTGCGAATCGAGTTGGTCACGGTGGGCGACTGATCGAACTCCAAACGGACATCCACGTCTTCAGGCACAGCGTTCTTAAACTTCGGAATCGACGCCTTCACTGCATCGATCACGGCCAATGTGGATGCGTCCGAGCGTTTGGTGACAGGAATATAGACGGTCCTCTTCCCGTTGACGTGGGCGTATGCGCTTACCAGGTCCGTGCCGTTCTCGATCGTTCCAATATCACGCAGATAAACCGTGGTTCCAGATACCGGCCGGATCGGCGTACTCAACAACTCCGCAAGATTGCCGCCCAGCGCCGAATTGGTTCTGGCGATACGATTCAGAGTGCCCGTCCACATGTTGCCTGACGGCATCACGACGCTTCCCTTGCTCACTGCAGAAATGGCTTCATCGGGGGAGATGTGGTACTGCTGCAGCTTGTCGGGATCGAGCGTGATGACGATCGTTCTCTGGTTTCCTCCGAAAGGAGGCGGCGCCGATACACCCGGAAGGGTCGCAAACAGCGGCCGGACGCGGTTGAGGGCGTAGTCCTGCAATTCCCCTTGGGTGTGCGCGTCGCTGCTGAAGACTAGTTGGCCGACGGCGACGCTTCCCGCATCGAAACGCGTCACGAAAGGCGGCACGGTTCCGGGCGGCATGAACGCGCGGGCGCGGTCTACATAGCCGATGGTTTCCGACATCGCCTGATTCATGTCGGTGCCCTCGTGGAACGTCAGCTTCATTAACGTGGCGCCCTGGATACTCTTGCTCTCGACGTGGTTGATTCCGGTGATGTAGAGGAAGTGGTACTCGTAGTAGTACGTCAGGTAGCCTTCCATTTGGGCGGGATCCATTCCGCCGTAGGGTTGCGCGACATAGATCGCCGGCTCACCGCCCTTGGGAAAGATGTCGATCGGCATCCGTCTAACAGCAAGAAGAGCGCAGAGCGCAATCGCGACGAGGGCTACGACGATTGTGATTGGCCTAGTGAGAGCCGCTAAGACGAGGCGCATAATCTCTACCTCCCGATCGAACTACTGACTTGCCTCCATCACGAACGGCTGGATATCTCCTGCTGCTGCTGCGATTCCAAGTAGCCCGCGCCAGACGTTGAGGCGCGCTAGCGCATCGTCGATCTCGGATTGCGTGAGCAGGCGCTGCGCTTCCGCGACCTCGTCGATATTGCCCAATCCGGATTGGTAACGAGCGGTCGCCTGCTCGGTCGCCATACGCGCGGCCGTCACTTGGATCGGCGTATTAGCGGCAACGTTTCTTGCCCCCCCGAGCGACACAACCGCTCGATTCCACTGGGCCGTGAGCTCGGTTGCGATCTGACGAAGGCGGGCTGTCTCGGCCCGAATTGTCGCGGACTGGGCCGACTCGCGGGCTCGAATGGATGCAAGGTCCATCACCGGGAATGCTACGGTGAAGCCCAGCGCGGAATTCTGGATGGTGGGCGCGAGGCCGTTGAGCCCACCCAGGTTGTGCCCATTGACCTCGGCGCCAGTGCCGCGCGCGTAAGTCGAAGCTTGCGCGAAGAACCGCGGGAAATAGGAGCGCTCCAGGATCCGGAGCTGTGCCTTGAGTTGCTCGATCAGTGCATTCTGTTCGACCGATATCGGATTGGTGTTGGTGTCCAGGGGGGTAACCGCCCGTTCCGGTGGTAATTGGAGAAGCCTGGTGGCGCCAACCGCGATCTGGGCGGGAGTGAGACCTACAAATTGAGAAAGGTTTATGCGCGCCACTTCGACTGCCTGCTGGGCTTGAATCAACTGGGTTCGGGCCGCGGCCAGCTCTGCATCGGCACGGGAAGCATCGGCGCCCGGCCGCAATTGAGCATTCACTTGCGCATGAATTGTCCGCGAAATCACCTCTGCTCGATCCACGCCAGCCTGAGCCGCTCGTACCGTTTCTTGTGCAGCGATGAGTGTGACATAGGCATCGGCGGCCGCTACGGAGACGTCGAACTGGGTTCTCTTGAGCGCGGCTTCGGACTGGGTCCGCGCTGCTGTTGCAGCGTTGACACTTGCCTGGCGCAAGCCAAAGTCAAAAGGCTCCCAGGTAACCAGAACTCCTACGGCGCTACCCCAGGCGGTTCCGAACGTGTTGGTACCCAAGACAGGACCGGATATAGGCGGAATCACGCTTTGCGGAAGGAGCAGGCCAAAGACGTTGTTCCTGGTCCCTCGATTCACCTGCGCGAGCGCGTCGACTTTCGGCAGATAGGCTGTTCGCGCAAGTTGAATGCCTGCCGCGGCCGCCGTAATCTGTTCCTGCGAAACCTGAATCGAAGGATAGGCGCGCAACGCTGCGTCGACTGCCTGAGCGATCGTCAACCCGGCTGGAGAGGTCGCCTGCTGGGCGTTGAGAAGTCCCGCTACACCCATCGCAGCGGCAAGAACCCTGATCATTAAGCTCTGTCCCTGAGCTTCTGCCTTGGACCATGAAATGTATTGGCAGGCCCGCTCCTATCCGTTTATAGCGGCGAGCAAGCCACTTAGTCTACTGACGTTTTCCTGAATTGTTTCTGAACACTTCTTCAGAAAAGTCTCCGTTGGCTCGCGTTCAGTCGATGATCCTGGCTTTGTCCGGCTTGTCGCTCGGCGTCTGGCTGGGGGAGCAGCGGCGGTCTGTCCGTTACGTTCTGGTGCGGGTCTCTGGCCGGGTCCTGCGCCGCGGGGTTTTCCAGATCGCTGCCGCGCGCGGCATAGCATGGCATGTCTATACTAACCTTGCGCCGAGATCGAAGTGTCTCTTTAGACCCCGCAGCATCAAAACTTTAGTTGTTAGACCAAGGTTCCGAAAATCAATCAAATCTGGGAAACGATTGGGGGTTTCGGGGAGTCCAGAATCTTGTTCGCCTCGCGAGCAGTTTCTGGTGTCGAACGGGCCGAAAGTGTCTGTCAGATACTGCCAACGGGCCGTCGCTCTAAGAGGACTGCAAGAGCATGAGCATGAGCATGAGCATGAGCATGAGCATGACTCGCTCAGAAATAGTTCCGTTCAGGCCAAGTCGCATCGAATCTCGCTCGTAGCGTGTGCCGGTGTTCTTCCCAAGAACCGCGAAATTTCGGGTTGCGCGGTCAAGGAGCGCATTTGCAGGGAGGCCCGTCGAAATTCGCCAGCGCTAGCCCCGCTGACAGATCTTTCAGTTTCAGACCCACTCGGGGTTCTCCAAAATCCGGCAAACTCAACTTGATCTCAGCGATATCTGCGCTAACATCGGGTGAATGCGGTTGCGTTCCGATCCCGGCGCACAGGCGGGCACCAATTGTCCCGGGATTTCACGGAGAAGTGCAAACGCCATTCCGAATCTCTCTAGCCTGACTCAACGGACGAGGAGGCTCCGACGCGAGCTGGTCGCCTTAATGGAGCGATTCCCCGAAGACAACCTGGATCTCGGCGACAGAATTTTTGTCCGCCTGCTCCGGAATCGATGGGGACGGCCGCCCTCAATCTTTGCGTTCTTGAAAACCCTTATCCAGGCGCCGCCTCCAGTTGTCGGTCGCGGTGGCAATCGCACTCTGGCCGCTCCAGAAGTAGTAGCCGTTGGCTTTGGGCTCAATGGCTTCCAGAGCCGCCCGCAACTGCGGATGCACCGGCACGCTGACCGGCTCATGGGTCTTGCTCATGTACAGCAGAATGCTGCCGTCCGCCATCAGACGGTTGCGATGAAAGGTTACGGCGTCGGAGATCCGCAATCCAGCTCTCCGCATCAGCAGCGTGACGGCCAGCAGCTTGGGGTGGTGTTGCACCAGAGCCATGATGGCGTTCCATTCGGGCCCCTCTTCCGGCAAGTGCTGGGCATCGAAAGGCTGCTTCGGTTGCACATTGGTCGCGCGGCCCCGCGGGTGCTCCAGACCGAAAGCCGGATTTTTCTCCAGCCACTCCGCAAGGATGCAGAACCGGAAGAATCTGCGCAGAATCTGGATGCGCTTGGAACGATGTCCCGCGCCGCACGTCCAGGAGGCTGCGTACTGGGCGAGCAGAGGCACACTCAACTGCGCGAGCGTGACGATGCTCGGGAGCCATGTACGCAGCCGTTCCTAGGATCACTCCCATCTGCGTCGCCGCCATGCTGAGCGTCGGCGAATTCTCGGATTGTGGAGCGGCGGGAGCGGCGTCGATTTTTGCCAGTCCGAAGTCGAGCACCTTCACTGAGCCATCCGGCTTGATCTTGACGTTCCCGGGCTTCAGCTCCCGATGCGTGATCGCCTTCTCAACAACGTACAAATGTTGGGATGGTTGAGTGAGGAGATGAGCCGCGCCTCGCGCTCGAACCGTTCGCTGAACCTCTCGGCGGAAACCTTGACCGCCACCTCGCTGCCGAGGCGCGTGTCTTTGGCGCGGTACACCTCGCCCATGCCGCCCTTGCCGATGGACTCTACGATTTCGTAGGAGCCCGGTTCCAGCCGGTAGGGGCGTGACGTATTTAGCCGATTCTATCCCACTCGGCTTCGGTGAAGAGGTCCGCCCGATCCTACCCGCCGGACGCGACTCTTTTCAGCGACCGCTGCTCCCGGACCTCGCTGAGCGATTTACCGATTGGCTTCCCGCGCGCCGCCAGATCGGACTCGAACATCAGGAAATGTTGATCGTCCACGGCGACTTCCACAAAGCGATCGTCCTGCGCGGGTCCGATGACGTGAATCACTTTGTCCGCTGGAACTGTGACCGCCTGCTGATGATTGTCCCCAAGGGCCAGCACCATAGTCGGCGTATTGAGCCGGTACTGCATAATTGCACACTCCTCTGCGTAGAGGTCCGCCCTCCGCGACACCCCTCTTGCGCGAGCACTGGGAACATTCCTGCCGCTCCTCTGGTATCATCCCGCGCTTGAAGGGTGCCTCCTCCGAAACTCGCAATGCTCTAAGAATAAAGGGAGTCCTCGTACCCCAACCACTAGGAAAAATACGAGATCGTATCCCGCAAATCATTCATACTGCGGAATACACTTCGATATCGTGACGGCTATGTTAAAAAGACGCGACGGCGAGCGTCTTATTGAACGAAACGGCGGTCGCGCTTAAGGATTGCCGGCACGTCGAGATCGTCAAACAGGGGCTCGGCTGTGCCGTTCGCATGCGCAGCGGCTGCCATCGGCGCCTCATCATATTCCGGCTCACGCTCAGGAATAGGATCCGCGGCAATCGGCTCCGGCTCTTCCGCAATGGCTTCCATGGGAGGCGGCTCCTGCCGGGGAGGCTCCACGCGAGGTGGCTCGGGCGGCGCGAATTCAACGGGGGCCGGACGGCGCGGCATCTCGAAAGCCGGCATCTCTGTGGTTCGCGGCCGCCGCGTGATCGCCGGCAGTCCGGCCCGCTCGAAGCCGGTGGCGATGACAGTGACTTTGACTTCGTCGCCCAGGGCCTCGTTCAAGACCACGCCGAAATTGATTTCGACATCTTCGTTACAGGCCGCATCGCGAATCAGCGTGCACGCCTTGTTGACTTCGTGCAGGCCGAGCCGGCGCGAGCCCGTGATGTTCACCAGCACGCCACGAGCTCCCCGCACGCCTCCTTCATCCAGCAGCGGACAGCCGATGGCTTTCTCCGCCGCTGCCGCCGCGGCGTTCGGACCCGATGCCGTGGCGGTGCCCATCATGGCGTAACCCATGCCGATCATGATGCTCCGGATATCGGAGAAATCACGGTTCACCAGGCCAGGCGTGGTGATAATGTCGGCGATCCCTTGCACCGCCTGCCGCAGAACATCATCCGCCAGCCGGAATCCGTCGAAAATGCTGGTGTCCGGCGACGCCTGGTCGAGCAGCCGGTCGTTGGGAATCGCGATCACCGTATCGGCCACGCCGCCCAGCTCCGCCAGACCCTGCTCGGCCTGTTTGCGCCGCTTGGATCCTTCGAATGCGAACGGCTTAGTGACCACCGCCACGGTGAGCGCGCCGAGTTCCTTCGCGAGCGACGCGACTACGGGCGCGGCGCCGGTGCCGGTTCCACCGCCCAGTCCGGCGGTGACGAAGACCATATCGGCGCCTTCCAGAAGATCGATGATTTTGTCCGTGTCTTCGAGCGCGGCCTGCCGCCCGACCGACGGATCGGATCCGGCGCCCAGCCCGTTTGTAATTTTCGAGCCGATCGCGAGCTTGCTCGCAGCCGGCGAAGCCGCCAGCGCCTGGACGTCGGTGTTCAAAACGCAGAACTCGACACCCGCGAGCCCCTCCTGCAGCATACGCGCCACGGCGTTCGAGCCTCCTCCGCCCACGCCGAAGACGCGGATCCGCGTCCGGGGAACGATTTCATCCTGAATGACGAATTTCAATGCATCGAGTGCCATGGATTCCCTCCTCCAATCAGCGCATCACCAATCCCATGAGCCCCCGGGCTCGCCGCTGCGGCGGCCGGTGCAGCTTCAATTTCGCCGAATACATCGCCAGGCCGGCCGCGGTGGCCCACACGGGGCTATGCAACTCGTCCGGCCAGTTTTCGATTCCTTTGGCCAGGCCCAGGCAGGCCGTGCAGTCGAGTTTCTTCTCCGCCATGTCCCACATGCCGGGCAGCATCGCGCCGCCGCCGGCCAGCAGAACGCCTTCGAGCAGGTTGCGATCCATCCCCGCGCGATGAATTTCGGTCCGTACGAAATCGAATAACTGATCCGCGCGGGCTTCCAGCACTTCGATCAGCTCCCTGCGATGCGCCTCGCGCGGAGGGCGGCCCTCCGGCGAGGGAACCTCGATGAGCGTCGATTCCGATGTCAGGCCCAGCATCGCGCAGCCGTACTGCTGCTTCAGGCTCTCGGCATCCTCGTAGCTCACTTTGAGCATCCAGGCGATATCGCGCGTGAAGTGATCGGCCGTGACGGGAAGGCTCGATGCGAGCACCAGCTTTTCGCCGTCATATACCACCAAGCCGCTCGATTCCCGCCCGATGTCCACCACGGCAACGCCGCGTGCCCGCTCTTCCGGTCCCAGGCAGGCGTAAGCAGCCGCCATCGGCTCGAAGACCGTCTCTTCCACAGGCAGGTGCGCCAGATGCGCCGAAGCGATCAGCGCCTGATGTTCCTGCACCGATCCCGTGACCAGGTGTACGTTCGCTTCCAGCCGCGAACAGACGCCTCGCGTCGGCCGCCGGAATCCGGCGCGCCCATCCAGAATGAAATCCTGCGGAGCGACGTGCAGCACCATCCGGTCGCGCTCGAGCGCCACGTCCGCGCCTAGTTCTACGGCATAGGCCAGGTCGTCGGCATCGAGTTCGCGTGGCCGGCCGAACTCATACAGTCCGCGTCCCTGGGCGCCATGAATGGATCGGCCCCCGATACCGAGAGTGGCCGCATCCACCGATACTCTGGCTCCGCGTTCCGCATCGGCTACCGCGGCACGGATCGATTCGGCTACGGCCTCCTGATCGCTGATGCGGCCTTTGGTCCAGCCGCTGGAGCTCGCCAGTCCATAGGACAGGCACCGCAGGCGATGATCTTCGATAGCGCAGATCACGCACCGCGTGCGAGAGCTTCCCACATCCAGGCCGACCGCCAGTTGCGTCTTCGCTGACATCGTTAAAGAACCACCTGCTTACTCCACCACCGTAATCCGATCTTCCAGCCGCAAATCCAGGACCGCCGCGCCAGGCAGGCGCTGGTCGATCTGCGAATAATGGCTCACAAAATTCCTGTAGCGCGCGGCGAAATTGCGGTCGCCCAGCAACAACGTGAGGCTGCGTCCCTCGTACGGTTGCGTGACCCTGAGATTGTCGCCGTCCGAAACATCCACTTCGGAGATGTTGGCCATCGAATCGCCCAGCTCCGCGGCCAGGCGAAGCATCCTCTGCACCGCGACGCGGCGATTCGATACCGGATCCGACGCTTTCACCCCTGTCAGCACGGGCAGCTTGAATCGATCGGTGGCCGGAGGAAGAATCACTCCATCGCCGTCAATCAGTCCGAAGCGCGAGGCATTCAACCGGACGAAGGCCACCGGAATACGCTCCTTCACGTGAACCACCAGGCGATTCGGCCAGACACGCGCGACCGACGCGTCCCGAATCCAGGCGACCTCGCGAAGCGCGTCGCGGCGCTCCGCCAGCGGAATCAAGTAAACGCTGACCCCCTCGTCATCGGCAAAGATTTTTTCGATCGCCGCGCGCGAAGCGTGGTTCGCTCCGAAGATCTGAAGCGCCGAGTCATCTTCGGGTCCGCCGAGCGCAAATCGCGGGTCCATGATGAGAAATTGCTCGGCCGCATGAAGCGCGTAAAGTGCTACGCCCAGGATCACGAGCGCCGCGGCGAAGGTCCCGATCAGGCGCGGCGTCAGGAATTTCGAAGTCCGCGCCGGAGCCGGTCTTTTAGACGTGCGAGGAACCGTCGGCTGGACAGCCTCTTCCATTCCCGGCAGCACACCCGTTCCTTCGTAGGATTTGCGACCCACCCCTAACGTCCGCTCCTTAGTTTTTCGACGATCGTATTTCCCGCCTGCGAAACGCTTCCGGCCCCGAGCGTGACGATCGCGTCGCCCGATTGCGCGGCGCGCAGGACCGACTCGATCCCGGCGTCCAGATTCCCGGCGTAAACGGCCCCGCGGTGCCCGAACGTTTGCAGGCGCTCGGCCAGCATCTGGGAAGTCACGCCCTCGATCGGCGCCTCCGACGCCGGATAAATATCGGTCACATGAACCGTGTCGGCCTGGTGGAAGGCGCGCGCGAAATCGTCCATGAGCGCCTGCGTCCGCGTGTAGCGATGCGGCTGGAACAGCACGTGAATCCTTCGGTAGCGGCACGCCCGCGCGGCCGCCAGCGTCGCCCGGATCTCGGTGGGGTGGTGTCCGTAGTCGTCGATCACGGTCACGCCTCGTTCGGCCCCGCGTATCTGGAACCTGCGGTCGACGCCGGTGAATCCAGCCAGGGATTCGCGAATCGTTTCGATGGGGACTTCGAGTTCGAGGGCCACGGCCACGGCCGCCGTGGCGTTGCTCACGTTGTGCGCCCCCGGCACATGCAGCCGGAAGCATCCCAGATCGCGATCGCGATGCACCAGGTGGAATTCGCTCGCCATGTGGCCGGTGGAGCAGGAGGTAATCCGGACGTCGGCTTGGGCGCTCGAGCCATAGGTGATCGCGCGGCGGTTGACCCGAGGCAGGATCTTTTGCACGTTCTCGTCATCCAGGCACAGGATGGCAGCGCCGTAGAAGGGAACGCGATTCACGAACTCCACAAACGCGTTGCAAATCTCGTCGAGGCCGGCGTAGTGGTCCAGATGCTCGCGGTCGATATTGGTCACGATCGCCAAAATCGGCGCCAGCTTCAGGAACGATCCATCGCTTTCGTCGCTTTCGACGACCAGATAATCGCCCGAGCCGACGCGCGCGTTCGAGCCGCGCAACACGGCCGCGCGCCCGCCGACCATCACCGTCGGATCGAACCCGGCATGGATCAGGATGGAGGCCACCATCGAAGTGGTTGTGGTTTTCCCGTGGCTGCCGGCGACCGCAATCCCGAATTTCAGGCGCATCAGCTCGGCCAGCAGTTCGCCGCGCGGGATTACCGGAAGGCCGCGGCGGCGCGCCTCGGCTACTTCCGGATTGTCCGGGCGAACCGCGGAGCTGACGACAATCGCGTTGGCGCCGTCGATGTTGGCCGCGGCGTGTCCCTCGTAGATAACCGCCCCGAGCGAAGCCAGGCGCTCGGTGATCGGACTCAATTTCGCATCGGATCCGCTGACCCGGTATCCCAGCTCGAGAAGAACTTCGGCCAGCCCGCTCATGCCGATTCCACCGATGCCGACGAAGTGGACAGGCTGGGGCTTGAAAAACATTTTAATAATGTATTGTTTCGGCTTTTGCGCGCGGTGTCAATCTGGTTTTCACAGGAATGTTTCCAGAACGTCCGCGGCTCTGCGCGCGGCTCCGGGTTTCGCGAACGTTCTCGCCGCGGCTCCCATTTCTTCGAGTTGCTCGGGCGTTGCAGCCAGCCGCGAGATTTCTTGGACCAGACGCTGCCCCGTCAACTCCGAATCCAACACGATCCGCGCCGCGCCGATCTGCTCCATCGCTTCCGCATTGCGCAACTGGTGCTGATCCGCGGCAGTCGGCAGCGGCACCAGGATCGAAGGTTTTCCGGCCGCCGCCAGCTCGCTGACCGTGCTCATTCCCGCCCGGCTCACGATCACGTCCGCCGATGAAAACGCCGCGGGCATGTCCGCCAGAAACGCCGAGATCTCGCCTTCGATGCCCGATTTCTGGAACTCGCCAGCGAGTTGTTCGTACGCAGCAGATCCGGTCTGATGGATGAGCCGCACGGCGCTCTTCTCCCAAAGCGGCCAGCTTTCCTGCGCGGCGCGGTTCAGCGTCCGCGATCCCTGGCTTCCCCCGGTAATCAGCACGGCCAGCCTCGATCCTCGCGGCTTGGGAGGGATCGCGAAGAACTCGTCGCGCACGGGCATTCCGGTCACCTCGGTGACTGCGGGCGGGAACCACCGTGCGGTTTCCGGAAAACTCACCAGCGCTCGCGATACGAAATGCGCCAGTTTGCGATGCGTGAATCCCGGAATCGCGTTCGGCTCCATGATGACGATTGGAATGCGTTTCCACAGCGCCCCCAGCAAAACCGGCCCCGCGACAAATCCTCCGGTGGAGAACACCGCAGCCGGACGTTCGCGGCCGAGCATGCGAGCGGCCGCCCAGATACTGAACGGCAGTTCGGCCAGCGTGACCAGCATCTTGCGGAATCCAACGCGGTTCAAGCCTCCGATCTCGATCCACTCGATCGGAAAACTTTCGGCAGGCGCCAGCTTTGCTTCCAAGCCCCGCCGCGTTCCGATGAAGCGCACCGCATGCCCGCGCGCGCGGAGCTCGCGAGCCACTGCCAGGGCCGGCATCACATGCCCGCCTGTTCCTCCGCCCGCCATGACGAAAGCGGCAGGTTGTTTTAGCTCGCTCATCCCTCATGTTCACTGACGCTTAATAGCATCCCCAGACAGATCAGTGTGCTTAATAGAGAGCTGCCGCCCAGGCTGATCATCGGCAGCGGAAATCCTTTGGTCGGTCCCATGTCGAGCACCACGCTGATATTGATGAAGGCCTGGACAACGATGGCCACGGTCACTCCCAAGGCAAGGTATTTTCCGAAATCGTCGCGCGCCAGCAGGAACAGGCGGGCGCCGCGCCACAGAATCACCAGGAACCCGGAGAGCACCGCCGTGCTTCCCCAAAGACCCAGCTCCTCGCCGATAGTGGCGTAAATGAAATCGCTGTCCGCTTCGGGTAGGAACATCAGCTTTTGTTTCCCCTGCGTCAATCCGACGCCCAGGACGCCGCCGGTGCCCACCGCAATTTTCGATTGGCGTGGCTGATACGTGGTGTCACGGACCGTCGTCGAGCGCAAGATCCAGGCTCGCAGCCGTCCGCTGGTATCGATTCGCTCGATTTTGGTGTAGTCGGGATCCACATAACCGATCACACGCTGCAGGCGATAAGGGCTCGAAATCACGGCGATCAGGCACAGGACGGCTCCAATCAGGCCGGCACGGATCATATACTTCTTTTCGAGGCCCGCAACCCAAAACACGATCACCGCCGTGATCACCGGAACCAGCGCCGTGCCCAGATCGGCCACAACCACCACGCCCGCAAGCATCGCGACCGCCACGAAAGCCTGCTGGAGCGTGCGGCGGTCATTGATCACGCGCGCGCGCCGGTCCAGGAAATAAGCCAGGAAGACGATCAGCGCGGGCTTGGCGAACTCGGACGGTTGGAACGATCCGAGACCCGCGAAACGGAACCACCGGTGCCGCGTTCCGAAAAAATACACCATGACCAGCAAACCCAATACGATTCCGAGTCCGGAAAAGGCCCACGCCGGCGTGTTCAGCCGCCTGTAATCCATCCGCTTGAAGTACATCAGGACGAAGAAGGACATCACGGCCCAGCCCAACTGGCGCACAGCGAAATAATAAGGAGCGACCCCATTGCGTAGCTCGGCGACGGCGCTCGAGGCGCTATAAACCATGACCAGCCCGAAGGCGACCATGGCCAGAATCGTGAGGAAAAGGATCCAATCCGTTTTGAGTCTCGCCATCAGTTCCTGCCGAGTTCGGCTACCAGGCGCTTGAATTCGCGCCCGCGGTGCTCGAAGTTTTGGAATTGGTCGAAGCTGGCGCAGGCCGGGGCCAGCAGGACGGTGTCTCCGGGACGAGCAGATGCGCGGGCATGGCGCACCGCGGATTCGAGCGTGCCGCACTTCACCGTGGATACTTCTCCGTGCAGATGATTCTCAATTTTATCGGCCGCCGCTCCGATTAACAAGACTTCGCGCGCTTTTTCTTTCATCGCCGCGGCCAGCGGACGATAATCGCTGTTTTTGTCCTTGCCGCCGAGGATCACCC
>JBAIXM010000129.1:0-1901 GCA_037916615.1 Bryobacterales bacterium
CAGCCGCAGCCCGCCACCGATGTCAACCAACCCGACGGAACAGCGCTCTACACCTTAGGCGACATAGCCCTGTGCCTGCAGCCGGAACAGTCGGGCGTACCGGCGGCCGGCGGCGACCAGCTGTTGATGGGAGCCGTCCTCGACCAGGCGCCCCTGGTCGACCACGAGAATGCGGTCGGCCATGCGAACCGTGGAAAATCGATGCGAAATCAGTAAAGCGATCTTGCCCTCCGTCAACTCCGCGAAGCGCTGGAAAACCTCGTATTCCGAGCGCGCATCGAGCGAAGCGGTGGGTTCGTCGAGAATCAGAATTTGCGCGTCGCGCAGGTAGGCGCGGGCCAGGGCCAGTTTCTGCCATTCGCCGCCCGAAAGGTCCACGCCTCCTTCGAAGCGCCGGCCGAGCAGCTGATCGTACTCGCGGGGAAGCCGGGCCACCACTTCATGCGCCAGACTCTTACGCGCGGCGTGGCGGATCGCGTCATCCTCCGCACGGTCCAGGCGGCCGGTGGCGATGTTCTGCCGGGCCGTCATTTCATAGCGCACGAAATCCTGAAAAATCACGCCGATCTCGCGGTGCAGATCGTCCATGTCGTAGTCGCGCAGGTCGACGCCGTCCAGCAGGATCCGGCCTTCGGTGGGATCGTACAGTCGCGTCAGCAGTTTCACGATGGTGGTCTTGCCTTGACCGTTTTCACCGATCAGGGCGATGCGCTCGCCCGCGTCGATCCGCAGGTTCAGACGGTCGAGCACGGCGCGCGTGCTGCCGGGATAAGAGAACGTGACGCGGTCGAAGACGACGCCATCCCGGATAGGGCGTGGCGCCGGAAGAGCGTTCGGTTTCGACTGGATTTTCGGCCCGACACGGAGGAATTCCACGAGGTCGGTGAGGAACAGCGATTGGTCCGCAATGCTGGAAATGGTGGAAAAAATACTCTGAATATTTGTGCTTGCGCCGGCAATGGCCCCGGCCAGAAACGTGAGTTGCCCCCAAGTCAAGGCCCCGGCCACGGTTCGAAAAATCACGTACGCGTACGCGCCATAGTATGCGGCCGTGCTGATGAGAGACAGAAAGCCGCCGGCCCACAGCCGGCGTCGGGCAAGCCTGACATTTTCTTCATAAATCTGATTGGAGAGGCGCTCGTATTCGCCGGAGAGAAATCCGCTCAGGCCGAAGAGCTTGAGTTCTTTTGCTGATTCCTTGCTGGCGCCGAGGGTCCGCAGGTAATCGAGCTGACGGCGCACGGGCGTCTGCCGGATGTTCTGCGCGTATCCCAAGAATGCGAAATGGCTCTCGCCGAGGAAGGCGGGAACCACAGCGATCACGAGCACGGCCAGCAGCCACGGCGAGAACCACAGGACACCGGCCGCGAGACTGCCGGCGGCGATGATCTGTTGCACGACCGTGCCGAGTGCCTGGATCATGGCGATGCGGTCGGTGGCCTGCACGCGCGCGCGTTCCAGCTTGTCGTAGAAGACCGGGTCCTCGTACGAGGCGAGATCGAGCCGTGAGGCGTGCTGCATCACGCGGATGCTGACGTAGCGAGTGAAGCGATCGGCGAGCAGCGCATCGAAATACCCGATCGTGCGGCCGAGGATGGAGCCCAACGCAGCCAGGCCGAACTCCGCCGCGACCAGATACCAGAAGTTCGGAGGCAAGGGCCGTCCGGCGAAGTGGGCCTGAATGGCGTCGAAAATCCGTCTCGACACCGCCAGCATCGAAATCGGAACCAGCGCGGCGAGAATGCGGCAAAGCATTCCACCACCGACGACTGCGCGGCCGGCATTCCAGACGATGCCGAGCAGCGGAGGGATATTACGAAGGGCGCGGACCCGCTCCTGCCAGCTCCCCCAAAACGTTTGAGGACTCTCACTCATGCAATTGATGGATTACGAACACTCAG
>JBAIXM010000130.1:0-59368 GCA_037916615.1 Bryobacterales bacterium
GGGAACGGTTTTGGATGTTCCCGTATTGTTCCCGCGACTAAAAACCGATGTTTCTGGCTACGAAGAAGTCCTTTAGAATGAGGTGGCCAGGGACGGAATCGAACCGCCGACGCCAGCCTTTTCAGGGCTGCGCTCTACCAACTGAGCTACCTGGCCGGGAGTGGTCTTACGAGGCTCTCACATTTTATCACGCGGACATTTTCAATCGCTATTGCCGGCCGCCTCCACCCGGTGCGACCACGTCCGCGCCGTGCGCCACCAAAACAAGATCAGAGCCAGCCCGATCGCGATCAGCCCGGCCGAGAGTCCGACCCATAGTCCCGGCGCGCCCCAGCCGCGGCCGAAGCACAGCATCGCTCCGAGCGGCAGCCCCAGAATCCAGTACCCAATGAAATGACAGATCATCGGCGTGCGCGTGTCGCCCGCCCCGCGTAGCGATCCCGTCACCACAATCTGCAAGCCATCGAACAATTGAAAAAACGCCGCCACCCGCAGGATCGTCGCGGCCGTCGCCATCACTTCTGCATCCGGCGTGAAGAGGCGCGCGATCCACTCCGGAATCAGGATCAAGGCAAGCGCCGCAGCCGACATAAGACTCGAGCCCAACCCGACCGCAGTCCACCCCGCACGAGCCGCAGCGTGGCGATCCTCCCGTCCCACAGCGAATCCCACGCGCACCGCCGCCGCGGAACTGATTCCGAGCGGCATCATGAACGTCGTACTTACCGTTGTCAGCGCGATCTGATGTCCCGCCAGGGCCGTCGCCGTCAACCTGCTTACCAGCACGGTTACGGTGGCGAATACCCCGATCTCCACCGCCATCTGTCCCGCTGCCGGAGCCCCCAATTTCACCAACGACCACATTCTCTTCCCATCTGCTTTCCAGGAGAATCGCACAATTTCCGGATCCAGCTTGCACAGCACGAACGCCATCACCGCCATCATGTAGACGCGCGAAGCGCAAGTCGCCCAGCCGGCTCCTTCAGCGCCCAGCTTCGGCGCGCCCAAGTTCCCCAAAACCAGCAACCAGTTTCCAGCCAGGTTTACCAGGTTCGCAGTCAACAGCGTGACCATTACGGGCCGCGCGATATGCAGCGCTTGAAGATAGCGCCGTAGCGCGAAGTAGATCATTAAAGGAGGCGCGCTCCACATCAGAGCGCCAAGGTAGGGCCGGGTGGCGTTCAGCACGCCTGCGTCGACTCCAAACCGGGGCAGAATTTGCTCCACGAGCCAGACGCCACCCATGACTCCGGGAATCAGCGCAACGGCGAGCCACATCCCCGCGACCAGCCACCGCCGGCACTCGTCACGATCCCCCGCGCCGAACGCCTGCGCCACGAATGTGTCCAACCCGAAGAGCAAGCCTGAGGAACAGACTGCGATACCATAGAAAACCATTGTCCCCAGCCCTACTGCCCCAATCGCCTCGGCTCCCACGCGCCCAACGAACATCGTGTCCACCACGCCCATGGCCATCCAGCCCAGCTCGGCCAGTACTAAGGGCCCGGCCAGACGAATCATCTGGAATAGTTCTTCTCGCACGAGACTCTTTTGCTCCGGGCGGGTTCAACCGAAGGTAGCCTAACGTATGTTTCCACGATACTTGATTGCGATGATGGCTCTGGCCGGCATCGCCGCCGCACAGGTTTCCAGCAACGCCTCCCTGAACGGGCCATATTATTTCCGCCAGGTCTTGCTGGTCACCGATGCCACCGGCGCCAATGTCACGGACACGCGCTCGGGCTTTGGAACGCTCACGTTTGACGGCAACGGCAATTTCACGATGAACGGCCAGCAGTTAATCGGCACGGCGGCTCCCGCCGCGCTTACCGGATCGGGAACTTACTCGGTGAAGGCGGGCGGCTTCACGACAATTTCGAACCCCCTGCGTTCGGGCGCAACGGTGAATGCCCGGCTGGGAGTCGGAGCGCTGGTCGGCTCTTCCACCGAAGCCGGCACGGGCGTCTTCGACTTGTTTCTGGCGATTCCAGTTCCCTCCACTCCGGTCACACTGGGCACACTCAGCGGACCGTACTGGGTTTCGAGCCTGGAATTTCCGAATGGCGGAACCGCCAACATCCGCAACACGAATTTCAAGCTCACTGCGAATGGAGCGGGAGGATTCGCCGAAACGGCCGTCACCGGTCAGGCCAGGAATCTGGGGAGCACGCTCACGAACCAGACTGTGTCGCCGATCACCTACCTGGTCTCGGCGAATGCGGGAACGCTCAGCTTTCCGCTCGCCTCCGGAAAAGATACGACTACGCAGTTGATCGCAGGAAACAAGGACATTTACATCGCGCAAGACGGGAGCTATTTCATCGGAGGTTCGACCCAAGCCGGCGGCCACGGAATGATCGTGGGCGTAAAAGCCTTCGCGGGCGGCGCCACGAATGCGAGCTGGAACGGTTTCTATTACGCCGCCGGCATGCGCTTTGACGCGGACCGATCCCGGCTAGCGGCCGTCTCGGCTGGCGTGAACGTCACCAGTTCCGGAGCCGTCTGGGCTCGCCGGACGCGGCAATCGGATGGGTTGTTCGACGCCTCGGTGCTCCTGACCTACGCTCTGGGCGCGGACGGATCCGGCGTCTATCAATCCACGGCGGGACACGTGGACGTGGCATCGACATCCCAAATGTTTTCCACCAGTGGCGTCGACGTTCAAAGCTCGAACAGTTACGAGCTGTACTTCGGGGCGCGCATGCCGCCGCAATCTGGATCAGGCGTCTTTGTCGATCCGCAGCGCGTGCTCAACGCGGCGAATTTCGCGCTCGGATATCCGTTGAGCCCCGGCGGATTCGTCGCGATCTTCGGCAATGGATTCCAATTACACGGATCGCAGCCCGTGACCAGCCCGCCTCCGTATCAGACGACACTCGCGGGTGTCCAGGTGACCATCAACGGCATTCCGGCTCCCATCTACCTCGTCTCCGAGACTCTGATCAGCGCTGTGGTTCCGTACTCCGTCACAGGATCGACAGCCACGGTGCAGGTCACGTTTACCGGCACAAAATCCAATTCCGTGGATGTACCACTCGCTCCAACGGCGCCGGGCGTCTATAGCTGGACCTCGAATGGACTGGGCGAAGGAATCGTGGCGCACGCGCTGACGGCCGCCAAAGTCGAACAATCCAATCCCGCCAAAGTCGGCGAGTATGTGACCATCTATCTGACCGGTCTGGGAGCGGTCACACCTGCGGTGAAGGAAGGCGACCCGGCGCCGATCAGTCCGCTGTCCAAAGCCAACGCGTGGGTCAACGGACCCTTTGCAGTCTACGTGGAAGGTGTCCCTTGCGTCGATATCAACTTCGCCGGGCTGACCCCGACTCTGGGCAGCGTCTACGTCGTCAACTGCAAAATTCCCGGGGTTGCGCCGGGGCTGCGCGGACTGGCCGTGCAGACGCTCGACGGTTTTACCGATATGGTGAGCCTGTACGTGGCCGCGCAGTGACCCTTACTTCCCGATACAGAACGTCGAAAAAATCCGGTTCAGGATATCGTCGGCGGTCGTCGCTCCCGTGATCGCATCGATCGGGCGCAAAGCGGCATAAAGATCCAGCAGCAGCATCTCATGCGGAATCCCGACGCTTGCGGCAGTCCGCGCTTGCGCCAGAGCTTCCGCGGATTCGCGTAAAAGCTGCTCATGCCGCAGGCTGGTGATGAATCCGCCTTCCTGCTCCAGACGTCCGCGCGGCGCGATGGCATCGACAATCGCGCTGCGCAGTTCCTCGATTCCTGCGCCGGTGATGGCCGAAACCGCGAGAGCGCCGTCACACTGCGCTCGCGGCAGCAGATCCGATTTGTTTGCGGCGATCAGGAATTTGCCGGATCCGCGCGCGCGTTCGATCAATGCCTCGTCTTCCGGACTCAGCGCCTGCGATGAATCCAGGACCACCAGCGTGAGGTCCGCGTCGGCCATCGCCTGATAACTGCGCTCGATACCCAGCGACTCGACCACGTCCTGCCCATGCCGAATTCCGGCCGTATCCAGCAGCTTCACGGGAATACCCGCAAGCGATGCTGTCTCGGAAACCACGTCGCGGGTAGTACCCGGGATCGCGGTCACGATAGCTCGGTCTTGCTCCAGCAACCGGTTGAACAGGCTGCTCTTGCCGACATTCGGAAGCCCGACGATCGCCAGTGTGAATCCCTCATGCACGAGTTTCCCGTACGCGAAGCTCGCGGCCAGCGCGGAAACCGATTCGGAAACGGGATCGAGCCGCCGCAGGATCTCTTCGGTTGAAGCGACGCTGATGTCATCTTCGGCGAAATCGATGCCCGCTTCGAGCAGCGCGATCAACTCGAGCAAACGCTCCTTGACGGGTTTCAGCCGCCGCGATACCGATCCTTCCGCCTGCTGCGCGGCAACGCGCGCCTGGTACAGCGTGGTTGCTTCGATCAGATCCCGAATTGCTTCTGCTTGCGGCAAATCGATGCGGCCGTTGATATACGCTCGCAGCGTGAACTCGCCCGGTTCGGCCAACCGCGCGCCCTCCTGGCACAGCCGCTCCAGCGCGAAGCGCAGAACCACGGGCGATCCGTGACACGCGATCTCGATGACATCTTCCGCGGTGTAAGAACGCGGCGCGGCAAAATACGTCGCGACAGCCTGATCGACCGTGTTCCCGTCCACATCAACGAGTTCAGCCAGCGTGGCGCACCATGATTTCCACTCGAACGGCGTGCCAGCTCGCAGGACCCGTTCGGCGATGGCGCGCGCAGCGGGCCCGGAAATCCGCAGCACGCCGATCCCGCCACGGCCGGCAGGCGTGGAGACCGCCGCAATGGTATCGCCAGTGCGCAAAATTCTTAAGTAAGTGTGAGCGCAAAAGGCGCGGCGCACTCCTCAAGCAGCAGAACCGATTGCGCCGCGCTCCGTTTTGCGCGATCTATCTAAAAGGTCGCCCGCGGCCACGATCGCCGCCGCGTCCCGGACCGCCGCGCGGACCGCCTCGCCTGTCGCGTCCTCCGCCGAACGGCCTTCGCCCGCGGACACTATCCTCCTCAGGACGCGGCCGTGGAGGACGGATCGGCTCGGGCAAAACCTTCAGGTCGGCGGGAACCACCACCACCTGGCGAATCGGACCCTCGCCCACGCTCTCGCTGCGCACCTCGGTTTCGTCGCGCAGCGCCAGGTGAAGAATGCGCCGCTCCCGGCTGTTCATCGGGCTGAAGTGGAACGGCATTCGGGATTTCTTGACGCGCTCGGCCGCCGCCTGCGCGCTCATCCGCAGTTCCTGAATGCGCAGCATGCGATGATCGTTCGCATCGAAGCACAGCAGCGAGTGTTCCTCGGGCGCCATCCGCAGAGCCTCGCCGGTCAGTTGTTCCAGAGCCAGAAGCAGTTCGGCTTTGTTCGCGAGCAGCAGATCCACATCGGGACCTGTAAAGCGCACCACGATATCCGGGTTCTCGAAATCGGGATGCAGGTTCTCGCCTGTGCCGATCGTGTAGTCTAGATCGAATCCGGCGCGCTCGATCGCCATGTCCAAAAATTTCCGGATGCGCTGTTCGGAATCCGCAAGCGTAAACTTCTTCGACACGTTTCTGGTCCTATCTCTTCTTTTTCGCTGGTGGGGTCGGCGCGGGTATCGCTGGCGGAGGCGTTCCCCGGTTCAGCAGCCACTGCTGCGCGATTCCCACTAGACCGCCGGTCATGTAGTATAGTACCAACCCGGCCGACAGATAGTAAAATATGTAGCCCAACACCAGCGGCATGAAGAGCATCATCTTCTGCTGCGCCGGATCCATGCCCGGGCTGGGAGTCATCTTCTGCTGTATGAACTGCGTGGCGACCATCAGGACCGGCAGCACGCGGATGGGCAGGGTTTCCGGCTGCGAAAGATCGTGCACCCACAGCCAGCTCGCCCCGCGCATCTCGATTGCTACGCGCAGCACGGTATAGAAGCCGTACAAAAACGGGAGCTGGATCAACATCGGCACGCATCCGCCCACAGGATTCACGCCGTGTTTCTTGTACAGCTCCATCATCTCTGCCTGCTGCTCCTGCTTGCGCGGGTCGCGCATCGGCAGATCCTTGTACTTGTCGTTGATCGCCTTGATCTGCGGCTGCAACGCCTGCATCTTCTTGGACGACTTCATGCTCGAAAAGCGCAGCGGGAACAGCACCATATTGATGGTGACGGTCACCACGATAATCGCCCAACCGAAGTTTTCTCTGGTGACATTCTTCGCTGTCCAGGTCAGCACCAGGAACAAAGGCTTCGCGATGAACCCGAACCATCGCCCCCAGTCGATCAATTGACTCAGCTTTGGGTTCACCGATTTCAGAATGTCGTCGTCCTTGGGCCCGACGAACGCGTTGAACGAATTCAGGCCGGATCCGCCGATTCCCGCGCCGACTCTCTTCTCATCCGTGCCGGCTTGATTCGGAACCGAGTCCGAGTAGGTGGTCAGCTCCAATCCGTTGCCGGACGACGGCAGGTACACAGACGCGAAGTAGCTGTCTTCGACTCCGGCAAATGTATATTGACCGCTGTTCGTGACCGGCCCTTTGTCGGCCGTTTTCACGCCGTTCTGCACCAGTTTGGAATTCGGCTCGTCGTAGTAGACGGTGTCTTCGACGCTGGCCGGATTCACCACGCTCTGATCGCCGAAGCCTCCCCGCCAAGTCAGCTCGTGCGGAATCAGCACCCCGTTGCTGACCACTTGGGAAGTGATCTGCACCAGGTAGCTCTTGGGCATGAACTGGAAGGTTTTTCTTGTGGCGGTCCGGCCATCGGAATATTCGAACGTCACTCCCAGGCCATCTGCGGATGGCTGGATCTGAAAGAGTCCGCTGTTGGGATCGCTGGTCGGGTTCTGATTGCGGAACGCCACTGCAAACGGCGCGGTGACCTTCGATAAAGCCTTGTCGTTTACAAGTTCCAGAGGCTGCCCGTGGCCATCCTTATACTGCTTGAGAATCCAGCTCCGAACCACGGCGCCCTGATTCGAAAAACGGACGCGATAGAAGTCGGTCTCAATAGTAAGCTCTTCGGCCTGGCTGGCATGGACTTGGCCGGGCATCTCGGCGGCCTGGACTGGAGGCGGTGTTGGCGCGGGCTTGGGCGCTTCTGCGCTGGGTTGCGATGCCGGCTGCGTCGATTTTGCCGGCGCGGTCACCGGAGGCTCCGGCGGCTTGTAAATATAATTCCAAGCCACCAGGACGATCCCCACCAGCAGAAATGCCAGCAGCAGCCGGGTCTCCATCGTCAGGTCTTTGTTTTGCATGGAAGTGTTTGGGAAGGGCCGCTTCCGGCCTAGCGGACCGGGTCGAAACCTCCCTCATGGAACGGGTGGCAGCGGGACAAGCGGCGCACGCCCATGCTGAAGCCTCTTATGATCCCGTGCTTCTCAATGGCTTGTCGCATGTAGTCCGAACAGGTCGGATAAAAGCGGCACGCCGAGGGCAGCAGCGGCGAGAGAACCAGCTTGTAGATCCGCAGCAAGCCGATGGCCAGCCAACTCACAAGCCTTTGCATTGCCGGATCACTCTCCTGATACCCTGCTCGAGTTCCGTGAATGGCGCCGTGAGGGCCGCACGGCGAGGATTGAGCACGATGTCCCAGTTCGAATCGAGTTCGCCGCGATGCAACCGGAACGCTTCGCGCACGCGGCGCTTAATCCGGTTCCGGATAACGCTTCCGCCGATCGCGCGCGGAACAGTGAGGCCCAATCGCGGACCTGATTTGCCGCCCTCGGGACGCGCCAGACAGAAGGCCGCGAACAACGGGCCGGAAACGCGCGTGCCATGGTCATAGACTTTGCGGAACTCAGCGGAGCGCAGCGCCGGAAGCGCCGGATCAACTGGCCTTGGCGTAGCGGACGGCCTTCTCGTCGCTCACGGTCAGCTTGTGGCGGCCGCGGGCCCGGCGGCGCGACAGCACGGCCCGTCCGTCTTTCGTCTTCATGCGCTCGCGAAATCCGTGCGTCTTGGCGCGCTTGCGATTGTTGGGTTGAAATGTCCGTTTCGGCATATTGGTTCTTGTAGCGCGCGCACAACGCACCGGGCGCAGGCGCTTCTCCCGCTGGGGTCGCTATCGACTTCCCTAGTATAACAAACGCAGTTGCGGCACAGGCATTCGGCATGGCATTCAGCCTGTGGCTCGGCTAAAACTCCCCGAGCAACTCGAAATCTACATTTCCGCCCGAGAGCACGATCCCTACCCGCCCCAATCCCGGCGGCAATTTACCGAACAAGGCAGCCGCGGCGCCCACCGCTCCGCTCGGCTCGACCAGAATTTTCATACGGGTGAGCAGAAACTTCACCGCCGCCCGGATCTCGTCATCGCTCACCAGCGCCACGCGCTCGACGTTCCGTTGCAGAATCGGGAACGTGATCGCGCCCGGAACAGGCGTGCGCAGCCCGTCCGCGATCGTATCCGGCGGTGGAATTTCAATCCGCGTTCCCGCCTCCAGCGAAAGAAAGGCGTCATTTCCGTTTTCCGGCTCCACGCCGACTACGCGAATCCGCGGCCGCAGGTGTTTCGCGGCGATCGAGCAACCCGACATCAGCCCGCCGCCCCCGATCGGCACGACCAGCGCATCCAGGTCGCGGACTTCCTCCATCAGCTCCAGCGCTGCTGTGCCCTGTCCCGCGATGATCCACGGATGATCGAAGGGCGGCACCAGCGTGGCGCCGGTTTCGGCTGCGATGCGCGCTCCGATGGCCGCGCGATCGTCGCGAAAGCGGTCGTATTCGACGATTTTCGCGCCCTGTGCGCGCGTCGCTTCCAGCTTGGAACGAGGAGCGTCAGTTGGCATCACCAGCGTGGCCGGAATTCCGACGCTGCGCGCGGCGATCGCCACCGCCTGAGCGTGGTTCCCCGAGGAAAACGCGACCACTCCGTTCGGCAGGTCTGCTTTCGGAATCGAGTAGATGAAATTCGACGCGCCCCGGATCTTGAACGCGCCACCGGTCTGGAAGTTTTCGCATTTGAAGAATGCAGTCATCCCGGCTTCCGCATCGAAGCCGCGGGAATGCATTACGGGAGTCCGCTTGACGATCGGCTGGATTCGCTCAGCGGCTTGGCGGATATCTTCGAAAGTAACTTCGGATCGCACGGTTTCAATAGCCGGCATGCTTGTCCACCACGTTCAGAAGGGGCTCATTCGCCCGGAAGCGCCGCAAATTTTCGAGAAAACACGCGACCGCCAGATGGATGAAATCCTGCACGTGATCCGCGGTGTGGGGCGAGAGCAGCACGTTCTCGAGCTTGTAGAAAGGATGCCCTGCCGGAAGAGGTTCCACGGCGAAAACATCCAGCGCAGCCCCGCGGATCTTGTCGTTTTCGAGAGCCCGGATCAGCGCGGCCTCGTCGGCCACCGCGCCACGTCCGACGTTGATCAGCACTCCCGTCGGTTTCATCGCAGCGATCTGGGCTTCGCCAATCATCCCGCGAGTTTCGTTGGTGAGCGGCGTTGCCAGGAGCACATAATCGCTTGCGGACATCAATTCGTCAATCTGTCCCGGCGCGAAACTCCGGTCAATGAGAGGATCTTTGTCGAACAGCTCCGGCCGGCGGCGCAGTGCAGCGATCCGCATCCCGAATGGCCGGGCCAGTTCCGCGGCCGTTCGACCGATCCCGCCGAATCCCACGATTCCCAGCGTCTTCCCCTGAATCTCCTCGGTCGTGAAGGCTTCCCAAACTCCCGCCTGCTGCTGCCGGATCATGCGGCGCATGCGGTAGGCGAAGTGCAGCATCGCACCGATGGTCCACTCGGCCAGCGGCCTTCGAAAAACGCCGCGGCCATTCGTGAGCGGCAGGGGACTCGCCATGATTTCGGGACAAAGAACGTTATCCACACCGGTCCACAAAGAGTGGATCCAGCGGGCTTTCCGCGCGGGCGGCACGGCGGCGCTCAACAGCGGCGGATTCGCAGTACCATTCACGATCACGTCGGCCTGCGGAGCGCACTCCCGAACACGCGCCGCATCGTTGCTCACGATCACATGCACCTCAGGACCGACACTGTTCAACAATTTCAGCCACGAAGCCTTCGGATCGGCGAGCACCAGCAGGGTTATAGGCGTTCCCACCACCACAGCATAACCTGCCGGCCCTGTTCCTAACGTGGCAAACTGAAAATGTGCCTGAGCACTGTAGTTGCGGCGCGCAGCTTCCGCCGGACGCGCGGTTTTGCCACAAATGCGGCAAGCCGCAGCGGGAGGAAGACCTGCAAATGGAGCAGCCGGCTGTCGTCCCGGCGCCGCCACTTCCCCCGCCGGTAATCGAGCCTCCTCCCATCAGCTTTCGAAATGCCACGGCCGTCCGCGTCGCGCTGGCGACCGCCGTCCCCGTATTCTTGCTCTCAGCTCTCGCCGGTCCTCTCGCCCTAGTGGTCCCTGTGGCCGGAGGATTCTTCGCCGTCTATCTCTATCGCCGCCGGACCGGCCAACCCGTGACCGTCATGGCCGGGGCGCGCCTGGGCTGGATCTCCGGCATCGTCGTCTTCGCGATCCTGACCATGCTGCTGACCATTGTGGTGGTGATGCTCTCGCAGCCCGACCTGGTCCAGAGCATGCGCGACCAAATGGCCAAGATGTCCTCTCTTTCCCAGGAAGAAGTCACGCGCCGCATCGACCTTCTGCGGACTCCGTCCAGTCTGGCTGCCGTGCTGCTCGAAGCGTTCGTTTCCTACACGCTGCTAACGGCCCTCGGCGGCGCCGTCGGCGCGAAGTTCCTCAGCCGGCACTGAAGCCGCCCGACGGACCATCGCGACGCCCGCGAAGATCACCGCCATCGCTCCGGCCTCACGCCAGCCGAACCGCTCGCGGTAAAACCACCAGCCCAGGAATACTGCCACCACCGGATTCACGTATGTGTAGATGGATGCGATCGCCGGCGGCAGCCTGCTGAGCGCCAGCGCGTAGCAGCTGTATCCGACGATGCCCCCGAAGATCGCCAAATACACGATGGCTCCCATGCCGCGCAACGTCCAGTGCGCGGACGGCAATTCGAAAGCGCCGGGAACCAGCATGACGAGTCCTGTGCTGAGCTGTTGCACGCCGCCGATCACGAACGGATGCGCGCGCGAATGCAAGTTTCGCTGGAGCAGCGAGCCCCACGCCCAGCTCGCGCCGCTGATTTGCAGAATCACGAACGCCGCCACGGCCGCACCTGAAGCGACGCTCCGCTCGGTCAGCGCCGACCAGGCCGACGGCGCCACTAGCATCGCCACGCCTGCCAAGCCCACCAGTAGGCCGCGCACAGTCGGCGCGTGCAGCTTCCGGCCGCCCGGCAGCAGCGCGTCGATGCCAACGAACCAGAACGGCGAGGTGGTCACGAACAGCGAAGCCAGCCCCGACGGAATCCACTGCTCGGCCACGGCCAGCGTGCCATTACCCATTGCGATGACCATCAGGCCGTAACCCGCGGTGATCCACAACTCGCGTCCGCGGGGCAGGCGCGCCCCGATGGTCGCCGCCACGCTGAGTGTAATTGCGCCCGAAATCAGGTTGCGCAGGCTCACCAGAAGCGCGGGAGAAAAGGACTCCAGGGCGATTCGGATTCCAAGGTACGTGGTGCCCCAGAAAATACACACACAAATCAGCGCTAAATACGCCGTGAAGTGTGGATGATGACGCACCTTCGAGCTACCATGTTAGCTTGATTCTCACGCTCACCATTAATCCCGCCATCGATCGCACGATCATTTCGGACCGTTTGGCATTCGAAGATCGCGGATATATTCTCGCGCGGCGCGAAGACGCCGGCGGGCGCGGCGTGAACGCATCCCAGGTGATCCACGCCTTCGGCGGAAAAACGCTCGCGCTGCTCACCTCCGGAGGCGAGACCGGCAAGCGCATGGAAGGCTATCTCGCCAAAATGGGATTCCCGTTCGAAGTGGTCCGCGTGCACGCTGAAGGACGCGCGAACCTGACCATTTCCGACAAGCAGGGCCTCACCATCAAGCTGAACGAAATCGGCGCGCCGCTCGAAGAAAAAGAAGTCCGCGCGGTTCGCGACCTGGTGGAAGCGCGCGTCAAAAAAGCGAGCTGGCTGATGATCTGCGGCAGCACGCAGCCCGGCGTTCCTACGAACTTCTACCGCGACGTGATCGAACTCGCCAAGAAACACTCTGCGCAAACGTTATTGGACGCCGACGGCGAAGCATTGCAGGAAGCGCTGGATGCCAAGCCGGCCGTCATCTCTCCGAATCAACAGGAAGCCGAGCGCCTGTTGGGGCGCGCCATCATCACCCGCAGTCAATCGCTGGAAGCAGTGAAGCGCATTCACGAAATGGGACCGGAATCCGTAATCCTGTCGCTCGGCAGCCGCGGCGCCCTGGCCGCCTCCCCCGACGGAATTCTCGAAGCTCTCCCGCCGCGTATCGAAGCCCTGTGCCCCATCGGGGCAGGCGACGCATTGGCCGCCGCGTTCGCGTGGGCCATGGAAAAAAAGAAATCGTTTCCCGACGCGCTCCGCTGGGCTGTGGCCGCGGGCACCGCCACCGCCGCGCTGCCGGGCATGAGTTTTCCCACTCTCGATCAGACTCGCGCCATTTACAAACAGGTCGAAGTGCGGCCGGTGCGCTAAGTAAGAACGACTACTTCTTTTTCCTTTTTTTGAAGAACAGATCCGCCGACTTCATCCGCGTCGAAATCAGGATCAAAAACATCACCAGCAACGCCAGCAGCGTGGCAACCGAACCGATCACCAGATAATCGGAATCCTTCAGCGGCGCCGGCATCAGCTTGGTCATTACCAGCGCGGACACGCCGAACACGCAAACGCCGCCCAGGACAAGCAGGATCTGCCGCATCAGTCGTATTTCTCGTAAAAGATTTGCTTGCGATCGAACCCCTGCGCCTTCAGCGCGCCCCGTACGTCATCCACCATTTCCTTGAGACCGCACAGGTAGAAGTCCAGGTCGCGTCGCGCGCCGATCGCTTCCGCCAGGTGCGCCTGTACCCGGCCCTGGCGGCCCTTCCAGTCAGGATCCGGACGCGTCAACGTCGGCCAGAAATGGAAATGCGGATACCGCCGGGCCATCGCTTCGAATTCCTCGCGATAGAGCAGGTGCGATTCATAGCGCACGCCGAATAACAGGGTGAAGGCCGGCGAGAATTCGTTCAGGTGCGCTTGAAGAATGGCCCGGAACGGCGCAATACCCGTTCCGGTAGCAAGAAACACAGAATCCCGCGGGGGCTGCCGCAGCACGAATTGACCCAGCGGCTGGCGCATCTCCATGCGATCGCCCGGTTTCATGTCGAACAGGCGCGGAGAGAGATGCCCTTCTTCCACGCGGTTGAGGCACAACTCAAACCGGTTCGTTCCCGAAGGCGCGGATGCCAGCGAGTAGGCCCGCGTGATTTTCTTGCCTTCGATCAGGTCGGTGAACGATGTAAACTGGCCGGGAACAAAATCCAGCCGCTCCACGTCCACAGCTTCGAATCCGAAATGCCGGACACCCGGCGCGATTTCGCGCGACTCGATCAGCCTTGCTTCCATCTTTGGGCTTCCATCTTTGGGCTTCCCTATTTCGGCTTCCCTGCCTATTTGGATGCTTGACGCGCCCGGTCGAGGAGCGCGTCTACCATGGCCGGATGCTGATCGAGAGGCGGCGTCACGTGGATGGCGAGCCCGGGATGGGCATTTTTTACCTTTTCGATCAACCTGGGCAGATCGCGCTGTAAATGCAGACCCAAAGTCAAGAAATAGGGAACCACCACCACTCGCGATACTTTTCCTGCCATCGCTTCCAAAGCGCCGGCCAAATCTGGCTTCCCGCCTTCCAGAAAGGCCGCCTCCACGGTGTCCAGACCGCCGCGGTGCGCCATTTCCGCCGCTACTGCGCGAACCGCCTCGTTAGCGGACTCGATGCTCGATCCGTGCGCGAAGACGACATACCCGGTACTCATGACGCGACTACCGCCGGCCGCTCGCGCGCCGGAAAATACGTGCGCAGAAAATCGAGAAACGCGCGTCCGCGACGCCGCCCGTTGTTGTGCTGCACCTCCAATCTCTGCAAAAAGACCAGTGCTCCCAGAACGTCGGCGTCCCGCAGCACCTGCATCCCGGCCGATTCCGTGAGCATTTTCCGCAGCTCTTCGACCGCCTGCTTCAGGTCCTCCTGGATCTGGGCCGCGTACGGGTTCTGCGGGCGCGTTTCGTAAATCAATCCCGATTCCAGGGTGCGATAGGTTTTGATCAGAGCCTCCAGGCCCTCGCGCGCGTCGCCGTCCACCGAGCGGCGCGTTTCCATGGCGCGGGCCAGGGAGTGGCCCAGCCACATCACCACGTGCTCCTGCTTCCGGATGAAATCTTCGGTGACACGAATGTCCTTGTTAGGGACATCCTCTTCACGGATTGGAAAGGGACGGTCATGCACTCGGGCTTCGCGCAGGTATTCGCAATCCAGCGGACAATCGACCGTATTCTCGCGCTCCGTTCCGCAGCAGGCCGGGCAAATCTCCCCCTGCACGCCCGGACAATGCCGTTTCGCGCGCCTCTTTTCGCAGATTTTGCAAGGAATGTTCACGCCAGGAGTTACCCTCATCGTATCATCGGAGAGTGTTACGAACGGATCTGTACTTGAAAGTGGAACTCGACCTGGATCCCAAGGAAACGCCCGAGCGCGTAGCGGCCGAGATCTGCCGCGTCATCCGGCGCGTCTATGGCGTTCGCAAAGCGGAGGTCTCCAGCATGGTGGAGCGGGAGGAATCCTAGGGGCATGCGACGGGCATGATCGTCAGTCACTGCTAAAAAGTACCGTTCCCAAGGACGCAGCTTCCGCGAGCGAATTTGCGATTGCGACACGTTCCTGAACAGCGCCGAATTTCGCGCTACTCGCTCTCGTCACAGCCGCGTTCGTAAGGACCCCGGCGCTATTCAACGCCGGGAGATCGTCACCAGCGCAGTCGCCGATTTCGTGGAATCCGCGTTGCTGATAGCCGAAACCTGCACGATGCCGCCCGGAGGAACAGACGAAGGCGCTTTGTACGTTCCCAGGCTGCTGACGGTTCCGATGGTGGCGTTGCCGCCGACGATGCCGTTCACGGCCCATTTGACAGATGTGTCCGTGGCATTTTGCACAGTGGCCGTGAACGTTCGCGTGCGATTCACGCGGACCGTCGCGCTGGTGGGCGAAATCGTCACGCTGACCGGAGGCGGGGGATTGACTACTGTTACGGTTGCGGCGCCGGTCACAGCCGGAACTGTCGTGCTGGTGGCGACAATCGTTACCGCGCCGGACGGAACACTGGAAGGCGCCGTGTACAGGCCGGTGGAATCGATCGCACCTGCGCCGTTTACGCTCCAGGTCACCACCTGATTTGACGAGTTGTTCACCGTCGCCTGGAATTTCTGCGTATTGTTGATCTGCACGGTCGCGCTGGCCGGCGTCACGGTAACGGAGACGGCTCCGGATTGGGCCGCTTGGCCGGAATCCGGCGAAATCATCAGACCGGATACATCTACTAATTCAAAATCCGACCCGTGCACGCCGCCGAGCAGGTGGAGATCGTCGTTGTTCCAGCGCGAATCCGGCGCGCCCGAAAGATACCAGGCCGAGCCGTTATCCGCGATCATCATGCCGTACTTCTTCAGAGCCTTGAGGATGATCTGATTCGCCGGCGAATATCCCGAGATGTCAAAATTCGCGCGAAGCCGGAAGCGCGCGCCCATGGGCGGGTACTGCGTGCCGGTCAAGCTGGAAGCGTAATGCCGTGCGGGCCAGACGTAGGCTCGCCGGGTTTGCGGGACGGTGAAGCGCAGCGCATGCCGGATCTCTCCGGCCAGAATTTCATCATAGCGCACCAGGCCGGGGAAGATTGGCAATCCGGCTGCATCGGCCGAGGTCCATCCCGCCGGGCGCAGCGCATTCGATCCAAGATTGTAAATCGCTCCCGATCCGGCTTGCCAGCTTGCTGCCTGCGGATACGCCGCATAGAGCTCATACAAAATGCAGTTGGTTGTATCGATGGAGATCGCGTGGCGGTCGCCGGTGCTGGAACTGCCGCCTTCAATCGGCGCGTCCAGCGGAATCGCGTACGGGCCGGGATCGCTTTCATCGGCATAGGTGAACGTGGCGGGATACTTGGTCTGCGTTCCGGGCACTGTGATAAACGGGATCCCGATCGGCCCGCCGTTCCACAGCCCCGAGCCGAAGTCGGCGTGAACGCCGGTACTCGCGCCGATTGTGTTGACGTATGTCGAAGAATTCGATGCCGCCGGTAACTGATCCACTGGAGTGTTCCAGATGTTGTCCATCGGCAGGACCTGGCACGTACCTCCGCTGCCGCTAATACTTTGCGCGCTCAGGGCGCACGTGAATGCGATTCCGGAAAGCAATGCGAGAGTGTGGCGATACAAGGGCAAGTCCTCCGATGGCCGGTCGTTGCAGAAAAAGGCTGACTCGGGCGGCCTCCAACAGAATAGACTCAGCCCGCCTGCCCGGCAATTAGGAACTCGCCTGACACGGTTCTACGGTTTCCTAGCAAAGGAAGCCCGTATATTATCGGAAGGACAATGCTTAAGCTCAACGCCCAGCCGGAGCCGGTGGAAATCGACCTGTCCGCCTCCGCCGTGGTTGTGGTGGACATGCAGAACGCATTCGCCAGCAAAGGCGGGATGCTGGATATCGCCGGGGTGGACATTTCCGGCGCTCGGGCGGTAATCGATCGCACAGCGGTGGTGCTGGAGACCGCGCGCCGGGCAGGAATCCCAGTGGTCTACCTGCAAATGGGATTCAAGCCCGATCTCAGCAACAGCGGCGGCCCCTCAGCGCCGAACTGGCACAAGGAGCTCGCGCTGCGCCTGATGGCCTGCCGTCCCGAGCTTAAGGGCAAGCTGCTGATCGAAGGGACCTGGGATTTCGCGATCGTCGACGAGCTCGCGCCGCGGCCCGGCGACCTGGTGGTCCTCAAGAGCCGGTACAGCGGCTTCGCCCATACGCGGCTCGATGCGGAGCTGAAGGCTCGCGGAATTCGTTACCTGTTCTTCACCGGCATCGCAACCAACGTGTGCGTCGAAACCACACTTCGGCATGCCTTCGTGCTGGACTACTGGCCGATCTTGATTACCGACGCCGTGATGGCCGCCGGTCCGCCGGCGATGCAGGAGGCGACGCTGTTCAATGTCGAATCCTACTTCGGCTGGACGATCCCGGCGAGCGAGTTGATCCAGAAGCTCGGGTAAATACGCCGTCTGCGTGATATCCTGCGCCAGGAGGATTCTCCCATGCCACTTTCGCGGCGCAAGATGCTGAAGCGGGCGGCAGCAGCGGGTGGCGCCGCTTTCACTCCGCAACTGATCACCGGACAGGCTCCCGCGCAGCTCACGGGCACGCAGACCGGCCGGCGTTTCAAGGCGTTTGTTCGCCGCGGCACCGGGGCGTCCGTAGAGGAACTCAAGCTTCTGCCGATCCAGCCGCGCGAGGTCGTGGTCCGTTCGCAAGCCTCGGCGGTCTGCTACACGATCGTCGGCGGGGCGCTGAGCACCGCCAATGTGGCGCAAGCATCGATTCCGAACCACTCCGGCATGGGCGTGGTGGAAGCCGTCGGATCGCTGGTCAAGCGCGTCCAGGTGGGCGATCGCGTGGTGGTGCCCGGGACGCCCCAGTGCGGCCAGTGTTATCAGTGCCTGCACGGCCGCGCCGACTGGTGCCAGTTTCTGGATACCGCGCCCGCGCACCCGCTGGCCGAAATGTCCGATGGAACGCAGATCTTCGAACAGGCCGGCTTAGGGGGCTTAAGCGAAATTATGGTGGTCCCCGAAGAGTACTGCTGCCCCGTGTTCACCGATCTTCCGGCCGAACAGTTGACGCTGCTCGGCGATACGGTCGGTACAGGGCTGGCGGCCGGGCGAAACCTGGTGCAGATCGAGCCTAGTTGGAACGTGGTCGTGCAAGGAGCTGGGCCCGTGGGCATGGGCGCGATCCAGTCCGCGAAGCTCCAGAATGCCGGACAGGTGATCGTGATCGAGCCGGTCCGCTACCGGCGGGAGATCGCTATGAAGGTCGGGGCGACCGCCGTGCTCGATCCGAATGCGGAAGGCAACGGACTGGTGGCCAAGGTTCGCAATCTATGCAAGGGCGTTACGGATCGCCGCTTTGCAGGCGGCCGTATCGCGAACGGCCGCGGGGTGCCCGACGGCGCCGATTTCGTGATCAATGCGGTGGGCAGCGATTGGTTCCCGCCCAAGGTCGAGGCCGGACCCGATCCGACGGCAATCGTGCCCCTGCAACAAACCTTTGACATGACCCGAGCCGGCGGGCACATCGTGATGCTGGGCGTGGCGTGGCGCGGCGACGTGAGCTTCAACGCCGCGGCGTTCTCGAACCGCGGGCGCAATTTCTATTCCGGCCAGCAGGGCGGACTGAATATGCTGCGCGATATCCCGCGCTGGGTGAAGCTGATCGAGAACGGCGTGATCGACATGAAGTCGATGGTCACCAAGACGTATCCGATTGAGCGCACGCGCGAGGCGATCCAGGAAGTTTCAGATCGAACCGTACTTGGTGCTGTGATCCGGTTCGCTTAGTTTGCCGCAGGGCGGGGGCGGAGGCAACATGAAGTAGAACGTCGCGCCCTGATCCACCGCGGCATTGGCCCAGACCCTCCCGCCATGCCGTTCAATGATCCTGCGGACAATCGCCAGACCGACGCCTGTGCCTTCGTACTCTTCGCTGGAGTGTAAGCGCTCAAACACGCGGAATAGCTTGGTCGCGTACTGCATGTCGAACCCGATGCCGTTGTCGCGGATGTAGTATACGACCGCCTGCGGCGCAATGTTGTCCGGCAGGATGCCTTTGGGCAAATCGCCGGCCTTGGCTGCACCCAACTCAACGCGGGCGATTTCCCGTTTCCGGGAATACTTGAGAGCATTGGAAAGCAGGTTCACAAACACCTGCTGGAGCAGGGCCGGATCGCCATGACAGGCCGGAAGATCGGCTGTGTGAATCTCCACGCGGCGGTTCTCCTGCTCGGCGGATAGCGTGGAAAGCGCTTTTCGAACCAGCTCGTTTGTATCGACCGGCTTCATGGTCAGCGGCTGCCGGCCCAGGTGGGCGAATGCGAGCAGGTCCGAGATCAGCCGTCCCATAAGCTCCGCGTTGCTGGCCACCTTGCGTAACATTCGCTGGGCTTCCGCCGGGAGATTCGGCGCGTAATCCTGCACCAGAATCGTGGAGAATCCTGAGATCGCGCGCAGTGGTGCGCGCAGATCGTGCGAAACCGTATAGGAGAAAGATTCCAGTTCCTGATTCGCGCTTTCCAGTTCCGCGGTTCGTATTCGGACCCGCTCTTCGAGTTCCGCGGTGAGCTTCTGGAGGGCTTCCTGGGCGCGCTTGCGCTCCGTGACGTCCTCGGCAACCAGGCAGATGCCTTTATTGGAGCCCATCGCGATGGGGCTCAGGGAGAGCCGCGTCCAGACCAGGTTTCCCTTTCCGGTCAGCAGCGGGATCTCCTCGCGGCAGCCGTCCGTCAAAGCGCGCGACCGCAACTCGCTGGAGCGCGTACGGTAATCGGGCGCCACGAAGTCCTCAAAGTGCGCGCCCGTCACCTGCTCCAACGGTTTCTCGACTATCTGAGCAAAACGAGCGTTGCTGTAGGCGATGGCGCCATTCGCCAACAGAGTGGCCGCTCCCTCATTCATCGCCTCGACGAAAATACGATAGGGCTGCTCGGCGCCCTTGAGCGCAAAAACCTTCTCGCCCTCAGGCCCGGAAACCACCACCGCGTCCACCTTGCCGGTGCGGATGGCGCGCAGCGTCTCTTCAGCCTCATCCAGCCGCTGACGAAGGCGTTCGACTTCTGATAAATCGATTTCGGGTTTCGCCTCCTGCACCGGCGTTCGCGGCTCGCCTCTCATGGGGATTACTTTCGCGGCTGGACGTCCCGGGCACGGACTTCGAAACCAAAGAGCTTGTTTTCAAGGCCCGCCAGATCCCCTATGAAGCGCTGCATCGGCGCGGGCAGGAACTTGATCAATGTGGGCGTCGCGATAATCTGATCGCCCTGGGCCACGTGCGGCTGCTGGAAGATATCGATCACCTCCAGGTCCACCTGTTCATCCAGGTGCCTGGAACACACCTCGCGGAGATTGGCGATCGCGCGGGTAGAGGCCGGCGAGGCCCCCGTCACGTAGAGCCGGAGGACGAACCGGCGGTTCGGGCCAGATCTGAGCGACTCCTCATAGCGCTGGCTGGAGTCTTCGATGATTTCCCGAGGCATTCAAGCGCTCCTTGGACGGATATCCAGCCCGACCAGCACCCGCTCGGTATTGGAGAGATCACCAATGATTTTGCGCACGGGCTCCGGTAATTTCCGCACCAGTGTGGGAACAGCCAGAATCTGGTCGCCTTTCGCCAGTTGCGGATTTTTCAGCAGGTCAATGACCTCGATGCGGTACTGGTTCTCCAGATGCTGCTGGCAGATTCGCTTCAGGTTTTCGAATGCGATCCTGCAGTTCTGTGTCTGGCCCGCGACGTACAACCGCAGATCCCAGTAGCCCTCGGCTGGAGCCGGGCCGGCTGATGCCGGTTGAATCTCCGGTTGCACGTCAGCGGACATTTCCGGCCTCCGGCGCGGGCTCGCGATCCGCGGATCTCCGGCGGGCCAGATCGGCCCGTCCTGCGGTTATCGCTTTTTTCCGCGCTTCTGCGACGTTTCCCAGATGCTCGAGTTCGCGGTCTTCGGAAGCCAAGGCTCCGCGCAACGCTTCGATCTGGGCCGCCGTTTGCGCCCGCCTGGCTCCGATTTCAGCACGCTTGAGTTCTGTTTCCTCCGCGTGCAGCACCTCTGCCGCAAGTTCCCGCTGCTCCTGCGCGGCGCGAGCCGCTCCCGTCAGCACTAACCCCTGTCCGGCGTACACATCAAGCAAATCGATGCCCTTCCGGGAGAGAACGAACTCCCGCACCTGATTCGAGTGCTCCATCCCGCGTGACTTGAGGACGTAGAGACAGCGGTTCCTCTCGCCTTCCGACTCCAGGTTGCGGACCAGAATCCAGGTATCCATCAGGGAAGAAATACCCACTTCTGACTGCTCCGGAGCCTCGCCCCCAGGCGTGAGGCTGGTATTGATCGCGGTAATTCCCCGCGCTTTAAGGAGATCGATAAGCCGTGTCAAGGCTGATTTGACTTCGGGAGCTTCCCCCACCGCGAGCAGGCTGCTCACCGGATCCAAAGCCACGGCCGATGGCTGAAAGCGGTTAATCTGGTCCTCGATCTGGACCAGGTGCGCTTCCAATCCGGTGCTGGTCGGGCGCGTCGCCTTGATTTGCAGCAGTCCTTGCCTGACGAATGGCTCCAGGTCCAAGCCGATGGAGCGCATGTTGCGCAGAATCTGGCTGGGCGACTCCTCAAACGCAAAGTACAGACACCGTTCGCCGCGCTCACAGGCTGCTCGAACATAGGCCGCGATCAAGCTGGTTTTTCCCGATCCCGCCGCGCCCGAAATCAGGATGCTGCTGCCGACATAGTATCCCTGGCCGCCGAGCATGGTGTCCAAGCGCGCCACGCCGGTGGGAACCCGCTTTGATTCGACCTGATAATTCAAATTCAGCGACGTTATGGGAAGAACGCTGAAACCATCCCTCCCCACCAGAAACGGATATTCGTTGGTGCCATGCTGCGATCCGCGGTATTTTGCTACGCGCAGAAATCGCGTTCCGATCCGGTCGTGAATTCGATGCTCCAGGACAATGACGCAGTCCGCGATGTACTCTTCCAGGCCATATCGCGTCAGCGTGCTCTCCCCCCGCTCCCCGGTGACGACCGCGGTCACGCCTTTTTCCTTCAGCCACCGGAATAGGCGCCGCAGTTCGGACCGCACGATGGCGTGATTGGTCAACCCCGAAAACAGCACTTCGATGGTGTCCAGCACCACGCGTTTCGCTTGAATCGAGTCGATTGCCTCGCCCAACCGTGCGAATAGGCCTCCCAGATCGTACTCGCCGGTTTCGGCTATTTCGCTTCGCTCCACGCGGACCGAATCGATCCGCAGCTTGTTGCTCTCCACCAGGCGGCGAAGGTCCATGCCGAGCGAACTGACGTTCGCAGCCAGGTCGCTTTCGGTTTCCTCGAAGGCTATGAATACGCCCGGCTCATCGTAATCTGCGGCGCCGCAGACCAGAAACTGGACGCCCAGCAGGGTTTTGCCGCATCCGGCTCCGCCGCAGACCAGCGTTGGACGGCCTCGCGGAAGTCCCCCGCCGGTGATCTCATCCAGACCTCGGATGCCCGTCAGTGCCTTATCGAGACTTGGCCTCTCCGGAAGGGGGCTGGGCTTCACCGGGATTCTGCCGCCGGTGGGGCCATTCAGTTTCTGGCTAATCGGAGTCATATGCTGCCACTCGGTCAAAGAGAAAGAGACCGAGACGGCACATCGGACTCGAAACTCCCACCGAGCAGACTCAGTTTGGCACTCGCTTCGGCGGGCGGATGGCCAGATGATGCCGAGGAATAGTCGGGAGAGTATAGTGGTGGTTTCCAGTCAAAGAGCAGGCGGGCTTCCCCCTTAGCCACCAGCAGTGCAGAAATATAACCCAGATTCCCCGGAGCAACCGGGAGGCAGCAGGCCGCCGCGTCCCGCTTTGTCCGTGGTCATCGCGACGACGCATCCCTGGCCCTCGGCGCGGGCGTGTCTCGAGGTTCTTGCGCCGCAGTGCCGCGCGCTCGGGGCTGAGCTTCTCGTGGGAGACTCGACCGGCGCAGGTCTGCCCGATCCGCTTCCGGATTCGCTTCAGGGCGTGCGCTGCCTGGTGGTTCCTGGTGCATCCATCTTCGATTTGCGCGCGAAGTCCACCGAAATCGCGCAAGGCGAGATTGTTGCGTGGACCGAGGATCATTGCCGGCCGGCCGCGGACTGGTGCGCACGGATTCTGGAAGCACACCGGGAACAGCCGGATGCGCTCGCGATCGGGGGATCGGTGCTGAACGGATCGACCACCAGCGCGATGGACTGGGCAAATTTTCTTTGCACGTTCGCGCCGTTCGTGCCGCCGCTCGACCGATCGCGGATCGGCCGCGTCCCGGCGGCCGCGAATATTTCGTTCAAGCGTTGCGCCCTGCCCGCCGCGCCGATCGCCCCAGGCCGGATCGAACTCGCCCTGGAAGCGGATTTATGGTTCCAGCGCAAGATTGGATTCGATGAGCGAATTCAGGTAACTCACGTTCAATCCTGGGGATTCTGGGGGACGCCGCGCGCGCATTTTCACAACGGGCGATCCACCACCGGGCTGCGCGCGCAAAACATGACTCTTTCCCGGCGCCTCGGACGCATGCTGGTGTGCAGCGTTCTGCCGCTCGAGATTCTGCGAACCGTGCTGCTACCCCTCTTCGGTAAGCCGCGAGTTCCCTATTTGCGGTGCCTGCCGCTCATCGCCGGACTCGCGGTGGCGCATTCGGCGGGCGAGTTCACGGGCTTGCTGCTCGGCGGCGCGGGCGCTAGCCCGCTCAAGCTCGAATAGCTTACTTCAGATCACCTTAAATTTAGACCATCGTAAACCACTTTTCCGCCCACCACGGTGAGCACCGAATGCAGCTTCTTGATCGCCTCATCCGGAACCTTCGCGGGATCGAAATAGTCGTCGCTGAGCGCGACCAGGTCGCCGAATTTTCCGACCTCGATCGACCCGAGCTGGTTCTCCTCGCGCAGGAACCAGCCGTTGTCGGCCGTGTAAAGGCGCAGAGCCTCCTGGCGCGTCACTTGTTGCTTGTCGTTGATCAGCACACCGGAGGAATTCTTCCCCGTGACCATGTAATAGATGATCAGCCACGGATCGAGCGTCGAGATCTGCGCCGAATCCGATCCGGCGCCGGCGTGGATGCCGCTATCGAGAATCATGCGCAAGGGCGGCCCTGCGCCCGGCCCGCCCGCAAGGTAGGTGAAAGGATGCACGGCCATCGCGGCGCCCATCGCCTTAAACCGGTCGAGCGTGGCCCGGTCGATGCGCGGGGCATGCGCGATGGACCAGCGCAGATCTTTAATGGGCGTCACAGCGTTCACTTTTTCGAATGTCTCGACGGTGAGTTTATCCTCGGCGGGCGAAAGGCTGTGCTGCTGGAAGGCCCAGCCTTCCTTGGCGATCAGCTTCAGCGCAGTTTCGTAGTTGGCGGGCGGCGTGGCGGGCCCGAACAAAGGCCACTGCGTGGCAAACTCGCCGATGCCGGAGACTTTCATCATGTCGTCGCCCAGCCCGGGAAAGATGTTGTTCATGCGCTGCTTGAGCATCGGAACGTCCGGACGCGTATCCATGCTCAGGAAGAAGATGCGCAAACGCGTGGTCATCTTGTTTTCGCGATGCAGCGCCAGGAACGCGTCATACATGCGGAACGGATCGGCGGTGGCGAGCCCGTCGAACGTGAAGGAATCCTGGATGTCGGGGAGGCCGGGCGGCAGGAACGCTCCCATATCCACGTTGGTGGTCAGCCCGAAGCTGGCGGCGTACGCCATCGCATCGAGCGTTCCGCGTTTCTGATCCTCGAACGTCTGCACGGATCGCAGGGCGTTCAATGCGGCGACGGAAGGCGCGTTCGCCGCGATTGTACCGGTGTCGTTCACTGCCACTCCTTTGCTGCTGAAGAATGCTTTCGCGCGCGAATTGACCGCCGCCGGTCCAGTGAAGGCCTGGTAAAGGATCACCGGATGATTGGGCGCGGCGGCATCTAGTTCGGCCGAAGTAGGCAGGCGATTCTCCGCGAACTGGACCTGGTTCCAGCCGCCCATGGCCGTAATGAATTCGCCCGCGGGAACGTTCTTGGCGCGCGCCGCAATCGCAGCCTGAACATCCTTAATGGAAGCAGCGGATTCCAGGCGCGTATCGTGCCCCGGCCGGATGCCCAGCAGGACAATATGGTTGTGGTTGTCGATCAGGCCGGGGGTCACTGTGCGGCCGCGCAGATTAATCGTGCGCGTGCAGGGACTGGTGCGCGTATCTCCGTTACGCCCGACCGCGGTGATACGTCCGTTCTGAATGATGACTTCGGAAACCACGGAGTTCTGCCGATCCATGGTCATGATCTTGCCGTTCATCAGGCGAAGATCGCCCGAATCGGCGCAGCGGGGGTCCTGCGCGCGCGCGGGAGCCAGAAACAGAATCGCGGCTGCTACGATGAAGGTGCAACGATACATGTACAGAGTATATTTGTTGGCCGCCCTCGCCGGTATTCCGCTGCTCGGCGCGCCCTCCGGCGAAGAAGTCTTCAAGCAGCGCTGCGCGGGCTGCCACGAGCAGAATAATCCGCGCATACCCCGTGTGGAAGTTCTGCACCGGATGCCCGCCGCCCGGATTCTGCGCACGCTCAACTGGGGCGTGATGGGCAACGTCGCCTACACGATGACTATTGCCGAACGGGAGGCGGTCGCGTCGTATCTGGGCACGCACGACGCGCCTTCGAAGCCACCCGCGTCGGCTTACTGCACGGATCGCACCGTACATTTCGCGCAGGAATCCAGGGGAAAGGCGCCGGCGCCGCAGTGGAACGGCTGGAGCCCCTCGCCTGGCAATAGCCGCTATCAAAGTCTTCCGGCAGGTGGAGTCACGCTCGATGGAGTGCAGCACTTAAAACTGAAATGGGCTTTCGCCTACGACGGCGACACCACGGCATTCGCGCAGCCGACCATCATCGATGGCAATCTGTTCACCGGCAGCGCGGGCGGATCGATTTACGCCCTGGATGCGAAAACCGGCTGTATCCGGTGGACCTACGATGCCAACGGGCCCGTGCGTTCCTCGATTCTGGCGGTGCGCAACGGGAAGAGCTACTCGCTCCTGTTCGGAGACCAGATCGGATGGTTTTACTCGCTGGACGCGGTCACCGGGCGTGAGCATTGGAAGAAGAAGGTCGAAGAGCACGACGCTGCGCGGTTGACCGGGTCGCCGGTGGAGCACGACGGCGTGGTGTACGTGCCCGTAGCTTCCTGGGAAGAAAATCGCGCGATCAGTTCCGATTACGCCTGCTGCACGTTCCGAGGTAGCGTGGTCGCGCTTCACGTGCATGACGGCTCGCAAGCCTGGCACACGTATCTGGTGGATCCGCCCAAGCAGAACGGCAAGCTCTGGGGACCTTCGGGAGCGCCCGTGTGGTCGGCGCCGACCATCGATCCGTCGCGCGGAGTCTTGTACGTGACCACGGGAGACAACTACTCGCCGCCGGCCACGCCGACGAGCGACGCGGTGATCGCGCTCGATTTGAAATCCGGAAAGATGGAATGGGTGCGCCAGCTCACGTCTGGAGACATTTTCAGCGGTGGATGCTCGCAGCAGGGCATCGAGTGCGGTCCCGATTTCGATTTCGGCTCGTCGGCGATACTTGTGCATTCCGGCAACCGTGACGTTCTGCTGGCGGGCCAGAAATCCGGGGTGGTTTACGGGCTCGATCCGGCGCGCAAAGGTGAAATTCTCTGGCAGATTCGCGTCGGCAAGGGAAGCACCAACGGAGGAGTGCAGTGGGGGATGGCCGCGGACGGCCAGAACGTCTATGCGGCCGTTTCGGACCTGGCGCGGATCCGGGTGCAGCCGAACGATCCCGCGGACCTGCGCACCACGAATCTCGATCCAAATGCCGGCGGCGGACTATTCGCGATCCGCATCGCCGACGGCACCAAAGTCTGGCACGCGGAGCCGGAACACACATGTCCCGAGAACCGGCAAGGTTGCAGTCCCGCGCAGCCCGCGGCGGTGACCGTCACGCCCGGGATTGTTTTCTCGGGCTCGGTCGACGGGCATATGCGCGCGTATTCCGCCGAGGACGGAACCATCCTCTGGGATTTCGATACGGCTCGCGAGTATAAAACAGTGAATGGAGTACCGGGCCGTGGCGGCTCGATCGACGGCCCCGGCCCGGTGGTAGTGGATGGACTGGTTTACGTGAACTCCGGCTATGCGCGTCAAAACGGCACGCCGGGAAATGTGCTGCTCGCCTTCGGCACGGATTAGCGATCCGTTACTGAAGGGGCTCGGGCACAGCCGCGCCGTCCGCCCGCGGATCCGACGCGCCGTATTTCACCTTCGTGCTCGAGTTGAACAAAATCGCCTGTCCCCGGCCGGTCACGGCCGAATCGTAGGGAGCCACTGTCTGCACCTGGTGCCCCAGACGCAAAAGCCGTTGAATCGCCGCAGCCGGAACTCTTCCCTCAATGCGAACGTCGCACCCGGGAGCGCCCGTCTTGCGGAACCGGGCCGTCTCCATCGCCTGCTGGACGTTCATTCCGTAATCGGCGATGTTCGAGACAAATTGCGCGTGCGCCATGGCCTGGTTCGATCCGCCCATGATTCCGAAACCGATGTGCTGGTCGCCTTTTTCCATGAATCCCGGAATAATCGTGTGCGACGGACGCTTGCCGCCGGCGATCAGGTTCGGGCTGCCCGCTTCGAGCGAAAAATTCTTGCCGCGGTCATGCAGCAGAAAACCCAAGCCCTCCACGGTCACGCCTGAGCCGAAGTAGTCAAACAGGCTCTGGATCCAGCTCACGATATTTCCGTCCTGATCCACGACTGTAAGATACGTGGTTTCGCCGAAGGTCGGCTCGCCCGCGGCCGCGGCGCAGTTGGCTTTCGCGGGATCGATCGCGGCCGCCCGCTTTTTTGCGTATTCCTTGGAGAGCAGACTGCGGACCGGAATCTTCGCGAAGCGGGGATCGCCGTTGTAGCGCAAATCCGAATAGGCCAGCTTCATCGATTCGATCCGACGGTGCAGTTCCCCTGCCTCATTCACGTTTTTGGCCGCCGGAATGTTCTCCATGATGTTGAGCATCTCCAGCGCCGCGATCCCCTGGCCGTTGGGAGGCAGTTCGTAAACTCGCCAGCCGCGGTATTCGGTGGAAATCGGATCGACCCACTCCGCCGAAAAGCTTGCGAGGTCCTGGGCGGTCAGGGTGCCGCCCAACCGGCGTGAAGTCTTGAGGATCGCCTCCGCGATCTCGCCCTTATAGAACGTATCGCGGCCTTTCTCCGCGAGGATGCGGAGCGCGCGCCCCATTTCCGGGTTCTTGAACACCTCGCCCACGCGCGGGGGGCGGCCCGCGGGCAGATATACGCGCGCGGTCTCCGCCTGCTGCCGGAGAACGGCGGCCGATCCCGCCCAGTAGCGCTGCGCGTCTTCGCTCACGGGGAATCCCTGTTCGGCGTACGCGATGGCCGGCTGAAACAGATCCTTCCACGGGAGCTTGCCGAAGCGCTCGTGCATCTTGGCCCAGCCGTCGATCGCTCCTGGCACGGTGACGCTGTGAATTCCGTCCGGAATCGCGCGGAATCCCTGCTTGGTGAGATATTCGGCGCTGAGCGCGCGCGGTGCGGGACCAGACGCATTCAGCCCGGTCAGCTTTCCGGTTTTGGCGTCCCAGTAAATCGCGAACAGATCGCCGCCGATGCCGTCCATCATCGGCTCCGCCACGCCGAGCACCGCGTTCGCGGCGATGGCGGCATCCACGGCCGAGCCCCCCTTGGCCAGAATTTGCGCGCCCGCCTGGGAAGCCAGCGTCTGGCTGGTCGCGGCGATTCCCTGCTGCGTGATCACCATCGACCTTCCGTAATCCCGCGGCTGCGCCAGCAGGCAGAGCCCGCTCAGGCTCAAAATCGCGATCTGCCCGAAGTTCATCCCAATGACAGTATCACGCCGGCAAATTTGACCCCAACGGGCGTGTACGATAGCCTGTCGCATGTGAGCGCGGTCAGCGAGCTCGGTCTCTGGCAGCGATGGGTCCGGCAGCCGCAAAAGCTGTGGCTCCGGCGCGCGCTCTTTCAGGTGCATCTGTGGAGCGGTATCGCCGTCGGGCTATATATTCTCGTGATGAGCGTGACCGGCAGCGTGCTGGTCTATCGCAACGAGCTGTATCGGGTGACCACGCCCGCGCCGGTGATTACGAAGAGTTCCGGACCGAGCCTGACCGACGCTCAACTCGGAGATTCCGCGCGCCAGTCCTATCCCGGGTACCGGGTAGTGAACATCACCCGCACCGCGAATCCGGATCGGGCGGTAGACGTGTGGCTGCGGAAGGGCGATGACATGAGGAAGCGCCTGTTCGATCCGCGCAGCGGCCGCGATCTGGGCGATTCGATTCCTCTCAGCATGCGGCTGGTATCGGGGTTGCTGGATTTTCATGACAACCTGCTGAAGGGAATGACCGGCCGGGCCGTGAACGGCGTCGGCGCAGTCGCGATGCTTCTGGTGGCGGTGAGCGGTCTTTTCATCTGGTGGCCCGGGAAAAAGACCTGGCGCCGCAGTCTTATGTTGCCGAGCCGCGTCGGATGGAAGCGCCTGTTCTGGCACCTTCACAGCATGGTCGGCTTCTGGAGTTTCGGATTTACGCTGATCTTCGGCCTGAGCGGCGTGTATCTCGCATTCCCGGAGAGTTTTCAGGATCTGGTGGACAAGCTGGAGCCGCCTACCAGCACCAATGCCGGAGTGCGAATCGGCGACCGGGTTGTGTATTGGCTCGCCTACCTGCATTTCGGCCGCATCAACGGCATCGGGATTCCGTGCCACGGGCCGGGTGTCTGCGATCAGGCGACCAAGGCGGTTTGGGCGGTGTTCGGGTTCGCTCCCGCGGTCATGTTTGTCACGGGCGCGATCATGTGGTGGAATCGCGTACTGCGCCCGCGGATGAGAAGAGCACACCCGGCCGCTCGCATTTCATAGAACGCGCAGAACTCAGCACCATGCCGACGGAAGAAGAACGCTGTGCCGAGGCGAAAAAGTTCCAGCAGATCGATGCTGCTTTTCGCCGCGGTGACCTGGAAGCCTTGCGCGCCGCAGCTGGCGACCCCTCCCTGATACCGAACGGCCGCATGCCGCAGACCATCGGTACGTGTTTGGTCTACGCGATTTATCACAGCCCCCTGGCGTTCGTCCGCACGCTTCTGGAACTTGGAGCGGATCCGAATGCTCCGGTTGCGGACGGCTTTCCGCCCCTAATTGCCGCCCTGAGTTGTGCGCGCGACGCCCCCGGCGCGCCCCGGCGCACGGACGTGCATGAACTGCTTCGTTTGTTGCTGTCGTTCGGCGCGGACCCGAATCAACGTGGCCTGAACGACTACACGCCCCTCCACATGGCCGTCGCCGAGCGCGATGCGCTGGCGGTCCAGATTCTGCTCGATGCGGGCGCGGATCCGGAACGCCCCACCCGCATCGACGAATGTGAGACGCCGCTCGAAATGGCGGAGGCAGCCGGCTTGGCGGAGATCCGCGGCATACTCGGGCGAAAGGGTAAGCCGCTGGGCCAACGGTTGCGCTCCGGTTTGACTCTACTGCTGGATGTTCCGGGCACCGGCGAGCTGGTGCGCCGACAGCATAACTACCGCGTCCGCCTGCGTCTGTGGCTGAATCGGGGCGAACCGGTTCGCTGGCGCTCCGCCTGGGGACCCGTAGGCGTCGCGCGGCTCGACGACAATGGCGAGACGCTGAATACGGAGATCCGCATCGACCGGCGATCGCTCATCAACGGGCTTTTTTACGGGGTGGAAGGGATGTGTGTGGGCGGGACGCGTCGCCTGGAAATCGCGCCGCATCTGGCCTACGGAGCGCAAGGGGTTCCTGGAATGATTCCCGCGGGCGCGGTGCTAACCGCCGAAATCACGATCCTGGAACATCGGGGATAGCCGAGCGGGCGGCAGGGCGGCAGACAACAGGAACGTCAAAAACGATGTGCTTGCGCGCTTTCAACTCTTAAATATTTAGTTGACAGCCCTCCTCGAGAGGAGTATTCTGGACTCCGAAGTCTTAATTGTTTAGTTTTTAGGAGCGCGCGTGGCAAGAAAGAAATCCGAGGATCTTACCGAAGCCGAGCTCCGTCTGATGGACGTGATCTGGCGCAAGGGATCGGCCACGGTCGCCGACGTGGCCGACGCGCTGCCGAAGGACCTCGGCCTGGCCTATAACACCGTCCTCACCACCATGCGGATCCTGGAAGACAAAGGCTACGTTCGGCACACCAAGCCCAAAGAAGGCCGGGCTTTTGTCTATCGCCCGGTGGTCGGCCAGAAGGAAGCCAGCCGCAAGGCAGTGCGGAGGCTGCTGACGCGCTTCTTCCGGAACTCGCCCGAGGAACTAGTCCTCAACCTCCTGGACGACGAAGAATTGAGCGAACAGGAGCTCAGCAGAATTCGCAAACGCATCTCAGAGGAGCGATCGAAATGAGCGCTGCAAACATTCTCGGCACGGGCGTCGCCGCCCTGTTAAACAGTCTCTGGCAGAGCGCTTCGATCGCCCTTCTGGTATGGACCGCGCTCCAGTTCCTGCCGCGGCTCGGCCTCCGGATCAACGCGGCAACGCGCTGCGCCGTGTGGTGGACGGTGCTGGCGGGCGTCGTACTGCTGCCATTCGCTCCCGAAACCGGCAAGGGCATCGCCGCCCCAGCGCCTCGGGTCACAATCGCCGATCGGCCCATGCCCCCGCCAGTTCCGGCAGTGATCTCAGCGGCGCCGATCGAAGCGGATTCCGTTCCATCGCGCCACACCGGTCCGGTCGAGATCACGGCGGGCGCCGCGCTGGCCGCAATTCTCGGGATCTGGCTGGCACTCGCGCTGTTCCGGATGTGGCAGATCGGGCGGAGCTATCGCTATCTTCGCGGGGTCAAGCAGCGCAGCCGCGGCGTCGCGCCGGAACAGTGGATCAATTTCAACTACTGGCTGCTGGCCTGCGGCATCGACCGCACCGCGCGCCTGCTGGTTTCCAGCGAGATCGCTTCACCGATGGCCGTAGGATTCCGCCGGCCTGCGGTGATCGTCCCGGAATCGCTGCTGAACGAGTTCACGGAAGAAGAGCTGGACCAGGTGATTCTGCACGAACTGGCGCACATCGCGCGCTATGACGACTGGACCAACCTAGCCGGGCGTCTCCTCGGCGCGCTTCTTCCGATTCATCCGGTCGCGGTGTGGGTGCTGCGGCGCATTGAGCAAGATCGCGAGGTCGCCTGCGACGATTGGGTGGTCGCGATGACCGGCGACGCCCGACCGTATGCCGCCAGCCTGACCCGTTTATTCGAATTGTGTGCCGTGCGGCGGCGGCAATTGCTCGCTACAGGAATGGCGGGACGCGCTTCGCACCTCGGCGAGCGAATCGAAGGGTTATTGCGCAGCGGCCGGGATTTCACTCCGCGCGTTTCACTGGTGCGCGTGGCTCTCGGCGCCGTGATCCTCTTCACACTGGTGCTTCTTGCCGCGCAGACGCCGCATTGGATCGCGTTCGCGCAGGAACCTCCTGCCGCACCGGTAGCGCCCGTCGCGCCCGTCGCCCCGGTGGCACCCGTTGCGCCAGAAGCTCCGCCGGCTCCGCAAACGCCCGAGCCGCCGGTGGCGCCCGAAGATATACGGGAAACGACGCAGTTCCTACGCGAACAGCTCCGGCAATTGGACGCTCAGTCCAGAGAGCTGAGCCGAAGTCTCACCGCGAACCACCCGGAGCAACGGAGACTTCAGGGGGAAATTCGCGCTCTGCAAGCCCAGATTTCACGAGCCAATTCTGGCCAGGCTCAAGCCCAAAGCGAAATCCAGGTACAGCAAGCCCAGATCCAGGCGCAGAAAGCTCAAGTCGAGCAAGAGCAGGTATTGCGCGATCAGCAGAATCGCCGAGCCGGCGGGTCGTTCCTGGCCGCGCTGGTCGCCGCCGGATACGGCAATCTCTCGGTCGACGAGATCATCGAGCTGCGCAACAGCGGGGTCTCGCCCGAATTCCTGCGTGCAGTAGCCGACAGCGGACTAGGAAAACCATCGGCGAAGGAACTCACGGAAATGGCCCGGAGCGGCGTCTCTCCGCAATACTTGCGCGCGCTGCGGGATAGCGGGTTCAAAAACATGAGCGCGCAGGATGTGATCGAAGCCGCCCGCAGCGGCGTCCGGCCGGAGCTGATCCGCGCGCTGCGCGACGCGTTCCCGCAGATCACCATGCGCCAGATCGTCGATGCGGCGCATTCCGGCCTGAACGCGAACGAACTCCGCCAGGCGCGCGAGTACGGGCCGAACCTCACGCTCGAACAGATCATCAAGCTCAAGAACGCGGGAGTCATCTGATGGGACCGGATTCCAAGACGTTCGCCGTTGGCGCGGCGATCGTGGCTGTGATGGCCGCCGCAACGCTGCTGGCGTTCGCCGAAAACGGGGAAGCCCAATGGCGCATCACGCCCAGCCTTTCGGTCGAAAAAGTGCACTTCACAGTGCGTCACTCCACTCTCAACGGAGATTGGGTGAACAGCCGCGACGTGCCGCTCGACCGTTTCAGAGGATTTTCGCTGGCGATGCTCGCTTCGCCTGGCCCGGCGAAATTCGAATACGTTGCCGATGCCGGACGCCTGTTGTGCCGTTTTCTGGTCGGAACGGGATCGGGAACCTACACATTTTCCGCAAACACTGCGTTCGTGACGGCGCTTCAGCAGATGGGCTACGACACTCCCGATGACGATCAGCTTCTTTCCATGCTGATGATGGATATCAATCGCGCGTTTGCGCGGGAAATCCGCGATTCAGGGCTGCGTGCGTCGGTTCGCGATCTCATTCAGCTCCGGACTCACGGCGTCGGGCTGGATTATATCCGCGATGCCCGCCAAGCCGGGTATCAGAACTTCACAGCCGAGGACTACACGCAACTGCGGATTCACGGCGTGGATACCACTTTCCTGCGGGATCTCAGAAACGCGGGCTACGATCTGCAGGCTCGGGACATCGCGCAACTGAAGATTCACGGGGTCGATTCGCATTACATGCGCGAACTGAAAGACTACGGCCTGAGTCCGGATGCTTCAGATCTTTCTCAAATGCGCATCCACGGCGTTACGCCGGAGTATTTAAAGGCTCTCAAGGATGCGGGCTATAACGACCTTCGCGCGGAGGAAATCAATCAACTGAGGATCCACGGCGTGGATACCAACTTCATCCGCGACGCCCGGCGGCTGGGCTACGACTTCACACCGCAGGAGCTTGCGCAATTGCGGATCCACGGCGTGGATGCGGGTTATCTACAGCGCCTCCAGGACGCCGGCATGCGCAATCTGAACGCCGAGCAGATCGAGAAACTCCGCATTCACGGCGTGGACTAAACCGCTCCCTTTGGCCGGCGTGGACGCCGGCCGCAGGTCTGGAGACCTGCCCCACAATGGCTTACCCGCCGATCGAGTACATCGGGCGCGGCGGCGGGACGAATTTCTGGGTGTTGATCTCGTGCCCGATCCACTTATCGCGCACGCAGCTTCGGATCGCCTGGACGATCTCATCCTCGGGCGCGCCCGAACGGAGCAGCGCGCGGACATCCGTCTCCTCGATCGCGAACAGACAATAGCGGAGCTTGCCGTCCGAGGTCAGCCGCACACGGTTGCAGTTCAGGCAGAACGGCTTGCTGACAGAGGCGATAAAGCCCACGCGGCCGGTTCCGTCCAGGAACCGGTACTCGGTGGCCGGAGCGCGCGGATCGCGATCCGGAATTTCCTCGAGCGGCCCGATTTCCTTCCGCAGCATGCCGAGCATCGTGTCCATGGTGAGGACGCGCTCGCGCTCCCACAGGCCTTGCGAGTCGAGCGGCATGAACTCGATGTAGCGGATTTCGATATCGCGCTCGCGCCCGAATCGAGCCAAGGGCACGATGTCGGGCTCGACCAGATTCTTCACCGCGACGGCGTTGATCTTGATGGTCTTGTAGCCGATCCGCCGGCAAGCCTCGAGGCCTTCAAGAACTTTCTCGAAGTCGTCCCGGCGAGTGATCTGGCGGAAACGCTCGCGATCGAGCGTATCCAGGTGCACGTTGATCCGCCGCAACCCGGCATCGTAGAGATCCTGGGCCTGCTGCGCCAAAAGGACGCCGTTGGTGGTCAGCGCCAGATCTTCGATTCCCGGGATCGCCGAAAGCTTACGAATCAGCTCGGGCAGGCCCTTTCGGACCAGCGGCTCGCCGCCCGTGACGCGCAGTTTGCGGATCCCCAGCGTAACCGCAACCCGAACAAAACGCTCGATTTCCTCGAAAGACAGGATGTTTTCGCGGGGCTCGAACTTTACCCCTTCCTCAGGCATGCAGTAGAAACACCGGATATTGCAACGGTCGGTCACACTGATCCGAAGGTTGTCGTGCGAGCGTCCGAAGGTGTCGGTCAGGGGGAGCACAGAGATACTAATCTATTGTAGAACCCCGCGTTCCCGGGCGGGGCTGGACAGAGGCGGGAGTCCGGTCGTTCCATTTGAGCAGGGCGTACAGCAGCACGAACAAAACCACGCCAAGCACGGCCATGTGCCAGGTATGCGCCTTGATCCAGGCGCTCGAGTTTTCGCCAAGCTCCGCACCGAGGTAGGCGAACCCTGCATAGCGCGGGATGCGCGCCGCGGCCATCACCAGAACGAACCGGGCGCGGCTCACGCCCATCGCACAGGCGCAGGCGGCGAGCGCTTTGAGCGGCAGAAACGGCACCGGCAGCAGCGCGGCCACGAACACGGAAGCCATCCCGTATCGCTGGAACCAGGTCCGGAAGCGAGCGCCCTTCCCTGCCGCCGTGTACCGGTCGAGGAACTTTTCACCGCCCTTGCGAATGATCTCGTAAAAGAAAACGCTGCCGAGCAGGGATCCTACGATCGCCAACGCGGCGCACAACAGCGCGTACTGCGGACGCGCGATGGTCACCAGCAACAGCAGCGCATCCGTTCCGCTGGGATTCGGGACGCCCGCGGAATCGATGAAGGCGAAAACGAACACGCCCCACGGACCCAAGCCGATCAGCGACTGCATGAAAGCTTTCATTCGCCGCCTTTTACCATCTTCCTCAGGGCATCTTCACCGATCACCTTCACGCCGAGTTCCCGCGCCTTGTCGAGCTTCGATCCCGGGTCCGCGCCGGCAAGGACATAGCTGGTCTTGCGGCTTACCGAGCCCGAGACTTTTCCGCCCGCCTCCTCGATCAGGTGCGTCGCCTCCTCGCGCGACAGGCTTGGCAGCGTTCCGGTGAGCACGAAGGTCAGCCCGGTCAGCGGGCCTCCAGTTCTGCGCTTGGGCTGATACTGGAACGCCAGACCTTCCTCGCGCAGCCGCGCGATCAAATCCAGGTTGCGCTTCTCGTGGAAGAATTTGTGGATGCTCTGCGAGACCTTGGGACCCACTTCTTCGGCCCTCTGCAGCTCGCCTTCGTCCGCTTGGGCGATTTTGTCCAGATCTCCGAAGGCATCGGCCAGAAACTGGGCCGTGCGCTCGCCCACGAACGGGATTCCCAGCGCGTTCAAAATGCGCGGCAGCGGCTGCTTGCGCGAAGACTCGATGTTGGCGAGCAGTTTCTCCGCCGACTTCTTCCCCATGCGCTCGAGCTCGAGCAGATCCTCGATCTTCAGCTTGTACAGATCGGCGACGCTCTTCACCAGGCCGCCTTCGACCAACTGATTCACCAGCGCCTCGCCCATGCCATCGATATCCATGACGCCGCGTGCGGCGAAATGGAGTACCGACTCCTTCAGGCGCGCCGGGCAATTCGTGTTGATACACCGGCTGATGGCCTCGCCCTCGGACCGAACGACTTCCCCGCCGCAAACCGGGCAATGTTTCGGCATCCGAAAAGGAACTCGATGCTGGCCCTGCCGGACCACACGGACAACCTTGGGAATCACGTCGCCCGCGCGCTCGACAAGAACGGTGTCGCCACCCTGCACGCCCAGGCGTTCGATTTCGTCCTCGTTGTGCAGCGTGGCCCGCGAAACCGTCACCCCGCCGATATTGACCGGCTTCAGCCGGGCCCAGGGGGTTACCGCGCCGGTACGGCCAACGTTCACCTCGATGCTTTCAAGCAGCGTCTCTTCCTGCCGCGCCGCGAATTTGTAAGCGATCGCCCAGCGCGGAGCTTTGGCAGTCCAGCCCAGGCGGTTCTGCTGCTCCACCGAATCGATCTTGATGACCACGCCGTCGATTTCAAACGGAAGCGTGTCGCGCTTCTCCTCCCAACCTTTACAGAACGCCACCAGCTTCTCGATGTCCTCGAAGCGATGGCTGTTGGGATTCACTTTAAACCCGAGGCGCTTCAGATCCTCCAGCGCTTCCCACTGGGTCTTGTGGACGGGAGCGCCATCCACGAACAAGAAATACGTGAAGTATTCGAGCTGCCGGGAGGCGGTGATCGCGGGATCCAGCACGCGCAACGATCCCGCCGCCGCGTTGCGCGGATTCGCGAACAACCGCAGACCCTGGGCTTCCTGCTCGGCATTCATTTTCTCGAAGGCCTTCTTGTTCAGCACCACTTCGCCGCGAACTTCGCGGTTCCCGTGAAATCCCTTGAGCTGAAGCGGGATGCTGCGAATGGTGCGCGCATTTTCGGTCACGTCCTCGCCGACCACGCCATCGCCGCGCGTCAGAGCCCCCGCAAGCTTGCCGTGCTGATAGTGCACGGCCATGGAAACGCCGTCCATCTTCAGTTCCGCCACGTAGGCATAGGACTCGCCGTCGCGCAGCAAGCCTTGAACGCGCCGGTGGAAATCGCGCAGCTCCTCTTCTCCCACCGCGTTGTCCAGGCTCAGCATCGGGCTGGAATGCGGGACCTTTACGAAGCCTTCGCGCGGCTTTCCGCCAACGCGCTGGGATGGGGAGTCCGGCGTGATCAGCTCGGGATGCGCTTTTTCCAGGGCTTCCATCTCGCGCATCAGCGCGTCGTACTGCGCGTCGGAGATCTCGGGAGCGTCCAGCACGTAATACAAATATTCGTGGTGGCGCAGCTTCTCTCGCAGTTCTTCTATTTTTTTTGCGGCGTTGCTCACGTATAATGATCGAATTGCATCGTTTCGCCAGCCGGTTCTGATCTACAATCCTGCCGCTGGCAAATTGCGGCGCAACCCCGAACGTACTCTCCAACGTACCATTGCCGCGCTGGCCGAGGGCGGATTAAAACCGCGCCTCCTCGCGACTTCGAAACCCGGAGAAGCAGGCCGGCTGGCGCAACAAGCTGTGCGCGAAGGCGCCGACCTTGTGCTGGTGCTGGGAGGCGACGGAACCATTAACGAAGCTGTCCAGGGTCTGGCGCACTCGACCATTCCTCTGGGCGTTTTACCCGGTGGAACCGCCAATGTTCTGGCGATGGAACTCGGGCTCGGCTCCCGTCCGGAAATCGCCGCGCTGCGGCTGGCCGGCTTCGAACCGCGGCGCATCGCGCTCGGCCGGATCACCGCGGATTTCGGCTCACGCCACTTTCTGTTGATGGCCGGAGCCGGGCTGGATGCCACCATCGTCTATCAGGTCAGCCTGGGCCTCAAGAACGCCGCCGGCAAGCTGGCGTATTGGACCGCCGGATTATCGCATCTGACCAAAAAAGTGGAGCAACTGGAAGTGCAGGTGGACGGTCGAACTCACGTGTGCGGATTCGCCCTGGTGAGCCGCGTCAGGAACTACGGCGGCGACCTGGAGATCGCCACCGGAGCCTCGCTGCACGATGACGATTTTGAAATCGTTCTGTTCGAGGGAACACACCCGTTGCGTTACGCTTGGTACATGTTGAACGTGGCGGCCAGGCGCATTCAGCGCACCTCCGGCGTCCGCGTGCTGCGCGCCCATAGGGTCGAGATTCTCACACAGGCGCCGGTGCAGATTGACGGCGAATTCCTGGGCCGCCAAGCGGCTTCGATTGAAATCGTGCCCGCCGCGATCGATCTTCTGCTTCCGCAAAATGGATAACGTCACTCACACGCTGGTCGGCCTCATGCTGTCGCGTGCAGGCTTAAACCGGGGCGAGAAGGGCGCGCCTCTGATGCTCCTGCTCGCCGCCAACGCCCCGGACATCGATGCATACCCGTTCTTTTACGACAACCTGGCCTATCTGCAACAACACCGGGGCTACACGCACGCATTCGCGTTCGCTCCCGTGGTGGCGCTGGTTCCATTGCTGCTGGTGAAAGCATTCACGCGGACGCGCTTCACGCTGACGACTCTGGCCATGTATTTCGGCTGCATCGCGGCGGTGCTCAGCCACCTGCTGCTCGATTGGACCAATGTCTATGGCGTCCGCCTGATGCTTCCTTTCAACGCGAGATGGTACCGCCTCGATATTTCGAACCTGATCGATCCGGTGATCATGGCGACGCTGCTGGCCAGCGCCGCGATTCCTGTCCTGGTCGGACTTGTCAGTTCCGAGATCGCCGGGAAAAAGTCAGCCGGACCCAAACGCGGGTGGGCCTGGTTCGCGCTGATCGCAGTGCTCGGGTACGACGCCAGCCGGTGGATGGCGCATGAGCGCGCGATTTCCATCATCGACGCTCACAACTACCGCGGCGCGCCCGCCGAGCGCGTCAGCGTGTTCCCGGTGAGCCTGTTTCGCTGGCGCGGCGTGGTGGAGGGCGACGGCTTCATTTACGAAGTTCCGATCGACATGACCACGGAGTTCGATGCGGCCGGGGGCCACACGGAATTTCCCGCGATCTCATCGCCCGCGATCGATGCGGCCCGAACCACACGCACCTTCCAGGTGTTCGAAAACTTCAATCAGCTCCCCTTTTGGACCTTGCTGCCGATCGACGATCAACTGAGAGTCGAACTCCTCGATCTTCGCTTTGGATCGATGCAGCGGCCGGGATTCGAGGCCGTTGCATTCGTCGAGCCGGATCATCGCGTCGCCCGAGCCTATTTCAGCTTCGGCAAACCCAGATAAATCCCAGTTCGCCCCACTGCGAAGATCATCCGCTGTAACACACAAATTGTTACTGAACCGCTACTGAGGGTTCATTGTTTATTAACACCGTCTGGCTAAGCTAGGTCCTCAGTAACAATTCAATCCCCTATTACAGGAGATCATATAGGAATGAAATCTATTTGGGCTGTTACACTTACGGCCATTTCCCTGTGCGCCGGCGCGCTCGCGGCGGATAACGACTCAACCAGCGGCAAAACCGCCCCCGCGCCTGCGTCGATCGCGCCCCCAGTTTCCAAAGATTCAGAACTGGCCGACCTCAAGACCAGAATTGCGGAACAGCAGGCCCAGATTGAGCAACTTTGGAAATCCTTGTCCGAGCAGTCGGAACTTCTTAACAAGCTCGCCGCCAGCCGGGACTCCAGCGCGCCGGCTCCGGCGAGCAACTCTGTGAGGAAAGGCCTGGGCGAGATCGCCTCGACCACGGCGCTGGCGCCTCCCATCCCCGATCCTTCCCCGAAGCCTGATCCGCTGCCCGTAGTTCCCGCACCGGCGCCTCAGGGTAACGAGGCCACGCCGCAAACCTCGCCCCTTCAGATTCACATCGGCGATGCGGCCATCACGCCGGTCGGATTCATGGATATCACGAACACGTGGCGGAGCACCAACGCGGGGACAAGTCTCCAGACGAATTTCGGAAGCTTCCCCTACAACAACACGATCCAGGGCAGGCTTACGGAAGACAAGTGGAGCGCCGAAAACTCGCGCCTGGGCCTGCGCGTGGACGCCAAGGTCAGAGGAGCCAACGTGCTTGGCTATTTCGAAGGAGACTTTGTGGGCGGCGCGGGAAACGGCGCGAACAACACCCAGGTGTCGAGCAATAGCATGCTCTTCCGCATCCGCCAGTACTATGTCGACGTGCGGAAAGGATTCTGGGAAGTTTTGGCCGGCCAGGCCTGGAGCATGCTCCTTCCGAACCGCAACATGATGGGCGTGCTTCCTGCGGACCTCTTCTATACGCAAGTGGTGGACGTCAACTACACCAACGGACTCTTCTGGGGCCGCATTCCCGGAATTCGCTTTATCGGGCACCCCAGCAACAAAGTGGCGTTCGGCATTGCGCTCGAGAACTCCAGCCAGTATTTCGGCGGATCCGGCGGCGGAGGTGTTCCGGTTCTACCCGCTGCGTTCGCCTCGAACAGCGCCTATAACACGCAATTGGACAATTCGGTAAACAACGACCGCAGCGTCGCCAATGTGCACCCAGACATCATCGGCAAATTCGTTTTCGAGCCGACATCCCGTCTCCATTTGGAGGTCGGCGGGATCGAGAGCACAGTGAAATTGTTCAACCCGGTGAGTCAGCAGAGCTTCACAAAAGCCGGCGCAGGCGCCACGTTCACGATCAACGGCGCGATCACGAAAAATTTCCGCGTGATCACGGCCAACTACTGGAATGACGGCACAGGCCGATACATTTTCGGCGCCGCGCCGAATTTCATCGTGCGCGCCGATGGCAGCCCCTCGCTCGTGCACTCCGCCTCGACCGTCTCCGGCTTCGAGGCGACCATCAAGAACTTCGCGCCTTACATCTACTATGGCGGCGTTTATATCGACCGCAATACCGCCCGCGACCTCAACGGTTCGTGGATCGGCTACGGCTATCCCGGATCATCGAATACCCACAACCGGTCCATCCAGGAAATCACGGGCGGCTACACCCACACGCTCTGGCGGGATGGCAAGTATGGTGCTCTGCAATACATGGCCCAATATGCCTACTTCGTCCGAAACCCGTGGTTCGTGGCTCCCAACGCCCCAAAGAATGCCCACGAAACGGCGGTCTGGTTCAATCTACGCTACGTGTTACCGGGAACGGCGCCCACGATTCGGTACTGATTCCGTTTCGTAATCTTTCTGTAACACAGGACTGAGATCATAGGAGGCTGAAAAAATGACGCGAAGAATCGCAATCCTGAATGCTCTTCTGGCGGCTGCCGTGACCGGCGCCTGGGCGCAGCAGGTGCTCATCAACGCCGGAGGAGCCACCTTCCCCTACCCCATGTACTCAAAGTGGTTCAGCGAGTACAAAAAGAGCTTTCCCAACATCCAGATCAACTATCAATCGCAAGGCTCCGGATTTGGGATTCAGCAAGTGACCGCGGGAACCGTGGATTTCGGAGCGAGCGACGGTCCGATGACCGATGAGCAGATGAAGACGTTTCAGGACAAACGCGGCTCGGCCATTCTCCACTTCCCAACCGTGCTGGGCGCCGTGGTGCCCGCCTACAACATTCCGGGTGTCACGGCCACGCTCAATTTCACTCCGGCCGCGCTCGCCGGAATCTATCTTGGAAAAATTACGAAGTGGAACGACCCGGCGATTGCAGGCGCAAACAAAGGCGTGAACCTGCCGGGAAACGATGTCATCGTTGTGCATCGCTCCGACGGCAGCGGCACAACGTATGTGTGGGTCGATTTCCTCTCAAAAGTCAGCCCGGAGTGGGCCAAAGGGCCGGGCAAGAACACGTCGGTGAACTGGCCGGTGGGACTGGGCGGAAAAGGCAACGAAGGCGTCTCCGGTTCGCTGAAGCAAACTCCGAATTCGATCGGATATGTAGAGCTCGCGTACGCCATCCAGAACAAGATGGCCTATGGCAAGGTCCAGAATGCTGCTGGAGAGTTCGTTCAGGCCAGTCTCGCCAGCGTGACGGCTGCCGCTGCCGCCGTGAAGGACATGCCGGATGATTTCCGCGTATCGATCACGAATGCACCCGGGAAGGGCGTCTATCCGATTTCCAGCTTTACCTGGCTCCTGGTGCCCTCGAAAATTCAAGATCCGAACAAGAGGAAAGCGATTAAAGATTTCCTGGCCTGGATGCTGACAGACGGGCAAAAAATGACCGAGGCGCTTTTATACGCTCCTCTTCCGAAGTCCGTTGTGGACAAGGAAAAGAAGGCGATGGACAAGATCCAGTAGATCTTCGGATGTCTGCGGCTTCCACAACCGGTTTCAGTGCCCGCCCTTCCGGGCGGGCTTCCACTTTCTGGAGCCGGTTGCGCTCTGGCGACGAGATCGCCTACATCCTGACGCTGGTTTGCGCCTTGAGCATTCTGGCCATCACGGCCCTGCTGGTGTTTGAGCTGTACAAGAACTCGACGGATCCCCGGCACAAATTTGGATGGACCTTTCTCACGACGTCGGTTTGGGACCCTGTGGCCGGCCAGTTTGGCGCGCTTCCCTTCATCTACGGAACGGTCATGACCTCCGCGCTCGCGTTGCTGATTGCGATCCCCCTCGGTGTCGGCGCTGCGATCTTTCTTGCGGAGCTCGCGCCGGCCAAGATCTCGAATGCCTTGACCTTCCTCATCGAGCTGCTGGCTGCCGTGCCGAGCGTGATTTTCGGAGTGCTTGGTATTTTCGTGCTGATCCCGTTCCTGCAGAAGGTGGCGCCGGCAATCAAGGCCGTGCTGGGATGGAGCCCGCTGTTTAGCGGACCGTTCTACGGCGTCAGCATGCTTTCCGCCGGTGTCGTCCTGTCGATCATGATTATTCCGTTCATCATCTCGATTTCCCGCGAAGTCATCATGGCCGTACCGAACGAGCAGCGCGAAGGCGCTCTGAGTCTCGGCGCCACGCGCTGGGAAACAACCTGGGATGTGGTTTTGCCTTATGCCAGGACGGGCATCATGGGTTCGATTTTTCTCGCCCTGGCGCGCTCCCTCGGCGAGACGATGGCCGTCACGATGGTCATCGGGAATACACCCCAAATCCGCGCCTCCTTGTTTGCGCCTGGCTACTCCATCGCCGCGGTCATCGCCAATGAATTTACGGAAGCCACGGGCCAACTCTTTCAAGGCGCCTTGATCGAACTCGGGTTGGTTCTCTTTGGCTTGACGATCGTGATCAACGGCTTGGCGCGCCTGCTGGTTCTCGGAGCAACCCGCAAAGGAACACGCGTCGCATGACCCTCAGCCTCCGCAGAAAGATCATGAACGGGCTGATGCTGACTCTGACCGGCCTCAGCACGTTCCTCGCCGTGGGGGTCCTGCTGTTCATCCTTGGCTACCTGTTCGTCTACGGCGGGAAGAGCCTGGATTGGAATTTCTTCACCAAGCTGCCCGTCCCCGTCGGAGAAACCGGCGGCGGGATGGCGAACGCGCTGTTGGGCAGCGCCAAGCTTTTACTGCTGGCGACGATCACCGGCGTTCCAATCGGGTTTCTGGGCGGTGTGTACCTGGCGGAGTTCGGCGGATCGACGCTTTCCTTTATTGTGCGCTACACCACGGATCTCTTGAACGGCGTTCCCAGCATCGTCATCGGCGTTTTTGCGTATACGGTCATCGTGATTCCCCAGGGACACTTCTCCACTCTGGCCGGCGGCATTGCCCTGGGAGTGATGATGATCCCGATCGCGATCCGCAGCTCCGAGGAATTCCTGCGCGCCGTTCCTCTGTCTCTGCGCGAGGGTGCGATGGCGCTGGGGGCCTCCAAGGCCAAAACAATTCTAACCGTCGTGATTCCGGCAGCCAAAGGCGGCCTGATTACCGGCATCATGCTGAACCTGGCGAGAGTCGCCGGCGAGACTGCGCCGCTGATCTTCACCAGCTTCGGCAATCAGTTTTGGAGTCCCGGCTGGGAGCAGCCCACGGCAGCTTTGCCCGTGATGATCTACCTCTATGCGATATCGCCCTACGAAGACTGGCACACGCAAGCCTGGTCGGCCGGCTTTGTGCTCCTGATGCTGGTTCTCGCCGTGAATATTATCGCGCGCGCGATCCTCTCGAAAAAAGGACATGTCCCCCGATGAGTCGGATGCCCGCTCCTATCCAGCCTTCGGCTCCCGATGTGACAATGAAGAGCCAGACCTCCCCTATGCAGATCGCCGAGGCGCAGAAGACGGCAGCGGGCGAACAATCCAAGCTCAGCACCACGAATCTGAACTTCTACTACGGCGCTTTCCAGGCTCTGCATGGAATCTCCATGCAGGTTTACGAAAAACGCGTCACGGCGTTTATCGGCCCTTCCGGATGCGGCAAATCGACCTTTCTGCGCACGCTAAACCGGATGAACGAGACTATCCGCACCAGCCGCGTGGACGGCGAGATCCTGTTGGACGGCCAGGATATCTTCAAGATCGAAGTCTCCGAGTTGCGGCGGCGCGTAGGGATGGTCTTTCAGCGGCCCAACCCGTTCCCGAAATCCATCTTTGACAACATCGCCTACGGGCCGCGGATCAACGGGTCGATCAGCCGGTCCGGGATGAAGGAACACGTGGAGCAAAGCCTTCGCCGCGCCGCGCTATGGGACGAAGTCAAAGACAAGCTCAACGCATCGGCCTACAGCCTTTCCGGGGGGCAGCAGCAGAGACTGTGCATCGCCCGCGCGCTCGCAGTAAATCCCGAGGTGCTGTTGCTGGATGAGCCGTGCTCGGCGCTTGACCCCATCGCGACCGCCAAGATCGAAGATCTGATTTTTCAGCTCAAGGACAGTTGCACCATCGTGATCGTCACGCACAACATGCAGCAGGCCGCGCGCGTCGCCGATTACACCGGCTTTTTCCTGCTGGGCAAGCTCATCGAGTTCGACAGCACGACCGTGATCTTCAAGAACCCGGCCAGGAAGGAAACGGAAGACTACATCACCGGCCGGTTCGGCTGATTCGGCGGATTACCCGGAGTCAATCGTGCGTCATTTCCAACAGGAGCTCGAAGAACTAAAAGGCAAGCTGCTCGAAATGAGCGCTCTCGTCGAAGCGGCCATCCAGCGGAGCGTCAGCGCGGTCACGCAAAAGGACCGCAGCGCCGCCGAGCAAGTGTTGCGGGATGAAGCGCACGTCAATGAACTCGAAATGGCCATCGATGAGTTCGCGATCAATCTGCTCGCCACCCAGCAGCCCCTGGCCGCCGACCTGCGGCTGATCGTCGCCGCCCTGAAAATCAACACCGACCTGGAACGCATGGGAGATCTGTCGGTGAACATCGCCCAGAAAGCGGTCTCGTTGCTTTCCGAGCCCGTCGTCACACCTATGGTCGATATCGAGCACATGTCTGCCCTCGTGGAATCCATGGTCCGCAAGAGCCTGGATGCATTCGTGACCCACGATGCCGACCTGGCCCGCAGCGTGCTCGCCGCCGACGACGCCGTCGACAGCTTGCGTACGGCTTCCTATCACGAGCTGGTCAGTTTCATGGAAAAAAATCCGCAGAACATTCCGCAAGCGCTCGATCTGATCGGAATCACTCGCAGCCTGGAACGGATCGCCGATCATTCCACGAATGTCGCCGAAGACGTCCTTTTCCTGGTGAAAGGGATCGACGTCCGGCATCGGTCGGAAGCCCGCCGCTAGGCTCCGCCGGAAATTGTTGTCCTCCCACGCCCACCAGTGTAGGATGAGGGAGGTACCCGACCTTGCGCCATTTCGCCGTCGAACTTGAGGAGCTCAACCAGGCGTTGCTCGAGATGGGCGCGATGGTCGAGTCTTCCATCCATTGCAGCGTCCAAGCACTCGTGGATCGCGATGAGCGCATGGCCCGGCGCGTCATCGAAGACGAAGCCCGCATCAACCGGATGGAACTGGATATCGACTCGCGAGTCACGCGGTTGCTGGCGCTGAACCAGCCCGTGGCCGGCGACCTTCGGCTCCTGATCATCGCCCTCAAGATCAATACCGATCTCGAACGCATGGGAGATTTGGCCGTCAATATCGCCGAACGTGCGATTTCCCTGGCCAACGTGCCTCCCGTGAAGCCGCTGGTCGATACTCCGCGCATGGCTTCGCTGGTGGAAGACATGCTGCATCGCAGCCTGGACGCCTTTGTGAAACGGGACGCAACACTGGCGGCGAAAGTGCTGCCGGCCGACGACGAAGTGGACGCGCTCCGTGACAATATTTATTCCGAGCTGCTGGATCTGATGCAAAACACCCCGGGTGTGGTTCCAAACGCGATTCATTTGATGTTCGTCGCGCGAAATCTCGAGCGCATTGCGGATCACGCAACCAACATCGCCGAGGATGTGATCTTCCTGGTGAAGGGCGTGGATGTCCGCCACCACGCGACTGAGTTTTAGGCGCTAACCGCGATTCTCCTCCGCTTTAGCGACCTTCGGCGTCATCATCCACTTCAAAACACCCCGCGGCGGACCCAGCCGGCTCTGTGTCACGATCCGCACCAGAGCGCCCTTCTTCAAGTCGAGCATCACCGGCGCTTCCAGTAACAATCCGATCAGGCTGCCGAGGTGCGGCTCATGTCCGGCCAGCAGAATTTTATTCACCTTGTGGCTTGTGCCGATTTCTTTCCAAACCAGGTCGGGACTCGCTCCGGGCAGCAAGTTCCGCGTTTCCACGATCCGCTTGCACCCCAGGATCGCTCCGGCGATGGCCGCGGTCTCCTGAGCGCGCCGTAGCGGGCTGGTGAGAATCAGTTCGGGCTTGACGCCCGCGCTTCGAGCAATTTTCAGCACCGTTTTCAAACGCTGCTTGCCCTTGGAGGTCAGCTTGCGGTCGCGATCCGGGCGTCCCACTGCCCGCTCTTCAGCTTCCCCGTGACGCAGAATGTAGATTTCCATGATTTACTCTTTTGCACCCGCTGCGGCCAGCACCGCTTTCCACTTCGTTCTTCCTCGCGGTCCAAGGCCGCTCTTCCAGTACGCACGAAACTCCGTCTCGCGTTCTTTCGCGAGCCGGCGCACTGCCGCAGCGACGCGGCGATTACTCCGGATCATCCCTAAAGTGACGGCGCAATCGTTAATCGCGCCCAGTTTCTCCTGTAGGCCCTTCAGCCATTCCAGGAGGCGCCCGGTCCTGGCCCCGTAAACGGACTCGAATAGTTCCAGGGTGTAGCGCACTCGTTTGGTCTTCAAACGGAACTGATGCATGGTTTCATGACTCGCGCCGGGACGCGCAGCTCTGTTTCCCGCCTGAAACAGCTCGTCGATCATCCTGGGCAGAAGACGCCGCGCGTTCTCTGCCTTGCTCTCGACGACGTCTTTAGGAAGACGAACACTCGGCGGGGGTTGTTCCGCGCGCAATTTGCCCCGCCATTTCTTCACACGATCCCGGCGTCGCCATCGTCGCAATGTTTCCGCCAGCACGTTTCGTGCGCGGCTGCGCTCTCTTTTCAACCTGGCGAACAGCGCTGGTTCGTTCCGGCCCGCCGCGCGCAGGACCTCCAGCGCGACGTCGTAATTCCGCACGGCGGCGCATCGCTTCATCAGCTTGCGCAGACGCCGGCGAACGCGCGAGACGTTCACCGCGTCGAACCATGGCTGGAACACCCGCAGGCCCTGACTCAACCGGCGGATCGAAACTCGCAGGTCGTGAATCCCGTCTGCATCGCCGGAACTGGCGCCGCGCTTGCGCGAGACTCCTTCCAGTTCGGCCTGAAGCTTCTTGAGCCGCTTCGCGGTCTGCGTTCGCACCAGGTTCTTCATCGCTTTACCCGCAACGGAAGCCCGTACACTTCGCGAAAGACCCCGGCGACCTGTTCCGCCTGCCACTGCTCGATGTCCACGTCCCGCTCGGAAAACAAGCGAAGCTCGATGGAGTTTTCCTGGATCGCCGTCTCGACACGGTCGACTCTCTGCTGCTGGCTCTGGTCCAGCGCGACGGCCAAACGCAGAAGCGGCGTCAGCAGCACCACCGCGTTGCGATCCTGCGGATCCAGTCCCTGAAACGCTTCGTGCGTTTCCAGGGGCATCGATTTCCGGTGATACCGGCACAGATTCGCCACGACCATCCGCTCGCGATCCTCGAATCCCGGCAGATCCGAGTTCGCTACCACGTACATCGAATGCCGGTGATGACGGGATTCGTTCACGAAATGCCCGATGTTGTACAGATATGCGGCAGCCTCCAGCAGCCGTCCCTTAGCCAGAGGCAAGCGATGCAGCGGGCGCAATCCTTGGAACAGCATCCCCGCCAGGTCGGCCACCTTTCGCACATGCGGAGCCGAAACGCCGTATCGCCTGCCCAAATCGCGAACCACTCGGCGCTCATCCGCATTCAGGCGAGCCTGCTCCATCCCCACCTTGCGGTGCGACAGATCCGCGATAATTCCCTCACGCACGCCGGCCGCCGAATAGTAGAGCCGGCTCAGCTTCAGTTCTTGCACCACTTCGTTCAGCACCGCCACTCCTGCGACGATAATCTCCGCCCGCTTCGGCCCGATCCCCGTCATTTTGGCCCTGTCGGCCGAAACACGCGATGAAACCTCCCGAAACAATTGCCGTAACTGCGGCGCGGTTGCCGGAAGCCGGTCCGCGCGATCCCTGCGCGAGCGGCGAACACGATTGATCGCGCACACCGTCGCCGCGGCCGTCGCGGATGTGGCGATCATCCGGTCTACCCGCGCCGCGCCGAACCGCGACACTGGCCCCGCGATTCGCTCCTGGATATATCGCCGCATCCGCGCCAGCTCGCGTTCGTTCGGAGGATCGCTTTTCAGAAATACTTCCGTCAGCCGCAGCGCTCCCAGCGGCTTGGAGAACGCCTCGACGATTCGCCCGGCCTCGCTCAAAATCAGTTCCGCGCTGCCCCCGCCGATATCCATCAGCAGCACGCGATGCTTCGGATGCGGCCACAGGCTCTGCACGCCCAGGTGAATCAGCCGCGCCTCCTCCAGTCCCGAGATCACCTCCACCGGATGTCCAAGGATGGCCGCGGCCCGCGCCAGGAATTCGTCGCGATTGGAAGCATCCCGCAAAGCGGCCGTTCCTACCGCCCGCACGCCTACCATGTCCAGCTTCCGGTACTGCTCCACCATGCGGGTTAGGACCTGGCATGCGACCTCGATTTCGGATGCGGCCAGCTTCCCTTCCCGAAAAACCGTCTTCCCCAGACGCACCACCTGCCGGTCCGCAGCCAACACTCGCATCGACTGCGGGGATTCGATTTCAGCCGCAAGCATCCGTATCGAGTTGCTACCAATATCGATCGCGGCGTAACGGGACATGTTTCCGAAGTATCCTAAGAACGGGAGCCTAACGGTAACTCGTTTGTAACACAGGAATTAATTCCCTCTCGCTATAATAGGGAACCTTCGTGCCATACTTCTTACCCAATCGGGGACCAGGCCGCCTGATCGTTGTCGAAGGGATTGACGGCTCCGGAAAATCCACGCAAATCGCCTTGCTCTCCCAATGGCTCAGGTTGCGAGGCTTCGCCGTCGCCTTCAGCGAATGGAATTCCTCGCCCCTGGTTCGGGAAACCACGCGCCGCGGCAAGAAGAAGGAGATGTTCACGCCGACCTCCTTCAGTTTGATTCACGCCACCGACTTTGCGGATCGCCTGGAGCGCTACATTCTTCCGCTGCTCAAGGCCGGCGCGGTGGTGTGCGCGGATCGCTACGCCTACACCGCCTTCGCTCGCGATGTGGTCCGCGGCGTCGATCGCGCCTGGGTCCGCAATCTTTACCGCTTCGCGCTGAAGCCCGACCTCGCGTTCTATTTCAAAGTCCCTCTGGAAGTCGCGCTCGGACGCATTCTGGGCGGGCGGAACGCGCTGAAGTACTACGAGGCCGGCATGGACCTGGGCCTCAGCCGCAATATCGAGGAAAGTTTCCGAATTTTCCAAGGCCGCATTCTGGCCGAGTACGAATCGATGATTGAAGAGATGGGCTTTCACGTCATCGACGCGACCAAGTCGATCGAATCGCAGCAAAAGGAGATGCGCCGCATCGTGCTGCGGGAATTCGGATTGACGCGGCCTCCCGGCGTCTTAGGCGTGGATCTCGCCGCGCCCCGGCTGCACGCTTGAACTATGGCAGATTACATTGCTCGCCCGCCGCTCTCCTACTACCGCACCGCACTCCCGGGCGTTGACTACTCGGAACTTCAAGGCAAGCTCATCGTGGTCGAGGGACCGGATGCGGTCGGCCGCAGTACCCAGATCCGCGGCTTGAAACCCTGGCTCGAAGGCCTCGGCCACGCGGTTCTCGATACCGGCATGGCCCGCTCGGCCCTGGCCGGCAAAGGCATCAAGGAAGCCAAGCAGGGCAACACGCTCGGCCCGATCACGATGACCCTGTACTATCTGACGGATTTCGCCGACCGCTTGGAAAACGAAATTATTCCCGCTTTGCGCGCGGGCGTTGTGGTGCTCACCGATCGTTATATTTTTTCGATCATGGCCCGCGCCATTGCCCGCGGCGAAAACCGCGCGTGGATGGAAAAGGCCGCCGGATTCGCACTCGTTCCTCACGCTGTGTTTTATCTTCGCGCCGACGTGCAGGACCTGATCTCGCGTGTAGTGGTCGGCCGGGGTGCCTTCGACTACTGGGAAAGCGGCCTGGACCTCAGTTTTGGCCGCAACATGTACGACAGCTTCGTGCGCTACCAGACGCGCCTGATCCGCGTCTTCGATAGTCTCTCAAAACCCTACGGATTCCAGGTCATCGACGCCACGCGCCCCCCCGTAGAAGTGTTCGAGTCCCTGAAGACTTCCGTCTCGAAGATCTTCGAGGGCCAGCAACCGGCCAAGCCAGCGCACCGCCGCAAATCGGTGCAGCGCGTCCACCCCCCTTCCGCGCTCAAGTCTACTGCCCGCCAGTGACATAATGAGTCTTGACCGCGCGCATCTTTAGCAAGCTCATATTGAGCCTTCTGGTGGTCCTCGCCCTGGCGTTGATCGCGGTCGATTATCTGGTCACCGAGCGCGTACAGCAAACCTTCTTCAGCCAGCTTCGTCAGGAACTCGCCGAGAAGGGTCAAACCATCGCCCTGATGCTCCCCCAGCAGGACGGATTCAAAAGATTGGCGCAAGCCACTGGCGCTCGGGTCACCTGGATCGACGCGGCCGGTCAAGTGCTCGGAGAGTCCGATGCCGATCCGGCCGGCATGGAAAACCACAAGACGCGTCCCGAAATCGCGGCCGCGCTCAAGGGAGAAACCGGTTCCAGCCTGCGCCTCAGCCCCACGCTGGGCGTGCGGCTGTTCTATGTCGCCATCCCTTATCGCGGCGGAGCGCTCCGGCTGGCGGTTTCCGCAGCCGCCATCGATGCCCAAGTGCGCGCGATTCGCAATGATGTGCTGCTCTCCACCGCCCTCGCTTTCCTGCCTTTCGTGATCCTGGCGGCCGTGTTTGCCCGATACGTTTCAAACCGGCTGGGAACCATCATCGAGTTCACGCAGCAGCTCGCTGAAGGCAACTTTCGCGCGCGGCTTGCGGGATCCTCTCGGGGCGAGCTTGGCCTGCTCTCCACCAAACTGAACGAAACCAGCGAAAAACTCGAGTTCATGCTCGATCGTCTGGAAACCGAACACGCCGAGCTCGAGAAGCTGGAGAACATCCGCAAGGATTTCGTCATCAATGTCTCCCACGAGCTCCGCACGCCCTTGGCTTCCATTCAGGGCTACACCGAAACGTTGCTCGATGGAGCCATCCACGATCCCGCCAACAACGTCAAGTTTCTAAACGTCATCCGCCAGAATGCCGAGCGCCTGGCGCGCCTCACCTCCGATCTGCTCACGCTTTCGCGCGTCGAACTGGGCCATCAGGAATTCAAGTTCGGATCCTATTACGTGAACCGCCTGCTCGCCGATAATCTCGACGGCATGCGCCCCATCGCGCAGCGGCAGGGGATCGAGCTGGTCCTGGAGCCCGCTCCCGAAGATGCGGAGGTCTTCTGCGACGCGGAAGCCGTGCACCAGATTCTGACCAATCTTCTCGACAATGCGATCAAGTACACGCCGGGCGCGGGCACGGTCACGGTCGGAGCCCGGCCGCTCTCCAACGCCGGCGAACCCGCCACCTCCGTCGAATTCTTTGTGCGCGACACCGGCCCCGGCATACCCGCCGAAGAGCTGCCGCGCTTATTCGAGCGCTTCTACCGGGTGGACAAAGCCCGATCCCGCGCCTTAGGTGGGACCGGGCTTGGCCTGGCCATCGTGAAACATCTGGCCCGTTCGCAGGGCGGCGAAGTTCGCGTCGAAAGCCACGTAGACAAAGGATCTACGTTCTTTTTCACCTTGCCTGTCCAGGACTTGGGGCTGCATGAATCGACCGCAAGCAGAACTCCTATTCAAAAAGAGTTAACAGCATCGTAATCAGTCTGTAACGAATTTCGGGTTACTGTGGAGTTAGCGCCACAAACGAAATGAAAAAGATCGTCCTGATCGAAGATGACGCCGACCTTTTTTCGCTTATCCAGTACAACCTGGAAAAGGAAGGGTTCGCGTTCGCCGGTTCCCGCACCGGCAAGGGCGCCATCGAACTTTGCCGCCGCGAAAAACCCGACCTCATCATTCTCGATATCATGCTCCCGGACTCCGACGGCCTGGAGATCTGCAAGGCCATCCGGGCGCATCCGGAACTGTCCCATATCCCCGTAATTTTCCTGACTGCCCGCGCTTCGGAAACCGATCGGATTGTCGGCCTGGAGTTGGGCGCCAACGACTACATCGTGAAACCGTTCTTCGTTCGCGAACTGGTCGCTCGCATCAAAATTCATTTCCGCGGCCAGCCGTCGTCGGCCAAGCTCTTGAAGATCGGCGAACTCGAACTCGACCGCACGCGCTGCCAGGTCCGTCTCGGCGGGCACGAGATCTCGCTCACCGCGACCGAATTTCGTTTGCTCGACTTCCTGATGAGCCGCCCCGGAGTGGTCTTCAGCCGCGAACAATTGCTGGACGCCGTCTGGGGCCACGATCGCGCCGTCACGGACCGCACCGTGGATGTCTATATCCTGCGCCTGCGCCAGAAAATCGAGACGCCGGACGGGCCGTCCTTTCTGCGCAGTGTCCGCGGTTTCGGCTACAGCTTTGAGGCCGGCGCAGTGCAAGCTGCCCCTAGGTAGCCACTTCCACGACGGATACTCCCTCGCGCTTCCGCGCCTCTCTCTGGCGCAGTTTTCGCTCGGCGATTTCTCTCTCCCGTTGCACACTCAGCTCATCCTCGCTGGCCACCCGGTGCGTTTTGGCAAGCAACAACTGAGCCGCGCGTCCCGCCCCAACCTGCACCGGCGCCGATCCTTCGACGGCCACCAGCCAGACGAACTCCGGCAAGCTCGCCTCCAGGGCACGGACTTCCCTCCAATAGCGCCTGATGTCTCTCATGCCGGCATCCTCCGGTTTTGATACCCCCGCTCGATCCGGTCCGCATTCTCGGAAATCTGAACGGCTAGTCGTTTGTGGCCGGCAGCGCGAGCCAGCAGAGCGCCCGAGACGCCCTTGGACATGTCCACCGGCAGCACCATCTCCTCCTTCACGGCTCCTCGCAGCTGCTCCAGGACCCGTTCCGCCCGTTCCTGTGCGATCCGCTCCAGTGCGCGCGCCTTTGCCTCGAGCATGTGCGCCTCCTCGCGCAGGTTTGCGATCTCCGCGCGTGGAATCAGATGCTCGGCGAGCCGGGCGATCGCCTGGGTCACAATGCGGAGCTGCGTTTCTGTCGCGGCAACGTCTTCCAGTTTCCTGAATTCAAGTCTCTTGCCCGAAGCTGCGGTTTCCACCACATGTTCCAGAGCTTTTTCGGCAGTCGCGGCGATCCGCTCGCGAGCTTCTTTCGCGTGCTGATGGAGTACTCGTTCCGCCACGCGGAAGCGTTCCAGGCGGTCTTGCGCCTGCTTCTTCGCCTCGGCCGCCTCACTCACCGAAACATCCGAATCGGCCTTCCGGACCGCCTCTGCCACCCGATTCTCGAGATCCTGCGCCAGCAGCCGCTCGTCCTCGGTCGCGACCGCCTCAAGGGTCGGCGTCTCCGCAACGTGAAAACTCATGATGCCCCATAGTGATGTCCCCGGGATTGCCGGCGGGATCGGCGAAGCGCTAAACCGTTGACGTTTGGGAATGTCCGCGGCGGCGGATCGCGCGCACCGAGATCAATGCTGCGCTCAGGATGGTAATCAGGCTGACGATTCGCAGCCCCTTGCCTTCCCATCCGCCGTCGTAGTTCAGCGCGACCTCGCAGTCGCTCGCGCACTCGGCATGAACCACCATTTGCCCCAAACCGTCCGCTGTAATCGTGGCGCGTTTGCCGTCCGCCAACGCATTCCACCCCGGATGATATGTGATCTGGAGGGAAATCACTCGGCCTGGTTCGACTCGTGTCCTCAAGCGCGCGTGGTTTTCGCCGGTCCATTGGACCTCGGCGCTGCCGGCCTCTGCGCTCTCGATGGCAGCAACATAGGCGCGTACCTGGCTAAGATCGAAAAAGTCCTTCGGCGCGTCCTTGACAATCGCGTCTTCGGAAACGACATGAGCCAGTGCTTTGTTTCTCCGCGGAACCTGGTAAATCGATGTGTCGCTCTCGCGCCAGAGCAAGGGCAGGGCTTCCCCATATGGCTCCGGAGCGTGGAACGGTTTCCAATACTCCGGGCTTGCCCGGCCCGGCACGACAATCGCATCCACGCCGAAAGCAGTAAGCCACAGCTTCGCCCAGTCGGAGATCTCCGCGCCGGTATCCAGGTAGGTGAGCCCTATAATCGGCAGCTGGATGGGAACGGTCGGGATCGTCGGGAACGAGCCGCCTCCGAGCTGTTGCTGATCCGTGAACACGTTCATCCACTGGCCGATGCTGCCCGGAGCAAAAACGCGGGCGTCCGGCAGATTCACATGCAGCCACTCGGCGGTTTGATACTCGATCGTCTGGTGAACATCGATCGGACTCACAAACGATTTCAAGTAATGCCGGTCAAACCGCACTTGAAGCACTGCGGGCCAAAGCAGCACAAGACCCGCAGCGATACGGATGCGGTTCGGAAGCCGCTGCGCAATTTCAGCCGCGACAAACACCCCCAGGAGTATGATCCATACATCCATGTCGACCTTGTACCGCTCCGGCTGTGGAAGAAACCGGAGCTTCCTTTGATCGAGTACGGGGATCACGGCGAAAATCCAGGCCAGCAGCAAGAAAAAGCGCGTAGCCCGCGGAAGCCGTCGGGAAACGAACCAGAGTGCGGCGGCGCCGCACGCCACTCCCGCCAACGCAGCCCAGGAGGTCCACGTCAAGGGAGCGGCGAAAGCGTTCGAATTCTTCCCGATCACCGCGATCAGCGATGGCGGGAGGAACGGACAAATGGCCAGATAGGCTGCCAGCGGGGTTAACGCCACGGCCCCACCTTTGCGCCAGTCCGCCGATTGCCAGACTGCGAGAAAACAGAGCAGCACGATCAGGGTCTCTGTCGCTCCGAATGCGTTGGAGAGCAAAGCGAAGGCGATCGCGATCGCCGCCCAGACAAACGAACCAGCCTTTCCGTTCCGCAAACCTCGAATGAGAAACAACACGGAGAGACAAACGAAAGCCAGCGCCAATTCGTGTGGCACGTCGTCCCATCCAAAGGTCAACAGCATTCTCCGGGCGTCCCGCACGTGGCGTATGGCGAAATCCTCGTCGGGCGCGAGCAACATGGACGGGGTCAGAAGGTTGTAAGCCACAGCCGCTATAAAACTCCATCCCGCGCGCCGGGTCACTTCCCGGGCCATCAGGAACATCGCCACCGGACCGAAGCAGAAGACGAAACCCGCCACCGTGCCGAACGCGCGCGAAACCGGCCATCCCGTGACTTTGGAAACTCCCGCGATCAGGCTGGGAACCAGCGGAGCGTACGTGTACTCGTACGGCATCCCGCCGTAGGCATAACGCCACCAGGTTGGGTGCAGCCATGCGGATCCCGCCAGCCGGCTAAGCGCCATCCAGAACCCGTGCATCGAGTTCATCGCGCCGAAATGGTCGGAAAGGAATACCTCGCGGCAGAGATACGCGTTCAGCCAGATCAGCACGCCAACGTAGCCTGCGGTCAGAAGGCGGAAATGAGTCTTCATCGCGAATGCGCTGAATTCGAATTCAGACCGGCTATCCTGCCCTGTCAACGCACGGTGGCGGGCTGTTTCGCGGCTTGCTGCGCCTCCGCGACCTGTTCCGCGCTCATGCGCTTGGCAAGCTCGGCGAGCTGCTTCCGCGCATCGGAATTCCCCTGCGCCGAGGCGCGCGCGAACCATTTGTACGCCTCGAGGTCGCTCTGGCGGATTCCACGACCGCTCGCATACATGCTCCCGAGATTGAACTGGGCCGCGGCATAGCCCTGCTCCGCTGCGCGCCGGTACCAAGCCACCGCTTCCGGCTCGATTTTCAAACTGCCCCAGCCGTTTTCGTAAGCCAGCCCGAGCTCATTTTGAGCAGGAGCGTACCCTTGCTCCGCCAGCCCAAGCAGAGTCTCCAGCCCGGTGGAAACGCCGTTTCGCGCCGCCTTACTGGACCAGCGAACCGCTTCGGCCGGATCTTTTGCAACACCCACTCCGACGCCGTAGGCGATGCCTAAACTCGCTTGAGCCTCGGCAATTCCCTGATCCGCGGCTTTGCGGAACCAGGTCACTGCTTCCGCCTGGTTCTTGGCGACTCCTAGACCTCCGGCGTAAGACAGCCCGACGTTGAATTGGGCTCCCGCCAGACCCTGATCCGCCGCCTTGCGATACCACCTGAAGGCTTCGGTTGCGTTCTTCGGCACTCCCTGTCCGTTCGCATACATCGATGCCAGATTGGCTTCCGCCTGAGGATCGTTCTGGTCGGATGCCTTTCGCAGCCAGTTCAACGCTTCCGAGTAGTTTCTCGAAACACCCTGTCCGGTCAAATACGCAATTCCGAGATTTCCCTGAGCCGCGGGATTTCCCGACTCAGCCGCCTTGCGGAACCAGTTGACCGCTTCGGTCAAGTTGTTCCGCACGCCTTTGCCTTGGGCGTACATGATGCCCACGTTCAACTGCGCATCCGGATGGCCCCGATCGGCCGCTTTGCGGAACCAGCTCAACGCCTCGGCATTATTCTGCGAAGCGCCCTGGCCCAGAAGATAGGAAAGCCCGATCTGAAATTGCGCTTCCGGGAATCCTTGCGCCGCGGACTTTCGATACCAGCTCAGTGCTTCGGGAATGTTTTTGGGAACACCGTATCCGAGCGCATACATCGTTCCGAGAATCGACTGCGCGGTAGCATCCCCGTTTTGCGCCATCGGGCGCGCAATGCGCAGGGCGGAGGCGTAATCTTTACGGTCGAGGGCCGCTTGCACGTCCTGGAGAGCCGATTGCTGCGCGCCGGCCGAAGCGGCCAGTACGAGGGATACAGCGAGAAGGCGAAACGCGGCTTTCATGTCAGCGAGACAGGGCTTCCAAATCCATCACGCCTATTGTACTCTGGGCCCTGTTCTGAGAGCGTTCGCGGCGGTGATAGATTGGAATTGGCATGCTCAAGGCGATGCAGCTTGGCTTGACGATCGCTCTCGCAGCCGGCGCAGTGCTGGGTCAGCGTCCGGGCGGAATGCCGATGGCGAATCCGCTAGGGAATCCGCTGCCGCCGCTGAGGCCGATTCCGCCCTTAGTCACGACGCCTCGGCCGCAATTCGCCCCTCAGGGCGTCCCCCAGCGCGGATCGCGCGCTCCGGGTTATTTCCCCTTGCCGTATTTCTATCCGGACGTGCCGTATTCTCCGGCCACGTACAGCGTCCCTGCCGAACCGGCGCCGCCGGTCACAATCATCCAGCAGTTCGGCGCGCCCGCCGCCCAGCCGAGCGCCCCGCCGCAGCCGCCGGTTACGCCGGAAGTACATGAGTATTCCGCACCGCCTGAATCCAGCACAGAGCCCGCTACATTCACAATCGTGCTCAAGAGCGGTGCCGTCCTATCTGCCTCAGCCGCATCCGTCCAGGGCGGCCTGTTGCAGATCGTGGATCCGGAGGGCGAGCACCGCCGTATTCCTCTCGATTCCATCGACCGCGAGACCACGCGCCGCCGGAACGCCGAGCGCAATCTCCGGCTGCAGCTTCAGTAACCCCTAATCGTACTTTTCGAGTTCCAACTGATCGCCCCGCTCGGTTCCGGTTTCCTTCAAAGTCCCCGCCGGCAATTCCAGGACGGAATGCGCGAGTAGACTCAGGGCGATTCTACTGCGGACCATATTCGGGCGAATTTTCAGGATTTTATGTTTGCGGTTCAGGAATACGACGTCGATCGGAAACTTCATGGCGAACGTGTGGACGCCTTCGCAAGGGACGATCCACAAGCCTTCTCCTGGCGCGAGCCCGGTGTGCTTCAGCAAGCCTATGCGGCGCTTTGCGCTGGTATCCGCAACGTCCGCACGGTCAGCGAGGACGCGTCCGCGTGTCAGATTCGTTACACGAAGCTTGGGCAAGATCCAAGACTATCCAAGGCGGGGCGGTACAATCAAGATATGGATGCGCAGCTCAGCAAGGCCACTTTCGGCGCCGGTTGCTTTTGGGGCGTGGAGGCTGCGTTCCGCCGCCTCGCAGGCGTGAAATCGACTCAGGTCGGCTATATGGGCGGCACCCTCAAAAATCCCACATACGAAGACGTCTGCACCGACCGGACCGGCCACGCCGAAGTCGTCGAAGTCGCCTACGATCCGCAGGGGATCAGCTATCACGACCTGCTCGAAGTTTTCTGGAACAATCACAACCCGACCACGCTGAACCGGCAGGGTCCGGATATCGGCACGCAGTACCGGTCGGCCATTTTTTACCATTCGCCCGAACAGCTCGTCGAGGCCCGCGCCTCGCGCGAAGCCGCGCAGGCCCGCTTTTCGCGGCCGATCGTGACGCAGATCGTTCCGGCCACCGAATTCTGGCGCGCGGAAGAATATCATCAGCAATATCTCGAAAAGCGCGGCCTCTCCCACTGCCATATTTAGGACTTTCACTCTAGGACTCGCGCGTTGAAAATCGGATTTGTCAGCCTGGGATGCCCCAAGAACCTCGTCGATACCGAGGTCATGATGGGCCAGCTCACGTCCCGAGGCCACGAGCTCACGCCGCACCCTTCCGAGGCAGACGTCATCGTCGTCAACACGTGCAGCTTCATTGACCCGGCCAAGCAGGAATCGGTCGACACGATTCTGGAAATGGCCGAATACAAAAAAAGC
>JBAIXM010000131.1:0-13244 GCA_037916615.1 Bryobacterales bacterium
GGTGGGATGGCATAACTTTCGATACACCTATTCCACTTGGGCGGAGCCGACCGGGGAGAGCATCAAAGCGCTTCAAACTCAGTTGGGCCATACCGATTCGCGTTTAACGCTGTCGGTCTACACCCAGCCGATGCCTGAAGCGCAACGGCAACTGGCTGCCAAGATCGCGAGAGTTTTGCTCCCAGTTGCTCCCAAATTCAGCCCAGAGGACGGCGAGTCAGGCGAGGTAATCCATTGAAAAATAGGTGGTGCGCCCGGCATGACTCGAACATGCGACCTTCTGGTTCGTAGCCAGACGCTCTATCCAACTGAGCTACGGGCGCGTAGGTAGGAACTCTTTGAAGTTACCACACCTGCCGTCGGCCCACCACTTCGCGCCTACCAATACGGCAGCGGATCGCCCAGGGCGCCGCCGCAGGAGCACACGCCCGAGCTGCGCTCATGATCCACCATGCGGTCGCACGCGGCGCAGCGGACCCAGCGCGTGTTGATACGCTCCGGGACCCACACGCTGGTGAATCCTCCCGAGGCGATTTCCTTCCCAAAAAACTGCTTCATCGCGTCGGCGTGCGCGCCGCCAGTCAGCAGTTGGCGCGGGTCTTTCGGGCTCTGCCAGGCGGTGATGGTCATCATTCTGGACCCGACCGTCACGCCGACCCAGCCGAGGAAACCTTGCATGGACATCATGTGTCCGATGATCCCCGGCGACATCTGTTCCACGCTCCGAACCTCCTCCGGGGAGCGGGCGTCGAGCACCGTAATGCTGAACGCGCCCGGCTTCACATTCTTGCCGGGCCAGGCTCGGGTCGCGTTGCCGAACGCAAACGGACCCAGTTGTTTGGGCTGCACCAGTACCTGCAAGCCAAGCTGGTCGGGCACGGCCCGCGAATCGAAGTATCCGTCCACGGTCTGAATCTTTCCGTCAGCCACGCGGATGAAATCCGCGCCGGGAACGGTGACGCTTTTTCCCGTCGGCGGCAGGCCCATCATCGATCCGGTGTTGGTACCACGCATGATCCACTGCGCTGCAACCAGGTTCTCGCCAGCGAGCCCTTTGCTGGCGATTTCGAAACTCAGATCGGGAAATGCGGACCATAGTCCCGCCATGTATCCCTTGAGCGCTTCGCCGCGCAGACGGCCGCCGCTGACCGGATCGCAATACGTGCCGCCCGAGCCGAAGGCGGCCAGCACTGCGTCCGCATCGCGGCGGTTCCACGCGTCGAAATACTGTTGCGCGATTTCCACAGGATTCATATGTCCGCCCCTCAGGACTCAGTTTCGCTCATGTTACACTGAAGTTTCCCCATGCGATTCGGCGTCGTCGTGTTTCCGGGAAGCAATTGCGATCACGATGCGTGGTACGCGGTTTCGCACAACCTGGGCCACCAGGCCGAATTCATCTGGCACGATTCCAACTCGCTTGGCGATGCCGACGCAGTGATCCTTCCCGGCGGATTCTCCTACGGAGATTACCTGCGCTGCGGCGCGATTGCGAAGTTTTCGCCGGTGATGAACGCGGTGAAAAAATTCGCGCGAGACGGCGGACTCGTGCTGGGAATCTGCAACGGATTCCAGATTCTGGTGGAGAGCGGGCTGCTTCCGGGAGCGCTGCTGCGCAACCGCAATCTACGTTTCGTCTGCCGCCCCGTCCCAGTGCGCGTGGAAACGGTGAATACGCCGTTCACCTGCGCCGCGGCTCGCGGACAACTGATGAAAGTTCCCGTGGCTCACGGCGAAGGCTGCTACTTCGCCGATCCGCGTACGCTGGACGCGCTCGAAGCGGAAGACCGCGTGGTGCTGCGCTATCTCGATAATCCCAACGGCTCGCTGCGCGACATCGCGGGAATCTGCAACGAGCAGCGCAATGTGATGGGGATGATGCCGCATCCGGAGCGCGCTTCCGATCCGCTGCTCGGTTCAACCGACGGCCGGGTGATTCTGGAATCGATGGTGCGATCGCTGGTCGCGGCGCATGCTTGAGTAATACATGAGCGACCTCGCACCCTCCGAGCTCGCAAAAGTTCGCGCGATCCTAGGCCGCGAGCCGAACGAAACCGAAACCGGCATCTTCACCGTGATGTGGAGCGAGCACTGCTCCTACAATAGCTCGCGGCTGCACCTGAAGAAGCTCCCGACCAAGAGCGACCGCGTGCTGGTGGGACCCGGCGAAAACGCCGGGATTATCGATATCGGGAATGGATACGCGATCGCTTTTAAGATCGAATCGCACAACCACCCCAGCTTCATTGAGCCCTTCCAGGGCGCGGCCACCGGAGTCGGTGGCATTCTGCGCGACATTTTCACCATGGGCGCGCGTCCGATCGCGGTTCTCGACGCGTTGCGCTTCGGTCCTCTGGACGATCCCGAATGCGGCGACCGCAATCGCCGGATTCTGGAAGGCGTGGTGGAGGGTATCGCGCATTACGGCAACTGCTTTGGCGTCCCGACCGTCGGAGGCGAGTGCGTTTTCGAGCGCTGCTACAACGGCAATCCGCTGGTCAACGTGTTCGCGCTCGGGGTCTTCCGGCACGACGAAATATTCTATGGCCGCGCTTCGGGAATCGGAAATCCGGTGATTTACGTCGGCGCGAAAACCGGACGCGACGGGATTCACGGCGCGTCGATGGCCTCGGCGGAGTTCACCGAGGAATCGAAACAGAAGCGGCCCAACGTGCAGGTCGGCGACCCGTTCATGGAAAAGCTGCTGCTCGAAGCCTGTCTCGAAGCCATGCACACGGGCGCGGTGGTCGGAATCCAGGACATGGGCGCGGCCGGCCTGACGTGCTCGACCTGCGAGATGGGCAGCCGCGCGGGAACCGGGGTCGAGATCGATCTGGCGCGCGTTCCGCAGCGCGAAACCGGCATGACGCCGTACGAAATCATGCTGTCCGAGTCGCAGGAGCGCATGCTCCTGGTCGCGGAAAAAGGGCGCGAGGAAGAAGTTTTCGCCGTCTTCCGCAAATGGGGATTGGATGCGGTGACCATCGGACAGGTGACCGGCGACGGCAAGCTGCGCGTGAAAGATCACGGCGCGGTGGTGGCCGAAATCCCCAACCGCGAGCTGGCCGACGAGGCTCCGTTGTACGATCGCCCGCATGCCACCCCGCCATTTCGCAGTGCGCCCATGGAAGCGCCCGAGATCCCGCGCAGCCGCGATCTGAATGACGATCTTCTGACGCTGCTGGGTTCTGGCGATCTGTGCTCGAAGCGCTGGATCTGGCAGCAGTACGATACGTCGGTTCGCACCAACACACTCCAGGGTCCGGGCGGAGACGCGGCAATCGTCAGGATCAAGGAAACCGACACGAGCGTCGCGATGTCGGTGGATGGGAACGGGCGCTACTGCTCGCTTTCGCCGCGCGAAGGCGCTCGCTTGCTGGTCGCCGAATGCTGCCGCAACCTTTCGGCTGTGGGCGCTACTCCCGTCGCGGCGACCAATAATCTGAATTTCGGCAATCCCGAGCGGCCGGAGATCATGGCGCAGCTTGTGGAAGCCATCGAGGGCATGTCCGAGGCCTGCCGCCATTTTGAGACTCCGATCACGGGCGGCAATGTGAGCCTTTACAACGAGACGCTCGGAGAGGCGATCTGGCCGACGCCGGTGATGGGTATCGTGGGTCTGATAAAAACCGCTCCTCCGGTCACGATTCCGTTTAAAGAAGAGGGCCGCACCGTGATGCTGCTGGGCGGGCTCGGCTCGGTGGATGCGACGCGCTTCGGCGGCACGCAGTATGCGAAGGTTGTCCTGAATAGGATGTGGGGACTTCCGCCGGCGCTCGACATGGATTGCGAGAAGCGCGTGCATGCAGCGATTCGCGAGGTGATCGCGCAGGGTCTGGCCGAATCGTCGCACGATGTGGGCGAAGGCGGGCTCGCTGTCGCTCTGGCGGAATGCTGCGCCGCAGGGATTGGCGCTGTCCTCGATCTGGACACACAAATGCGACCCGAATTCGCGCTGTTTCACGAAGGCCCGTCGCGTATCGTGATTTCCACAACGTCGCCCGAGGCCGTGGAAAAAATCGCTCACCAAAACAATATCGAGTGTCTGCGTTTGGGCGTTACAATGAAAGAGAAGCTAGAGATCCGTATCGGTTCCATGACGGCGATCGGCGGTCGCGTCGAACGTCTTCGCGAAGTTTGGGAAAACGCTTTGGAGAATCTGCTGAACCCGGTCGCAGTTGCCTGACAGGTGAGGTGAGGGTCCATGTTTGACGAGCTTCATGAAGAGTGCGGCGTCTTCGCGATTTACGGCCATCCTGAGGCCGCGAATCTGGCGTATCTGGGCCTGTACGCGTTGCAGCACCGCGGGCAGGAGAGCGCCGGCATCGCCTCGAGCGACGGGCGCATCATCCATACGCATCGCGGCATAGGCCATGTAGCGGACCTGTTTACTCCCGAAGTGCTGGGCGGGCTGCCCGGCGACATGGCGATCGGCCACACGCGTTATTCCACCGCGGGCGATGTCGGCATGCTCAACGCGCAGCCGTTCACCGTCACCTGCAACAAGGGCCGCATCGCCGTGGCCCATAACGGCAATATCACCAACGCGGCGGAACTGCGGCGCGATCTTGAAAGCGAAGGATCGATTTTCCAGGCCAACAGCGACACGGAAGTGATCTTGCATTTGGTGGCGCGTTCCCGGGAAAAAACGCTGGCCGGCGCGCTGCGTGAGGCGCTCCTGCAACTGGAAGGCGCGTTCTCGCTGGTTTTCCTGGCCGAGGACCGCGTGCTGGTCGCGCGCGATCCGCACGGCTTCCGGCCACTCGCGTTCGGGCAGATGGAACTTTCCGGCGGCCGTACCTGCAACGTTTTCGCTTCGGAAACCTGCGCGTTCGACCTGATCAACGCGGTCTATCTGAACGACGTCGAGCCGGGCGAAATGGTGATCGTCGGACCGGAAGGCCTGACCCGCGAACGCTACGCGCCCGTGCGCGACCGCGCGCACTGCGTTTTCGAACACGTGTATTTCTCGCGCCCTGATTCGATCGTGTTCGGCCGCCCTGTGCAGGAATCCCGGGAAAACCTAGGCCGATTGCTGGCGCGCGAACATCCCGTAGATGCCGACGTGGTCGTGCCGGTTCCCGACTCCGGAGTCGCTGCGGCCATCGGCTATGCCGCTGAATCGGGACTGCCGTTCCGTCATGGTCTGATCCGCAATCACTATGTCGGCCGGACGTTCATTGAACCTTCCCAGGCGATCCGGGATTTCGGCGTCAAGCTGAAGCTGAATCCGGTGCGGCATCTGCTCGAAGGCAAGCGCGTCATTTTGGTGGACGATTCCCTGGTGCGTGGAACCACTTCACGCAAGATCGTCCGCATGGTGCGCGGCGCCGGCGCGCGCGAGGTGCACCTTCGCATCTCGTGCCCGCCCACTGTTTCGCCGTGTTTCTACGGAGTGGATACGCCCAGTCTCGGCGAGCTCATCGCCGCGAACCACTCCGTCGAGGAGATCCGGCGATTTGTGGAAGCCGATTCGCTCGGATATCTCTCTCTCGGATCATTACGGGAAGCGGTTCAGGACGAGCGCCAGGATTACTGCTATGCCTGCTACACCGGCAACTATCCCACCGATCTGGTCAATATCGACGAGTTGATGGCCGCCCGCGACCGGCGCGGCTAGCGGTTGAACGGAACCTCGTTGATCCAGTGAAATCCGCGGTTGGCCAGCAAGAAATCCGATGCATCCCGCCGACCAAAGGATTGCCGCGAGGGTTGCGCCAACGAAAAAGCAAAGCGTCTGGACGTAATCTAGTGTCGTATCGCCGCTGCCCGTCGGCCGGTATTGCACCACCGGCCCGCTCAAATGGAACACGCCAGTGGCCACCCAAGGCACGATGGCCCGCCATAGATTCCGGAAGAAATGCGCTCCAGGGATGCGCCCAGGAACGAGACGCGGCCTGTCGAGGGAAGGCTGTAGAAAACCCAGTACGCGCACGCAAAGCGAAAAACGATTCGCTTCGCCAATCCCCACCCGTCCGCCACCGGTGCCGCGGATTGGGGCTGACTCAAAGCCTCGCTGATGGCCTGCTGCATAGATGACGTGCTTGGGCGGCATTATATCAATGCAGTCAGCGCCCGCGGCGGATCCGGTTGAGACGCCTTTGGGTTCCAAGATATACAATATGGAGCGGGAACGTATTCATAATGCGCACGTTACTGCTCGGCGCGCTTGCGACAGCCCTCCTCGCCGCGCCTCCACAAACTCCCGCGCAGGGGGCAAGTTCGAATCCCGCGGCGACTTCGAAAGCGCTCGTCGATCGCTATTGCGCCACTTGCCATAATCAGCGCCTCAAGACGGCAAACCTGACGCTGGATGTGCTCGATCTCGCGCATCCCGACAAGGACGCGCTCATCTGGGAGCGCGCCGTCCGCAAGTTGCGGGGAGGCATGATGCCGCCGCCCGGGGCTCCCCGGCCGCCCGCCGAAGCAGCCAGCGCCTTTGCGTCGTATCTGGAAGATTCCTTAGATAAGGCAGCGGCCTCGAATCCGAACCCCGGCAGCGTCCGAATTCACCGCCTGAATCGGGCCGAATACGCGAACGCGATGCGCGATCTGTTCGGAATCGAGGTCGATTCCGCGGCGCTCCTCCCCACCGACGGTATCAGCGACGGGTTCGATAACATTGCGCAGGCGCTGAAGGTCTCGCCGTCGTTCCTGGATCAATACATTATGGCCGCGCGTGCCGTTTCGAAGCAGGCGATCGGCACGGCTCCTTCGAATAAGGAAGTGAAGTCCACGCTCCGAGGCATGGATGCCACCGTTCCGCTGCCGCCGGGAGCGCACAGCGGGATCGCCGCCAGATATCTGGCTCCCTACGAAGGCGATTATGAGTTGCGGGCGACAGGCAATCCGGTCGTGTTCACAGTCGACGGAACCAAGGTGGATACAGCAGGGCGCACGCATCTGACCGCCGGTTTGCACACCATTATCGCGGCAAACCCGGGCCGCAGCTTCGCTGAGAGTGAAGGCGAACTGTTTGGATTCGTCCCCGGAGCCGCGGGAACGGGTTACGCCAGCACCGGTACGGGTGGCGGCGGGGGAGGCGGAGGTGGCGGGCGCGGCGGTTTTGGGCCGAGCGTCACCGTGAACGGCCCCTTCAACCCCACCGGCAATCCGGTCGAGACCACCAGCCGGGCTCGGATATTCGTGTGCCGCGCGCCGGATCCCAAGGAGGAAACCGCCTGTGCCTCTCGCATTATGACGAATCTCGCGCGTAAGGCCTTCCGGCGGCCCGTGACCGACAAGGATCTTGCGCCGCTGATGCAGTTTTACACGGACGGCCGCAAATCCACCGGCACGTTTGAAGGCGGTATCGAGAACGCCATGGTCGCAATGCTTTCGAGCGCCAAATTCCTGTATCGCGTGGAAGCGCCTCCGGCTGAGGCGAAACCCGGCAGCATCTACCGGTTGAGCGGCACGGATCTCGCCTCCCGGCTGTCGTTCTTTTTGTGGAGCAGCATTCCCGATGAGGAATTGCTCGCCGCCGCCGAGCAGGGAAAATTGCGTGATCCGAAAGGCCTGGAACAGCAGGTCCGCCGGATGCTGGCCGATCCGCGTTCGAGGACGCTGACGACGAACTTCGCGTTTGAATGGCTGAAGGTGCGCGATATGGACGCGCTCGAGCCCGACCCGTTCGCGTATCCGAGCTTCGACCGGCCGCTCCGCGCAGCATTCCGCCGCGAAATGGAGCTGTTCGTGGACAGCATCTTTCGTGAAGACCGCAGCGTGGTGGACCTGCTCAGCGCGGATTATACGTTCGTCAACGAACGTTTGGCCGCACACTACGACATCGAGAACGTCCGCGGCGATCAGTTCCGGCGCGTGACGCTGACGGATCCGAACCGTTTCGGCCTGCTGGGCAAGGGCGCGGTGCTGATGGTCACGGCGTATCCGAACCGAACTTCGCCCGTGCTGCGCGGCTCTTACATTCTGGAGAACATCATGGGCACGCCTCCGGCGCCGCCTCCGCCGAACGTGGAGGCATTCAAGGAGAACAAAGAAGGCGAGAAGCCGAAGACCATTCGCGAGATTATGGAGGCCCACCGCGCGAATCCGACCTGTAACGCGTGCCACGGCGTGATGGATCCGCTTGGATTTTCGCTCGAGAATTTCGACACAATCGCGACCTACCGGACCATGGATCGCTACACCCGCACTAAGATCGACACCAGCGGCAAGCTGGTGGACGGAACCCCGGTCAACGGGCCCACGGATCTGCGCAAAGCCATCCTCCGGCATCCCGAGCAGTTCGCGCAAACGTTCACTGAGAAGATGATGACCTACGCCCTGGGGCGCGGCGTCGAATACTTCGATATGCCCACGATCCGGAAGATTGTGAGGGACTCGAAGCCCGACAATTACCGCTTCTCATCGATCGTATTGGGAATCGCGAATGCGCCGGCGTTTCAGTCGAGCGTCGTGGAGTCGGAAAGAGTTGAACAACCTGCCCAAGTGGCTGCCAGATAGGAGTCGCACATGTTCCTCACAAAGAAGCACCTGTCCCGCCGGTCGGTTTTGAAAGGCGCCGGAACGGCGCTGGCGCTGCCGCTGCTCGATGCCATGATTCCCGCGCGCACGGCCCTGGCGCAGACCGCGGCGAAGCCCACCCCGCACCTCGGTTTCATTTATTTCCCGCACGGCGCGGTTCAGGCGAAATGGACCCCGACCGGAACGGGCAGCATCGGCGAATTCGGCGAGATTCTGAAGCCGCTCGACAGCTACAAGTCGATGACCACGGTGTTTAGCAACATCGACAATCAGGCGGCGGTCGGCCCGGTGCACGCGCTCTCACCTGGAACGTGGCTCTCCTGCGTGCATCCCGCGATCAGCCAGGAAGCGCACGGAGGAACCACCGCGGATCAGATCGCCGCGCAGCACATCGGGCAGGACACGCCGCTGCCGTCGCTCGAGGTCGCGACCGAAAATCACGGCGGAGGCGGCTTCTGCGACCGTGATTACGGCTGTTCTTACTCGGGCACGATTTCCTTCCGTACGCCGACCACGCCTTTGCCGATGGAGATTGATCCGCGCAAGCTGTTCATCCGCCTGTTCGGCCAGGGCGACAATGCGGCGGAGCGCGCGCGCCTGTCTAAACAGTACGCTTCGCTGCTCGACATGGTGAGCAACGAGGCCAAGGATTTGCAGCGCGTCGTGGGCCCGTCCGACAGAGCCGCGCTCGCGGATTACATGGAAAGCGTTCGCGAGATCGAGCGCCGCATTCAGAAGATGGAAGCGCGCGATCTCTCGCACGTGAACATTCCGGACGCTCCCAAGGAGGCGGCGCTGCAGTTCGACCAGAGGATCAATCTTATGTTCGACCTGGTCGCGCTGGCGCTTCAGGCCAACATGACCCGCGTGTTCACCTTCATGGTGGCGGCGGAAGTTAGCGGCCAGACGTACAACCACATCGGCGTGCCGGATGCCTTCCATCCGCTCTCGCACCATAACAACGAGCAGGCCAAGATGGATCGGCTGGCGAAGGTGCAAACCTATCACACGCAGGTCTTCGCGAAGTTCCTCGACAAGCTCGCGAAGATGCCGGACGGCGATGGCACCATGCTCGAACATTCGCTGTTCCTCTACGGCAGCAATATGAGCAACAGCAATGCGCACAATCACTATCCCCTTCCGACCTCGATTGTCGGCGGCTGGAAAACGGTAAAAGGCGGCCAGCACATTGTTCCGCCGGAGCACACGCCGCTGGCGAACGTTCTGCTGACGATGCTCGACCGCGCCGGGATTCCGCAGGACAAGCTGGGCGACAGCAACGGCAAACTGCTGGAGGTCTAGCCGTGAAAGGACTCATCGTTAGCGCTACGCTGTGTGCGGCCGCTGTGTTGGCGGCGGATGCGCCGAGTACTGCGCCGCTGGCTGCCGCCATCAAGTCGGGCCAGCGCGGCGTCGCGATCGACATGATCGCCAGGAAATCGGCGGACGTGAACGCGCCGGAAGCGGACGGGACCACGCCCCTGCTGTGGGCTGCAAATCTGAACGACTCCGAGATCGCTCTACGGCTGCTGAAAGCCGGGGCGCATCCCAACGTTCGCAACCAGCTCGGATCCACGCCGCTGTCGGAAGCGGCATTGAACTCCAACACGGAAATGATCCAAGCCCTGCTCGAGGCGGGAGCCGATGCGAACGCCACCGGGCCTGACGGCCAGACGCCCTTGATGCTGATCGCCCGGACCGCGAACGTCGAAGCCGCGAAGCTTCTCCTGGATAAAGGCGCGAACGTAAACGCACGCGAAGCGCAGCGCGGTCAGACAGCATTGATGTGGGCAGCCGCTTCGAGCCAGGGACCTATGATGCGCCTGCTGCTGGACCGTCGCGCGGAAGTGGACGCGAAATCCGACGTGGATCTCATGACCCCTCTGGTCAGCTCCGAGCCGCGCGCTCAGCCGCGTCCTCCGGGCGGAATGACGGCCATGCTGTTCTCGGTGCGCGAAGGCTGCATGGACTGCGTGAAGGCGCTGGTGGAGCATGGCGCCAAGGTCGATCTGCCGGATCCGGAGGGCGTGACCCCGCTCATCTCGGCGATCTTTAACGCACACTTCGACGTTGCGAAATACCTGATCGACAAAGGCGCCAACGTAAACCGGTGGGATTGGTGGGGACGCAGCCCGCTCTATCTCGCCGTCGATTACAATACGCTGCCGCACGGCGGACGCCCGGATCAGCCCGCGCTCGATGACACACTGCCGATCGATATCATCCGGATCCTGCTCGACAAGGGTGCGAATCCCAACCTTCAATTGAAGCTGCTGCCGCCTTACCGGGCGACCGGCGCCGACCGCGGCGTAGATAGCATGCTCACGATGGGCGCGACGCCTCTGCTTCGGGCGGCCAAGGCGCAGGATGCCGACGCCATTAAGCTGTTGCTCGAGCATGGCGCAATCGTAGATCTGCCGAATAGTCAGGGCATGACCCCGACTCTGGCCGCTTCCGGCATGGGTTCGGTCGATGCCGATACCAGAGGGAACTACTATGTTCCCGATATTCAGGAGCGCGCCATCGCGTCCCTGGACCTGCTGATTTCCCACGGCGGAGCCATCAACGGAAAAGCCGGCCGTTTCGATCAGGCGCCTCTTCACGGAGCGGCGTTCTGGGGCTGGAACAAGGTCGTCGCGTACCTTCTGAGCAAGGGCGCCGATATCAATCTCACTGACAATCGCGGATTCACCGCCGTCGATTACGCGATGGGCCGCGCGGGCGGCAACAGCCGCGGCGGTCAGCGCATCGATGTGCATAAGGACACTGCCGATCTGCTTATAGCCAAGGGTGGCATCGCGGGAACTCCCGTGCAGCCGCAGGGCGGCGGCCGCGCGGGCCGCGGCGCGCGATAAACATTCCCTGGATCTCACCGGTGTGGGTGCAGCCTGTCTCGCGGCATGACGTAACATATCTGGGGAGGATTTCATGCCCCGCACCACGAAGATACTGCTTTCGGGAATTTTGGCCTTAGGCTTCGCCCGGGCACAATCCGCCGCGTGCGCCGGATCGCGAGATCTACATCTCACCAACGGGAGAATCTATACTCTCGACAAACAGAACACGGTCGTTTCGGAAGTGAACATCCAGGACGGAAAGTTCACGGCGGTCGGGAAAAGCGGCGACCCGCGCACCAGCCCCTGCACCAGGACCATCAACCTTCGCGGCCGTACGGTCGTTCCGGGACTGATCGATAATCACAACCACATCGTGTTGCTTGGCATGCGCCCGGGCTACGACCTTCGTCTGGAGACGGCCACCTCGATCGCCGACATTCAGGCGATGTTAAAGGCGAGAGCGAAAAGCGTTCCAGCCGGGCAGTTCATCACCACGCTGGGCGATTTCAACGCCAAGCAGGTGGCCGAGAAGCGGCTGCCCACTCTGGCCGAGCTGGACGCCGCGCTTCCGGATCATCCCTACCTGCTCAACGGCGGCGGAACCGTTACCAACAGCCGCGGCAAAGCGTTCTTCGAATCGAAGGGCATCATGGTCAGCCCCACCGGCGTGATCGCCGGCCCCGGATTTCTGCAAGCGCTGAACGCACTCCGCGGCATCCAAACCTTCGACGACATGAAGCGCGGAACCGTCGATGCGATGAATTACCTGACCAGCTTCGGGCTGACCACCAGCGTCGATATGGGCGCGTTCACGATTCCCGGGACGCCCGACATGCAGGATGCGCAGGTGGCCGATAACGTCGAGAGCCTGAATCCCTGGACCATGTACGACGCCTTCATTGCGCTCCACCGCGAGGGCAAAATGACCCACCGCTTGCGCATTTTCTTTCTGACGCAGGATACGCGGCCCGACGTCCCCATTCTGAAGCAGCGGCTGCTCAACAATTTCCCGGATTTCGGCGATGACATGCTGAAGACCGCCGGTATCGGCGAATTCGCCGCGGCCTGGCGCGTTACGCCGCAGGGCGGCCCGGCGAACTACGAAACCGCGCTGAAGCTGGTAGCCAAATATGGATGGGCGTTCCAGCAGCACACGCTTTCGCTGGCCGAGGACCAGTTCACGACGGCGACCTTCGAAAAGGTGAACGCCGTCACTCCGATCAAGGATCTGCACTGGTCCATCGGCCACGTGCCGAAAATCGACCGGCCTACGCTCGATCGCCTGAAAGCGATCGGCGCAGGCGTCGCCGTGCACGGATGGCTATATCTCGGCGGTACGCCCCAGAACGGCGGTCCGCCGTTCCGGACGATCGTCGATAGCGGGATCCATGTGGGCGCGGGTTCGGATGCCGCGGCCGTATCGGTTTTCGATCCGTGGCTGGAGATCTATTACATGGTCACGGGCAAGAATTCGGCGGGTGAACTCATTAATCCGGGCCAGCAGTTGACCCGCATGGAAGCTTTGCGGCTGTACACATCGGAAAACGGCTGGTACACGCACGAGGAAAACAAGCTGGGGACCATCGAAGTGGGAAAGCTGGCCGATCTTGCCGCGTTGAGCGACGACTATCTCGATCCGCAGAAGGTACCGGATGAATCGATCAAGAAGATCAAGTCTGTGCTGACGGTGGTGGACGGCAAAGTGGTCCACGAGGAGACGCGCTAATGTCCGCGCCCGATTACGCGCTGGGATATTCCGCGCAGGAACAGGAACGTTTGGTCAAGCAGGCCGCCATCCTTCGCGGATGGACGGAACATTTTTTCCGCGCCGGTGGCCTGAAGCCTGGCATGCGCGTGCTCGATCTCGGTTGCGGAATGGGAGACGTTTCCATTCTGGCCGCCGGCATCGTGGGTCCTGCG
>JBAIXM010000132.1:0-2471 GCA_037916615.1 Bryobacterales bacterium
CGCCTGCCAGAACCTCGAGAATGCGGCGGGTAACGCGATAGCGGCGCTCGGCGGGCTGCCACGGGTCGGTGGCGGTGCCGATCCAGATCGATTCGTCGCGGGGAACGCGGGCGAGCTGCGCGCGAAACGAAGCGGCGTCGAAGCGCTTGGCGAAGATGCGCGTTTCGAACAGCTCGGGGTCGCGGAGCTCCATGAACTCGTGGGTGTAGCGGGCGTAGCAGTAGCGGCAGGCGAACTCGCAGCCGCGGTAAGGGTTTATGGTCCAGGTGAAAGGCATGCGGTCGGTGGTCCGGTTGAGGAGGCGGCGGGTGGGGAGGGAGAAGTAGTCGACGCGTTTTTTGGCGGCGGAGAGATGTGCGAGGGCGATGAGGCCGGGCACGTCTGTATTTTCGCCGTTTGTTCGCCAGGAAGTCAAGCTCGTGAGCGCGTGACGGACCAGGCCGCTTCGGCCTGTTTCGCGGTCGCGGTCCCTGCTGAGCCGCAACGCCCGATTCGATCAGTACTGCGGCGCCCCGAAGCTGATGCTCGGCGGTCAATGAACATGCCCCGGTGGGCTCACCGGCGCGATAGAATCGCACCGAGAATGAGGCAGGCCTATGCGTTCGGTTCTCGGCAATTTTCGATACGGAGTTCGCACGCTTCGCAACAGTCCCGGCTTTCTGGGAATTTCGGTCCTTACCCTAGCAGTCGGGATCGGAGCAAACACGACGATTTTCAGCGCCGTGGAGGCGCTGCTGCTTCGGCCGCTGCCGTTTCGCGATCCTGATCGGATCGTTATTATCCGGGAAGCGAACAACAAGAATCGATCCATGGAGAGGAACCCGCAGCTCGCGACCAGCCTCGAATGGCAGCAAGCAGCCCGCTCGTTCGCGCAGCTTGAAATGGCCGTCGCGTATTTTGAAGCCGGCAACCTAGTCGACGGCAGCGACGTGCAGCGCGTTCGAATTCAATACGTTTCGCAGGGCCTCCTCCCGTTGCTCGGCGTGCGGCCTATGCTCGGGCGGGGCTTCGGAAGCCGAGACGCCGTGGCCGGCGAGACCCCGTCAATTCTTATTAGCCACGGGCTGTGGGTACGAAGTTTCGGTGCCAGCCCGACGGTGCTGGGCCGAACCGCAAGGCTTGCCGGAAAGACGGTAGCGATTATCGGGGTCTTGCCTCCCGGCACGTGGGTGTTCCCGAGCAGTGCCGACCCCGAGGTCTGGGCTTTCCTGGATCCCAGGCACAATAGCCTGACTCCAGACACTCGCTACCTGAGCCTGCTCGCCCGGTTGAAAAACGGAACTGCTCTCGAAGACGCCCAGGCGGAAATGAACGTCTTCGCGCAACGCCTAGCCGAGGCATCGCCGATAACCAATCGCGGCTGGGGAGTTCGTGTGGACCTCCTGCGGGATGATTACTACGGCGGCTGGAGCAGCCAGGTATCGATGTTATTTGGAATCGTCGGCTTCGTTCTGTTGATAGCCTGCGTGAACGTGTCCAGCCTCCTGCTGGCACGAGGTGCTGCGCGCCGGAAGGAGATTGCCATACGCGTGTCCCTGGGGGCCAGCCGGGCTTGCATCGTGCGGCAATTGCTGTCGGAGAGCCTGATCGTGGCGTTCCTGGCGGGAGCCCTGGGAATCGGGCTCGCCTTGGGAGGGTCGAAGATTTTGCTGCTGCTGCTCCCGCGCTGGTTTCCGGGATCGAACAGCATGCAGATCGACTGGCTGGCGCTGGGCTTCACGCTGGCGCTATCGATGGCTACCGCTCTCGTCTTCGGCCTGATGCCATCTCTGATCGTTTCCAAAATCGAGGTGAATCGGGTTCTGAAGCAGGTGGCGCGGAGCGGTGGGGGAAGTTCGCGCAAGGTGCGGCGAATATTGGTAGTGACCGAAGTCGCCCTCACGCTAGTACTGCTGATGGGGGCCGGCCTGATGATCAACAGTTTCGTCCGTCTGAAGCATGTGGACCCGGGTTTCCAGCCGAAGGGGCTGCTGTGGTCGGAAGTGGAACTGCTGGACGAGAAGTACACTCAGGCGATTGCGCATGATCAGAAGCGCGTGAGTCCGCTGGTGGATGCTTTCTACCGCCAGTTGCTGGAGCGCCTCGAGGTGGTGCCTGGTGTGGAATCCGCCGCGATGTCGGGCATGCCGCGGCGCTCGCCGGTGCGCGTGATCGGCCGGCCTCCCGACGCTTCGGCAGATGAACCCGAAGCGGACTATTTCGCCGTATCTACCGGCTACTTTGCCACCACGCGCCAATCCATCTTGCGCGGGCGCAGCTTCTCACCCCAGGATACTGAACATTCCGTCTGGGTCGCGGTCGTAAACGAAACCGCGGCGCGGTTGCTGTTCGGCCGCGAGGATCCGATCGGTAAGTCCATCCACTTCAGCTTCCGGGCGCTCACTCCGGAAAAGTTCCCCGAACAGAGGCCGCGCGAAATTATTGGGGTGGCAAGAGACGCGAAGCACTTTGGACTGGCGGACACTCCCGAG
>JBAIXM010000133.1:0-1915 GCA_037916615.1 Bryobacterales bacterium
TGGTTCCTGAAAGGAGCGGACCGTATAATCCAGGCGTTTCTTCGGCTGGCGCGGGACTTTCCAGACGTGAAATTGAAGATCCTGGGATGGTTTCCCGACCGCACGGAGCTCGACAGGATGATCGGCGGATCTCCGCAGATCGAGGTGCTCAAGGCAAGGGCTCACCCGGAGGCGCTTCAGGTGATCAGTGGCGCTGCAATCATGGTGCTCCCCAGCCGTTGTGAAGGGCTGCCGCGCGCCCTGATAGAAGGCATGACTGCAGGCCTTCCACTGATAGGGTCGGACGTTGCGGGGATTCCTTTTTTGATTCGCGACGGCGAAAACGGTTTTGTAGCGCCCGGCGGAGATCCTCAAGTGCTGGAGAAACGCTTGCGGCAACTCCTCTCCGATCCGGATCTGCGCGCAAAAATGGGAGAAAACAGCCGACGCCGGGCCTGCCAAGAGTTTTCCGAAGCGATGTACGTGCTTCAATTCACTCGCATGGTGGAAGCCACGATTTCAGGAGAGAAGCCTTGAGCCTGGACGAGCAGCCGCGCACAGGGGCCGCTAAAAACTGATGCACCCGGTTGCCACAGCGATCTTCGTGCTTACGGTGATCATGCTGCTTTACCTGCTGTTCGGCTACCCTCTTTTGCTCGCCACTTTTTCCTGGCGCCACAAGCCGCCGGTCGCCAAGAATCCGAACTGGCTCCGGTCCGTGACGGTCCTCCTGCCGGTTTACAACGGGGAGGCCTTCTTGCGCTCGAAGCTGGAATCCATTCTTGCTTTGGATTACCCGAAGAACTTACTGGAGGTCCTGGTGATATCGGACGGCTCCACGGACCGAACGGACGCCATTGCCCGCGAGTTTTTCTCCGGGGTTCGCCTTTTGCGCGTCCCGCGAGGCGGAAAAGCAGCAGCCCTGAACGCGGGAATCGCGGACGCGACGTGTGAGATTCTATTCTTCACTGATGTCCGTCAGAAACTCGCGCCCGACAGCCTCCGGCACCTGGTCGCATGTCTGGCCGATCCAAGCGTGGGCAGTGTAACGGGCGAGTTGCACATTCTTACGGGTGACCGCCGCGAAGAAGCCGATATGGGGCTCTATTGGCGCTACGAAGTTTGGGCCCGGAAGCAAATGAGCCAGATCGACTCGATTTTCGGAGCCACCGGTTGCATTTACGCAATGCGCCGCGATCTGGTGAAGCCGATCCCCCCCGACACGCTTACGGATGATGTAGCGTTTCCTTTGCAAGCTTTTTTCCGCGGATACCGGATGGTCCTGGATGTTGAGGCGAAAGCGTTCGATCTGGCGTCACCACTGGGATCGGAGTTCGAACGGCGCATTCGCACCCTGGCAGGCCTGTGGCAAACAGTGGTCCGCCGGCCGGAGTTGCTGGGACCGAGGGATCGTATGTGGCTCCATTTCGTCTCTCACAAATTCGGGCGGCTGGCGTTGCCCTGGCTGACGATCGCGGCCATCTGGAGCGCATTCTGGGTCGATTCACCCTGGCGGGAAATAGTTCTGGGCTTGAGCGCGGCCATAGCCGTACTCGCAGCCTGCGACTCGATGCTTCCGCAGGGGCGAGCCCTGAAGCGCGTCACCTCGCCAGCGCGAACCACGCTGGTCATGCTGGCGGCGTCCTTGTGCTCCATCTCCGTGTTTCTGGTACCGCCTCAGACCCTGTGGAAGAAAACGGTTGTCGGCTCGGCCCAACTGGAGGATTAGTCGGCTTGGTCCTGGTTCCAGAGCTTCTGGATGACAGAGATATTCTGCAGGCTCAAAGAGTGCTCCACGCGAACGCGAAGCCGTACGCGGCCGTTTTCCTTCTTCTCGGATTCGACGTGGCCTAGGTACAGGATCTCCGCCGTCTGGAATTCGATCGGAGCGCCAGGCGGCATGGTTGCGCCGCCCGTACAATCCAGCTCGACCCAG
>JBAIXM010000134.1:0-15911 GCA_037916615.1 Bryobacterales bacterium
TGCTGCCTGATCAACAATGCGCGAGCGCTCGCCGATCAGCTTCAGGACTGGAATCAACTTGGCCGTTATCACCGGGCGAACCAGCAACTGAAGACGCAGGCTGTGCCGGCGAATCGGGTGGTCTTCATGGGAGATTCGATTACCGATTTCTGGAACCTCGAAGAGTCCTTTCCGGGCAAGCCCTACGTGAACCGGGGCATCGGCGGCCAGACGACACCGCAGATGCTGGTGCGCATGTTTCCCGATGTCATCGAGCTGAAGCCCGCCGCGATGGTGGTGCTGGCCGGCACCAATGACATTGCCCGCAACACGGGACCCGAAACCGCGGAAATGATCCAGCAGAACATCATGGCGATGACGGAGCTGGCGCAGCGCCACGGAATCAAAGTAATCCTGTGCTCGGTTCTGCCGGTGAGCGATTATCCATATCAGCGCTCGCAAAACGCGCCGGCTGCAGCTCCGGCTGAGGGCAGGGGCGGCCCTCCGCGCGCCGCTGCCAAGATGACGGATAGTCATCCGGCGGGCGACATCCTGAAGCTGAATGCCTGGATGAAGGATTACGCGGCGAAGGTCGGGGCCGTGTACGTGGACTACTTCAGCGTGACCGTCGATGGACGCGGCTGGCTCAAGGACGGTATCTCCGCGGATGGTTTGCATCCGAATGCCGAGGGATACAAGTTGATGACGGCCGCGGTGGCCCCCGCGATTCAAAAGGCTCTCGGACAATGATGATGTGGAAAATCGCAGCGACCGCAATCGTGGCGTTGGGCGCCGCGGCGATGCTTCCGGCGCAGAGCGCGCTGGATGGCTGGGTGACCACGTGGACAACGGCTCAGCAGCTCATCGCTCCTACCGGTCCTCCGCGGCCCGCCAGGCAAAAAGGTCCCGAGGCGTCGAATCTGCCGGCGTCGTTAGCCGACCAGACGGTTCGCATGGTCGCACATGTCAGCCTGGGTGGACGACGCGTTCGCGTGGAGCTGTCGAACATGATGAACGCTCAGCCGCTAGAGATCGGAGCTGCCCATGTGGCGACTGGGAAGGCAGGCGGCGAGATCGTCAACGGAACGGATCGCGTTCTCAAGTTCGGAGGAAACCCATCCTTCACGATTCCGCCGGGAGCGATCGCGGTCAGCGATCCGGCGGATCTTGAGGTCGCGCCTCTTTCGGATCTTGCGGTCTCGCTGTATCTTCCACGCGATACCGGTGCTCCCGCCAGCCACACGGTCGGGTTGCACACCGCCTATATCTCGAAAGGGAATGTCGTGGGGTCGCGCAGCATGCCGGAACCCGCGACCATGTTCGCGTACGCATGGCTGGCGAGCATCGACGTGGCCGCGCCGCGCGATGCGTACACCGTAGTCGCGCTGGGCGATTCGATTACCGACGGATTCGCGACGACGCGGGATGCAAACATGGCCTGGCCCACGCTGCTTGCGAAGCGGATGAAGGAGAACAAGTCCACGCAACACATCGCGGTGGTGAACCAGGGCATTTCCGGCAATCAGGTTCTGCGGGACGGAGCGGGCATCAGCGCACTGGCACGACTCGATCGCGATGTTCTCACTCGTCCGGGCGTCAAGTGGGTGATCCTGCTCGAAGGCATCAATGACATCAACATCCGCACTCGTCCGGGTGGAGCGAACCTCTTGACCGCGGAAGAACTGATTGGCGGGTACAAGCAAATCATCGAGCGCTGCCACGCGCAGGGCATCAAAGTGATGGGCGCCACGCTAACTCCCGCCGAAGGTGTGCCGACCTACTCCGAAAGGGGCGAAGAGGTTCGAGTGGCGGCGAACCGCTGGATCCGGGCCAAGGGGAATTTCGACGCGGTGATCGACCTGGATGCCATCCTTCGCGATCCGCAGCATCCGGCGAGACTGAAGGCCGAAGCGGATTCGGGCGATCACATCCATCCGAACGACGCCGGCAATCAGAAAATGGCCGACGCGTTCGACCTCGCAATTTTCAAGCAGTGAAGTTGGCCTGTTCTTCCAAAAATGAGGTGCACCGATGAAACGTATCTTCTTCCTTCTCGTTGCCGCCACCAGCTTTGCCCAGACGGCAAAGCAGTGCGCGGATCTATCCAAGTTCCAGATACCGGGTGCGACGATCGAGATTACGAGGGCCGAGATGCTGGCCGCCGGACCTGGTCGAGGCGGGCGCGGAGGCCCCGGTCCGATGCTGCCGGCGCATTGCCGAGTGGAGGGCATTGTCGATAAGCGCACCGGCGCGGACGGCAAGACGTATGGCATTCGCTTCGCCGTCGCGTTGCCCGAAAATTGGAACGGCAACTTTCTGCAACAGGGCGGCGGCGGACTGAACGGAACCGTGGGCGAGCCGATCGGCAATCAGGCGGTCGGGGACAAGCCTGCGCTCGCGCGCGGTTTCGCTGTCGCGAGCAGCGATACGGGACATCAAAGCAGCGGCGGCGGCTTCGACGGCAGCTTCATGCAGGATCAGCAGGCCGCCATCGATTTCGAATTCATGGCGATCGGACGGCTGACGGTGCTGGCGAAGCAGATCATCGCGGCCTACTACGGCAAGCCTCCTGCGCATTCTTACTACGTTGGATGTTCCACCGGCGGACGCGAGGCGATGCTCATGTCGCAGCGCTATCCACTGTACTTCGACGGGATCGTGGCGGGCTCGCCCGCGATGCGCACCGGCCATTCGAATCTGGCGACGCGCACGGTGACCGTGGCGCTGAACTCCGTCGCGCCCAAGGATGCGAGCGGCAAGCCTGGCCCAGCGCTCTCCGATAGCGAGAAGAAAGCTTTCATCGCCAAACTGCTGGATTCCTGCGATGCGCGCGACGGCGTAAAGGACGGCATGATCTTCGACCCGGCAGGCTGCGCTTTCCGCCCTCGCGATCTCCAATGCCAGGGCGCGAAAGCGGACGCGTGTTTGTCGCCGGAGCAGGTAGCCGCCATTGAAAAAGGCTTCGCCGGTCCGAAGGATTCGCGCGGCCGGCAGGTTTATCCCGGCTGGTTCTACGACACGGGAATTACGGCGCAAGGCGGCGGAATCCCGGGCTTGCTGAATCCTGGCCCCAGCCCAGTCGGTGGTCCCACGGTGGCCACTACTCAGGACGTAGATGCCGAAGCGGCAACGGTGGACAACAATCCAACGTCGCGTATCGGCGACAGCTATAGCTGGGTGAACCTCAACAGCTTTTCCTCGCACGGGGGCAAGCTGATCTTCTATCACGGCGTCAGCGATCCTTGGTTCTCCGCGAAAGACACCATCGATTACTACCAGCGCATGACGGCTGCCAACGGCGGCGCGTCGAAAGTCAGGGATTGGAGCCGCCTGTTTCTTTCGCCGGGCATGGGCCACTGCTCCGGCGGCAGCGCGACGCTAGATAGCTTCGACATGCTGAGCGCGGCGGTGAACTGGGTGGAGAAGAATCAGGCTCCTGAATCGGTTATGGCCACGGGACGGGCATTCCCCGGGCGCAGCCGTCCTCTGTGCGCCTATCCCGCACATGCGCAGTACAACGGTTCGGGCAATCCCGAAGATGGTGCGAACTACTCTTGCAAAGAGTAGTAAGGAAGGAACCCATGAAATCCATCTCCAAACTCTGCATTCTGAGTTGCATTCTGAACCTGGGCCAAGCCGTGATATCAGCCGCGGAGTCTGATCCCATCATCACGATCAGCACCGGCCAGCTTCGCGGCAGCCTCACGTCGAACGGCGGAGCGGCTTTCAAGAATATTCCTTTTGCGCAACCACCGGTCAGCAACCTGCGCTGGCGGGAGCCGCAGCCGGCAAAAGCGTGGACGGGTATCCGCGATGCCACCACGATGGGACCGATGTGCCATCAGAACGACAACCCGCAGTTGCCGCACAGCGAAGACTGCCTGCAACTGAACATATGGACGCCGAAGTTTCCCATGACGTCCTCTGTTCCCGTGATGGTGTGGGTTCACGGCGGCGGCAACACCGCCGGATCGGGTATCGAGGCTCTGTTCAACGGTGAAGTCCTCGCGAGTCATGGCGTGGTGGTGGTCAATGTCAATTACCGGCTAGGCGTCTTCGGCTTCTTCGCGCATCCCGGACTAACGAAAGAATCTCCTCACCATGCTTCTGGGAATTATGGGCTGGCGGATCAGATCATGGCCCTGCGCTGGGTGCAGCAGAATATCGCGAAGTTCGGCGGCGATCCGAAGAACGTCACCATCTTCGGCGAATCGGCCGGCGCGGGCGATGTCAACGCTCTGATCGCATCGCCTTTGACGAAGGGATTGTTCGTGAGAGTGATCGCGCAAAGCGGACCGGCCGGCGCGGGAATGTCCCTGGCTGATGCCGAGAAGCGGGGCGTGGACTTCGCGGCGAGCTTGGGATTCACTGGTGACGCTGCACTGGCGAAGTTGCGCGAGATCCCAGAAACAGAGTTGATCGTGAAGGGCGCGCGGGCAGGTTTGGGCATCACCGTGGACGGTTGGGTGCTTCAGGAGCCGGCGACCAAGATTTACGCTCAAGGCCGCCAGCAAAAGGTGGCCCTGCTGATCGGCAATAATTCGCAGGAGATGCAGCCGCGCGGCGCTCCCGGCGATATTCGACAGTTGATCGCGCAACGCTACGGCCCGCTCGCCGATCGTGCGCTGGCCGCCTATGGCGTGAGCGGTGCGACGGATCCGCAGCCGGATCTCGAGAATGGAACCGTGCTGCTGCAGTTCACCACCGACAATTCTTTCCGCTGCGGCACGATTCAGGAACTCATCTGGCACACGTCCGCCGGCAATACCGGATACGAGTATCAGTTCTCGCGCACGGTGCACGGCCAGGAAGCGCTGGGCGCGCCGCATGCCTCCGAAATCCCGTTTATCTTCGGCACGCTCCCGGTTTGGCAGAACATGCGGAAGTACAACGATTCGGATCGAGAGTACGCGCCGCAAATGCAGGCTTACTGGACCAACTTCGCCAAGACCGGCGATCCCAACGGCGCAAAGCTGGTGAAGTGGCCGAAGTTCGATGCCACCGCGCGCGCCTACATGGATTTCGTCGACGCCGGGCCGGTGGCCAAAGAAGGACTGCGCCGGCAGGCCTGCGACGTGTTCATGGAGAATCAGAAGCGTCAAGCACAACGGGCCCAATAGGGATAAAACCATGAAACAATCGCTTGCGGCCGCCGGGATCGTAGTCGCCTTCGGGATGTCCACCGGGGCGCACGCCCAGAACACGTCGCTCCGCGTGGGCGCGGCCAAAGTAGATGTGACTCCGGCACCGGCGGCACTGCCGAAGAACTACGAAGGCATTCTCGATCACATCTATTCGCGCGCGATCGTGATCGATAACGGGACCGCCACGGCGGCGCTCATCAGCGTGGATGCGGGCGGTATATCCGACCAAATCTGGCAGGCCGTCTCCAAGCAACTGGAATCCGATCTTGGAATTCCCGCGAAGAATGTGCTGCTGAGCGCGACGCACAGCCACAGCGTGCCGAACCAGCCGGCCGGCCCGTACACGCAGAAGATCGTGGAATCCGTCCGGCTCGCCAAGCAGCGGCTTGAACCGGCTCGTATCGGTTATGGAACGGGCGTTTCCTACATCAACGTCAATCGCAACATCATCGATCCGAAGACCCGCCGCTGGTGGGAAGGGCCGAACTACGAAGGTCCATCCGACAAGACCGTCGCGGTCATCAAGTTCGAAAATCTGAGCGGCGAGCCGCTGGCCGTCTACTACAACTACGCCATGCACGGAGTGGCCGCTGGCCAGCTCGATTTAGTCAGCGGCGATGCCCCCGGAACCACTTCGAAGTACATCGAGGATTCGTTCGACGATAAAGTTGTCGCCTTATGGTCGAGCGGCGCCGCCGGCGACCAGAACCCGATCTACTTTCAGCAGACCTACGACCTGCGCGAAATCCGGATCAAGGACTACGCCAAGCGCGGCATCGACATCAGCAATTCGATGCCTCCGGGCGGCCAGGGTTTGAATAAGAAAGACCCGACCGTGATCAAGCTGATGAATCAGCAGAAGCAGATGATCCTGTCCATGGGACAGTTCCTGGGCGAAGAAGTGATGCACGTAATGCGCGAGATGGATCGCACGGAATCGAGCATTCGGGTGGACGGCAGGTTCAAGACCGTGAGCTGCCCGGGTCGCGAGCGCACGAATGAAGGACGGGCCGGCTTTCCGGGCGAATACAAGCCGGCCGGTCCAGTCGATATCCGGCTCGGGCTCCTGAGGCTGGGAGATATCATGATCGGCGCAGTAAACGCAGAGGTGTTCAATCCCATCGCCCAGCGTCTCAAGAAAGAATCGCCCTATGCCCGAAGCATGATGGCGACGCTCACCAACGGCTCGGCGCGGTCGGGTTATATCCCGCACGATGCCGGCTACGGGATGTACACCTTCGAAGTCCTATCGTCGCGGCTGCAGCCCGGTTGTGCGGAGTCCGCGATTGTCAACGGCATTCTCGATCTGATGGCCGATTCAGATCGCTGAAAGGAGATGACTGATGCAGCGGATTCTTGCTATGACGTCAATAGGCTGCGGATTGGCTTTGGCACAGGCGATGGCACAAACTTCGGACGTGTGCACGCCGTCTGTGTACAACGTTCCTTCTGCGAAGTACCCTTGCGTTTATCCCGATAATCGAGCGATGTTTCGCGTCATTGCGCCGAATGCGCAAAAGATCAGCGTACGAATCGGTCAAGGATTCGATATGACGAAAGGACCGGACGGTATCTGGTCCGTGACCACAACGCCCCTGGTGATCGGATTCCATTACTACACTCTTCAGATCGATGGCGCCACGGTGGCGGATCCGGCGACGATGACGTTCTTCGGCTCGGGATGGCAAAACAGCGGCATCGAGATTCCCGAGCCGGGCGGCGATTTCTACCAGACCAAAGATGTTCCCCACGGTCGCGTGAGCCAGCAGCGGTATTACTCCAAGGTCACGGGCAAGTGGCGGCGCTCCTTCGTCTACACTCCACCGGATTATGAGACGAACTCTAAAGGGCGTTATCCGGTCTTGTACTTGCTGCACGGCTGGGGCGAAGACGAGACCGGCTGGTACGTCCAGGGGCACGTGGATTCGATTCTCGACAACTTGATCGCGGCCGGGAAGGCCAAGCCGATGATCATCGTCATGGATAATCTCAACGCCGTGAAGCCGGGCGAGGATGGGACGATTTTCGCGGCTCGTGGATTGGCGCAGCCGCCGGCAAGCTCATCGGGGGCAGGGCGGGGAGGAGCGGTTCCTGCGGGTCGGGGCGGCGGCCTCGCCGATTTCACCGGAGCGACCTTCACCGAGATGATGCTCACCGATCTGATTCCCATGGTGGAGAGGACCTACCGCGTTCTTCCGGGCCGCGAAAATCGCGCCATGGCCGGCCTCTCCATGGGTGGCATGCAAACATTCCTCACGACTCTGGCGAATCTGGATAAGTTCGCCTACATCGGCGGGTTCAGCGGAAGCTGCGGCGGCAGAGGGGCGGCGTTCGATCCCAAGACGGTTTGCAGTGGGGCGTTTGCTGATCCGGCCGCGTTCAACAAAAAGACTAAGCTGCTGTTTCTCGGGATCGGCTCGGTGGAGGGACCTGGGACCAAAAACTTCAGCGATCAGCTAACAAAGGCCGGTATTCATAACGTCTACTATGAGTCGCCAGGCACGGCCCACGAATGGTTGACGTGGCGGCGAAGCTTGAATGACTTTGTGCCCAGACTCTTCCGATAGGATCGACGAACCGTTATGAATAACTCGCGCATATGGATGGCCATCGGCGTAGGAGCCGCGGCGCTCACTTGGTCCGCCGGAGCGGGGGCGCAGACTCCTGCCGGCTCAAAAACGATCACCGAGGCGGATTGCACCGCAGCGAAGCTCGGGGATGGTATTCCGGTGTCTGCTATCGGCGAGCCAGTGGGATCCCTCACGCTCAGCGAGCCGCGCTGGAACACGGCGAGTAAAGGAGGCGGTCCTTATTGCATGGTGAACGGCTCGATCGCTCCGGTCGACAAGGCGCCGACCGCGCGGCCGATCAATTTCGCAGTGGCGTTCCCGTCGGACTGGAATGGGCGTTCGGTGCAATTGGGCGGCGGCGGAATGAACGGAACCATCCCGGGGCTCGCGGGCGCGCAGTTAGGACAAGGATATGTCACCTACGCAAGCGACTCCGGCCACCAGATCGCCGGATTCGGAGGTCCCCCTAGAGGAGCAAAAGGTGCAGATGCGAAAGGACCGGGCGGTTTTGCGAAAGGCGCCGGCCGGGGCGCTTTGAAGGGACCTGGCGGCCCGAATCCCAACGACGAGTGGGGACTTAACGATGAGGCGATCAAGAATCTCGGCTACATGCAGATGAAAAAGACGCACGATGCCGCGATGGTTCTGATCGAGCGGATGTACGGTTCCCAACCCAAGTACAACTATTACGTGGGTTCCTCGCAAGGCGGGCGCGAGGCGTTGACCGTTGCTCAGCGGTATCCGGCCGATTATGACGGCGTAGCGGCGAATGTCCCGATCGTGAACTTCTCAACGCTCATGCTGGCCCCGGAACTGATCCGCATTCAGGAGAAACCCGCGGCGAACTGGGTCACGCTGGCAAAGGTCAACGCGATCCGCGGCGAGGTCATGCGCCAGTGCGACAAGCTTGACGGCCTGGTGGACGGCATCATGAACAACTACATGGCGTGCCGCGCGATTTTCGACGTCCACCAGGGCGCCAAGAATCGCCATCCTTGGGCCGCGAAACGTTGTCCGAACAATGTTGACCCGAACCCCGCGGACACCAGCGCCAATGCTTGCCTGACGGATGGCCAGATCTCGACCCTCGAGTTCGTCTATACGCGATACCCATTTGCCGCACCGCTGGCGAATAACCTGAAAAGCTTCGGGATGTGGTTGCCGAACACCGACCCGAGCGGCAGCGGTCTCATCATGGGCTCGCGCTTCCGCGGGCAGGAAGGAGCGGCTGCGGATGCTCCGATGCACAGCCACCTCGGCGTGCTGGGTGTGACCGGATTCCTGATGAAAGACCTCTCCGCGAACCCGCTTGACTATGTGGAAGGCGGCAAGTTCGCCGCGCGGCGTGCGGAACTCTCGCGGTGGCTCGATGGCACCAATCCCGACCTCTCGGCGTTCCAGAAGCGCGGCGGGAAAATGATCGTTGCGATCGGGACCAACGACACGCTGGCTTCGCCGGGCGCTCAACTGGACTACTATCAGTCCGTACTCGACAAGATGGGCCGGTCCAAAGTGGATGGATTCGCGCGGTTCTATGTGTTGCCGCAAACCGGTCATGGGCTTTCGGGCACGAACTACGCCACCGACGGCGACGGCAAGCAGCTTGAGTCCAAGCCGATCCCGAATACGTGGGATCGATTCGCGCTGCTGGTCGATTGGGTGGAAAACAGAAAGGCCCCTGGCAAGTCGATCAAAGTGACCGCCGGTCAGAAGAGCTTGCCGATGTGCTCCTATCCTGAGTATCCGAAGTACAGCAAGGGACCGACTGAGGCTGCGGAATCCTACACGTGTAGCGAAAAATAATCAACCCTTGTTTCTTTTCGCGATGTGTTATCGGGTGTGTTCCTTGAAGAACCTGAAGATCTCCGGCATGCTCTGCGTGATCACGGTTCCGTGATCGGCACCGGGCAACTCGAGATACTTGAAGTCTTTCATCTTGAGATCGGTCGCGGTCTTGGCCCAGCGCCGGCCGACGTCTACAGGAACCACCGTATCGGCATGGCCATGGGCCAGAAACAGCGGCATTTTGTCCTTCACCGGGGCCAGGCTTTCAGGCTGCATGCGGAACGCCGCCGGAGCCATGGAAGCCACCGCGGCCCACTGATCGGCGTACTTCGGCCCTAGATACAGGGCTCCGGCACCGCCCATGGAGTGTCCCATCAAATAGGTTCGCTTATCGTCGATGGTGAATTCCTTGCGCATGAGTTCGAGAACATTCATCACATCCTTCTCGCTCAGTTCCGCCAGATTGGGAGGTTCCGGAGTGGGAGGTGGACCGCCTTTTCCGGCCCCCGGGCCTTTCCCTTTGTCAGGACCGCCGTTCATGACGATCACTGGCGAGCCATACCAGCCTTGGGGATTGTAGCCCATAGGTCCGACCAGAACGTAGCCACCTTCCTCCGCCAGATCGAGTGCGCTTCCACGCAGTAGGGAGTTGCCATCGCCAAAGACCCCGTGCAGCGCCACGATCAACGGCGCCTTCTTGCCCTTGGCGACCTTGGAGGAGACGAATAAGGCGTAGGGGAGATCTTCATTGGTGTCCGCGAAGTGATATTTCCGCTGCTGCACACGCGGATCGGGGGCCTTGGCTACGCCGCCCTTGGGTGAGCCCGCCGCTGCCTGCCCCAGCAGGGAGGGCGATTGCACGAGTGCGTAACTCAGGACCAGCGCCAAACTCAACGAGCCCAGCGCAGAGAGATTCCTGCTGATGTTCATGAGTGTCTCCTCAGTTTCTTGTGCCTGTGCTTCCCGAAAGAGCGACGGTGTCATTGTATTGCAAGGAGCCGGCGTGACTCCAATAACCAATCGCGATCGTTCCAGAACTATTGTGAATGGTTTGAAACCGATGAACCCTCGCGAGCGGCGGCAAGAAGGCGCGGCGGCCACCGCGACGAAAGCGAATGCGTCGAAGGGATTCATATAATAACCCTGTGCGATCCTCGAAAGGGCGAATGGGACATACCGCGGTAGCGCTGTTGCTTGGCTGCGGAGCGATAACAGACACGGCGGCGCAAACGGGCAACCTTGCCGTGCCTCCGGGCGCGGAGTGGCGCAGCTATGCGGCGGATTCTTTCAGCACGAAATATTCTCCGCTGGACCAAATCACCGCGGATAACGTAAGCAAATTGCGCGTGGCGTGGCGGTGGAAATCGAATAACTTCGGCCCGCGCAATGAAGGCAACATGGAAACCACGCCCTTAATGATCGGCGGCAGGCTGTACTTCACGGCCGGGCAAAGGCGCGCTGTGATTGCCGCCGATGCAGAGACAGGCGAAACGCTGTGGATGTACCGGCTAGAAGAGGGCGAGCGCGCGAGTTTGTTCCCCCGGCCGTACAATCGCGGGGTTGCCTACTGGAAGGACTCGAACGGCGAGGAGCGCATTTTCGCTGTGACCGCGGGCTACAATCTCGTGGCGCTCGACGCCAGGACCGGCGTGCCGGTGCCTTCATTCGGCGCGAAAGGAATCGTCGATTTGTATGACGGACTGGAGCGCGTAAAACCCGGCGAGATCGGTGCAACGTCGCCGCCCATCGTCGTCAAGGACGTGATCATCGTCGGCGCGGCGCTCAAGAACGGTACGTCGCCAACATCGAAAACGAATGTCCCGGCCGATGTTCGCGGCTACGACGTGCGCACGGGCAAGCGGCTATGGACATTCCACACGATTCCGCGTGCGGGCGAGTTCGGCAATGAGACCTGGAAGAACAGGTCGTGGGAGTACACCGGTAACACAGGTGTTTGGGCGCCGATGAGCGCCGATGAGGAACTCGGCTACGTGTATCTGCCCGTGGAATCGCCAACGGGCGACTTCTACGGCGGCGAGCGGCCGGGCGACGGGTTATTCGGAGAGAGCCTGGTATGCCTGGATGCCAAAACGGGCAAGCGAATATGGCACTTCCAGTTCATCCACCATGGGCTGTGGGACTGGGATCTTCCCGCCGCGCCGAATCTGCTCGACATCACCGTCGATGGCAAGAAGATCAAGGCCGTTGCGCAGGTCACCAAGCAGGGCTTCGTCTACACGTTCGATCGAGTGACAGGTCAGCCGGTGTGGCCGATTCAGGAGCGGCCTGTCCCGCAGTCGGATATCCCGGGCGAGAAAACGTCCGCGACGCAGCCGTTCCCGTCAAAGCCTCCGGCCTTCGATGTGCAGGGGACGTCGCTCGATATCTTGAACGACCTGACGCCGGAGTTGAAGGCCGAGTCTGAGAAGATCGCATCGCGCTACCGGTTGGGTCCGCTGTTCACGCCGCCGATGGTGCAGGATACAGGCGGGAAGGCGGGTGTCCTGATGCTGCCTTCGGTGAACGGCGGCGCCGATTGGGAGGGCGCAGCACTGGATCCCGAGACAGGCGTGCTGTACGTTGGCTCGGTGACGGATCCCTGGGTACTGGCGATGCAACCCGCCGGCGACCGGTCCGACATGCGGTATATCGGAGGCCGCGCTGGTGGGCGTCCGGATCGTCCGCTGGGTTTGCCGCTGGTGCGTCCGCCATGGGGCCGGATCACGGCGATCGATATGAACAAGGGCGAGTTCCTGTGGCAGAAGGGGAACGGGCCCGCGCCGGAGGTATATCGCAATAATCCGGCGGTGAAAGGGATCGATTTGAGCGAAGCGGGGAATCCGGCGCCAGCCATGCTGTTGGTGACCAAGACCCTGCTGTTCGCCGGCGAAGGCTCGGGCTTATTGAATGGTGCTCCGAACGGCGGCGGTCCCGCGTTCCGGGCGATCGACAAAAGAACTGGCAAAATACTGCACGAACTGAAGCTGAACGGCGTGACCTCGGGCACGCCAATGACGTACTTGTGGAAGGGCAAGCAATACATCGTGATCGCGACGACGAATCGCACCGAGGGTGCGGAGCTAGTGGCGCTTACGCTGGCAAATTAACTTGAATTCGGAATCGAGCATTGCTCTGTGCGCGCGGACGCTGTCGTGGGAGTGCGCCGTATCATGCCGGTTAGAAACTCCGCGATCGGAAGGCGATTTCTCTCGCTTCGCTGATGGTTGGGGTGGGATACGGGAATCGAACTGCTCTTGACGACAAGGCACTTGACCCAAAAACCGAAAGTTGTACCAAGGGAAATTGGAGGCATCGTAGGCGGTTAAGGTGAACTTAGCGGGAGAGGAGCGGACAGTTGGGCACCGCTGCCGCAGCGCCTGAGGCGGAACTCACAGCATCAAATTCTTCTGCAGGCCGAGCCTCTCTTTGGAAAACCAGAGCTACAATTTCATCTACACTGAATTTTGCAGCCTCCGTTCCGCGGCGGCATCTGATTGATTTTGTTGGTCGGGGCGGGGCGATTTGAACGCCCGACCCCCTGCGCCCAAGACGGATTCCGGCATGCACGTTAAATGGGCTGTTTTCAGTGGCTTTAGTTTCAACCAGACGGCTCGAACTTGTTGAGGTTGTGTTGAACCGAATGGAAACTTGGGGATTTGACGTCTACATTATTATCTACAGTTGGTTTTCAAGACGGTTCTGACCGGAGTGGAATGTGGTGCAAGGAATCAGCATCCGCCCCGTTGGATGCTCTGGCGTCCGAGCTGCTGCGCCCGAATCCCCTCGGCCCTGGCTAAACCCATCCGTTGGCCAATGTATTGAAACCAGAGGTTTTGCCCGGCCCACGATCAGTGTAGAATTGGCAGGTGTAAGAATTGTCCCTGGCTACACACGTTCATGGAGACTTAACGATGCGAAAACACAATCTCTTTCTCCTTTCGTTGCTGGTGCCAGCCTTCTTAGGCCTCGGCGGATATGCCGCCCTTAGGGCTCAACAAAAAGCTTCTCCGAGGGCTAGTGCGAAGCGCTGGTCTGACGCATCCGCCTGGCCTGACAAGAAGGTGCCGGGCAAAGACGCGAACGTCACTATTGATCGGGACATGGACGTGGTCCTCGATGTGTCGCCGGCGGCGCTGCACGGTTTGACGATCAACGGCAAGCTAACCTTCGCGGATGACAAAGATCTGGAACTGTCCGCTGAGTGGATCATGGTGCACGGCGAGTTGGAGATCGGCACGGAAGCTAAGCCCCACACCCACAAAGCGACCATCACCCTCACCGACAACTTCAAGAACGAAGATTTCGGTGGCCTGGGTGGCAATGACCGCAGCGACCGCGGCATCATGCTCATGGGCGGAACCCTCAATCTTCACGGTGACCGGACCAATTCCTGGACGAAGCTGTCCAGCACGGCGAACGCCGGCGCCACCTCGATCCAGGTTCTGAACGCTGCCGGCTGGCGCGCCGGCGACGAGATCGTCCTCGCGTCGACAGATTACGATCCCCGGCAGGCAGAGCGGCGAACCATTTCCGCCGTCCATGCCAACACGAACGGGGGAAACACGATCACGCTGGACAAGCCGCTCGAGTACATGCACTTCGGCAAGATCACCTTCGGGGTCGACGAACGCGGCGAAGTCGGCCTGCTGACACGCAATATCAAACTGCAGGCATCGGCCGACGCAGAACAGTCCTTCTTCGGCGGGCACGTCATGGCGATGGCCGGCAGCAAGATGTTTGTCGAGGGCGTCGAGTTCAACCGCATGGGTCAGAACCTGACTCTCGCCCGCTATCCGATCCACTGGCATCTGATCGGCGACGCGAAAGGACAATACATCAAGAACGCGTCGATCCACGACACCTACAACCGCTGCGTGACCGTGCATGGCACGAACTTCCTGCGCGTCGAAAACAACGTGACCTACAACACCGTCGGTCACTGCTTCTTCCTCGAAGACGGCATCGAGCACGGCAACGAGTTTGTGCACAACCTGGCAATCCAGACCAAGTGCCATACGACGTTGGACTGCGTGCCCACGAATCTCGCCGCCAACGGAGAGAGGGACTCCAGCTATGCGAATCGTCAGGCCTACAGGGAAATGAGCTTCCATGGGAAAACCCTTCTGCCTTCGGACAACACGGTGGCGTCCTACTGGATCACCAACCCGGACAATAGCTTCATAGACAATGTAGCGGCCGGTTCCGACGAGAACGGTTTCTGGCTGTCTCTGCCGGAACACCCTCAAGGGAAGTTCAAGGATGCGGAAGTCAGCAAGACCATCTGGCCGCGCCGAACGCCGCTGCGCGCATTCAGAGGCAATGTGGCCCATTCCAACTTCGACGGGTTCATGTTCGACCGGCACATCTACGAAGACAACACCTTCGGTCTGGCCACCATCCCGCTCCTGCCGTTGAAAAATCCTGCCGACCTGGAGAGCGAATTGTTGGAAACGCACTTCGAGAGCTTGACCAGTTACAAGAACCGCAATGGTGGTCTCTGGGGCCGGGGCGACCTCTACGTATACAGCGACTTGAAACTCGCTGACAATGCCATTGGCATGACGCATGCCGCTGGCGACATCGGCAGCTCACCGTTCCATTCACGGCTGGTGGATTCGCTGGTCGTGGGCGAGACCGAAAATAGCGGCAATCCCAGGACGCCCGAGGAACTCGCCTATGGCCGCAGCCTGCCCAAGAAGCTGATTCCGGACTTCCCGATCCGCGGCTACGAATACTATGACTACCGCGGTGAAGTGGTGAACACGACGTTCGTGAATTTCCAGGACAACGATCGGAGAAAAACCGGAGCGCTGTCCTTTCTGCTGTACACGAGCGCGGGGCTCAGTACCGGAAGCACCATCAGCGGTGCGAAATTCATCAACGCCAAGCCGGTTTATTTCCCGAAATTCGATACCAGGTTCGATAACGATAACCGCGGCGGCAACGCATATCGGACCCTGTCGTTCCGCGACCTGGACGGTTCGGTGACCGGCATCCCCAATTCCCACGTCATGCTGCACGATGGCGAGAACGACAGCGTCGCCACGGATGACACCTGTGAAATCCATCCCACCTGGAACGCCTCTGTGTGCAAGGGTGATGTCGGTCGCCTGAATCTCTCCGACAGCAGAGGAGAATTTCCAGGCAAAGTCGATCTCGAATCGCGGACCGCCCGGTTCGCTTTGCTCTCTACGATCGGTCCGAATGCACCAGACACTCCCCTCGTTAAGGCCCAACGTGCCGCTATGTTTTCTCGTCGTGCTCCGCAGGGGCCCATCGCGCTTGTTCGCAACGGCAAGGAATTCAAGATCTCCGGCGACCAGAGCACTGTGAAGGCCGGCACCGAGATCCGGGTGAAGACCGAAAGACAGCAAGTCTCTCTCAGTCTGGCCGAAATGGACCAGGGGTCATGGGTCATATTTGAGCTGCCGGG
>JBAIXM010000135.1:0-73478 GCA_037916615.1 Bryobacterales bacterium
CCCACGGCGCCGGATGATCCGGACGGAGGCGCGATGCCGTTCAGAGATCCCACGTAGGCGACCACAGCCGCCAGCTCCGCGCGCGAGAGCGTGCTGCCGAACGCCGGCATCGCGGTGCCTTTCACGCCATTAGTGACCGTATTGCCGATGAACGCTTGGTCGAATCCCCGGGCTGCCAGGCGGGGCGCGCCGCCATTCGCGCCTTTCGCTCCGTGGCAGTAGCCGGTTGCGCAGGTCTTGCTGAAAACCTCCTCGCCACGCTTGACGATGTCCTGGGCGGAGCAAACAGCGGCCGCGGTGAGCAGAAGGACCGCCGGCTTCATCGCGATCCCTCCGGCAGAGCGAACACGATCAAGGTGGATCCCTGTCGGAAGTTCTTTTCGGGAAAGAGCCCGACGGCAGCCCCGCCGACCAGGCTTTGCTGAAATCCGGTGGTCACTGCAATGTACTGCCGGCCGTTCACCGAATAAGAAACCGACGAGCCGCGATTCCCCGCGCCCGTCTGGAAGCTCCACAGCTTATTTCCGCTGCGGGCGTCGAGCGCGAAGAAGTTGCCTTCGGGATCGCCGGTGAAGACCAGATCGCCGGCGGTGGCGAGCATCGAAGAAAGCAGAACATACCTGTACGGCACGCTCCAGATACGCTTGCCGGTGGCCGGATCCCAGGCATCCACGTGGCTATAGGTCGTCCGGTTGGGCGGCAGCTTCATCGGAAAATCGCCGTTCATGAAGAAGCGGCCCTCGCTGGGTTTTGTATCGTTCGGCGTGATGTCGGTACAGATTTCGTTGGTAGGCGTGTAAAGGAATCCCGTGCGCGGCGAGTAGGCCATGGAATTCCAGCTCTTCGCGCCGGCGGCGCTGGGACAGAAATTCTTGGTCTTGCCCATCTCGGGCTCATTGCGGCCGACCAGTTTGCCGTCTTCGGTCACGCCGGTCATCCAGTTGACCACTTCGGGAACGTTGAACGAGCTCAGGAATTCGCCGGTGGCGCGATCGAAAACAAACGTGAGCCCGCTCTTGTTCATGTGCACCAGGATCTTGCGCATTCGGCCGCGAATTTCCCGGTCCATCAAGAGAACTTCGTAGGCGGAGTCGAAATCCCAGACGTCGTCGGGCACTTCCTGGAAATACCAGCGCAGCTTGCCGGTATCGGCGTCGAGCGCGACCACGCTGGCGGTGTAGAGGTTCACATCACGGGATTTGTTCGCGCCGGCGTTCACGCGATCGGCGTCGTAAAAATCCGCCGCGGCGTTGCCGGTCCCCCAGTAGAGAAGGTTGAGATCGGGATCGAAGGAGCCGGTGAGCCAGGGCGACCCGCCGCCGTAACGCCAACTGTCCCCCTTCCACGTCTCATTGCCTTTTTCGCCGGGCCCCGGAACGACGTACCAGCGCCAGGCGAGGCGACCGTTTTTCGTGTAGAAAGCGGTGATGTAGCCGCGATGCGCCTGATCGCCGCCGTTGCCCCCGACGATGACCTTGTCCTTGACCACCAGCGGCGCGGCGGTGACATTGCACCCGCACTGTTTGGGATCGTCGATGCTCACCTTCCAGACTTCGCGGCCGGTTTTCTGATCGAGCGCGACCATGAAGTTGTCCTTCGTCCCGAAGAAGACTTTGCCGTCGCCGACCGCGACGCCACGGTTCTGGATGAAATCGGAATGGCTGCCGGGAATCCCCGGCCGCACGGAAGTGGGACGGTATTCCCAGATCAGCGTGCCCTTGGCGGCATCGATCGCGAAGACGCGGCCGCCGGCAGAGATCAAGTACATTACGCCATCGACCACAATCGGCGTCGAGCCGAGATTCTCGCTATAGTCTCCGGTCTGGAAGATCCAGGCGGGAAGAAGATTTTTGACGTTCGAAGTATTGATCTGGTCGAGGCCGCTATAGCGCCAGGAGAATTGCGTACCGCCGTAATGGGGCCAGTCGGCGCGGGTCGAGCCCGCGTCCTGCGCGGCTAACGGCAACAGAGCCAATAAAGCAGCAAGAAATCGCATTGCTCTATATCATACATTCGGATGCCTGCGAGGGCGCGGGCATACGATCGCGCATGATAGTATGCAGATAATCGACATTAGCAGTCCGGGTCGCTTACGGGCGCTCAGGAACTAAGGAGATCTGACCATGAAATTGGCACAAGCGGCGTTACTTCTGACCGTGGCGTCAGCGGCGGGCTGGGCCCAGGTGAATGCGGGCGAGCAGAAGCCCGAACCCACCGTACCCTTCACCATGACCACGGTGACCACCTTCGAACTGCCGTGGCGAATCGCTTTCCTGCCGGATGGCCAGATGCTGATCACCGAGAAGATCGGACCGGTTTGGCTGGTGTCCGCAAAGGGCGAGAAGATCGCGCCGGTGGCTGGAACGCCCGCCGTTTATTGGTCGGGCCAGAGCGGAATGCTGGGAGTTTACGTCTCGCCCACGTACGCGACCGACCAGATGATCTATCTCACCTATTCCGAGCCGGGCGAATACGGCGGCGGCCTGGCGCTGGGACGCGGCAAGTTGACCATCACCGGCCCCGGCGGCCGAGGCGGCCCCGGCGCGCGGCTGACGAATTTCCAGGTGCTGTGGCATCAGATGCCCAAGGGCAAGGGCGGCCAGGAAGGCGGCGCTCTGGCTTTCGCGCCCGACGGCCAGTCCCTGTTCCTCACGGTTGGCGACCGGCAGCGCTTCACGCCGGCTCAGGATCCCAACCAGCCCGTCGGCAAGATCCTGCACCTGACGCTGGACGGCAAACCCGCTCCGGACAATCCCAACGCCGGCAAGACCGGCGCTCGCACCATCACTCTGATCGATCCGCCCACCGATACCGAGACCGCCAAGACCGCGAAGGTCGTCAGCACCTATACCTTCCCGGCTGAGAACCTGACGCCGGCGGAAACCTGGACCATGGGCCATCGCACGCCCTACGGCCTGGCGTTTTCTCCCACGGGCGAATTGTGGGAAGTGGAGCATGGCCCGCGTGGCGGCGACGAACTGAACCTGATCGAGAAGGGCAAGAACTACGGCTGGCCGCTGGTGGAGTATGCCGACAACTATAACGGCGTGCCTATCCCGCGGCCCGAAACGCATCCCGAGTTCGCGAAGCCGGTGATCTATTGGGTGCCCGTGGTTGCGCCGGGCAATCTGATGTTCTATCGCGGCAAGCAGACCTTCCCGCAGTGGGACGGCAACGGCTTCGTCAGCGGCATGGGGACGCAGTCCCTCAACCGCATCATCATGGACGGCAAGGGCGGAGCCAAAATGGCCGAGCGCTGGAGCATCGGGAAACGCGTTCGCGACGTCGCGGAGGCTCCCGATGGCTCGCTGTGGCTGCTGGAAGACGCCAATCCCGGCGCCCTGATCCACGTTACGCCGAAGTAATCCGCTCGCGCGAGGTGCATGACAATCAAGAGGGCTGAACAGCCCTGCCCCTCATCGCTCGTGAAGCAGGGTTTCCGTAACGACAACAGAGAAGCTGTACATAGCGCCAAAAATAAACAAGCTGCTTAGAATTGAAAGCGCAGTTCTCGATGGCTCGCTCGGCCTGCGGCGTCGTGATGCGAGTATCGCGACAAGAATCAGACCAAGCCAGCAAGCCGCGCCAACACCCACAATCAGTTGCGACCGTAGCCGGAGCAGTGCTACGGCAATTCCCGCAGCGAAGGGCGCCGCTCCAATAGCGAGTGCGACAATTTCGTTATCACGGCTTGATGGTGCCCACTCCGCCTCGTGTAGGGTTCCATCCATTGAGCGCCGCCTCGTGACCAGCCGAACCGGTAGGCCCGTAGCCGACGTGATACCTTCGGCGATTGTTTGGCAATACTGCGCGTCAGGTACGCGCAAAAATTTCAGCCGAACCTCGCGTTCGGGCTCGCTGGCGGAACGAATTGCCAGACTGTAGGCACTCGGGATCCCTTCCAGTGAGTTCCTGGCGAGGAGAATCTCTGTCGCTTGTGGCGGTACGGCTACCTCAGTGATAGACGCTCCCATGCGGCGATCGAATGATCGGGGGACAAAAATCACACGATCGCGCCGGACCTCTAGCCTGCTCAGGTTCCGCCGCCGGGGGAATGCCAGGCGCGAGATTAATGCGATTCCTGCTGGAAACAATGCTGCCAGCGCCCACATTTCGGGATACTCGCTGAACCCTTCCGAGAGCCGCGTGGGCCCGACCGTGCGGACGAGATAACCAGACCCCCACAGTATGAACGCTAGGCCGGTAAAGGGAATGAACAGAAACGCCCTGGAAGGTTTGATGTAAGAGACGAATGGCTCGCGTCGCTCAAGCAGGTCGCTCATCGTGTGTGACTATGAACAGACATCGGCAGTTCATGCTTGCGAAATAAGGGCGGAGTGCTAACGCCGCTGCCGCAAGGGCTGGAGCTGCGCAAGCGCGTAAGAGGTCATCCGCGACTTGGCCGAAGCCCCCCGACGGATCGCTGTGGCTTTTGGAAGACGCCAATCCCGGCGCGTTGATCCACGTGACTCCGAAGTGATCGCCTCACCAGCTTTCATTCTCTAGACAGAGATGGTAGCCTGAGGCCGTGAAACGGCTGGCCTGCATTCTGCTCGCGCTTCCTTGCTTATTGGCCGCGGATGAAGCAACCGATCGCGCGGCAGTCGATATGCTGATCTCCTCATTGCAGGCGTCGAAGACTCAAGCCAGCGAGCGTGCCAGATTGCTCTCGTCCGACATCGACCGTGGTGAATTCGAGCGGGAGTTCGCCGGGCTCAACACCGGCATGGTGGATGTGCCGGGCGTGTGGAGGGAAGTCACTCGGCCTGCACTGGTGGTCAGCGAAATCCGGTTCGTGACGCCGGACCTCGCGCTGGTTAACGGCGCGAACGTGCAGGCAGGCTCGCTGGTGATGCGCAGAATTCCCTTCGCGATGATCGCCCGGCGCGAACAGGGCGTCTGGAAGATCGCGGCTCTGCGAAGCCTGGCGCCGGCGCCGCCCTTCGTGATCACGCGATTGCTTTAGGCCCGTACAATAGTTCCAACGGATGGACGTCCAAGCCGCCCTTATCAACGTAGCCTTGCTGTGGCTGCTCACCACGCCGCACGAATTCGCGCATGCCTGGGTCGCGACCAAGCTGGGGGACGACACTCCGCGGCGTGAGGGACGCGTCACGCTGAATCCGCTGGCCCACGTGGATTGGATCGGAACGGTGCTGCTCCCGGCCGTGACATCGTTGGTCGGCGCGGGCTTCCTCGGATGGGGCCGTCCGGTCAACACGAATCCGGCGAAGCTTCGAGGCGGTCTGAACGGGATGGCTCTGGTCGCGCTGGCGGGGCCGGGCAGCAACATTGTCTTCGCTGTAGTGCTGGCAGCGGCCGCGGCGCTGCTGCGGCATGCGAATCCGAGCGCAGCGAACTTCGCGGCGCAGGGGGCGCGTTTGAGCATCTATCTCGCGCTGTTCAACATGATTCCGGTGCCGCCGCTCGATGGATCGAAGCTGCTGCTGGCCGCGCGGATCCCCGTCCAGATTTATGCGATGGTCGCCCGGTACGGGTTTCTGCTGCTGATCTTGCTGATCGCTTACACCAGCGTCGGAATTACGATTTCAGCGTGGAGCGTCGAAGCCACCCGCGCCATGCTCGGCTGGTTCTCATGAGCGCGGCGAACCGCGCCGCGCTCAAATTCTGCCTCTGACTCCTCGAATCAGTACCGGTAGTGATCCGGCTTATACGGCCCCTCGACCGGCACGCCGAGATAATCCGCCTGCTTCTTCGTCAGCTTGGTCAGCTTCACGCCGATCTTTTCCAGGTGGAGCCGGGCGACTTCTTCGTCCAGCTTCTTCGGCAGCGTGTACACGCCCACCTTGTACACGTCTTTGTTCTTCCACAGGTCGATCTGCGCCAGAGTCTGGTTCGAAAAACTGTTCGACATCACGAAGCTCGGATGCCCCGTGGCGCAGCCCAGGTTCACCAGGCGGCCTTCAGCCAGCATGAAGATGCTGTGGCCGTCGGGAAACGTATACATGTCCACCTGCGGCTTGATGGTGGTTTTCTTCACGCCCGGCTCTTTGTTCAGCGGATCGACCTGAATTTCGTTGTCGAAGTGGCCGATGTTGCACACGATCGCCTGGTCCTTCATCTTCTTCATGTGCTCGAGCGTGATGATGTCCACGTTCCCGGTGGTGGTCACGTAGATATCGCCGCGGCCGAGGGTATCTTCCACCGTCGTCACCTCGAACCCTTCCATGGCCGCCTGTAGCGCATTGATGGGATCGATCTCGGTCACGATCACCCGCGCTCCGAATCCGCGCAGCGACTTGGCCGATCCCTTGCCGACGTCGCCATAGCCGCATACCACGCATACCTTGCCCGCGACCATTACGTCCGTCGCGCGCTTGATGCCGTCCGAAAGCGACTCGCGGCAGCCATACAGATTGTCGAATTTCGACTTCGTCACCGAGTCATTGACGTTGATCGCCGGCACCAGCAGCTTGCCTTCCTCCAGCATCTTGTACAGCCGGTGCACGCCCGTGGTGGTTTCCTCGGAAACGCCCCGCCATTCCTTCACCAGGTCGCGCCAGCGCCGCGGATTCTCCGCGTGAACCTGCTTCAGCAGATCCTTGATCACTTGCTCTTCGTGGCTGCCCGAGGGAGTGTTCACCCAGTCCGATCCGTTCTCCAGCTCGTAGCCTTTGTGGATCAGCAGCGTCACGTCGCCGCCGTCATCGACCACCATCTGCGGACCCTTGCCGTCCGGGAAACTGATCGCCTGGTAGGTGCACCACCAGTATTCTTCGAGCGTTTCGCCTTTCCACGCGAACACCGGAGTCCCCGTGGCCGCGATCGCCGCCGCCGCATGGTCTTGTGTCGAGAAAATGTTGCAGCTTGCCCAGCGCACGTCCGCACCCAGTTCCTTCAGCGTCTCGATCAGAACCGCGGTCTGAATCGTCATGTGCAGCGACCCGGTGGTCCGCACGCCCTTGAGCGGCTTCTCGGCCGCGTATTTCTTGCGGATCGACATCAGCCCCGGCATTTCCGCTTCGGCGATGGTGATTTCCTTCCGGCCCCAGTCGGCCAGGCTCATATCCGCGACTTTATAGGCCAGCGCGGTGGGGTTCGCTACGGTACTCATTGCAAAGGCTCCTTAAATTAATATCGTAAAATCTCGATACTTCGATATAATACTAAATAGCCGCCCATGGCGTCAATCCTCAAATCCCTGCGCCTGCTGGCCGACCCCAACCGGGTCCGGATCGTACTGCTGCTGGAGCGCGAAGAACTGTCCGTCGCGGAACTCCAGGAGATTCTGGCCATGGGACAAAGCACCATCTCCACGCATCTGGCCCAGTTGAAGCAAGCCGGCATCGTCGAAGACCGGCGCACCGGCAAGAACATCTTATACCGTTTGAAAGCCGTCGGGAACGGCACGCAGAATCAGGTGATGGACGTCCTCAGGCATGCCGTGAAAGAGATTCCCGAAGCCGCCGAGGATCGCGACGCGCTGCGGCTCGCCCTGCGGCGCCGCCAGGACAAAGTCCGTTCCTATTTCGACGAACTGGCCGGCAAATTCGGGCGCCAGTACGTTCCCGGGCGCTCCTGGCAGGGCTTGGCCGAAACTTTCCTTGCGTTGATGCCGCCCCTGGTCATCGCCGATCTGGGCGCCGGTGAAGGAACCGTGTCGCAATTGCTCGCCCGGCGCGCGAAGCGCGTCATCGCCGTCGACAATTCGGAAAAGATGGTGGAGTTCGGCTCCAGCCTCGCCCGCAGCCACGGCGTGAAGAATCTCGAGTACCGGCTCGGCGACCTGGAAGATCTGCCGGTGAAGAAAGGCGAGGTGGACGTCGCGTTCTTCAGCCAGTCGCTGCACCACGCCCAGCATCCTCCGCGAGCTCTGACCGAGGCGTTCCGCATCGTGAAGCCCGGCGGCCGCGTGATCATCCTCGATCTGCTGAAACACCACTTCGAGGAAGCCCGCGCGCTCTACGCCGATGTATGGCTCGGCTTCAGCGAAGTCGATCTGCGGCGCATGCTCGGCGAGGCCGGATTTCGCAACGTCAGCACCGCGCTGGTGCACCGCGAAGCCGAAGCCCCACACTTTGAGACGGTGTTAGCCGCCGGTGATCGTACCTTGTAGCCTATCTCAAAACAAAGACGCCGGAGACCGTCGCGATGGGGTCCTGCGGTGTGGCCCGTACGCTCAGTGAGAATTGCGCCGGTTGAGGGCCCATGGGGAAATCAAATTGCGATGGGATTTGCACGATGACCACGTTGACACCGTATACCAGCGTGGGTACAGCGCCGGTGAACACAACTTGCGCCTCTCGCGTAAAGCCGCTGGAACAGCCCCCGAATGGTTCGCATTGATTGGCCGTGACGGATGCCGTAACCGTGGCCGTATTCCGCTGTAAATCGAACCCGGCGACGCCGCCATCGAACACACTGCCTTCCAACTTTCCCCCGCCAGTAAAGTATACGGAAATATACGAACCTAAGCGCGCCGGATTCTGCGGCGAGTTGACCGTTCCGTCCTGATTGACAGCCGCGATCTGGGAGCCGATCTGAAACAAACCGGGAGACGAGGGAGCCGTCGCGGCGTATAGACAGGAATTCTCGCCGTTCATCGTCACGCAAATCGGCACTCTGGTCCCGTCCGTCCGCAGCGACCACGGCGCGATAAAGTTGATCTGTCCGTCTTGCGCGTACAGAACCGGCGCGGCCTTGCCGTCCACAGTAATACTCGCTCCAGCGAGGTTGAATGGAACGTGTCCGTTCTCCAGCTCGAAAGACTGCCCTGTTTGGGGCCCCATCTTCTCGCCAAACAGGGTCATCATCGTTCCTGGCGCGACCGGTGAAGCGGCAAGTGAAGCGGCGTTCACCAGACACCCTCCAAACGTGAGAGTATCGGCGGGGAATTCGTCCGGATTGAATTTTACGATTCCCTGCCAGCGCATCCCCGTGAGGAAACCTTGCGTCACGGCATACGGAAGGCCATCCGGCGATACAGCCGGCGGCAGATACAGAGGCACTTCGTCGGTCATGAACGTGGCGTACTGCGTTGTGCCGTCCGGACCGATTGCCATGAGGAAGGTGTTTTGATTTCGGGGAACACTCACGCCGGAGACCGGCACGAGCAGGTTTGAACCGCACGGTTGCGTGCCATGGTGCGTCGGATAACTGGCAGGCGCGATGCCGAACAGAAAGATGATTCCTGAAGGCGTGACCGCGAATTGCGGAAAACTGGCGTTTGTAAAATTGCGGGCCAGGAGAAGTTGCCGCCCATCGGGCGCATACTTGCGATAGCCGTTCTGCGCCGCGGCGTAAACATTATCGGAGTCGTCCTGGCCGATGCCGGCGAGATCGACGCTGAAATCGGTGGTCGTGGAAAAAGTCAGCTGAGTCAAAGAGGAATTCAGCGCGGCGATGTTCTTGCCTGTCGAAAATAAAATGTCTCCGTTTCGCCGGAGCAGCAGGTTCCGCACCGCTCCTTCGATATAGGTCGCCGAGAGCACCCGTCCCAGGGTGCTGTCGAGCTCCGCGATAAAGCCGCCAGAACCTTCCGCCGCCTCGCGATAAGCTCCCGGCGATACCGGCAATTGACCGGAAACCGGAACTCCTCCGGCATACACCGCACCCGAGGGACTTACGTCCAGGCTGAGAACCGCTCCCAGCCAGGGAACCCGCGTGTTGTACAGAATATTACCCGTGCTGTCCAGTTTCAAAAGCACGGAAGCGCTTCCGGCGCCTGTCGCGGGATAATCCGCGGACGACGTGCTCCCCCCCACGTACAAATTCCCGCTCGCATCAACTCTGACCCGGTTCACGAACTCATCCTGTGTGCCACCGATGGCCGTGCCGTAGACCAGCCCGCCGGAAGCGCCCAACTTGATGACGACGATATCCCTCCCGCCCAAAGGGCCGTACCGGATATTGATCGACGCCGGAACCGCGCCTAGCGCCGATCCCGCCAGATAGACGTTCCCCTGCGCATCCACGTCAAATGAGATGACGTTCAACCACGGGTACGTCTGATCGATTCTCTGAACCAGATCGACACCCTGCGGAAACTCCTGTGCCGCGGCCACTGCGAGCGTCACGGCGGCTGCCACCATAAGTCGCATCTCCGCGAATGCTTGCAAGCGAACAACCAGTTCTTTTTCTCAAGGACTTAGCGCGCCTGCAAATCGATTCCGTGGGTCAAGCCGACTCAGGCCATGGCGAGTCGTGACTGCGAGACTTGATGTGTGCGGCGTTAAAACGCCAGTTTCAGCGCGACCTGCATAATCCGCGGATCGAGCGCCGTCAAAATCTGCCCGAACTGCCCGCTGTTTCGAGCCGTCGTCACCGGCCCGGCCCGGTAGCTGTTGGTCAGATTGAACGCTTCGCCGCGAAGCTCCAGGTTCATCCGCTCGCGGACGCGGAAGATCCGCGATAGCCCCATATCGATCTGGAAGAATCCCGGACCGGGGACGTTCGAACGCCCCAGGTTTCCCAGTGTTCCGGGCGCCTGGACCGCAAACGCGTTGGGATTAATCCAGCAAGCCGCGTTGGGATGATCGCACAACGGATTCGCGAGAATCTGATTGGGCCGCTGGCCCGCCGCTCCGGTCAACGCGACATCCGTTCCGCTGGTCACGGTCTGATAAGCGCCGGACAGGAAGCGATAGCTGGTCGAGAGCCGCCAGTCGCTGGCCACCGCGCGAAGCATCGGCCTTTGGAACCGAGGAGCTTCCAGCAGCGGCGTGAAATTCACGATGTGCCGCCGGTCGAGCGCTTGTGTCCCGGCCAGCGTTCCCGTCTGGCAGTTGCCGCGATCCCGCCGGCGATTGTTCACATCGGTGTATGTCCCGCCGGTGCCGCCCACCAGGGAAGCAATCGTCACGTCGCCGATACAATGCGACCAGGTATAGTTCGCATTCAGGCTCACACCGTGTCCCAGCCGCTTCTGCGCCGTGAGGATCAGCCCGTTGTAGCTGGCCGTTCCTCCCGATTCGAACTGGTCCACGAACGCCAGATACTTTCCTTCCGCTGGATTCTGTAAGTACGCCAGCCGCCGCAGGTTCGTATTCGCGGTGCCGTTGCAATTCGTGGCAGTCGCGGCGCAAGGCGTCGGCGGCAACGGCCCCGGCACCAGCACGGCGGGATTGAGTTGCCGGCTCACCCAGATATGCGAACTCTCGGTGCCCAGGTAGCTGATCGAAACCAGCCAGCTATTCCCGAATTGATGCTGCACGGCCAGGTTCCAGGTATCCGTCGTCGGAGCCTTGGCGTCGGGCTGCTGCGCGACATAATTCCCATTCAGAATAAACGGCGTGTTCGAAGCCAGACTGAATGTGCCAGTAAACGGATCTCCGCCCGCAACCGTCGACCACGGATCGGCGAAGCTGAGCGGCCCCGGAGGAGTCACGAAATTACCGAACGGAGGCGCCGTCGTCGGCGTGGACATGATCTGAATATTCGGAAAGTCGTAGGAGATTCCAAACGACGCGCGAATCGACGTCTTGCCGTCGCCCTTCGGGTCGAACGCCAGGCCGATGCGGGGCGCGAACTGGTCGAAACGGTTGTTTACGCCCGTCTTGCCTTGAAACCCGGGATCGCCCGCATAAATCAGGCCCGCGGGAGCATTCTTAAAGACCGTGCTCTTGATCCCTTTGGTGAAATTGTCCCAACTGAAGTTGTAAACAGCTCCATTGCTGATTCCCTGCGGCAAAAACGGTTCCCAGCGCAGACCGAGATTCAATGTGAGCCGCCGTGAAACTTTCCAGGTGTCTTGTCCGTAAAGGGCGTAGCCCCACTTGTAGGTGAACGTCGTGTTCGGAACGCCTTGCGTAAACGTGCCGACCTGGCCAAGCAGAAAGTCTGTCATTCCTAGGCCCGAAACCAGTCCCGTGAAGCCGAATGCTGCCGCCGAATTCACGTTGGCCAGTTGGCTGTGCTGGTACTTGAAGCCTGAGAATCCGAACGCAAACTGATGCGCGCCGCGGATGATGTTTACGTCGTCAGAGATCGTGTAATCGGTCGGAACGAATGTTGCTTGAATTGCGGTGCCGATCCCGATCGTCGGGCCGCTGCTGACGGCAACTACTGTCTGGTGCGGAATGAAGCACGTCATCTTCACGCCGATATCGCATCCCGAGAAGTAATCGTCGTTAAACCGGTGCACTGCAACGCGGTTCATCGAGGCCCGGAACGCATTCACCACTGACGGCGAAATCAGGTACGTGTGCCCGATGGCGAACGTCTGGGCCAGATCATCCAACCCGCCGGACGAGGAATCGAGGATGTTGCGGCTCAGCGCAAATGAGGCGGGTTGCAGGAATGTGGTCGCCATATACCGGCCGAAAATCTGCTGCTTATCGCTAAGCTGATAGTCCATGCGTCCCAGCACTTGATACTCGTTGGACTGGACGATCGGGCCGAACGGCGTGTCCCCGCAAGGGCTGCTCGACTTCGGCAGCAATTTTACGATCGACAGGGCTTGCTGGCTGAAGCGCGCCACCGGGATCAGCTTGCCTGGAAAAATTCCGCCGTTGGGATCCTTGAGCGTCGCCGGGTATGTCGGGCACGCGCTGAAATCGCCCGCCAGCATCTGCGCCGTCGGAACAAAACCCGTGCGGTCGGCTGGATCGGAGCGCGTTCGCGTGCCCTGGTAGCCGACAAAGTAGAACAGCTTGTTTTTCTTGATCGGCGCGCCGAAGGTCCCCCCAAACTGGTTCCGCTTGAGGGTGTCGCGCCGCAAAGCCTTAAAGTTCCGGGCGTTCATTTCTCCGTTCCGCAGGAACTCGAACAGGTCTCCGTGATACTCGTTGGTCCCGGATTTCACCACCGCGCTGACCGCGGCCGCCGCATGGGTGCCGTTCTGCGCCGTCAGCGTGCTCGTTTCCACCTTGAACTCCTGCAAAGCATCCGGGAAGGGGAACGGAAGATTCACCGCATCGAACAGGTTGTTGTACATCGTCCCGTCCAGCGAATAGCCCACGCCCGAAAGCAGTCCGCCCGCGACCGAGATGTTCAAGCCGCCCGGAAATCCCGCCGTACCGTTCACGCCGCCCGGAATGGCCGCTCCGGTCAACTGAATCAGCTCCACCGCATTGCGCCCGTTCAATGGCAGTTCGACGATGCGCTGATTGTCAACCAAGCCTCCGACGCTGGTGGTTTGCGTTTCCACCAATGTCGCGTTCGCCTCCACCTGCACGCTCTCGCTCACCGTGCCCAGCTTGAGCGAAACATTCACCGTCGGGTTGGTGGCAACCTGAAGAACGATGCCGGTTTGCACGTAGGTGCTAAAACCTTGCTTGCTGACTTCCAGCCGGTACGGCCCGATCGGCAGATTCGTCAACACGTAGGTCCCGTCCTCGGCACTGGTGGCCGTACGGACCAAGCCCGTATCGGTCTGCGTGGCTTTGACCTCGGCATTCGCGATCGCCGCACCGGCGGGATCGACAATCACGCCCTGAATCTGCGAGGTCGCTTGTCCCCAAGCAAAAGCCGCCGATAACAGAACAACAGCACAGAGATACAACGTGGATCCCGATAAGCGCATGACTCCCCTCCCCTGAAACAGTCACGCCGATGTTACTAGAAAGCTGAAGAACGTGTCAATCGCGTTACCGCAGCGTCATATGATGGAATCAGCTCCATGAAAAACGCCTGGTTGCACCGGTTCGCGATCCTGCTGGCGGCATTGTCGCTGCTGCTGATCGTGGACGGCGCGCTGGTGGTTTCCGGAACGCAGCCCGCGCCGGAGACGTTGTCTCTGCACCGGGTCGCGGGGCTCGCCCTGGCCGCGCTCACGCTCGGTCTCGTCGCCTGGCTGGTTGCAACGGATTCGCGCCCGCAGATGCGCAGCCTCGGCTGGATCATATTGATCGTCGCTCTCGCGGACGGCGTCGCGGGACTCTCTTCGGTGCAAGCAGCGGTGCCCCGGACGGCCGGGATCGCACACGCCTGCCTGGCGCAGATGTTTTTTGCGTCAATGGCGGCCGCCGCGCTCGTCACTTCGGCGGCCTGGAATCGCGGCCCCGAGCTAGTCAACGACTATGGCTGGCCCTCCATGCGATCCCTCGCGGTCTTCACCCCTCTGCTGGTCGTCCTGCAGATCCTGCTGGGCGCCGGATTCCGGCAGAAGGCCTTAACGCTGCTTCCGCACGTGCTGGGCGCGATGTTTGTGGCTCTGGTGATACTCCTGGAGTCGATCTTCGTTCTTCAGCAGTTTCCCGTGCATCGCGCGCTGCGCCCCGCCGCCAAGACCTTGCTCGGCGTCGTCTTCGCGCAGGTGTTCCTCGGCATGTCGGCGCTGATCATGAAATCCATGGCGGACGATACGGATACTCCCGTGGTGATCACGGTCGCCGCGCATATCGCCGGCGGCGCCATCACGCTGGCAACCACCGTCGCCTTGTCGATTTTGATCCGCCGAAACGTTCAGCCGCGCGTCGAAGAAGAAGACGTCGAGGAAACAGCCAGTACCTAGTTCACCTGCGCCACCGGCACTACCGGTTTGGTCGGCTCCCAGTATCCGATCCACCGCCCCGCCGTCAGCACCGAGATCCACAACACCAGCGACAGCACCGCCGCCGCTTTCGCCTTCCCGGGAATCGCCGGCGCCCGATCCAACTGGCCGACGTTCCGGTACACACCCCGGAAAACCAGCGCGTGAATAATGATCGCCACGAACAGCGCCAGCTTGATCCGCAGATACGGATTCGGATAGTAGATCGCGACCTTCGACCACAAGATCAGGATTCCGCACGTGGCCGTCAGCGTCAGCCCCAGGTGTTTCCACGGACGCAGCCCGTTCACCACTTCTGAGACCGGCCGCTTGGTCATCGCGATTCCCAGCAGCCGCAGGTCGGTCATCAGAATCATTCCGCCGAACAGCCCCATTCCTGCCAGGTGCAGTGATAACACCACCGGAAATACGATGGCGGATTCGCGCAGAGCGGTCGGCAATGCCATGTCTTGAAGCGCTTGGATGAATTCTGGAGGCATGTGATTTTCCCTATACGAATGCGATGAAGATTCCGCCGAAAATAACGCTCACCCACAGGAGCACGGACAACAACCCGACCGTGAAGCCCACAGAACCCGACTTCCCGGACAGCGCTGCCCATCGATGCACCGTGTAGTTATATACCAGCGCGATGGCCAGCATCGTCAGCTTGAACCGGAAGGACTGGTTGCGCAGATACATATTTGGATCCGAGGAAAAAATCAGCGGACCCGAAATCAGCACCAGCGCGAGCCCGCCCAAGGTCCACGGGAATGTGTCCTTCCACAAGTCCGCGGCGGATTCCTTCTTAAGCCCGATTCCCATCAGGCGTATATCCACCATGTTGATCGTTGCGATCGCCACTGCGAATCCCAGGATGTGCAGGACCTCGCACACCGGGAACGCCCACTCATTTGTGTTCAGCGGATTCGTGGACGGATCATAAGCTAGAAAAAGTGCCATTATCCTCTCACCTCACCAAAAAAAACTTCCGGCGCACAAGCTGGAAACCGATAATAACAGACGTGACACAGAGCCATGTGCCACCCAGCATCAGCGCCAACACCACGATGTCCCAGGCCGGCCGAAAGTTGTACAGCCACGGGAAATTGATCGAGTGCAGCCCGTGATACAGCCAGCGATTCACCCACGATCCCGCGCTCGCGCGGTAGCTCCCCACGATCTGCGCGGTTTTGGGATCGATGTAGTACCGCGACCCGCTCGCATCGTTCAGGCGCAGCAGCAATACCGGTAAAGGCTGCTCGCCGCGCCGGTCGAGATAGTACGCGTCGTACCGGCTCATGAGACGCGCTTCCGCGACGCTCGCCGCCGCGGCAACGGCGCTCAAAATCTGGCGTGAATCGAAAGAGGAGCGCGGCTCTCCCCGCATCGGGATCACGCGCGTTTCGCCTCGCGCTGCCGTCGCCAGATACACCGGCTCGCCGGCGAACGACGTCAGCTCGAGCTGCTGCGCTGCGAACCCCGGGTCCAACTGCTGGAGCGCTTCGCCCGGACGCTTTACGTCATATTGCGATAGCGGAGGCCGTTTCCCGCGCAGCGCTCCGGCGATGGCTGCCCGCGATTTGCCCGGGCCGCCCCGGCTGATCGGAAACGGATCCATCGAGAGCATCCCGCTGAATGCCCACGTGCACGCCACAGTCCCGAAAAACAATCCGAGGATGTGATGCAGCCGCTTCTGCCCTTTGTACGGAATGCTGTTTTTTCGCGATGGCGAGTACATGATCAGCCCCACCACAAGCCCCATCAGCGCCGCCACTGTTGCGATCCCCGAACTCCAGATCACCACCTTGCTCCACACCGGCCCGTTCGTCCGCAGCGGCGTGAAATACAGCCAGTGCGGGATCGGACCCAGGTACGCAAAAAACCGCGACGCTCGCGTGGTGTACTGAACCACGGCGCCCGTGCCATCGGAAACATAGACCTGATCGCCGTTCGGCCAGGAATACTTCCACAGCGGAAGCACAGCGCGCACGCCGCCTTCGAGCGTCCATTGATCGGGCTCAGTCACCTCTTCCACACTTGCCGCGCTCACCGCCTGTCCCGCGAACCCAGCCGCAGTCCGCAGATTCAGCTCGGGAGGAAACACGTCCTGCTGCTCGCCTGTGTCCGCGTAAACAATCGCCTCGCTCCCCTTGATTCTGTAAAAATACGCCGGGCGCCCGTCGAAGCTCGCCAGCCGCGCCGAGTCAGGCCCCTCCTCCCATCCGAGCCTCGCATACGCCTCCGCCGCCGAGAGCTTCACCCGCGACGCATCGAGTACGGGCGCCCGTTGCAGCCGATCCGCGTCGCTCACCGACGGGTAATCCCAATACATCATGAAAATTCCGGAAACGAACCACCACGCAAACAGGAGACAGAACGCGACTCCCATCCAGCGATGGCACAGGATGGCGATTTTCTTGGCGAGAATCAAGTTCGAACCGGCTATTTCGGGCTGCAGGACCAGGCAGGATCGTTGAACCGGTCATAGTCGCACAGGCGCGTTCCGCCTGGCCACGTCACCAGCCGGGCGTGCGCGAAGTTCCTGCCGTCCCGCGCGATATCGCCCGTCACCGTAACCACGTCGCCCTTCTTCAGCGTGTAGCGCGTCCAGCCGTGCTGCATCAGCGCGTTGGGGCTGCCCAATTCGAACTCCCAGCGAACCGTTTTGCCATTGGGCTCCACTACGTCCAACACGAAATGCGCGTGCGGATTCAGCCACTCGACGTCCGTGATTCTGCCCTTGAAGTCCCGCTGCTTGGACAAATCGAAAACCGCCACGAACGCATGATGGGCGCGCGCCGCGGGTGCCGGAAGCGTTAGCAGGAGCGCGGCTTGCCCCAGCACGGAAACGGTTCGAAGCTTTCCGGCGGTCATCGTTCGATCTCCCCGATGCTGCTTAGATTACCCTCGCGGTGCGCGGCATTCAAGCCCCAGCCGGCTAGACGAACCCGATCGCCCGGCCCCCGATGCCCACGCCAAACCACAGCGTAAGCGAGAGCACGGCCACCGCCCAACCGAGCGCCATGGGCCGCTTCTCCTCATCCTTGTGCGACACCCAGCGGAAGAGGGTGAACTGGAAAAGAATCGCGGGAAACAGCACGGCCATCTTGAACTTGAATCCGTCGTTGGCGAAGCACTTCATCGCTTCCGAGGTGAACAGCAGATACCCGGTGGCCAGCATGGTCACCAGCCCCCAGGTCATGTACGGCTCCAGGTTCCGGGCCAGCAGCGCGACAGACTGCTTCTTCATGCCCAAGCCCATCATCCGCAGATCGAGGATCACCACGGCGCCGAACATGATCGTCAGCGCCAGGATATGAATCGTTTCGATCACCGGAAAAGCCCAGATCGTGCCGGAAATGGCTTGGCCGATCCACAGCTTCTCGCTCCATTCAAAAAACGGCTTAAAGGATTGCCACATACCAGACACTTGAGACTATCACCCGGTGCTCAGGGTTACGCACCCGCAGAGGTCAAACATGGGTCAGTGACCGGTGTGTGACCGAATAAGTCCAAGCAAACAGAGCTACTTCGTGAGCCGGGCCGATTGGTCCTGGATCTTCAATTCCCGATGCAGTACATAGTTCACCTCGATGGGCATTGTGTCCATCGACCTCACCTTCAGAACCAGTTGGTAGTACCGGGGAACGCTCCCGTCCGGCTTCTTCATCTTGGATATCAGCGTTTTGGCGAACGCCGCATCGGTGAAGGCCTGCACCTCGCCCGTGATGCTCGATATCCGGTTCCCGGACAGATACAACACCTCGCCGTTGCCGAATAAGCCCGGAACACGGCTGATCAAGGCGTAACTCTCCTCCGTGTCCTGCGGATCTCGCGGAGGCTTGTCGGCGAACAGCGCCGGCTCTCCGGGTCCCGGATTCATGTTCCGGATCCCCTCCGGCTCCAGGATGAAAGGCCGGTCGGCCGACATCGCCTGCATCTGGCGGTTGCCTACAATGGGCCCAAGGAAAACAACATTGCCCATCGCAACCTCGGGAGCGGCAATCTGATCGCTGCTCGTCACCAGCACGTCTTTCTTCTGCACCATCCCGAGGAATTGACCCAGCAGGACTGCTCCGGTAGCCGTGCCGGCTTCACTCGCCCCGGCAGCCGGATTCGAGAGGCAGACAATCAGCGGCCGCTTCGAGGAAACGATCGGGTCCCAAAGCTGCTTTAGCTCTGGTGTCCAGGCTTGAGCCGTTTGGAAGCTGCTCCGTTGGACTTGCCATAGCCGGGTGCCGAAATACGCTGCCAGACCCACCGCCAGCACGAAGCCCGCGGCGAGGCCGATTTCCTTGTAACCCCAGCGTTTTCCGAATACCGCAGGTTGCTCCGGAATCGGATCGCGCCGAATTTCGCGCTGCTCGAACGTGAGCTTGAATCCGCCCTTCGGCAGATCGACCACGATAGGATCTTCCGCGCCTTCCGTGCGGTAGTACTCGCCCAGCTTCTGACGGAGCCGAGCCACGTGCATGCGGACCGTAGACTCCTGGCGCGGATCGTAGGAGTCGGGCTTGGCAAATACATCCAGTCCGACGGTGTATTCCTTGAGACCGTCGGCGGTCCCGGAAAGGGACTTATCCGCTAGATAATTCAGCAGGTTACGGTGGATCTCCGAAGTGCGGAACGCCTTGCTGTGAACAATCCGCTGAATTTGCGCCTGCGTGGCTTCCAAGCCGAGGACCATGGCCATCCCAGATGATAGCACCCTGTATATAACACGCCGCCCGAGCCGCGATCGTTACCGCGATTGTCAGCCTCGCGTTAATCCCCGGCTACGTTGGCGATCTGCGTGAGCCCTGCATTCAGTACCGCCTCCGCATCCGCCTCGGTGAACTCCTGCGTCTTCGCCGAATGGTTCATCGAGCAGAACTTGGGTCCGCACATCGAGCAAAACGCCGCGTCCTTGAAGCCTTCCTCAGGTAACGTCTCGTCGTGATAGGCCCGCGCCGTCTCCGGGTCAAGCGACAGATCGAACTGTTTCTTCCAGTCGAAAGCAAAACGTGCCCGCGACAGCTCGTCATCCCGATCGCGGGCGCCCGGCCGGTGTCGCGCGATATCGGCCGCGTGCGCCGCGATCTTATATGCGATCAGGCCCTGCTTCACGTCTTCGCGGTTCGGCAGGCCCAAGTGCTCCTTCGGCGTCACGTAGCACAGCATCGCCGCGCCGTGCCATCCGATCATCGCCGCTCCGATCGCCGATGTGATGTGATCGTACCCCGGCGCGAAATCCGTCACCAGCGGGCCCAGCGTGTAGAACGGCGCTTCCTGGCAGATCTCGGCTTCCTTCTCCACCTGCATCTGGATCTGGTCCATGGGAATGTGCCCCGGACCCTCGATCATCACCTGGACGTCGTGTTTCCAGGCGATCTTGGTCAGCTCGCCCAGGGTTTCGAGCTCGGCAAACTGCGCGCGATCGCTCGCGTCCGCCAGCGACCCGGGCCGCAGCCCGTCCCCCAGCGAAAAGCTCACGTCGTGCTTCTGGAAAATCTTGCAGATGTCCTCGAAGTATTCGTACAGGAAATTCTGCTTGTGGTTTTTCACCATCCACTCGGCTAGGATGGCCCCGCCGCGGCTCACGATCCCGGTAACGCGCTTCGTCGTCAGCGGAATATACTGCACCAGCACGCCGGCATGGATGGTCATGTAGTCCACACCCTGCTCGGCTTGCTCTTCGATCACCTCGAGCATCACGCGGATGTTCAGATCCTCCACGCGGCGCACGCGCGCCAGAGCTTCGTAGATCGGCACCGTACCGATCGGAACCGGCGAATGCTGAATGATGGCCTGCCGGATGCGCGGGATGTCCCCACCCGTCGAAAGATCCATCACCGTATCGGCGCCATACTTAACCGAATACCGCAGCTTTTCGAGCTCGCCGTCGATGTCGGAAGTCGTCGCGGAGTTTCCGATGTTCGCGTTGATCTTGCAAGAGGACGCCACCCCGATGCACATCGGCTCGAGATTAATGTGATGGATGTTGGCCGGAATGATCATCCGCCCTCGCGCGACTTCATCGCGCACCGTCTCCGGCCCGAGACGTTCCCGCCGGGCAACGTACTCCATCTCCTCCGTGATTCGTCCCTGCCGCGCATAGTGCATCTGCGTGCGGATCGTGTCGTTCGCCCGCTTTGCGACCCATTCCTGTCTCATAACGCTCCGATCTTACCACTAGTCAGCATCGTTGGCCCGGCGGTGCGTAACCCGTCAAGTTTTCAGCAGTTAATGTCTCCACGAACCCCAGCCGATGATCGATTGGGGAATGGAATCGTCCGTTCAAGATAGGGCCGAACTCGCTCCACCGTCGCAATCGGCCGGGCCGCGCCCCTCCATTCCGCTGCTCCTGCCGCTGGTGTTGAGCCTGCCGGCGTGGATTCCGCTTCTTGCGGCGGTGATCCAGGCCCGGAAGCTGGGCCAGGTGCCCACCGCCTTCATCGCCTACGATCTTCCGTATTACTTGGCCAACGCGCGCCAGCATTTCGAACAAGGTTTTCATCTGTTCTATAGCAACCCGTACGCGGAGTATGGCTCGCCTCGCATCTATTTCCAGCCGCACCTGTTCCTGTTGGCGCTGCTCCAGAGGATCGGTCTGAGCCCCGATGCAGCGCTGGTTTTGTTCGGAATCGCAGCGGTCGCCTTCGCCGCAATCGTATCCGCCAGGCTGTACCAGGAATGGACCGGATGGCGAACCACGGCGCACAAGATCGGCTATATGTGTTTCTTCTGGGGCGGAGGCGTGCTGGCCCTCGCCGGGGTCGCGTTCGCTCTGGTCAGTCATTTCCCCGTAAGCGAATCTCTACTCGCGTTTGACCCGAGCAAAGGCTGGTGGATGCTGAACTTCGGCCGCAATCTGGTTTTCCCGACGGAAGCCTATTATCACGGACTGTTCCTGCTATCCGTGCTGTTCCTGATTCAAAGGCGATTCGGATGGTCCCTGGCGGCAGCGGCCGTGCTTTCTATGAGTCATCCGTTCACAGGGTTCAGTCTGGCAATCATCCTCGCCGCCTACGGGGCGCTCGAACTCCGGCTCAGAAGCGGAGCCGCCTCCGCGAGGTTCCTGGCGGGAGCATGCGCGATCACCGTGCTGCACCTCGCCTATTACGGCTGGTTCTTGAGCCGGTTCGCGGACCATGTCGCTGTGCAGGCGCAATGGGAACGCGACTGGCCCTATAAATTTTGGACATTCGTTCCCGCGCTCTACCTGGTCGGGATCCTCTCGTTCGGCCGCCTCACGCGGTGGAAAAATCTCGCTCCTGCACTCGCCCAGCCCAGGACGCGTTTGTGCCTGATCTGGTTTTCTGTGATCTTCGCCCTTTCCCAGCACGACCTGGTTATCTCCCCGCGCCAACCGATCCACTTCGCGCACGGTTATGACTGGACTGCCCTCTTCCTGCTGGCCACACCCGCCCTGTTTTCCCTCTTGGAAAAGCTGCTGGCGATCCGGATGCCGGTTTCGCGCGCGCTCGCCATCGCCGCGTTGCTCCTGCTGTTTCTCTCCGATAACCTCCTGTGGCTTGGTTCCTTCGCGAACCCGTCGGTGCAGAACATCGCGGTTCCCATCACGCGCGACGACCGCGACGTGCTTGCGTGGCTGGACGCGCACGCTTCGCCGCCCGCCTACGTCGTAAGCTCGAGCGAGTGGATCAACTACCTCGGCCCGACGTTCACCCACGTGCGGAGCTGGAGTGGACATCGGGCGAACACGCCGCACGCTGTGGAGAAGTTCGCGCAAACCGCGGCGGTCTTTGCCGCCAATAAACCCATTCCGACCCCGAATCCGGTCTACTATATCCCCCGGCGCGACCTGCATTGGACGCCTCCGCAAGCCGCGCGGCGCATGTACGCGAATCCAACCTATGAGGTCTGGTTGTCCGGACCGGGGCTATCTCCGTCCCCCGCCGTGGCCCCCGCCACCGCTGTGCCCCCCGCCTCCGGAGGAGTGTCCGCCGCCACCCCCGCCGCCGAATGATCGCCCTCCGCCGCCGCCGAACGAACGGCCGCCGCCTCCGCCTCCGCCTCCGCCTCCAAAGGAGCGCGGCGCCGAATAACTCCGCGCGGGAGCGGCGAAATTGCGCGTCGGCGCGGAATAGCTGCGGGCCGGAGCCGCATAACTGCGCGTTGGAGCAGCGTAGTTTCGAGCGGGCGCCGCATAGCTGCGTGCCGGAGAGGAAAAGTTGCGTGCCGGAGAGGAATAGCTGCGCGCCGGTGCAGAATAGCTGCGTGCCGGAGAGGAATAGCTGCGTGCCGGAGAGGAATAGCTGCGCGCCGGAGAGGAATAGCTGCGCGCCGGTGCAGCGAAATTGCGCGTGGGCGCGTTGTTTCCGCCCGCAGAGCCCCGGTTCATTGCCGAGTTCCTCCCCGGTGACCCGGAACCACTGAATCGCTGCCATCCGCCTTGCCCGGATCCGGTTTGGCCTGGCCTTGGTTGCCCTGAGCCGGCCACGCCGGATCGGTTGCCGGAAGCAAATCCGCGCGCGCCATACGACCCGGAGTTGCCGAAATTACGCGATCCCCCTCCGGCGAATGAGTTCCCATTACGGAATGTCCGCGGGGCTGCGGCCCGTCCTGCGATGAAACGTGAGTTATTGAACCGCGCGGCGACGTTTCTGTTGGCGTACGGGACGCCTTCGCGATGGAACGGATCGTGCGCCCAGCCAAACCTGCCTCCCCCGAAGCGTCCGCCCGCAAAAACTCCGCCGTGATAAAAGTTACGGAATCCGTAGTGATTGAAGAAGAAATTGTTCACGAACAGCCCGCCACCGAACCAGCCGCACCCCCAACCCCAACTCGGGCCCCAGCCTCCCCAGCCCCATCCGCCCCACGCCGGGAAAAATCCGCTCAGAAAAATTCCAGGACCGAACCCGAACCCGAAGCTGACTGCCGGATACCAGAGCGGCGGATAATAACCCCAGGCCGGTGGACCCCAGATGTACTCAGGATTGTAGACCGGAACGTAAATCACCTGAGGATCGGCCGGCTCGATGACCACTGCGCTCTGGCCGTCCTGCGTCTGCGTGGTCACGGTTTGCTGCGGCGTCGTAGCGAGCCTGCCATTCTGCTGCGCGCGCACTCGCATGCGCTGAGTCGCAGCCATTACATCGTTTTGCTGCGCCAGAAACGCGTTGCCCAGGTCCGTTGTCCATTGGACGTCGCGATTCAGCAGCGCCACGACATCCGGAAATGCCGCCAGCGCCTGCACGCTCGGATCCCAGGGCTGCTGCTTGGCCGCGTTCATCAGGTCCGTGCCGCGAAGATTGGCGTTCTGCTGCATCCACTGCTGCAACTCCACCACTTCGAGCGGATAGGTCGACGCAGCCAGGACCTGTCCCAGCAGTGGATCCGGATAAAGAGCGATCGGCGCCACCAGGTTGTCCAACTGATCCGGCGTGAGCAGCAGCGTGGGCTGCGCGGCGTTCGGGGGCGGCGGCTGTGGGTAGGGATTCTGTCCAAACACCGGCGCTCCGGACGGGATCGCGATCAGCGTCACGGCACACAGGATGCTCAACGCTTTCCGCGCCGCCAACTCGGTCAGATTTGAGCGGTTCATACTTCACGTCCTTTCCGCAAACCCACTTCCGGCTAATACGAAGGCAAGTTTCCGGCCAAAATGAAGCGCTGATTACAAAGACGATTCGCCCCCGGCCGCTGGCTGAAAACCACCAGCCGCTCGCTTTCGGCCGCGAGTAAAATTGGAACGAATCGACAGGCTCCCGCGAATCCCTGATATGGTGATTCGCCTTGACCGGGTATTGACGCTCCTTGCGCTCGCCGTCCTTCTGCAGCCGCCCACTTTTTCTCAAGCCCCCGCGTTCGACGTAGCTTCCGTGAAGATTCACAAAGGCGGTGGAGGAACGCGCGAAGGAGGAACCACCCGCGAGATCGAACCTGGCAGGATCCGGTTCCTGAACATCACGCTCGGCGAGTTCATTTCCATGGCTTACGGCGTCAGACCATACCAGATCAGCGGACCCGATTGGGCCGTCAACAACGCGAGTTCGGACCGCTACGATATCGTCGCCAAAGCTGCCGGGAATGCCTCGCCGGCGGAAATCCGCGCCATGATCGGACCGCTCTTAACCGAGCGGTTCAAGCTCCAGTTCCACCGTGAAATGCGCGATTTACCGGTTTTCGCGCTGACAGTTGCCAAGGGCGGTCCCAAAATAAAGGAAGGCGACGGCGGCGAGTCGAGCGCCTACCCCGACGGCAAAGGCGGGATCACGTTCAAGAACTATCCGATCGCTGCGCTGGCGGGCCTGCTGTCGAATCTGCCCGGCGTCGGCCGCCCGGTGCTCGATCGCACCGGCCTGGATGGCAAGTATACGTTTTCCGCCAATCTGACCGATACCGCTCCGGGGGCTTCCACCGGTGACATCAAGCGGAGCTTAACAGCGGATGCCGATCCGATTTCCTCGCCGGTCATTTCGAATCTACAGCAGCAGCTCGGGCTGAAGCTGGACCCGATCAAGGCCCCCACCGAAATGATCGTCATCGATCGCGTCGAAAAGACGCCCACCGAAGACTAGCTATCTCGCCGCGCTCGGCGAATCGCGCTTCACTGGTTTTCCGTACACCTCGATCCACGCGACGTCCGAATATCCGCCCGTGCCGTGGCCGCTGCCGGGAGTCAGATCAGCGAAACCCACCGCGTCCACCTTGCTCAGGTCCACCCTATCCAGCAGCGTGCCTTTGGTCTGGACCTTCGGCATATCGAGCTTGAGCCAGTGCACCTGGGACAAGTAGAATTCGCTTTCGAGATAGTCGACCGTATTCGTGTCCACATGATCGCCGATGAGAAACGTCCCGTCGGCGAGCTTCAACACCGGACGCACTTCGTGGAATCCTGAAGTTTTGGTATACCAGCGGATCTTCGCCTTCCCCGTCAAATCCACGTAGTTTTCCTTGTCGCTCAACGTGAGAGCGCAGGAGGACGCGCAGAGTCCCGTCCAGATGTGCGGCACATTGCCCTCGCTCGTCACGCCGAAGTCTTCTTTGTTGCTGCCGGGGTACAGGTTCAGCACCAACTCCGGATTCGTGACGAATTCCTGGGTCACCGGGACATTACCCGGAGCCTGCTTCCAGGTTTCCTTCAGGAACAACGGAGGCGGCTGAGGCGCTTGCCCGCGCCCTCCACGCGCTGGTCCTGGCTGCTGCGCAAATGCGGTCGCCGCAAGGAAAATTGGTATCCATCTAAGAGTCTGCCGTCTCATAAAGAGCCTCCATTGGGTTGTAAGAATACCTCAGCGCGCACCTATGCACTCGTCAGCATCTGATAGTGCCTCCGGTACGGACCATACGTAAGCCGGCACGCGATCAGCATCCCCATGGCCGCGACAACTATCGTCAGCGCCATCGAATACCCCACCTTGTTGGGATCGTGAAAGAAATAATCGTTCAGCACGCCCGGCAGCAGCGGACCCAGGCTCCCTCCGCCCAGATTCAGCAGGAACAGATACAGCGCCGACACCTGTCCGCGTACCTGGTTCGGAAAAATGTGCTGCAGCGCCGCGGCCGAGGTTCCCATCGCCAGCGCATCGAAACACAGCGCCGGAGCCAGAATCGCCAGCGTCCACTCGGGCCGCGGAACCAGCATCGCCAGCGGCATCAGGAGCAGCGTCCCGATCGCGCTGATCACCGCCACCTTCAGCGGCCCTTCGGGAATCCCCTGCTTCTGCCAGCGGTCGCTCAAGCGCCCGCCCAGATACATTCCGCCGCAGCCGAATGTCAGCAGGATCGCGGCCAGCGCGCGTCCCGATTGCCCGGGCGTCCAATGATGCACCCGCTGGAAAAACGTCGGAACCCACGCCAGCAGGCCATAGGTGATGGTCCCCTGGCACACCATCGCGAGCGAAATCCCTACCAGCGACTGCCAGCGCATCCGCATCTGCTCGACCGATTCCGCGAAACTGAGCCGCGTGGTCTGTCCGTCGGCGGTCGCCATTAGATTGCGGCGCGCCGGTTCCCGGATCGTCAGCGCCAGCAGCGCGAACAGCACACCCGGCAGGCCCACGATGACGAACGTCAGCCGCCAGGACGCCATGGTCCCTAGCACCGGCACCGTAATAAAAGGCGTGCGCGCCAGCGCATCCACCGTCGCGCCGCCCACCAGCATCGCCAGGCTCGATCCGATGAACACGCCCATGTAGAACACGCTGATCGCCGCGCCCAACTTCTGCTTCGGGAACAAATCGGAAAGCATCGAGTAGCCCGCGGGCGAGAGGCTCGCTTCGCCCACGCCCACTCCGATCCTGGTCAGAAACAGAAGCAGGTAACTCTTCGCCACGCTGCCGAGCGTCGTGAAAAAACTCCACACCAGGATCCCGGCCACGATCAGGTTGCGCCGGTTCCAGCGGTCCGCCACGCGCCCCAGCGGCAGCCCCATAAATGTGTAGAACACCGAAAACGCGAGCCCTTGTAGCACGCCGATTTCGGTATCGCTCACCGCCAGGTCCCTCTTGATCGAAGGCACCAGCAAACCCAGAATCGTGCGGTCCACAAAGGAAAGCGTGTAGATCGAGGTGAGAGCGATCACCACCCACCAGGCGTATCCGGCGCTTGGAGTGGCCTCGGTTCCCGAACGGTCAACCGCTGTGCGGGGTATCATCAGAAATTACGCCGTCTGAAAGCGTACCAGATTAATGACTCCACCCGTCACTCTTACGACACGCGCGCTGTCCCCCAGCGGGAACGCCGCCGTGATCGTCATCGACAACCCGCCCGTCAACGCCCTCAGCCCCGGAGTTCCGGAAGGAATTCTGACCGCCCTCGATGCAGCGGAACGGGACGCATCGGTTCGCGCCATCGTGATGATAGGCGGCGGGCGAACCTTCATCGCCGGCGCCGATATCAAGGAACTGGAGCAAGCCGCGCGCAACCCCGAATCCGGCGGACCCGATCTGCACCCGCTGCTGGCTCGCATTGAGGACTCCTCGAAACCCGTGATCATGGCGATCCACGGCACCGCCCTCGGCGGAGGGCTCGAAGTCGCCATGGCCGGCCATTATCGCGTCGCCGTTCCGGACGCCTCGCTGGGCGCGCCCGAAGTGAACCTCGGAATCATCCCGGGAGCCGAGGGAACCCAGCGCCTGCCCCGCTTGATCGGTGTCGCAGCCGCCGTCGATCTGTGTGTTTCCGGCAAACCGGTCAAGGCTCCCGAAGCCCTGCGGACAGGCCTGATCGACCGCGTAATTGAAGGCGACCTGCTCACGGGCGCCATCGCGTTCGCAGCCGAGGTCGCCGGAAAACCGGTTCGCAAGACGCGCGACCGGAACGACAAGCTGGGATCCGCGCAGGAAAACGCGGCAATTTTTGCGGCAGGTCGCGCGCAAGCAGCCAAGATCCGGCGCAATCAGACCGCGCCGCTGGCTGCGCTTGAGGCTCTCGAAGCCGCCACCACTCTTCCCTTCGATCAGGGCTGCAAGAAAGAGCGCGAGATCGTGCGCCGCGTTCTCGCCTCCGATCAGGCCCGCGCGATGATCCACATCTTCTTCGCCGAGCGCGCCGTGGCCCGCGTTCCCGGAATCCCCAAGGACACCGCAACGTTTCCCATCGCTAAAACCGGAATCATCGGCGCGGGCACCATGGGCGGAGGCATCGCCATGGCCTGCGCCAATGCCGGAATTTCGGTTCTGCTGAAGGAAACCGAACAAGCCGCCCTCGATCGCGGCATGGCCACCATCCGCAAAAACTACGAAAGCTCGGTGAAGAAAGGCCGTTTCCCGCAGGCCGTGATGGACCAGCGCATGGCGCTCATCCATCCGCAGCTCACCTACGACGGATTCGATCAGTGCGATCTCATCATCGAAGCGGTCTTCGAAAGCATGCCGCTCAAGAAACAGATCTTCGCCGAGATCGACAAGATCGCCAAGCCCGATTGCGTGCTGGCCTCCAACACTTCGACGCTCGATATCGACGAGATCGCGCAGGCCACCTCGCGTCCGCATATGGTCATCGGGCTCCACTTCTTCAGCCCCGCGCACGTGATGCGGCTGGTGGAAATCGTCCGCGGAACCTATCCCAGCAACCAGGTGGTCGCCACTTCGCTCGCCGTCGCCAAGAAGCTGGGCAAAGTCGGCGTGGTGGTCGGAAACTGCCGCGGCTTCGTCGGCAACCGGATGATGCTGCCCTACATGCGCGAGGCGCAGTTTCTCATTGAAGAAGGCGCGACTCCCGAACAAGTCGACCGTGCGCTCACCGATTTCGGCATGGCCATGGGAATTTTCGCCGTGGATGATATGGGCGGCATCGATCTGGCGTATCGCGTGAAACAGGAATACGCGTACCTGCGCCAACCGGGCGAGCGCGTGCCCCTGGTGCTCGACAAACTCTACGAAATGGGCCGCTGGGGCCAGAAGCGCGGCGCCGGATGGTTTCGCTACGATGAAACCCGCGCGCCCATCCCCGATCCGGAAGTCAACGCCCTCATCGAATCCACCGCGCGCGACGCCGGAATCGCCCGCCGCACCATCAGCTCTCAAGAAATCATCGAGCGCTGCATGTACGTGATGATCAACGAAGGCGCGCGCATCCTCGAAGAAGCCCACGCCTCGCGCGCCGCCGATATCGACGTGATCTACTGCACCGGCTACGGATTCCCGTCCTATCGCGGCGGTCCCATGTGGTACGCCGATACCGTCGGCTTGAACAACGTCTTCGCTCGCGTTGACGAGTTCCACAAGCGCCACGGCCATTTGTGGGAACCCGCGCCTTTGCTGCGGCGCTTGGCGGCCGAAGGCGGCACCTTCGCCGGCTGGGATGCCGCGAAAGAGAAGCTCGCGGGCGCAGCATGAATTTCATTCAGAAAGGTGTCTAGTGAACATCCAGAATCTGGTAGCCATCGACACGCACGTCCACGTCGAATCCGAAATCCCCGATAACGCCGCCGGCCAGGCCGCGCGCAAGTACTTCGGCAACTCCGGCGTCTCCTACAGCCGCAAGGATCTGGCCGAGTACTACCGCTCGCGCAAAATCGGCTGCGTGGTTTTCTCCGTGGACGAAAGCCTCACCGGCCGTCCCATGGTGCCCAACGACGAAGTGGCGGCGTTCGCGGCCGAAAATAACGATTTCATGATCGCCTTCGCCAGCGTCAACCCCATGCGCGGCAAAGCCGCCGTGGACGAAGCCCGGCGTCTGATTAAGGCCGGCGGGATTCGCGGCTTCAAGCTGCATCCGCCGCTCATGCAGTTCCATGCCAACGACAAGGCCGCTTATCCGTTTTACGAAGTCGTGGCCGAAGCCAAGCTCCCGGTGATCTTTCACACCGGCCACAGCGGGATCGGCACAGGCATGCCCGGCGGCGGCGGCGTGCGCCTGAAGTACGGAAATCCGATGGACATGGATGATGTGGCCGTCGATTTCCCGGACATGCCCATCATCCTGGCGCACCCCTCGTTCCCCTGGCAGGACGAAGCCATTTCCGTGTGCCTGCACAAACCGCAGGTCTACATAGATCTCTCCGGCTGGTCGCCGAAATATTTTTCGCCCGTGCTGATCCAGTACGCCAACAGCCTGCTGAAGAAAAAAATGCTGTTCGGCTCCGACTATCCTCTGATCACTCCCGAGCGCTGGATGGCGGATTTCGCCGCCATCAACATCAAAGACGAGGTCCGGCCTCTGATCCTCAAGGAAAACGCCGCGCGCCTCTTCGGCTTCGCCTGATTTTCAGGCGCCCGCGAATTTCGCCAGGAGCGCACAGCCTGCTCGTGGCGTTGGGCGCGGTTCGAGAGATGATGGTCGTAGTGACGCGAAGACTTCGCACCACGGCCGGTCTCCTCCGGGAAACCATCGAGCGCTGTATCCGGCACAATACGTCGCTGCTTTCCGCGGCCCTGGCATTCTATTCGCTGCTCTCGCTCGCTCCGGCCATGTACTTTGTCGTCGCCTTCGCGGGATTCATCATCGGCCGGCGCGCCGCCGCCGACCAGGTGATCGCCTGGGCCGACGAAATGTTGGGATCCGCCGGCGCCCGCTTCGTGAACGGTATCCTCACCACCACAAGCTCCGGTAAAGTCGCGACCATCGCGGGCGTCATCACCCTCCTGTACGGTTCTACGGTCGCCTTCGGCGCGCTTCAGGACGCCTTGAACATGGTCTGGGAAGTCCCGCCATCGCAACGCAGCATCATCAAACAATTCTTCCTCAAGCGAGCGATTTCTTTCGTCGCCGTAATGATCGTCGGAGTGCTGCTGCTGATTTCCCTTCTCGCCAGCACGGCGATTTCGGCCGCCGGCAAATTTATCCCTCAGGCGCTGCCTGTCACCGAATTCATCTTGCAACTGGCGAACTTCGGCGTGACCATGGCCCTGGTGACGCTGCTGTTTGCCGTGCTCTACCGGCTCCTGCCGGATTCGCTGGTCGAGTGGCATGACGTATGGATGGGAGCGGCCATCACGGCGCTCCTCTTCGCCATCGGGAAAACTCTAATCGCGTTGTATCTCGGGCGCGCGGGCCCGACGTCGCCTTTCGGAGCAGCCGGATCCGTGGTCGTGTTCCTGTTGTGGGTCTATTACTCGGCCCAAATTTTCCTGTTCGGCGCCGAGTTCACCGAGGTCTACGCACAAAGGCGCAAGACCGTGTAAGTCGGCTCGCCGCTACTGCCCGAACTCCAGCTTCGTCTTCGATCCGCCCAGTTCGATCGCGGTGATCTGAACGGCATCGCCCTGCTTGGTCGTATCTACCGCAGTCTGGCTGAATTTCGTGTTGCCGTTCTCTACTTTTACCGGCACCGTCACCGATTGGTGCGATTGCATGCCCGTGAAAACAGCGTTCGATCCTTCGACCTTCAATTTGTATTCACCCGCCGCGAGCTGAACGTTGCCGGCTTTGGCGCCCGTGTCCAGCATAACGTCGTAGCTCTTCGGGCCAGCCATTGCCACGGTAGAGAAGACCAGGGCTCCGCCCCAAAGTAGAAATTTGTTGGTCATTGTGTTTCGGTCCTGCTGCTATGAAAGACGAATAAAGCGGCAGTTGGTAACCCCTGCCATAAAGGCAGGGCGCGTTAATACAGGATGGACGGTAGATACGCGCCCGCCGGCTCGTTGTACAACCCGACGGTCATCAGCGTCATCGGCTCCACCACGCGCAGGCCGTGCGCCAGGCACCAGCGGAACAGTTCCGCGTTTCTTGTCGGCACCAGAATGCCGGGCCCGCCGAACCCATCCGCAGCGGCGATCAACGCCTGCAAATCCACGTTGCTCTCCGCGACTGCATGTCCGAAAAATGCAAGGCTGCTGCAGTATGCCGTGATCTTCCCGTGCCGCTCGACCACCGCCGCGCCGCCCTGCGCGATCGCATCCGCCAGATCGCCGCCCCGATCGTGACCGTGCACCTTGACGCTCAACCGGTTGCACGCTTCCAGATCCGATACCGACGCCGGCCTCACCAGAAATCCTTCCAGCGTCTTCCGGATCGCCGGGCCTTGCATCACCGAAAGCGGCTCGCGCGCATCGAATCCCAACTTCGTATACAGCGATAACGACCGCGTGTGGAACGCCGCCTGCACCAGCCGCACACCCGGAAAATTCCGTTCGCGCGCCCGGTCCATCACTGCCCGCATCAGCCTGCGCCCCACTCCCTGGTTCTGCGCCGCAGGATCGATGGTGATCGGCCCGATCCCCGCGATGGCCGAACGCTCGTCCATGCAGTTGCTGCCCACGATCCGCCCGTTTTCCTCCGCCACCACGCAAAAAAACCCGGCGTGGCCGAACATCGTCGTGAGGATCCCCAGAGCGGGCTCTTCCGACGGCAGGTCCGGAGGAAATCCGTGCTGCGTATTGATCTTGTGGAAGGCCTCGAAGCAAATCTTCCCGGCTGCTGGAGCGTCTTCCACTCTTGCCCCGCGGATCTGGATCGTGCTCATCGAGCTTCAGTGTAGCGCGCTATCTGCTCACGAGACTCACGCCGTCCACCATCCATCCGCCGTCGCCCTGTCGCGCCACATCGAACTTGTAGACCACCGTGCGGCCATCCCCGCCTTGTACGCGCAGTGTTTGTTCGGCGCGATCCCCGCTCACTTCCACAGGACCAAACTCTTGCGGATGATCGCGCAGCATCGGCGCGTAGTCGGCGCTTCTGACCAGCATCAAAAATCGCCCGTATTTTCCAGTCGATCCATGATTGAGCGGAGAGGCAAGCTGATAGGTCGTAAAAATCCCCGCATTCGGCATCGGCCGGTTATTTTGACGCAGCGCAGTAGCCACTCTCCGGACTGCCTCGCCAGGATTCGCGGCCCTTTGTGGATTCGGCGGTCCATTCAATACCGTGAGCACGATGTACAGGTTCCAGATCACCAGCACGGCATACCAGTAGTTGATCAGTTGAATCAGCCGCGTCCGCTTTAGCGCGAAGCACACTCCCACCAGCCCGAGTGCAACCAGCTTCGAAATCACCAAGCCGGTTGCCGGCCCAAATCGCACCAGCATCCGGATAAAAGGACTGGCCTCTGTATTTCCCAGACTGAATCCGATCAGCGTCGATAACAAGTCCAGGACTTGCAGGTACAGGAACATCCTGACCCACCCGCGCTCCTCCGAGCTCATGTGTACGCTCAGGCTAGCACGAATTCATCGGTGTTCCTTTGTAATGCGATAGAATCGATCCAATTCCATGCCTCTAACCGCGGGTGAGCGGCTCGGCCCTTACGAGATCCTTGCGCTGATTGGCGCGGGCGGCATGGGCGAAGTCTACCGCGCCCGCGATCCGCGCCTGAATCGCGACGTTGCCATCAAGGTTTCCGCCGCGCAGTTCACCGAGCGCTTCGAGCGCGAAGCCAAGGCCGTGGCCGCGCTCAATCACCCCAACATCTGCCATCTCTATGACGTCGGGCCGAACTATCTCGTCATGGAGTTCGTCGAAGGCGAAGCCCCCAAAGGGCCGTTGCCGCTCGAAGAGGCCCTGCGAATTGCGAAGCAAATCGCGGAAGCCTTGAGTGAGGCTCACGACAAAGGCATCACGCATCGCGATCTCAAGCCGGCCAACATCAAGATCAAGCCGGATGGCACCGTGAAGGTGCTGGACTTTGGACTGGCCAAGATAGACGCTATTTCCGGAGTTTCGCAGTCCGAAAACTCGCCCACTCTGAGCATGGCCGCGACGCAGATGGGCGTCATCCTGGGCACTGCCGGATATATGTCGCCGGAGCAAGCTCGCGGCAAGCCGGTGGACAAGCGCGCCGACATCTGGGCCTTCGGCGTGGTGCTGTGGGAGCTGATCACGGGCAAGCGGCTGTTCGAAGGCGAGGATGTCTCGCACACCATGGCCCAGGTGATCACGCAGGAGCCGAAGCTCGACGAGGTCCCTTTCCAAGTCCGCCGGCTGCTGAAGAAGTGCCTGGAGAAGGATCCCAAGAAGCGGCTGCGCGACATCGGCGATGTGTGGGAGCTGCTCGATCAGGAAGTAGGACAGGCGGTCTTGCCGGCTGTCATCCCTGCTCCCTCGCGATCGCGGTCCAGTTGGGTCGTAGCAGGAGCGCTTGCCATCGGGCTTGCCGCGCTTGCGTTCCTCCACTTCCGCGAGCAGCCCGAGGAGCGGCAGGTGCTCCAGTACACCGTAGCGGCTCCGGACAAGGCAAAGAACGTCAGCTTCTTCGTGATCTCGCCGGACGGGCGCTACCTGGCGATGCTCGCCTCCGGAGAAGCTGGGCCGCAGATCTGGGTACGCTCGCTCGATTCTCTGCAAACCCAGGCCTTGGCCGGAACGGAGGAAGCCACCTATCCGTTCTGGTCGCCGGACAGCCGGTTTATCGCATTTTTCTCCCAAAACAAGCTGAAAAAGATATCCGTAAGCGGAGGACCGCCACAGACGCTGTGCGATGCTCCCAACTCGCGCGGCGGCGCGTGGAGCCGCGAAGGCGTCATCGTATTCGCGCCTACGAACGGAAACGGAGGAATCAGCCGCGTGCCGGGGGTGGGCGGCGAGCCGGTGAACATCACCAAGGTCGAGGCCGGAACCCATCGCTGGCCGATATTCCTGCCTGACGGCAAGCGCTTTCTGTACTTAGCCAACGGAGGGTCCGCAAATGGGATCTATCTGGCTTCGCTCGACGATCCCAAGAAAGCCCGCCGGCTGGTGCTGGACGAAGCGAATCCCCAGTACCTTGCGCCAGAGCCGGGAAGGCCGGTGGGGCACCTGCTGTTCGTGCGCGAAGGCACCCTGATGGCGCAGCCCGTGGATCCGAAAACGATGGACAACAAGGGCGAACTGTTCCCCGTGGCCCAGCAGATCTCGCGCGGAACGTCCAACGGAATGAATTTGTACTCGATCTCCGCGACCGGCATTCTGGCTTATTCGAATGGAGTCGGGGGCGGCGCCACCACGCAGTACGTCTGGATTGACCGAAGCGGCAAGGAATTGGAGAAGGTAGGCGGCCCGGTGCGCAGCCAGAACAATTTCGGCCTCTCGCCGGAAGGCAAGCGGATTGTCAGCGAGCGCCCTGCGGAAAGTTCAGGCAATAGCGATCTGTGGATTACGGACATGGAGCATGGCGGAAGAGAAACACGCATCACGTTCGACGCTTCCGCGAACCTGCTGCCCGTCTGGTCGCCGGATGGAGATAAGGTCGCGTTCGGATCCACCCGGAAGAAAAGCGTTTTCAACTTGTATCAACGTGCTTCGAATGGTACGGGCCAGGACGAGCTCCTCTTCGAATCCAAGGATCCCAACAAGCTGCCTTGGGATTGGTCCCACGACGGCAGGTTCATCATTTTTCACGTTCTGGACTCGAACACCGGAGATGACATCTGGGCGTTGCCGGTCACCGGCCAGGGCGAGAAGAAACCGTTCGTGCTGCGTAATTCCCCGTTTCGGGAAACGCAGGGCCAGTTGTCGCCGGATGGCCGGTGGCTGGCCTATACTTCCAACGAGTCGCAAAGCGATCAAGTTTACGTGGTGCCATTTGCGCCGGGCTTTGACAAACCCGTCGCAGGGAAATGGCAGATCTCGCTCGCGGGAGGCACGCAACCCCGCTGGCGCGGCGACAGCAAGGAGCTTTTCTATGTGGCGCCGGAGGGGAAGCTAATGGCGGTGGAGGTGAAGGCCACGGCCCAGACGTTCGACCGGGGAACGCCGCAGCCCTTGTTCGAGCTGCGATCTTCGATTCTGGCGAACCAACCTTTCCTCTGGGGCTACGTCCCCAGCGCCGACGGGAAGCGCTTCCTGGTGGCCGAGACCCCAGGCACGAGCGGCGATGCCTCGCCGCCGCCGATGACCGTGGTGGTGAACTGGCTGGGTTCCGTAAAAAAGTAGCGTCAAGAAGTAGGCGCTGATTAACCCCCCCCAGCGCCTCGTGTCTGTCTGCGCCCGTGTTTACCGCGATCGCGAAGCCTTCCGGCGCTCTTGAGCCAAGCGTTCGCCCAAAAACACCTTGAGGAGCGATTGATATGGTACGTCGCGCCCGTTGGCCAGAATTTTCAGATCCTCAATCATCGCGACTGGTAGTCTCAGGGAGATTGTCTTAAGAGTCGGCTTTAAATCAATCAGCTTTTTTCGTTGGCCAGCCGGCCAATCGATATACTCCGTCGAGTCAGCTTTGGCCCAGAATTTCCGCTCCGCATCCTCACTCTTGAACTTAGGAATTTTCTTTTTCATAGCGCGTACGATAGGGTCTCCCTTTCGTTTCGGTTCATGTCCCGCACCGAAATCACCCGGATCAGGCTCCGCCGGACGGTGAACACCACAAATAGAAGCTGGCCTGCGGCCGTGTGCCCCAGCGCGTAGTATCGGCTTTCCTCTCTGGAATGGCGCGTATCGCTGCGGACAACCAGCGGTTCCTGGAAGAAAACGTCTTCCGCTTCCTCCGGCGTCACCCGGTGCCGATCCCAATTCTTTAAAGTGTTGGCTTCATCCCAATCGAATCCAGCGCAATTTTCCAGCGGATCCCTGGCCACAAGTTCAGTATATGACAGTCATATACATCCGATCCTACAACCGCTAAACCAGCACTGTCCCCGTCCGGCTCGTGTCGTACCCCGCCAGCACCTCGAGCCTCTTCCGCAAAATCCCCCGCTGAAGCACATCCACGAACGCCTGCCCCGAGGCCAGGTCCATCGTCTGCTTGCGCATCACCAGGTCATAGCGTTCATGGCGCAGCGGGACAAAATCCAGCCCGAACGTCCGCGCCGCCGATCGCGTTGCCAGACAGCAATCCACTTCCTCCGAAGCCACTGCGTAGGCCGCCGCCAGATGCCCGTAGCAAACTCTGTAGTATCCGTCGATCGCCGCCGCACGCACTCCAGTGGCGCTCAATAGCTCGTCCAGCAGCGCCCGGCTCCCCGATCCCGGCTCGCGATTCGCGAACCGCACGTTTTTCCGCGCCAGGTCCTGAATCTTGCGAATGTCCTTCGGATTCCCCGCGGCCACCACCAGGCCTTCTTCCCAACGCGCAAACGTCACCACGCGAAACTCCTCGCCCGCGAATTCGCGCTTCAGAAACGGCAGATTGTACTCGCCCGTTTCCGGATCTTCCAGGTGCGTTCCTGCGATGTGTACTTTTCCTTCTTTCAGCCACTGCAACGCCAGCTTGCTCGATGCCGCGGCCGTGACCACCTCGACGCCCGTCACCCGCTCCACCATGCGAGCCAGTAAATTCGTCGCCGGATCGCACCCCGCCAGAACCACCCGCTTCTGAAACTCTTCTTCGCGATCGAACACCTTCAGGTTCGTCCGTCCGCCGTACTGGATGCGGCCGATCACTGCGTCCGCTTCCGGCAAGTAATACGGAACCGCGCTCACCGGCACGCTGACCCAGTGGGATCCCACTTTCGAAATCCGCACCGGCTGCCCCTTCACCGGTTCCGCTGCGCTCAGGTGCTCTGTGGAGCCGCTGGGCGCCTGCTCCTCCGTCGAGAACAGCTCTTCGACCGTCGTCTTCAGCTCGCGCGCCAGCTTCAGAGCTACGTCTGTATTTGGAACGTAGTCCCCCGCCTCAATCGCGTAAATCGTCTGCCGCTTCACGCCCACGCGCTCGGCCAGATCGGCCGCACCCACGCCCTTGCTCTTGCGAATCTCCGCCAGCCGGTTTTTGCTCACAAGCGAACTCCTCAAAAATGCACCTTCGCCACAAACTCGAAATCCCTGGGATTCCCCGCGCTGATAATCGACCCAAACGCCGGGCTCCCGAAACTCCCATTCGGATCGTTCAGCGGAGGCGTATTCGAGACATTGAACGCCTCCGCGCGAAATTCCAGGCTCACGCACTCCGTCAGCCGGAACGTTTTCCCGATCATCACATCCGCGTTCTGAAGCCCTGGCCCGCGCACCGGATTCCGCGGGCTGGTCCCGATCGCAAACTGCGGTGCCGCGCTGAATGCAGCCGTATTGAAATATTTCGCCACCGTGCGGCCCGCGAATTCGTTTGGCTCGCTCACCCGGTTCGGCCTCTGCAATGCGTATCCCAGGCTCGCGTTGTTGTTCACCGCCTGCGTCACGGCCACGGTGTCGCCCGACTGGATCCGCACCAGACCGCCGAGCTGCCATCCCGAAAGTTTCCAAATTCCCGGAATATCGTACACCCATCCGATTGCGAACACGCGCGGAATATCGCCGCTCGAAAGATCCTTCTCCAGATGCCGGTTGTTCGCGTCCGCCGCGCCCGTCGTGCCCAACACCGGACCCGTGAAGATGCTTTGCGAAAACACGCTCGAGGCGTCGTCGATCAGCTTCGAAAACGTGTACGAAGCCTGAAGCGTCAACCCGCGCGACAGGCGCTTTTCGAGCTTCACCGCCGCGGCGTTGTAGGTCGAATTCCCCACGTTATCGCGGAACAGCGCCACATTCGTGAACCGCGGATAGGGACGCAGCAGAAGCTGCTGGGCGATCGTCGCTCCTCCGAGAGACGACGAGGCCGGTATCTGCCCGAAATACGGATTCGGAACCTTCGACAACAGGGCTGCGCCCATCGGCAAGTACTGCGAGGGGAGCTGATTGATATTCGCGTCCGGGATCCCCAGCCGCGTGTTCTTCGATCCAAGATATGCAATTTCCAAATTCCAATCGTTCCCAATTGTCTTCTGAACCGTGAAATTCCACTGCTGCGAGTAGCCCGACCCGTTGTTGCGGTCCACGCCAAACACGCCTTGCCCCAGCCCCGAGTTCGGAGTCGGCGCCGTGACTTGCACCGAAGGTCCCTGCGACAGGAGAAACGCCGCATTCACGTTGTCCTGCGACTGCTGCCCCAGCGTCTGCACGAACGGAAACTGCGGGATCGTGAACGGCGTCGTAATGCCGGACTGCTCGAAAAACATCAGCCCGTAGCCCGACCGGATCACCCAGCTATCGCCGATCCGGTATGCCAGTCCCGCGCGCGGCCCGAAATCGCAACACTCCAGCTCCCGCGCCGTGTGCGGGAAATCCAGAACCTGCGTCTTCAGATTGAAAACCGCGCCCTGATTCCTCCTTTCGGTAGAGGGGAAATTCAGCGTATAGCGCGTGCCCAGGTTCAGCGTAAGGCGCGTCGAAACTTTCCAGTCGTCGCCGGCGAAAAATTCTGCAATGTGCGCCCGCGGCTGGATCACGGTCTGCTGGATATCGATGCTGAACGCGTTGACTTGTCCGAGCAGCAACGACGCGAGCGCGTTTCCGCTCCCCGGAACTGCGGGATTGTTCGTCCCCGTGGTCGAAAAGCCGAACGATCCGGTCGGATTCGGCGGATTCAGCACATCCAGCGTTTCGCGCCGCAGATCCGTCCCGAACTTGATGGTGTGCCGGCCGCGGATCAGCGTGAATGTGTCCAGAAACTCGGTGACCGACGTCGTGAATTTCGAGTTGGCCGCCGTCGTGGGGCCGATCTGCTGGTATCCGGCAACAGCGAAAATCGGCAGCACCGATCCGAACGAGTTCGAGGGAAGTCCCGGCACGCCGATGCCGCCGTTTTGCAGAGAAGACTGCGTGAGATCGCGCCGCGAATACCCGGCGCGAAATTGATTCAGGGCGGAAGGCGAGAGCATCCAGTTGTAATCGCCCGCGATCGCGTCGCCCCGGGTCATCGCTTGTCCGATGACTCCCGAGGTTAAGCTCCCGCTCCCGTCCGGCAATGGTGTCACGGGCGTATCGTCGTCGGTGAAGAATGTGTAGCGCGCAAACACTTTGTGTTTGTCGCCAAAATAGCGGTCTACGCGAAAGTCGGCCTGATCCTGGTTATCCGGCTCGGTCGCGGTGCGCGTGAAGTTGTTCGCGCCTGCGACGTTCGGCAGGGGATAGTGCTGGAGCACCTGAACTCCCAGCGGATCGAACTGTGTTTCCGGAATCGTGTTGTTCACGAACGGCGCGCGCGGCGAGCTTCGCGGATCGAAAATCGGTTGTGTGAAGACGCCCTGCCGCTGCGCGAGCGTCGGGACCACGCTGAACCGCGTGATGCCGGTCCGTTGCCGCGTTCCCTGCCAGTCCACGAAGAAGAACGTTCGATTCGTCTGGATCGGTCCGCCGAGTGTCGCGCCGTACTGGTTGCGCCGGAACTCGGGTTTCGGCCCCGCCGGAGCGAACAGATTGCGCGCGTTTAGCGCCTCATGGCGAAAAAATTCGAACCCGTCTCCGTGAAACTCGTTGCTCCCCGATTTGCCGATCACCATCACCGTTCCGCCGTTCGAGCGCCCGTACTCCGGCGAGTAGGAATTGACGTTCAGTTTGAACTCGGCCATGCCGTCGATGATCGGGTAGTAGACCACCTGTCCCGGTTCCGGTTGCAGCACGCTGATGCCGTCGAAGATGTACTCGTTCGTACGCGGCCGGCTGCCGTTGATGCGCGGAAGAAACTGTCCGTTCGGAAGCGCGACCCCCGGAGACAACGTCACCAGCGGAATGAAATTGCGCCCGTCGAGCGGCAGCGTCGCGATTTTCTGCCGATCGACGTTCAGGCTCACGTCGCCGCTCGCCGTCTGGAGCAGCGGCGCCGCCGCGGTCACGTCGATGGTCTGCGACGCTTCACCTATTTGCAGTTTCACGTTGATCGCCGTTCGATCTCCAAGCCGCAGCGTGATTCCGGATTGCCGGTAGCTTCGAAAACCGGGCTGCTCGACCGTCAAGGTGTACTGCCCGGCCGGCAAGCCGAGAATGTGATACTCGCCGCGCTCATCCGACGTTGCACTGTAGCGCGCCATGGTGGCCTGGTCCTCGGCTTCGACTTTTGCTTTGGGGATCGCGAGCCCCGACGGATCCTGGACGGTTCCGAATAGTTCGGCTCGTCCGGCCTGTCCCAGGGCGACCGATGCGACCCAGGCGAACAGTAGTGTTTGCTTCCACATCGATGTCGTGTAAAAATGACATTTGTCATGTTAACACGACAAACGGCCCTGCTCACCGCTGTTCTGCTGGCCGGATGCGGTCGTGTCGAGCAAAAGCCGGATTTCCTGATCGCGGCCGCCGCCGATCTGCGCATCTCCATGGATAACATTGCCGCGCAGTTTCAAAAATCCCACCCCGACGTAAGCGTCAAAGTCAGCTACGGATCATCGGGGCAGTTCACGCAGCAGATCGAAAACGGCGCGCCGTTCGATGTGTTCTGCTCGGCCGATTCGGGCTATCCCAAGAAACTCGCGGATGAAGGATTCGCTTTGCCAGGTTCGGAATTCATCTACGCGATCGGCCACATCGTTTTTTGGGTCCCCGAATCTTCGCCGCTTCAGCTCACTGGACCGGACGTGCTGCGCGATCCTTCGATCCGGCACATCGCGATCGCCAACCCGGCGCACGCGCCATACGGGAAAGCCGCGGAAGCCGCGCTGCGTTCGATCGGTCTTTACGACGCCGTCAAAGACAAGCTGGTGTATGGCGAAAATGTCTCGCAAGCGCTGCAATTCGCCGAGACCGGCGCAGCCGAGATCGGAATCGTCTCGGCTGCGCTGGTGAAGGGCGGGCGATCGTGGGAAGTGCCGCAGAACTTTTATCCGAAACTCGAACAGGGCGGGATCATCTTGAAGAGCTCACGCAACGCCGCCCTGGCTCAAGAATTTCGCGCGTTCCTCCTGGGTGAACAGGGACGAACAATTCTAAAGCGCTACGGGTTCTACTTACCGTAGGCGACGCGCCAGATCACGCGCGCGCCATCGTCGGTGACCAGCAGCGATCCGTCGGTGGCCGTAACCACGCCCACCGGCCGGCCCCACACTACGCCATTAGTGGAGAAGCCCGTCAGGAAGTCCTGATACACACCGGTGGCTTTGCCTTTTTCGAGCGGGATGCGGATCACTTCGTGGCCCGAGCCTGCGGCATGGTTCCAGGAGCCGTGCTCGCAGGCGAACGCGTCGCCGGAATATTCAGCCGGGAACATCTTACCGTCGTAGAAGGTCATGCCGAGCGAAGCGCTGTGCGCCTGCACCAGCACGTCCGGCACGATCACCTTGTCTTTTAATTCGGGATGCTTGCCTTGATGCGCGGGATCGTAGTTGCCGCCGATGTAGAACCAGGGCCAGCCGTAGAATCCGCCGCGCTCGACGTGCGTGACGTAATCCGGCACAAGGTTGTCGCCGTAGGTGTCGCGTTCGTTGATGGAGGTCCACACGTCTCCGGTTTCAGGATTGATCGCCAGGCCGACCGGATTACGAATGCCCGATGCGAAGATCCCGACGAATTTTCCTTCGGGCGTGTATTCCAGAATGTTGGCGCGGTGAAATTCGGCCTGGTTGTCGCTGTTGTTTGAACCGGATCCGACGGCGACAAACATGCTCTTGCCGTCTTTCGAGAACACCAGATCGCGAGTACTGTGGCCGCCGCTCGGAAGATCGGAGATCAGGGTCTGCGGCATAGCCGAGGCTTTAAGATCGCCATTCTTGTAAGGCACACGCAGGACCGCGGTGGTGGTACTGAGATAGATCCACTGCGGATTCGGCCCGGGCGGGTAAAAATTCAAACCGAAAACGCCTCGCAGCCCGGTCACATAAACCGATTGCTCCTGCGGCTTGCCTTGGGCGGAGATGCCCCGGAAAACTTTTACTTCGCCGGCGTTCGTATCCGCGACAAAATAGTCGCCGTTCGGCGCGCGTCGAATCTGGCGCGGGTTGGTAAGGCCTTCGTCGACGTAGATGCTCACTTGGAATCCGGCGGGAGCTTGCGGCATGGCTCCCGCGGGCCGCGATCCGTTTCCGCCGCTTCGGCCCGAAGGTGTGTCGCCGGGCTTGGGCAGATCTTTGGCGGTGATCTTGTGCGCCTGACCCGACTTCAGCGTCGCGGTGGTGCTGAAAGCCTGCTTTCCGGTGGCGATGTTCATGCTGTCGGTCTTGGCAGCCTGAAGGAGGAGCCCCGCGCCCAAGACCATCAGTCCCGCGGGGAGGATCCAGTGGAGCGTTTCCATGTCCTTCAGGTTATCGCAGGAAAACAGCAGGAACAATGCTTCGTTTGATTAAACTGCTTGTCGCTGGGCCGCTGGGAAAAGGCCTAGTCCGAAGGTGTGTTCGGCCGATGAATCAATTCCAGGAGTTCAAAATAGATCCGGTAATTGCCGGAGGCCAACACTCTATGATCTGCGGGCTTGTATTCAATTGAATGCGTCCTCAAAGCTGCCAAGCCTTGCGAAAGCTCATCTTCCGATTCGCAAAGAAGACCGAGATATCGCACTTCTGGATCATGCAGGAGCTTCAATTGGAATTCACCGAGGTGCGGAAGTCCGGGATCCTCCGGCGGATTCGTGTTGAGCTTTGAATAGCCCCACAAGAACGTCGACTGGATCGAGTTAATCGAGTTTCCCTGGCGATTGTTGTACCAAAACCGGATCACGCCGGGACGATCGGCCAATCTTGGTACCGCGTCCATGAACTGAAATGCCACGCGATAAACGTCCAGCTCTGTGTTGTCTATAGCCGTTCCGGTCCGCATCATGTTGCTGAAATATCTCTGCCCGGCAGTGAACTCAGCGCCAAGAACGATCAATGCAACCCAAGGTAGAGCGCCCGAAAGAACCCGCCAGCGCCAGTTTCGTGTCGCGAGGAAAAGTGTGACAATAAGCAATCCGCCGAGCACCAGCCATTGGGCGGCAGTTAGGGTCGGAAGAGGCCGGCCAACCCAGATGGCCAACATCCATGGGGTTAGCAACGCGGCCAGACCTAGGCTGATGAAGGCGACCGGACCGCCTGTGGTTCGTTCCCATAACTTTTGCCAGAGGAACGCCAGCATTAGAAAGACCGCCGGTATGAGGTAGGAAAAATAATAGAACAACTGTAGAACGTCGCTGTCGAGTAAAAACTGTTCGGCATAGTAAAACGCGGTTGCAGCAAGACCGAAGCTCACAATAACCGCACTTGCGAAATTGAGGTGACGCAACCGAACTGTCGAAAAACAACAGACGACGAGCAACGGCGGGATCAATACGTGGATCGAGGTAGAAATCCAGCTTACGCCCGGAACCCGCCACTGTTTCGTCCCGCCGCCGGCCAGGTTAGATGCAATCGCAAGCGTGGGACGAAAAATATTGGTGGGCCTGCCAAGCGCGTGCCAATAGTAGATGCATCCCAGCACGCAAACGATAAGCCCTCCCAAAGCCACCGCAGCGATGCGCTTTATGACGTCGTTTAGCGGCCGCCTAAAGAATGCGTTGAGCAGTAACCAGATCCCACCGAAGATTCCGACCAGTGCGACTTCGAAGAAATTACTGTTTACTGCCATGCCCGCAAAGACGCCAGCGAGCGTATCACGCCACATTGAAAATCGACCCTGCAACAGAAACAGACATACGGCAGCGGTCAGAAACGGAACACCAGCAGCGTCCGGGTAGTCCCACAACAGGGCGCGGGCGAAGTAGGGGCTGGTCATCATTCCGGCCACCGTCAGGGCTGCGACGGGCCGGCCAAAGTGGCGTTTCGTCACATAGTACAGAGGAATTCCGGCGATCAGCGCCAGGACATATCGGAGTGTGAAGTACCCGCCTTCGGGACCCAACAAATAAGTGAACCCCTGGGCTGGAACAATCATCCCAAACCGAACGCTGTAGTAAGTGAGCCCATAGCGAGCCAGCAAATCACTAAAATTGTGGACATACCCTGTATACAGGTAAGGATCAAGAAAATAATTCTGGTTAATCGGGACAAACCTCATTGCCATGAAGGCAAGCAGCGGCAGAAGCAATAGCGCTCCAATCTCGATCGCCTTCACAGAATCAAAGCGCCACGCGGACGTGGAAACGCTGATCGGTGCAGCAGTAGGATGTGATGTATCCGCGGTGAGCGTGCCGAATGCACTCCTGGTTTGTTTGTAAGCTCGCTGTAATTTCTGCTTGCCCATACGAAAGGTGCCCAAAGACCGGACGGCCAAATCTCAACAATTGTATCTTAAGGGCCTTGCCACTTCACCGATTCGCTACAAGCGGCGAGCGATGGCCAGCAAGGATGAGCCGAACGGTAACCGGATTCTTCTTCGAATGAAGGGAAGTTCCCACACAACCAGCAACCACAGGAGGAGGTTCAATCCCGGGATTACGCGCAGGTCGTCAAGTGAATTCTGATCCGCCGCTGAGGTCCGCAGCCATCCAGAGAGACGCCGGCCGAGCCAGAGCACCGGATACAGAACGATCATGAATTCTGTGAGGAACTCGACCTTAAAGCCGGAGCCGGTTAGGGTCTGCTCCAATGTTTCCCTAGAGTACCGGCGATAGTGGCCGCTCGCCTTGTCAAAGTAACTCCAGAGTTCCATGTGAGCTGGGACGGTGAGAACCAGAAGGCCATCATCGGACAACAACCGGTGGAAGTCGCGGAGGGCCTGGCGGTCATCGTGGAGATGCTCAATGACGTCGAAGGCGCCGATGATTTCGAATCGGCATCGAAAAGGGGAGGTATGGACGTCGCCGCAAATCAACAAAGCGTCTGAGCGCCGCCGCGCGATCCGAAGGCCTTCCTCGAATAGGTCGATTCCAAATGTTCTACCTGGCCGAATCGCAGCACTTAAAAAGCGTAGGACATTCCCGTTGCCGCAACCGGCTTCAAGCAAGCGAAAACCAGAGGGTAATTGCCGGGCGAGGTCGCGTACGAGACGAGTCAGCAGACGGTTTCGGAATCGGAACCAGAAGTGACGGTCTTCAATACGGGCCAGCTTATCGAAGAACGACGGACTGTAGCCGTCTCTTGAATCGGGGGTCTTCGACATCGGTTGTCTTTCAGCAGCGGAACGCCCGGATCGCCTCGATCACGTCAGCCTGTTGATCATCAGTGAGATCGTTATAGAACGGCAACCGAAGCAGCCGGTCGCAGATGCTTTCGCTTACCGGACATGCGCCGTGGCGTCCTCCGAGGCGCACACCCATTTCAGAAAGGTGCAACGGAACGTAGTGGAAAACCGCAAGAATGCCTCTCGCCTTCAGATGTTCGATTAGCCGCGCCCGAGCTTCCAGTGAGGGCATCAAGAGATAGAACATGTGATATGACTGCTCGACATGCGGCGGGATGAACGGCAGACAGACGCCCGAATCACGAGCCCAGGAGCCCAGGCCTTCGGCATATGTATGCCAGATTCGCTGACGCGCTCGGCGTATCTCCGGATATTTTTCAAGCTGCGCCAACAGGAATGCGGCCAGCAGGTCCGATGGCAGGAAGCTGGAGCCGAGGTCAACCCAGGTATATTTGTCCACTTCACCGCGAAAGAAACGGCTGCGGTTGGTGCCTTTTTCGCGAAGGATCTCTGCGCGCTCAGCGTAGAGCGGATCGTTAACGATGAGAGCCCCACCTTCTCCGCAGATGACGTTCTTGGTTTCGTGAAAGCTCTGGGTGGCGAGTTGACCGAAGGTCCCCAGGCTCTTTCCCTGATACCTGGCAAACAGCCCGTGGGCATTGTCTTCCACGACTTTCACTCCGAACCGTGCGGCGATCGAACAGATTGCCTCCATCTCGCAACCGACTCCCGCGTAATGAACTGGTATGACGGCCTTGGTCCTGGACGTGATGCAGTCTTCGAGCAATCTCTCGTCCAAATTGAGCGTGTCAGGTCGCACGTCAATGAATACCGGTTTGGCCCCGCGGAGGACGAACGCATTCGCCGTCGAGACGAAGGTGAAAGTAGGAACGATAACCTCGTCGCCGGGTCCCACGTTGAGAAGGAGAGCGCACATTTCCAATGCATGAGTGCAGGATGTGGTTAACAGCGCCCGATGACAGGCCAGCTCGCGCTGCAGGAACTCGTGGCAACGCGACGTGTACCAGCCATCGCCCGCGCTGTGCCCGCGCGAAATCGCGTCGGCGATGTAATTTAGCTCGTTGCCCGTCAACGCTGGCTTGTTGAACGGAATGCGATATCTACTCATTACGATCCGGCGGGGCGGGATGGCGCCGGCTCCCGGAACCACTTGTGGTACCAAAGCATCACGGAATCAGTAATGAACCCGGATTTTTGATAGGTGCGTTGTGCCCGGACGTTTCTGCCTTGAGTCACGACGTTGATGCGCGAGATCCCCCGGCTGTTAGCATACGAGACTGCGGCTCCTACTAAGCGCCGCCCGAGAGATCGCCCTTGTGCCTGCGGAGCGACGGCCATCAGGCCGATCAAACCGGCGTCGCCGTCAATGTGACAGGTACAATATCCGGCAATGGCTCGGTCCAGTTCACCCACGAATACCGCTGCCGCCCAGCCCTGGCAACTGCGCTCAATCCAGGTTGCAAAAAGGTCATCGCAGCGCTCTTTCGGGAAGCGGCCATCGAAATAGAACCGGCTATCGGAATGACTCTGGCGGGCAATCGCTTTGAGGCAATCGAGATCCTCTTCCCTAAACAGCCGTACACCGTGAGCCGTATTGTAATCATTCCCCTCCGCCAAAGATTTAAGTGTCAGTGTCACCGGAATGTCGACGAGCCGGAAAGAGTTGTTTTCCGCTAAGCGAACGGTTTCGTTATGATCTGAATCCGCCAGGAAGTAAAGACAGTCGATCTCGTGTGATCCGCACCATTCGAGCGCCTGGGCCAGCGAGTGTTCTGAAAGGCGCGGCCCGTTCAGGCGCGCGATTCGGATACCAAAAAAAGACGAATCCCACGGCATGAGAATGCAGTTGTTATTCTGCATCGCTCTCGCCCTCATCAGTCTTGGAATCGACGGCGAAACTGGGCCGGTCCAGTGTGCGGGAATGGATTCGAGCCAGATACTCTCCAACGATGCCGAGAGCGAAGAGCTGTACCCCGGAAAAGATAGCAATGGTCGAGGCCAGGAAGGGGAACCCCTGCACAGGCGAACCGCGAAGGAGGTAGGTGACGATGATGTAGAAGAACAGGGCAGCGCCTACGGCTGTGAACACAAATCCCAAGACACTGGCCACTTGCAGAGGGGCCGTCCCGAAGCCGGTCATCATGTTCAGGGCGTGGGAGATCAGCTTGTAAAGCGTATAGTTGCTCACTCCTATTCGCCGCCGATCGTTCTTTACGGGAATCGCAGTGAACCTGGATCCGCCCCAGGTCAAGAGCACGTCGATCGAAACGAATGCTCCACGGTATTGCGCAAACGCATCGCGGAGACGCGCCCGAAAGACGCGGTAAGCGCTGATGTTGCGGGCTGTGGCCGCGCCCATGGATTTCTGCAGTACCAGCTTGGTCATCTGAGATGCGAGGTTACGAAAGAATCCATGCGACTCCTTTTGCGGCGTTCCATACACGACGTCATAACCTTCGTTGAACTTCGCAAGCAGGCGCGGAAGTTCCTCCGGCGGGTTTTGAAGATCATCGTCCATCGTGGCGATGATCTCTCCTCGCGCCTCCCGAATGCCGCATAACAGCGCGTTGTGCTGGCCATAATTTCGCATTAGCCGGAAACCGCGCACGAAGGGGTATTGGCGAGCCAACGACCGAAGCACGGTCCAAGTTCCATCAGGGCTTCCATCGTCAACGAGAATGATTTCGAAGGCGAGGCCCGCATCCGCCAGCGTTTGATGAATCCGGGCGATAAGCGGAGGTAAGGTCTGCTCACAGCGGTAGCATGGAACAACGACCGAGACGTCGAGTGATTGCCTCATTCGCCGCCAGCGTGGTGCCCTGAAGTCATTCAGCACCTGGACCGAAACAAATCATTCGGGGTAAACTCCCGCTAGTTTACCATCACGTTCAGGCGAGGCGGCCTCAGTTTCGTCGACTCGCCTACCGAGTGATGAGACTTCAGGAGCTGGGTGTCAAAAGCTGGATGTTCCGCTCACACGATACACACCGGAGGTCTTACTGAAAGGCGATCCTCGGCTTGAACTCATTACGGCGCGCCGGCGTAAACGCATGGTACTTTCTGGTACGAATCTGGCTTGACTCATTTCCCTGCGGTGCTAGAATCGCTGGTCATGCTGTTGACGTTGGCCGCCATTGCCGGGGTCGCGCTGGTTGTAGGTGCACTAGTACTGCAGGCAGCCAGGAATGCGGCGGAGCGGCGGCGATCGCAGCGGAGAGCGGAACTGATCCGGACACGGCTTCAGGAAGAGATCGCTCCGCAGCGGGTAGCGTACCGGAAAATCCAGATACGTCTCAGCGGAAGTTAGACTATTGCTTCGCCGGTGCCGGGCCGCGGGCGGGCGGACGCTCGTTGCCGAAATGGTCGGCAAGCTGATCGGCGGTAAAGCCGCCGTTGGGGAGAGGCTGCTCGGGCAGCATCGTGGCGTTCCAGTTTTCGTACGCCTGAACCAGACGCCGGTAGACTTCCGGCTGGCGTTCTCTGAGATTGGCGCGCTCCAGAGGATCGTCAACGACGTTGAACAAGAACGTATTCTCGCGGATCTTGAGATACTTCATATCGCCGTCGCGCATGGCGTGCTGCGACTTCTGGTTGTAGCGCCAGAACAGAGTCCGCGGCGCGGGAGCGGCGTTCTGCGTAAGCGCAGGCAGCAAGCTGATGCCGTCGGGCGGATAGGCCGGATCGGGCTTGGCTCCTGCGGCGGCCAGGAGCGTGGGCATCCAGTCCATGGAGATGGCCACCTGCTGGGTTGTGCTGCCCGCCCGAATGTGTCCGGGCCAGCGGACTAGGGCAGGAATTCGCAAGCCGCCTTCCAGCAGCTCGGTTTTTTTGCCGGTGAATGGCCAGGTGTCGGCGAAGCGTTCGCCGCCGTTATCGCTGGTGAAAATGACGATGGTGTTGTTCGCCAGGCCGGCGCCGGCCAAGGTTTGGAGCACGCGCCCAACTTGATGGTCCAGCTCGCCCACCATGGCGCCAAAAGTTTTGAGCGATCCGCCGTCGTAATCGGCGAGCGCGCGAATGCGCTGCGATTCGGCTTGATCCATGGGTCCTTCCCAGGGCCAGTGTGGAGCCGTGAAGTGCAGACTCAGGAAGAAGGGCCGCCGGGCGGCGGCGTAATCCGTGACCGCTTTGACAGCGTGATCGCCGAGGAGCGTTGTGAGGTAGCCGGTTTCGTTGACCTGCGTGTCACCGTCCCAGAGGTCGGGGGGCGCATTGGGACCGAGAACGGCTTTGTGCGAAAAATAATCGACGCCTCCGTTGTGGATTCCCCAGAAATGGTCGTAGCCGCTCTTGAGCGGGCTGTAGTTCGGGAGATTCCCAAGGTGCCATTTCCCGATGAGCGTGGTGCCGTAGCCGGCCTGGCGCAGGAGCGAAGGCAGCGTGGGGTGCTCGGGGGGGAGGCCGACGGTCGTGTTGCCGGTGGCGAGAGGCTCGGCGAGGCCGATGGGAAGCCGGTACTGATATCGCCCAGTGATGAGCGCGGTGCGCGTGGCCGAGCAGACCGCGGAGTTGGCGTAGGCCTGCAGGAACTTCATTCCCTCGGCGGCGAGACGGTCGAGGTGGGGGGTGGTGTAATCGCGGCGCCCGTAGCAGGAAAGGTCGGCATAGCCGAGATCGTCGGCCATGATGTAGAGGATGGTGGGTTGAGAGGACTGGGCTCGGGAATCGCGGGCCGCCAGCGCCAGGGCGATCGGAGCTGCGAGGACGTTGCGGCGGGTGAGTGGAGGCATCGGAATAATTGTGCCTCAACCTCTGCGTCGCGTGCTCTTCTGACGGATTTTGGGAGCGGAATGTTTCTGGCGGGAGGTGACGAAACGCCAGGCGGCCGACAGCAGATCGCGAAGCTGGTCCGTGCTGATTTTGGTGAGCCGGACGAGCACCATCGGGTAGTTTGCGTAGTGATCCGTCACATAGTAGGTCCCAGGCGCTTCGGCGAGCAGCGCGTCGCGCTGTTCTAAGTCGATGCGAACCGCGAGAGATCCCGGTTCCGCGGATTTGTTGATCGCCTGGCAGGCCAGGAGACTACCGCGGACTTTGAGGGCGAAGGCTCCGTAGGCGGTGCTCTCTTCGACGTCTTCGAGGGCCAGGCCGAGCTTGCGGACGGTGTCGAAAGTTGTCTCCCGCGGCACCTTCGAATTTTATCAGGTGGTCCCGCAGGACCACCTGACGGATGGAGGGTGTTCTATCTGTTTAGTTGCGCGGATTCGGAAGCGTTTCCGATGATGTCGCCGGAGACCACCATCTCGACGCGGCGGTTGCGCTGGCGCCCTTCGGGAGTGGCGTTCGTGGCCACCGGCCGAGTTTTGCCGAACCCTTTGGCTGTAATGGAATCGGGTTTGATTCCTTCATGGATCAGGTAATCGCGAACCGCGTTGGCGCGCTGCTCGGACAAGCGCTGGTTGTATTCGTCGCCTCCAACGCTATCCGTGTGGCCTTCGATCTCGAGCTTCAGTCCGGGATGGACCAGAATGATGCCCGAAATTTTGGCCAACTTCTCGCGGGCTCCGGGCCGGAGCGTTGCTTTGCCGGTGTCAAACAGCACGTCCGACATGTTCACGATCAGTCCGCGGGCGGTATCGCGCGTTTCGAGAATAATGTTGAGCTGGCGTTGCAGTTCGGCGCGGAGCTGAGCGCGATCGGCTTCGGCTTTCTGCCGCTCGGCTTCCGCTTGCTGACGAAGCTGCCGGGCGGCTTCGGCCTCGGCTTGGGCGCGAGCGGCTTCAGCATTGGCCTGCTGGACTTGCGCCTGTGCCGCGGCGCGCTGCGCTTCCGCATCGTGCGCCTGGTTTGCCGCCTTTTGAGCCTCTAGTTTCGCGCGTTCGACCTCGGCCTGCGCGGCGGCTTTTTCCGCTTCGGCGCGAGCTCGCTCGGCGGCTTCCGCCTTCTGGTTGGCTTCAGCTATTTGTTGACTCGCTTCCGCTGCCGCGCGCCTTCGAGCTTCGGCTTCGGCAGCCGCTTTGGCCTGGGCCTCGCGTTCGGCAGCGGCCTGGCGCTCGCTGGCGAGCTGCTGGTCGGCCGCGGCCTTCAAAGCAAGGATGCGGGCATCTTCGGCGGCTTGGGCGGCCTCGCGAGCCGCCGTCTCAATCTTCTTCTTTGAGGATTTGCTTTGCTCGAGCCGCTCGGCGTTTTCCAGGTCGATCATGGCCCGGTTGAACACGTCGCCGGCATAGCGATCGGCTCCCGCGTAGCGGGCGATCTCGACGGCGTTACGCGCTTCGAGCAGATCGAGAGGGAGCCTGCGGTCGGGACGAACGGGCTTTAGTTGCGCGGGAGGAACGTTGAAAACGTATTGCCCTCTGGGCAACAGCTCGTACTTGGCATTGACTTCTTCGATTTTTCCAGTCGTGTCCTTGCGAATAAAATTCTCCGCAACCACGACGTCGCTGGGCTGCGTGACCGCGTAGTAAGGTTCGGCGGTTACGATCATGCCGAAGGCTTGTAGCTGCGTGGTGGCGCTGATTTTGGTGTTATCGCCGTCGAGGCGAAGCTCTCCGATGGGCATGGCGCGGCCATCGGGCGTGATGGCCCAGAGCACGTAGGTCAGGTACTCCGGACCGAACATTGTGGGCGATTTCAGATCGTCCAGTTTGGCGTCGATTTTGGTGACGCCGTCCTTGCTATTCACTCTGGCCCAGCCGTGAGCTTCGGGCATCAGAGGCGTTCCGCGGAAATCGACCAGAGTAGATCGGCCGCGGTGCTGGTAGTTCACCGCTTTGATGTTTCGAGCAACGACGGTGACGTGATACAGAGGAGCGCTCGTTCCCGGCGCGTTCACCGGCTGCACGGTTGGATTGGGGGCCTGCGCAGCTTGCCCGCAAAGTAGTCCGACGAAAGTAAAGGAGGCTACGACGAATTTCATGTCCGGATCCTCAGTTTTAGGGATGCAGTTCGCCGTCCATTTCTATGTAGCTCCAAGTGCCTGGCCGGAAGCCGGATAGCGGGGGAGGCCGGGAAAGCAGGTGGAATTTCTTGCCGGGGATGGCCCTAGTTTTCGCAGGATTCGCGGAAACATTTTCTGTAACGGATGTCCGCGAGCAAGGTTTGCCATGATGGTCTGTACGTGCGAATTCTGGTGACGAACGACGATGGCTGGGATGCTCCCGGGCTGGCGGCGTTGAAAACGCTTGCGCGGCGGTGCGGCGACGTTTTCGTGCTGGCTCCGCGCGATCCGCATTCTTATGCCGGTCATCGCGTGACCACGGATTGTCCGCTGGTGCTGGGCGAGACGGGTCCGCAGGAATATACGCTGACGGGAACCCCGGCGGACTGCGTGCGACTGGGGTTGAGTACGCTGTTCCCGGATGTGGATTGGGTGCTGGCGGGGATCAATCGCGGCGGGAACCTGGGCGCGGACGTGTTCACGTCGGGGACAGTCGCCGCGGTGCGCGAAGCGGCTCTGTTGGGGAGACCGGGGCTTGCGGTTTCGCAATACGTCCGAAAGGGCGTGCCGCTGGACTGGGAAAGATCCGGCGAACTTGCGCTGCCGGTGATTGAACGGCTGATCGCGGAAGGCTGCCCTGCGAAGGGGTATTGGAATGTGAATCTGCCGCATCTGGATCCGGGCGGTACGGCAACGGTGGTGGAATGCGATCCCGACAATGAGCCGCTGGACGTGCGTTTCCGGCGGGAGGGCGATTGCTTTCACTATGCGGGCTCGTATCCGGCCCGGCGGAGGACGCCGGGGCGGGACGTGGAGCACTGCTTCGGCGGGGCGATTACGGTGAGTTGTCTGCGATTGTCGTAAGCGCGAGTTTTACGAGTCGTATTTGTCGTGATGGCGCACCCAGGCCTGGGGAGCTTTCAGATGAGCCTCATCGCGGCCTTTGGGAACGAGATCCAGGTAGTGATAGGCGGTGTTGAGCATGTCAATGCCGCGGGCGTAGCAGGAGTAGGTGTGGAACACGCCGCCGCTCGCATCCTTGTAGAAGACGCTGACGCCTTCGCGCTCGGTGGACGCTTTCTGTCCGGGCGCATAGTTGTAAAAGGCGCTGCCGCTCTCGATTTCCTGCGGCGTGAACGATACGTGATAATCCTGATTGAAATCCGTCTGTCCTGAGGACACCCACTTGAAGCTCCATCCCATCCGGTTGCGGAACGCTTCGATTTTTTCGAGCGGGGCCCGGGAGACGGCGATGAACGTGACGTCGCGGTGGTTCAGGTGGATGCCGATGGGGTTGAAGTTATCGGCCCAGAACGAGCAGTGTTTGCAGCCTTCGGCCCAATCGGGTCCGAACATGAAGTGGTAGATGACGAGCTGGCTGCGGTGCTCGAATAGATCGGCCAGCGACTCCTTGCCCCCGGGTCCGTCAAACGAGTAATGCTTCTCGACTTTGACCCAGGGAAGCTCGCGGCGCCGGCGGCTGAGCTCATCGCGCAGGCGGGTGAACTCTTTCTCTTTTGCCAGTAGCGCCGTACGCGCAGCCAGCCATTCCGCAGGCGAGACTACCGGGTGATTCTCCAGAGGATTTGTGTCGGGCATGATTGCGGCTCCATTCCCTCTGAGTATAATCAACCTGATGGTTGAATATCTCGACCGGGTGTTCGATGCGCTGGCGGATCCGACACGGCGAGCGATCTTAAACTCGCTGCGGTCGGGGCCGGCGAGGGTGACGCAACTGGCGGAACCGTTCAACGTATCGCTGAACGCGATTTCCAAACACCTGATGGTGCTGGAACGCGCGGGGCTGATCCGGCGTGAGGTTCGGGGGCGCGAGCATCATTTCCGGCTGGAGGCGGCCCGGTTGCGCCAGGCGCAGGCGTGGCTGGAGCGGTACACGCATTTCTGGGAGACGCGCCTGGACGCGCTCGAGCGGCACATCGAGAAACGGAAGAAGGGAGAAGCGCGTGGGAAATCCTGACTTTGGCGAGCGCGTGGTGATCCGGCGCCTGATCGATGCGCGACGCGCCGATGTTTTCGCGGCGTGGACGGACGCCGAGGGGATGCGCGAGTGGATGTGTCCGGGAACCGTATTGCGGGCGGAAGCGGAGCTGGATGTTCGACCCGGCGGGCGATTTCGCATCGTGATGGTGACGGCGAACGAACGGATCGAGCACACCGGTGTGTATCGCGTGGTGGAGGCTCCGGCGAAGCTGGTGTTCACCTGGACGGCGAAGGGCTTGCCCGAGACTCTGGTGACCATCGAGCTTTTCGACCGCGGCGGTCAGTGCGAGCTGGTGTTGACGCACGAGTTCTTCCCGGACCCGGGTGTCGCGGAGCGATACCGGAGCGGATGGGGGACGATCGCGGAGTTGCTGGGGCGATGGATCAGTGGTCGATCCAATCGCCATCGTGCATGATGCGTTCGGCCGAGTTGGTGGCCGCGTCGCGCAGCACCAGGTCGGCGGGCTCGCCGGCGGCGATCATGGCGGTGCTCGGGGCGGGAGTCACGAGCTTGCCGCTGCCCGAGATCATCTGCGCTCCCTTAGGAACAGGCGTGGACTGCTGCGGACCGACGGCCTCGAATTTGCCATTGCGGATGACGATTACGGAATGCTCGATGCGGGGGCGTTCGTGGCCGGGATCGAGCTGGGCGCCGACGATCACTTTCAGGCCGGAGGTATCGGGCGGTGCGGCGCAGGAGGCCAATAGGGCAAGGATCGGCAGGATGGTTTTCTTCATCCGAGCAGCATCTCCAGCGTGAGCGCGCGCAGATCGGGGACGAGAATATCGGGGGAGTGCGCGGCGAGTTCCTCGGCCGAAACGAGCCCGGTGGCCACGGCGACGGAGCGCACACAGTTGGCGCGCGCGGCGCGGATGTCGTTAGGATGATCGCCGATGAGCGCGACGGGGCTGGAGCGATCGATCCAGCCGCGGCGGCGGGCGTGGCGGATGGCGATCCGGACCAGGCCGGCGCGATCGGGCGCGAGCTCGGCGAAGGCGCCGAAGCGGAGGTAACGTTTCAGGCCGGCGCGTTCCATCTTTTTCCAGCCGATGCGGGTGAAGTTGCCGGTGACCAGGCCGACGGGAATTCGGCGGCGCGAGAGTTTGTAGAGCAGCATCCTCGCTCCGGGGCAGACGCGGCGGCGCAGGTCAGGGCAGCTTCGGGCGTAAATGCGTTGGGCCAGCGCGACCATGGCCGGCATGTGGCGGCGGATGAGAGCTCGCGAAGCCCCGGCGTTCCGGAGCATGGCGGCGAGGATGTCGCGATCGAGCATGCCCTGGACGGGCACGCCTTCGGTGGTGGTGTCCACTCCGGTGGCCCGGCGGACGGCTTCGACGAGGGCCTGGCGGTGGTGCGGTCCGGAGCGCCGCAGAAGGGTGCCATCGATATCGAAGAGGACCAGTCCCTGGCGGGACGCTTGCGGAGCCATCGGATACTTCATAATATCCGGCTGCTAGAATGGCCTTGACATGCAAGTGCTCCAGGCGGGCCGCCACAAACTGCTGCGGTTGGAACTCGACCCGGAGTTCATTGAAAATATCGCGCGCCAGGCGGGGTTTGAGTTCAAGCTGGAGGATCAGGAACGGCGGGTACTGCTGGATCTGGCGGCGGAAGAGCGCCAGGCTCCGCTGCTGCTGTTCGATGCGGCGGATCCGGCCAACCTGGGGTGGTTTTCGCGCTGCCAGTTCTATGTGGACGGCGTTTCGGGAACGGTGCTGCAAACGCCGATCCAGATCGCGAACCAGCACGACCGGGGTGGACGCGCGCTGCCGCACGCCATTCGCCTGCAAATCAACAAAGAGCTGCCCGTGACGTTCCGGCTGCCGAACAAGGCTCCGGTGACCGAGCAGACGATCTACGCCGTGCTCTACAACGTCCTGAATGCGCTGCTGAACACGGGAGTCGGCGTGTGCGGAGGAGGAGCGGTGAAGCCGCTGGCGGGGCGCACGGAGCCGCAAGCTTCGAGGAATTAGCCGCAAATGGACGCGAAGGAACGCGAGTCTGGCGTGCCCGAAGAGGATGATCCCATTCGCGCCCTGGCGATGCAGAACGCGGCGCGCGCGGCGGAGCAGCCGCGGTCGAGCGGCTTCTCCTGGTTGGGTCCGTTCCTAGTCGCCGTGCTGATCACGGGCGTGATCCTGGCGGCGGCTTACTATTTGTGGGGCAGATAAGATGTCGACGTTCGGACTGATCGAGTACGCGGACGCTTCGCCCGAAGTGCGCGCGGTTTACGACGACATCATGGCGACGCGTAAGACCGACTGGGTGAACAATTTCTGGAAGGCGCTGGCGCACGATCCCGCGGCGTTGAAGCGAACGTGGGAAACGGCCAAGCAAGTGATGGGTCCCGGCGCGCTCGATCCGCTGACCAAGGAAATGATTTACCTGGCGGTGAGCATGAGCAACCAGTGCGACTACTGCATCGCATCGCACATCGCCGGGGCGCGCGGCAAAGGGATGACGGACGAGCAACTCAAGGAGTTGATCGCAGTGCTCGGGTTTGCGAACGCGAACAACCGGATCGTAGCGGGGTATCGGGTGGAGATCGACGAGCGGTTCAAGACCGCGTAGAACCCATCGTATGAGTGCGCTGTTCTACGATCTGCGCCACGCCGTGCGAGGATTAGCGCGCGATCGCGTCTTCACGCTGACCTCGATAGTGATCCTGGCGTTGGTCATCGGCGTGAATGTGGCCGTTTTTGCCGTGGTCCACACGATGCTGTTCCGAGGGTTTCCTCTGGTGAAAGACAACAGCCGGCTCGTGTACATCCAGGGATACACGCTCACCAACGGATGCTGCTTGCTTTACGCGGACTTTCTTGCCTGGCGCGATCAGGTGCGTGGTGACGCGTCTGGCGGCGGCCCCAGATTACTTCCAGACGCTCGGTCTGGAAATGGTCGCGGGGCGCGAGTTCACGGAAACCGACGGACCCGGGGCGACGCCGGTGGTGATTGTGAATCAAAGCTTCGTGAATCAATATTGGCCGGGACAGAGTGCCATAGGCAGGCGCGTCGGATTTAGAGGGCCGGACGAGCAGACCCGCTGGTACTCGGTGGTCGGCGTGGCGTCGAACATCATGCAAAGCCGGGCGCTGCGCGACAAATTCGTGCCGATCGTCTACATCCCGTTTCGCCAAGCTCCTTCCGCCGCCGGGTTCTTATTCGTGCGGACCCGCGAGCCGGCGGGCCATGTGGCCGCGAAGCTGCGTGAGGTGATCGAGCGCTCAGCGCCAGCGGTAACACTGGAAGATTATTCCACGCTCCAGGCAAAGTTCGGCTTCGACCACGATCGGATGGATTTGGAGCATGCCGAACTCGGCAAGCATGCGGCCGTAGCGCCGATTTTTGGGGTTTTGGCGCTGCTGCTCGGATCCGTCGGGCTGTATGCGGTGATGGCTCATTCGGTAGGCCGGAGAACCAGGGAGATCGGCGGGCGGATGGCGCTCGGGGCCGAGCCAGGCAAGATCCGGAAGCTCATTGTGGGTGAGGCGCTCACACCTGTGTTTGCCGGCATAGGGATCGGCTTAGCCGCCTCGCTTGGAGTGAATCGCGGCTGCAATCGCAACTGGTGGGCGTCTCGCCTTACGACGCGGCCACGCTGTCGGCCGAGCCGGGGATTCTTTTGCTGGTGGCGGCTTGTGCCTGCCTTCTTCCCGTGGGGCGCGCAATGCAAGTGGACCCGGCGGTCGCCCTGCGGCACGACTAACGGAGCCGGAGGGGTTCAGGGGGTGACGAGCGAGTAGCCGCGTTCCTGGGCGCGGTTGACGGCGACGATTCCCGCCGGAACCATGCGGCCGTTGGGAACGAGATTGGCGGTGAGCTCGCCGTAGATCGTGTCGGTGTTGCCGCCGGTGGCCTGCGCGATGCTGCCCGCGATCCGGCGCGTGGCCATGGCGCAGACCGCGAACTGAACGCCCGCCTTCGCGAGAGCCTCCACGCCAAAGCCGCCGGCGTTGCGAGGGTTGGTTTTGGGCGTGGTATCGAGCCCGGACATGGGGCCCATCTGGGCGCCGTATTTGGCCCACATAGCGTCGTTGTAACCGAAAGCGGTCGAGATGTGGCGGACGACGACGATGATGGCCAGATCGCTGTCCTGCAAGCCGTAGTCGCTGCGGTTCGCAGCCATGAAATTGTTCGCGAACAGAAGCGCGTCGGCGAAACGCGCCGCGCTGGTGGTATCGAAAACGACGCGATGCCGGGCCGCCGGTTGATCCATCCAGTCGTCTTTATCGTGACGCGCGGGTTCGAAGCGGGCAGGAGCCGCGGCTTTTGTCTGGGCCAGAGCGCGGCTACCCAGGGCGAGCGCGGCGATGGAGGCCGCGCCGGCGTTGAGGCGCGTCAAGAAGGAGCGTCGCTCCGAGGAAGATGCGGACGGCTGGGCGGTGTTGTTCTTGGTCATGGCGTGACCGTACGATAATACACCACGTGACGCGGTAGAATTGCCGTGCTATGGCCCGTTTCCCCGGAGTCGATTACCTGCGGATCGACTCACTATTTTCCGAGCAGGAGCGGCTGGTGCGAGAGACGGCCCGCAGATTCGTGGATGAGCGCGCCGCGCCGCTCATGCGCGACTGTTTTCGGGAGGCTCGGTTTCCGAAGGAGCTGATCCCAGAAATGGCCCGGCTGGGATTTCTGGGCGCGAACCTGGAGGGTTACGGCTGCGCCGGGATGAGCAACGTCGAGTACGGGTTAATCATGCAGGAGCTGGAGCGCGGCGATTCCGGGTTGCGCAGCTTCGCCAGCGTGCAGGGCGCGCTGGTGATGTATCCGATACTGACGTTCGGCAGCGAAGAACAGAAGCAGCGCTGGCTGCCGCGGCTGCAATCGGGCCAGGCGATCGGGTGTTTTGGGCTGACGGAGCCGGGGTTCGGCTCGAATCCGGCGGGCATGCTGACGCGCGCGCGGCGCGAAGGCGGCGGCTGGAGTTTATCCGGCGAGAAGACCTGGATCACGAACGGATCGGTCGCGGACGTCGCGGTCATTTGGGCGCGCGCGGAGGAAGGCATCCGCGGCTTTCTGGTGGAGCGCAGCACGCCCGGGTTCAGCGCATCGGAAATTCACGGGAAGTTATCGATGCGGGCTTCGGTCACGTCCAGTCTGAAGCTGGACGACTGCCGCGTGCCGGAAACAGCCGCGCTGCCCGAAGCGCAAGGGCTGAAAGCCGCATTGAGCTGTCTGACGCAGGCGCGCTACGGCATCGGGTGGGGCGCGATCGGGGCGGCCATGGACTGCTATGAGACGGCGCGGTCCTACGCTCTTTCCCGCAAGCAATTCGATCAGAAGCCGATCGCTTCGCACCAGCTCGTGCAGGAAAAACTTGCCAACATGATCACGGAGATCACCAAAGCGCAGCTTCTGGCGATCCAGGCGGGAAGACTCAAGGATCAAGGGCAGGCGGACGCGGCGCACATTTCCATGCTCAAGCGGAACAACGTGTCGATGGCGCTGGAATGCGCACGGCAATCGCGCGATCTTCTGGGGGCCAACGGGATCATGGACGAATACCCGATCATGCGCCATATGTGCAATCTAGAGACGGTGAAAACGTATGAGGGGACGGATCATATTCACGCCCTGGTGATCGGGGAGCGAGTGACCGGAATTGCGGCGTATAAGTAGGGGCATGCTAACATGATGGAAGCCCTTTGGGTGTCCGTATGGTCTATTTCATCACCTTCATTCATGTGGTTGTGTGCCTGGTTCTGGTTGCCGTGGTGCTGTTGCAAAGCGGCAAGGCCGCGGATCTGGCGGGAGCCTTCGGCGGCATGGGCTCGCAGACGGTTTTCGGGCCGCGCGGATCGGCTACGATGCTCTCCAAGGCGACCACCATTTCGGCGATCGTTTTCATGCTGACTTCGCTGACGCTTTCGATTCTGGCGACTCGCGCCGGGGGAAGCGCGACGCCGGATCTGCTGAAGAAGGCGATCCCGGTGACGGGGCAGAAGGGTCCGGCTCCGGCGCCCGCGACCGGCGGTACAGTGCCGATCACGGTGCAGACGGGCGTGGAAGGCGGAAAGCAGAATGCTCCGCAAACCGTGCCTGTACCGGTGAATCCTGCGCCCCAGCCGCAGCAGAAGTAGTTTTTATCAAACGGTTTTGCTGGTTTCCGGCAATTGAGGAATCCAGCGCGTGGTGTGCGGATGTGGCGGAATTGGCAGACGCACTAGCTTGAGGTGCTAGCGGGAGCAATCCCGTGGAGGTTCAAGTCCTCTCATCCGCACCACTTATTTGGGAGCCGGCAGAACGGGCCAGTTGCCGTCGTAGGGCGGCCAGTTGGGGACCAAGGCATCCTGGTCCGGATAGAACATGGACGAATAGATCGCGCGCAGCTTTGCCTGACGTTCTTGGCCCTGATCGATCACGAACCATTCGCTGAACTGGTTGCGGCGCATGGCGACTCCCGGTTTCCGCAGAAAGACTCCTAATCCGAGCACCGTTCCGGCCTCTTCATCCACCACCGGGAAGCGGCGAGCCACCACCGCGAAGATGTTGGTCATGGCTCCTTCATTCATGCAATCGGTCTTTCCGTTGAAAATGCCCGCGGCGCTGGCCGGCAGATTGGCGGGCGCGTCGCGCTGGGTGGTGAGCACGCCATTTTCCAGCCGCACGCAGCCCGGATGGGCGATCATGATGTGGCCGTCGCGCGCCGAAAGCGAATCGAAATAGCTGTTGGTGATGGCGATCAGGTCCTCGCGCGACACGCGCTCGGCTTTCGGCACCACGCGCTCCACGGGAGGATGCGCAGCCAGATATTCGGGATCCCAGAAGGCGCTATTGGCCTGCGCGCCGGCTCCGACGCCGATTCCCGGATCGCCTTTTCGCGCCAGATACCATTCGGCCTCGGCCACCTTTCGGTCCGCGACTTTGAGGCGTAGTGTCACCACGGCGGCACTGCCGGATGTTTCTTCAAGCGTGCCGAAGTACGCGGCGTTTTCGGTGACCGGATCGAAGTAGCGCCGCTGGACTTTCCCCAAAGCTTTGGCGGTCTGCCAGATCCCCTGGCCGGGACGGCGAACCACCGCGTTCTCGGTCTGGCGATAGCCGGGCGTGAGCGGCACAGCCGAAGGGTTGTGCTGGAGGACGGCGTTCAGGTACTGGTCGAGCACGCTCTTGAGGCAAGCCCGGTCGCAATCGGCTGCGATGGCCGGCGGGATGAGAATAGCGGCAAAGACGGCAGGAAGAAAACAGCGAGGCATGAGTAGCATTTTAGCCTCGCTCGATGCGCTAGCGGAAGCAATCCCGTGGAGGTTCAAGTCCTCTGATCCGCGCTAAGAAACTTCTGCGGGCGGTGACTTATGTTCCGTGGAGCAGGCCGCCGTCGATCTGGAGACTGGCGCCGGTGATGTAGCTTGCGGCGTCGGACAAAAGAAATACGGCGGCTGAGGCGAATTCATCGGGATCGCCGTAGCGCGACATGGGAATGGTCGCGTAAATACGCTTCTGCTGCTCGGCGACGCTGATGCCGGCCCGCCTGGCGTTTTCCTCGTCGATTTCGCGGACGCGATCGGTCGAGATGCGGCCGGGGATGAGCTGGTTGACGCGGATCCGGTGGGGGGCGAGCTCCGTTGAGAGCGTTTTGGAAAGCGAGGAAACCGACGTTCGCACCACGGAGGAAAGCGAAAGGTTGCCGATCGGCTCTCTGACTGCGGACGAAGTCGGCAATAAGATGGACCCGCCGCCGCGCGCGATCATCGACGGCACCGCCAGCCGGATCATGCGGACCGCGCTGAGCAGGAGCAGTTCGAAGGCGGCCTGCCAGGCCGCGTCGTCGAATTTCAGGACGGGCCCGGCAGGGGGACCGCCGGAATTGGTGAACAGCAGATCGAGGCCGCCGAAGCGGTCGATGGTTCGGCGGTGCCAATCGGCGAGCGCGTCGGCGGAGCGGACGTCGGCGGCGACGGCGAATACATCAGCGCCTGTTTCCGAATGGATGGTCCGGGAGGCGGCTTGGGCCGCCTCGCTGCTGCGGGAAGACAAGGAGACTTTTACTCCTTCGCGGGCGAGGGCGCGCGCCACGGCGAATCCGAGCCCGCGGCTCGCTCCGGCCACCATGGCGACTTTGTTCGTAAGGCCGAGGTTCATGGGGAATATTCGATTGTACGAGAATGAGTAGTTTGAATCGTCAGAACCCGCCCCCCGCACAGCCGCCGGCTTCGCTCAAGAAACTCACGGAGATTTTTTTGCGAATCGGCAATACGACGTTCGGGGGCGGATACGTGACGATCGGCATGTTGGGCCGGGAGCTGGTGGACACGCGCAAGTGGATCAGCGCGGAAAAATTCGATCTGGCGTTCGCGCTGGCGCGCGTCACTCCGGGGACAAATTTGATCGCATTCTGCGCGGCGGTTGGCGCGCTGATTTGCGGCGTTGCGGGGGCTGCGGCGGCCGTGTTTGCGTCGACGTTTCCCTCGGCCGGGCTGGCGGTTCTGATCATGCAGGGGTTCGAGTCGTGGCAGGGGAACCGCATCGCGATGGCGATGATCGGGGGGACGGTTGCGGCGGTGGCGGGCATGATGTGGTCGACCATCTGGGTAATCCTGAAACCGCACGTCGGCGGACTGCGCGGGGAGGGCATGACGCGGAACATTCAGGTGGCGCTGCTCACCGGCGGAGCGTTTCTGGCCGCGCACGAGTTTGGCATCACGCCTCTGCCGATCATCGCCATGGGCGCACTGATCGGATTCCTGTGGAAGGATCCAAAGAGCACGTGAATCTTCTGGTGCTTTATCTTTTGTTGTTGAAGGCCAGCGTGACTTCGTTCAGCGGGCTGGGATCGCTGCCGATGGTCCGGAACGATTTCGTGGTCGAACGGCATTTGCTCACCGATCACCAGTTGAATATGGCGGTGGTGGCGGGACGCACAGGTCCGGGGCCGTTCGGGTTGTATCTGGTGTGCGTCGCTTACCTGGTGGGGGGCGTGCCGGGAGCGTTCCTGGGATTTTTGGCGCTGGTTACGCCGGCGTTTCTGGTAATCCCCCTGATGCGCTGGATCGGGGCGCGGGCCGATATCCCGCGAGTGCGAAGCGCGATCCGCGGACTGCTGCTGGCCAGCGCCGGGCTGCTGCTGTCTTCCTCCGTGCCGCTGACGCGCGACGCCTTCACCGGAATGTTTTCGGCAGTCCTGATGGCGGCGAGCTTCGGCGTGCTCACGTTCACGCGAGCGGATTCGGCCTGGGTCATGCTGGCCGCAGCCGGAGCGGGACTCGCCACCATCCTGTTGCATTAAACGCTGACTGAGCGCTATGGCGCAGCTCAGCGGTACTGGCTCTGGACAACCTGGTAGAGATAGGACGCGGCCAAACCGAGCCCGAGCACGACAGTAACGATGGTCATCGTGATGCCCCAGCGGTCGATGGCGCCGATCTTGCGAAAGACCGCTACTTGTTGAGGAATCAGGCGTTCCTCGCCGGCGGAGAGGTGCAAATAGTCGTCCTCTCTCATGCTCACGAACTTTCGGTAGAGGGCGAGAGCGAGTGTTGCGAGCCCCAAAATCGCCCAGAAAATGACGAATGCAGTCACGGCTGTTGTCACCTCCAAGCCGTAGTCTTCGCAATCAGGCAGCCAAGCTTCTCAGGCGACTTGTCGCTACAAATACGAAAACCGCGGCGGGCGTCCTTCGAGCAGGCTGCCCGACCGCGGCTGGGTCTTTCTGGATTTTCGAGCGTGGACGCTTACTTCGTGTCGGCGTCCTTACCCTTCTTGCCCTTACCCTTCTTACCGGTGTCCTTGCCGTCCTTGTCCTTGGCGTCGCCGCCCTTTTTCCCCTTACCCTTTTTTCCGGACTTCTTGGTATCTTCCTTCGTGTCCTGAGCGAGGGTGACAGTGGCAACACCGGTCGTCAAGGCCAGGGCCAGCATGATGCTCATGAGCTTCTTCATTGTTTTTTGAGATCTCCTTTGCCGAATGGCCGACGCCATCCGACAGTCCCTATGGTTGCAACCGGACATGAAAACGCGCTTAAGCACCCATTAAAATCGCTTCATTGTAGGGGGCTTTGGCGTGTCCGCGAAGTCAATTCGGCTATTTTTTATCCGACGGTTGGGGATTTCGGACGGATGGCCGGAGGCTTCGAGGGGGTATGGTCGGGTGGAGATGAAACGCGAGGAGCTGGCGCGAAGACTGGCCCGAGGCGCTGGATTGCCGCGAGCCATTGCACGGGATCGGATCGATCAGCTTGTCCACAGGATTGTGACGAAACTTCAGCGGGGAGAGCGGGTGGATTTACCGGGGCTCGGGAAACTGGTCCCCAAACGATCCACTCGGCCGGGCCGATGAGGCGCGCGGCGGACCAGCATCGCGAAGAGATTCTGACAATCATCCGGCGGGCGCTGGAACGCGGGGAATCTGTGGAGATCGATGGGCTGGGAGTGTTCCGGCGGCGCAAGAACTCCGGATATGAGCTGATCCGGCATGAGCGGCCGCAGGTATTCGTGGCGTACGCGGAGGAGGATTTGCGACAGGCGCGGCGATTATGCCGAGCCATCGAGGCGGCGGGGTGCGCTGCCTGGCTGAATAAAGAGAAACTGCTTCCGGGACAAGACTGGCCGCGGGCGATTCAGCGCGCCGTGGAACTGTCGGACGCCTTCGTGGCTTGTTTTTCGCGGCGTTCGGCGGCCAAGCGGGGGCAGTTTCAGAACGAGTTGCGCTGGGCGTTGAAGTGCGCGCGCCTGCGTCCGCTGGAAGCAAGTTTCCTGATTCCGGCGCGGCTGGAGCCGTGCGAGGTTCCCGGAAGCATCGCGGAAACGCTCCAATACGTGGATCTGTTTCCGGATTGGGAAGCCGGAACCAGGAAGCTTGTGCGAGCCATCCGCAAGGCGGCGAGAACGGGGCAGAGGGTCGAGCCGCAATTGATCCGGCGTGCAGGCTAGCCTGCCTCGTCTCAAAGCCGGACGACTTTGGGCGAGTCGATGCCCTTCAGGGCGTTGCGTGTATCGACGATCAGCTTCGCGTCCTTTACCAGTTTCGCGTAGTCGAACTTCTTGTGATCGGTTACGATCACCACGCAATCGGCTTCGGCGGCGCCGGCATCGGGATCGATCGCTTTCATGTTCAGGCCGTCGGCGTGGATCTGAGGGACATAGGGATCGCTATAGCTGATGCGCGCGCCGCGGCGGCCGAGCAAATGGATAATGTCCAGCGCCGGCGATTCCCGCACGTCGTCGATATCGCGCTTATAGGCCACCCCCATCACATGCACGCGCGAGTTTTTGAGAGGCTTGGCGTGATCGTTCAACGCGTTCTGGATCTTGTCCACGACGAAGTGGGGCATCTGGCCGTTGATGTATCCCGCGAGCTCGATGAAGCGAGCTTCGATGCCGGCCTGCTTGGTTTTCCAGGAGAGATAGAACGGATCGATGGGGATGCAATGCCCGCCGAGGCCGGGGCCGGGATAAAACGGCATGAAGCCGAACGGCTTGGTCGCCGCAGCGTCGATCACTTCCCAGACGTTGATCTCCATGCGGTCGCACATCAGGGCGATTTCGTTCACCAGGCCGATGTTGATCATGCGGAAGGTGTTTTCAAGCAGCTTCACCATTTCGGCTACGCGCGTGGAGCCGACCGGAACTACGGTATCGAGCGCCTGCTTATAGAACAGCGCGCCGACCTCAGTGCAGGCAGGCGTGATGCCGCCGACCACTTTCGGGATGTTCTTGGTTTGATACTTGGGGTTGCCGGGATCGACGCGTTCGGGCGAGAAGCACATGAAGAAATCCTGCCCGACTTTCAGCCCGGCTTCTTCGAACATGGGCAGCATCAGCTCATCGGTGGTGCCCGGGTAGGTGGTCGATTCGAGGATCACCAGCGTGCCCGGATGGAACGACTTGGCGATCTCCTGACACGCGTTCACGATGTAGCTCATGTCAGGATCCTTGGTTTTGCGCAAGGGCGTGGGCACGCAGATGTTGATCGTATCGAGATCGCGGACGACGCTGAAATCCGTGGTGGCCCGGACCTTGCCGGCTTTGACCAGCGGCTGGAGAGCGGAGGTCGGCACGTCCTGGACGTAGGATTCGCCGCGGTTGATCGCGTCTACCTTGGACTGCTGCACATCGATGCCGGTGACGCAGAATCCGGCGTGCGCAAACTCGACCACCAGAGGCAAGCCGACATAGCCCAAGCCGACCACGCCCACGTGCGCCTTATGCGTCTCGATCTTTCGCCGAAGCTCTTCAAAGTGATTGGTCATGGTGTGATCTCGTAGTAAAACTCGCCCTTGGCGACGATCTCGGCGGGGCCTTCCAGGTACAGATCGTCGTTTTCGAGGCGCAACTCCAGGGGTCCGGCGGGCGCGAGCACCCGCACCGGGTTCCGCACCCAGCCGCGAGCCATGGCCGCGGCCACAGCGGCCGTGGATCCGGTGCCCGAGCTCATGGTTTCGCCAGCGCCGCGCTCGTAGAAGCGGACGTCCAGCGTATGCTCGTCCACCACACGGATAAAAGATACGTTGGTTCGATTAGGGAAACGGGAATGCCGCTCGAGTTCCGCGCCGAGAGCACGCCAGTCGAATTCGAAGTCGTTGGTAAAGAGGGCGCACTGCGGATTTCCGACGTTCAGGATCACGCACTCGTGTCCGGGCACCAGAGATGCGCGCAGTTCTTCGATGGTGGCGCGTCCCATGTTCATCTCGAAGGAATAGGCGTGGCCGTTCCGGTCCAGAAGGCGAAGTTTCTTGATTCCTGCGCCGGTAACAATATCCACGCGGTCCTGAGCTTTGCCTAGCTCAAGGAGCAGCGCGGCCGCGCAGCGCGTCCCGTTGCCGGAAATCTCGCTCCGGCTGCCGTCGGAATTCCATAGTTCGATCGCCGCGTGCGCGCTTGGGGCGGAGTCCATCAGAATCCAGCCGTCGGCGCCCGCGCCGGTATGGCGTTCGCAGATAGCGCGAGCCAAGGCAGCGGGATCGCCGGAGCGGTCCGGCAACTCGCCGCGCCAAGTGAGCAGGAAATCGTTCCGGGCTCCATGCGCTTTTGTAAACGGAATCCTCACTCAGTTGCGATGGTAAATGTTCACCACCGGCGCTCCTTTCACCACAACCTGCTGCTGCAGGGCGTAACCGGCTTTGTGCAGCGTGCGATCGACAGCGTCGCCCGAGAATGCCAGCCCCCATGCTTCATGGAGGAAAAGATCCGGGCGAGCCATGGCAGCATCGAACGCGGCTCCGTTGCCTTCGTGCAAGGCTTCGCGCAACGGAACGCCCGCCTGGCGCAGAACTCCCGCCAGATCGCCGAACGGAAAAACGATGCCTGAACCCGAGCGGTACCGTCGCGCCAAGAAATCACCCGCCTGCGCGGTCCAAGCCCGCCGGGCTTCCGAATTTACCTCCGACTCTTTCCAGCATATCGAAGGCCCGCTGAAGGCGTATATGCCCGCAAAGGTGAGCGCCAGAACAAAGGCGGTACTCAATTGCATCCGGGCAGGAAGGAACGAAACCAAAGCGGCCGCGGCAAAGGCTGCAAACGGAACGGCCGCGATCGCGTATCGCGTGTTGTACCAGCTAAACGGCGCCAGATCGGGAACGAAGATGGGAGTTCCGGAGGAGTGCATGCTCCAGAGATAGAACAGCGGCGGCAAGAACAGGACGAACAGCGGCCATACGACGCGGCGGGCGAGTGCGGCGAGCGTGCCTAGTGCCGCAAGAATTAAGAGCGGCCAGCCCGCGACCCAACGGGACGCTGCCAGGTAGTATCGCGCCGATGCGATCCAATTGTGGTCCCCAGGATAGCGGAATCCACCTTGGGCGAGCTGGCGCCGGTAGATGGCTGCCGCGGAGTACGGTCCGTTGTAAAACTCGAGCGCGTTGCCGTAGTAATACTGATTGTGCGCGAGCCAGGCCAGGGGGCCCAGGGCCGCCAGGGCGGCGAACAGGATCGCCCGGGATTTCCGTTTCGCGGCAAACGCGAAGTACAGCGTTACAAACGGAACCAGGAACCATCCTTCGTAGCGGGTGAGCGAAGCGGCGTTGGAGGCGGCAGCGGCCAACAGCACGGCCCAGACGGACTGGGAGTCCCGGAACCACAGGGTCGCCCACAGGAGCGCGGCGAGCGAAGCCAGGAAGAGCGGCTCGGTCATGGGCGTGGCCTGCAAATACAGGACGCTGGGGTTGATCGCGAACAACAGAGTGGCGGCGAGCGCGGCGGCGCCGCTCCCGTAGGCCCGGCGGGCCGCGCTGAACAGAAACATTCCGGCGATGACGAAGCAAGCGACGGAGGGAATCACGCCGGCCAGTCCGCTGCGCCACCAGAAATCGCGCACTGCGAACGGAATCAGCACCAGGTGCGGCAGCGGGAGCCACACCGTGCCGATCTGGTCCGGCCCGGGCGTTCGCGAATCGAGGATCCGGCGGGCGATATTCAAGTGCGCTTCGGCGTCGCCGTAAAACAGCGTATATCCGCGCGCAAAACACCACCACGCGGCGCCGATGCCGAGAATCGCCAGCAGTGCGCCGACGACGGCAAGGTTAAAACGAGGTGAACTGGCGGAACTCTTCGAAGCGCGCATCGATCTCCGCCCGCTTGAGCGTGCGGAAGCGCTCCACGCCGAAACGCTCACAGCAGAAACTCCCCATGACGGAGCCGAAGATCACGGCCCGGCTCAGCTCGCCGCGGCTGATATGATCGGACTCCAGATCGAAGCCCTGCTGCGCCAGGTAGCCGATGAACCCGCCCGCGAAGCAATCGCCCGCGCCGGTCGGATCGAACACGGTTTCCAGCAGATAGCCGGGCACGATGAAGAACGAGTCGTTGCGAAACAACATGGCGCCGTATTCGCCGCGCTTGATAACCAACGTGTGCGGACCCATGTCGAGAATCGCTTTGGCGGCCCTCTTGAGATTGTTTTCGCCGGAAAGCATGCGGGCTTCACCGTCGTTGATCAGCAGGAAATCCCACTCGCGGATGGTGGCCAGCAACTCTTCCCGGAAATCCTTGATCCAGAAGTTCATCGTGTCGCCGCCGGCCAGGCGCAGGCTCTTCATTTGCGAACGCACGTTGCGCTGGAGACGCGGCTGGATATTCCCCAAGAGAAGATACGGGCAATTCTTGTAGCTGTCCGGAAGCTTCGGGTCGAAATCGGCGAAGACGTTGAGCTCGGTGGTCAGCGTTTCGCGGTCGTTCATGTCCGGCGTGTATTTGCCGGCCCAGAAGAACGTTTTGCCCGGGACACGTTCCAGGCCGTCCAGATCCACTCCGTGATTCGCCAGAAGGTCGGTGTCTTCCTGGGCGAAGTCCTCGCCCACGACGGCTACGATTCCTACTTTGGTGAAATAGCTCGCGGACAGGGCGATGTAGGTCGCGGCCCCGCCTAACATTCGGGCCACGCGGCCGTGCGGCGTTTCGACGCCGTCGTAGGCCACGGACCCCACAACGATCAGAGACATTGTTCGATTGTAACGAATGGAGCTCTATTTTCGCGAACCGATCACTTGTAGCGCCGGACGCGGCCTGCCGATAATGAAAGCAGGTGCTTCGTTCTCTCCTGGATATCCGGCATCTGCCGGATCTGATCCTTCTCGCAACGGTTCTGCTGATCCAAGCCGCCGGAGCAGGATTGCTCTTGGGCGGAACCCGAGCCGGCCGGTCCGTGCGCATGCGCTGGGCGGTGGCGCTCGGCCTGTTGTTCTCGTGGTCGATCCTGCTTTTCGGCTTCCTGCTCCGGTTCGCGCGCGTGAACCAATATTTCTCCTACTGGTGGCCGAGCTGGGGCAGCGGGCTGGCGTTGATCTGGGCATTCCTCTCGGTTCTGCTGGTGGCGACGCTGGTCGTCTGCCGCTGGGTGTTGCGCGTCCGGCCCGGACACAGCCCTTCGCGGCGCGTATTTCTGCGGGCGTCGCAGGCGGCCCTAATCTGCGCTCCGGCCGCCGTCACCGGATATGGCGTGTTTATCCAGCGCTTCAAACTGTCGCTTCGCGAACAGAAGCTGGAATTTCCGGATCTGCCGCAGGGCCTGGACGGCTTGCGGCTGGTGCAGATCACCGACATCCACCTGAGTCCCTTTCTGAGCGAGCGCGAGCTGGCGAGGGCTGTCGACATGGCGAACGAGACTCGGGCACATGTGGCGCTGGTAACAGGCGATTTGATCACCACGCTGCACGATCCGGTGGATACCTGCCTGCATCAACTCTCGCGGCTCAAGTCCGAGGCGGGAGTTTTCGGCTGTCTCGGGAATCACGAAATCTACGCGAACGCCGAGGACTATGTGGAGAAGCACGCCGCGCGTCTGGGGCACCGCTATTTGCGGCTCAGCAATACGACGCTGAAATTCGGCGGCGCGGCCCTGAACCTGGCCGGGGTCGATTATCAGCGCACCAGCAAGCCATACTTGGTGGGAGCCGAGCGTTTGATCGTGCCCGGCGCTTTCAACGTGCTTCTATCCCATAATCCCGACGTATTTCCGGTAGCCGCGCGGCAGGGCTACCGGCTCACGATCGCGGGTCACACACACGGAGGGCAGATTCGGGTCGAGATCCTGCGCGCCGATCTGAACATCGCGCGCTTTTTTACTCCTTACGTGGACGGCCTGTACCGGCGGGGTGATTCTGCGATTTTCGTCTCGCGCGGCATCGGGACCATCGGACTGCCGGCGCGGCTGGGAGCGCCGCCAGAGGTCAATCTTTTGCGCCTGTGCCGTACCTGATCCTGAGCGACATCCACGGAAACTACGAGGCGCTGGAAGCCGTGCTGGAACACGTGCGCGGGCGCTACGATCGGATTTTGTGCCTGGGCGACCTGGTGGGATACGGGGCCGATCCCAACGCGATAGCGGAGTGGGCGCAGTCGGATGTGAGTTCGGCGATCCGGGGCAACCACGACCGCGCCTGCACCGGCACGGATCTGCTCGAGTATTTCAATCCTTCTGCCCGGGCATCGGCGTTCTGGAGCCGAGGGACGCTCTCGCCGGCGAACCGGACATATCTGGAAGGGCTTCCCGCCGGACCGCTGCGCCTACAGAGTAGCGGCGGGGCGGAGGGCGACTTCGACCTGGTGCATGGCTCGCCTTTAGACGAAGACGAGTATCTCGTCGGCGTCGAAGACGTCCGGGGGCTCGGCGGCTATCTGGATACGAAGCTGACGTTCTTCGGGCATACGCACATTCAAGGAGGATTTCTGCTGGCCTCCCGAGGGGTGAAGCGGATTCTGCCGGACCGTATCCTTGAACTGGAGCACGATTATCACTACCTCATCAACCCGGGATCAGTCGGGCAGCCACGCGATGGCGATCCACGGGCCGCATTTGCTCTATATTCGCCCGAGGACCGGCTGGTGGAATACGGCCGTGTTCCATACGACATCGGCAAAGCAGCCGCGAAGATTCTCCAGGCCGGGTTACCGGAATCGCTGGCGATGCGGTTGTTCGAAGGGATTTAGGAGTCGCCATTGGCTCCGCTCGCGGTTCTGTGCTTCCCCTGAGGCTCTGATTTAGAGCACTGTAGAATAGGTTGATGGATGTCCCCTCAAGACGGTAAGCCGCCGTCGCCGACGTCGAAAGTTGTCGTCGCGACGACGGTGGCGCTTTCCTTCATCAGTTTCTGGCGCGGAGCCTCGATCGTTCTGAGCGACCTGGCCTCATCGGCGTTTTATGCCGGCGGTGCGGCCGAGCAGGCGATCGGCAAAGCAGCCCCTTGGTTCGTGCTCGGCGTCATGCTGTTCAGCTTTGCCGTCCGCAGCGTGTATCTGGAAAGCTGCAGCATGTACGTGCGAGGCGGCGTGTACGTGGTTGTCCGCGACAGCATGGGACCGGTGATGGCCAAGCTGTCGGTTTCGGCGCTGGTTTTCGATTACATTCTGACCGGGCCGATCAGCGGCGTCAGCGCAGGCCAGTATCTGGGAGCGCTGGTGAATGAACTCAGCGAGCTTACTCACCAGTCCTACCACGTCGACGTGAATCTGTTCGCGGCCGGAGTCGCCATCGCGGCGACCGTGTATTTCTGGTGGCAGAACATCAAGGGCGTGCATGAATCGAGCGGCAAGGCGCTGCGGATCATGCAGATCACGACCGTCATGGTCGTCATCCTGCTCATCTGGTGTCCTCTGACACTGGCCCTCCAGAACAAGTGGAAGCTGCCGCCGGCGCCGGTTCCTTCGAACCTGATGTTCTCGGACGACGCGCAGGGCTGGCTGAAGGGCACGTTTTGGCTGCAAATCCCGGTGGTGGCCATCATTATCGCGTTCGGGCATTCGCTACTCTCGATGAGCGGGTTCGAGACGCTCGCGCAAGTCTACCGGGAAATCGCGTCCCCCAAGCTGAAGAACCTGAAGATTGCCGCGAATATCGTCTGTGTCTACGCCTTGGTGGGAACGGGAGTCATTACGCTGTTCGCCGCGATGATCATTCCCGATCCCGAGCGGCCCCGCTACTTCGCGAACCTGATCGGCGGGCTGGCGATGAACCTGAGCGGCCCCTATCCGCTGCGGCTCGCGTTCCACATATTCGTGGTGTTCGTGGGCGGGCTGATCCTCTCCGGCGCGATCAACACGTCCATTATCGGGGCAAACGGCGTCTTGAACCGCGTGGCCGAGGACGGCGTGTTGCTGCCGTGGTTCCGGCATCCGCAGCAAAAGTACGGCACCACGCACCACATCATCAACCTGATCACGATTCTCCAGCTCGCGAGCATCGTGTACAGCCGCGGGAACATGACGGTTCTGGCGGAAGCGTACGCGTTCGGCGTGGTGTGGAGCTTCTTCTTCAAGGCGCTGGGGGTGACGGCGCTGCGCTTCCAGCGGCACGATCAGGAATATAAGACGCCCATCAACCTGCGTATCGGCGGCCGTGAAATTCCCATCGGTTTGATGCTGACCACCGCCATCCTGGCCATGGTGGCCATCGGAATCCTGTTTACCAAGCAGACGGCGACCGAATACGGGGTTGCGTTCACTCTGATTCTCTTCGTGACCTTTACGATTTCGGAGAAGATCAATCTGCGGCGCAAGCAGCAGGAAAAGAAAGGCCTGGAACAGTTCAATCTGGAGCACCAGCCGCAGATCGAGCCGTCGCATATGCAAGCGCGGCCGGGCTGCGTCCTGGTGGCGGTTCGCGACTACCGGCGCCTGGAACACCTCCGGCAGGTGCTG
>JBAIXM010000136.1:0-4402 GCA_037916615.1 Bryobacterales bacterium
CGTGATCATGGCGCCATTGATATTCAGACCCGCGAAGACCCCGCGCGCCCGCGAATACGTCAGGACCTGCGCTTTCAACTTCCAGTCGGTGGAGCCTTCGGCATCGCGTCCGACCGGACCTGCCGCCACGGATCCGCCGGCGCCCAACTTGAACTTGCTCGAGAGCAGATCCTGCATGCCCTCATTTGTCATGATGAGCATCACCAGATCAACTGCCTCACCTCCCACCTGGAGGCCAAAGCTTCCGCCTTTGATGCCGAAGAACGCGGGGGCGCTCCAACCCTTTTCGGTGTGGCAACTCGCAACGCCCTTGCCATACGCGCCTCCGATTCCGAACCCGCCTTTCAGCAAGGTGGGCACTACGGCTACGCACTTGGCGGACGAGAAGATGTTCTCAGGAATGCCGCTGTCAGGCGCACCCATGATCTCGCCCAACACGCTGTTCGCTTCCTGGACGCGGCTGATGGTTTTCGCACGATCTCCCTGTGCCCACAGCGACGCGGCTGCAAGAAGTACAACTGATACCAACAAGAATGCTCGTTTCATCTGACCCTCGGGGTGGTCTCAAACTTTGGACGAAGCGCTACTCGGATGGTAACCCATTCTGCCGGTCGGAAGTCGCGGCTAAGGTTGGCGGATTTGGTACGGGGGCACAAACAAGAAGGGGCCGGAATCCGTGACCCTCACGAGAATTCCAGCCCCCGTCTCCCAGGTTCTGTGGTAGGTGAAGCGAGTATGAGGCTTCGGGGCTTAACGGCCAAGATTACATAAGGTCTATGACCGAGTGCCCAGCCGTCCTTGTCTACTTGCTCGTAACCAGCGAGTGCGTAATCGCGTGCACCGACAGCGCAATACGGTTCTGCACCCCGACCTTGCGCATGAGTTTCGCGACGTGAGCCTTAACGGTGCGCTCTTCAATGCCCAGCACCGAGCCAATTTCCTTATTCGACCGCCCGGCCACAAGCAGTTCCAGTACCTGCTTTTCGCGGTCGGTGAAGGTAACGCGGCCAGCGGGGAAGATCCTGCCCGGCGAGGCCGTTACGCGCTCGATGAACATCGAGAGCACACGGCGCGGAGCCCATACGGAGCCTTGGTTAACAATACGGATCGCCTGGATGAACTCTTCCGGGCTGGCTGCCTCGTCGACATAGCCCTTTGCCCCGGCAGCCACGGCCTTCAAAATCGATTCGTCATCCGCGCCCGTCCCGGTCACGATAATGCGCAGGTCCGGCCGTGCCGCCTTCAATCCGGCCATCACGTCAAACAGGTTCTGTCCGGGCTGGGCGCCCAGCATAATGATGTCGATATTCGGCTGGTTCGCAATCTGCGAAAGCGTGGTGGCGGTTAGCTCGAAATCAGATTCGGTATCGAAAAGTGCTCGCAGGCCAATCAAACGCAGGGGATCGGTCTCTACTACTGCAATCAGTATCTTGGGTTTTCTCGCGGTTGCAGGCTTCATTGGCGGCTCCGTTTGTTACCCGGACAGGATATCTGATTTCGGGTAAGTTCCAAGCAGCCAAAGTCCTTACGGACACTGTACCTCCGGACATGTACTTCAGGTAAAACCTACCTATTTTTTGTTTCGGGCAAAGATTTCAGCCGAACCGCGCTGGTTCGCGAACCCGTCGGAGTAGCCTAACCGATAGCCCTCTTCGTAGGCGGTGCAATACTCCGGAGTGACGCCCTCGTGGCCGACATGAATCTGGCATGTGGCTGGATCGGACTTGGTGAAGTCCACATTTCTGCCGTCCGCGAGGCCCTGTCGCTGGCCATTTTCGTAACCCTTGCGGAATGCCTGGTCGAAATTGCGATCGAAGGCCAGAGTTTGACCAGGCAATAACACATTTTCTTTCAGTAACTGTATAGCTCGGAAGTTGCGCCCTGAGAAACAATCGGTGTAACCGACGAGAAAGCCGCTCCGATAGCCTGCGTCGAATTCCGACTTGTCGCCAAACTGGGCTCGATAGCCGACCGGCTTCTTATACTGCACCTGGCCCTTTACGTCGCGAAATTCGCGCCCCATTTGCACATCGGTGTCGCCGTTGTGAAATCCTTCCTCGTAACCGTGCATGTAGCCATGTGCAAATGCGGACTTTGCAAACAGTTCCCCGCTTTGCACGTGCCAGTCCTCTGTTTGCGCCTGGGCGCGTCCGCCGGCAAGGACTAGTAAGACAACAAGAGCACATCGGATGGGCGCAATAACTTTCGACACGGCCATCTCCCGGTGATTGAGATGTTGTACCCGGTACTGCTGTTGTCAGAGCCCGTTCGCCCGGCGAGGAAGGAAGCACCCCAATGCTTGCGGCATACTGTGCCACGGGTTAGAGGAACCTGCAACCCCCTCTAAGGTCTTATCCCCACGCCATTAGGCGCTTCCTTGCATTTCATCCGGCTGCTTGCCCCTCCATACTGCGTTCAACACAGCCCCATTCGAGTTCGGTTCTGACCGGCCGGTCGAAAAACAACCGGGGGGAACCGCGTGCGGCCGGTCAAAACAGAGTCAAGCAGGGGTGCTCCCCGCCGGCAAAACGGCTGGCGGGGAGTTCGTGTTGATCGCGCTTCGAGATGATGCCACTCACTCCATCACGCGCCCGGTTCAAACTCCTCTTTATCCTGGTTCTCGCGGTAAGTAGCTGCTTTGCCCAGTCGGGTGGCGATCCCTACGCCCAACGGCTTGAGTCGCTGGTCAATCGCTATCGTGCAAGCAGCCAGCCGGAACGGGCGGTAATACTCGCTCGCATGGCCGACTTGCGGGAGTACGTCAACGACTCCGGCATGGTCTCCAAGGCGCTGGACCGTGCCTTAGCCGGAGCCTCGGAAACGGCGCTTATCCGGGACGAAGTCAAATGGCAGCGCGCCCGAATCGCACTGCACGAGCGTCGGCTTGCCGACGCAGGCTTTTCGATCGAAACCCTTGGCTTCGTACGTGACTGGACGCTCGCCCCAGGCCGGAACTGCCTTGGCAAGAACCTTGTCGGTGGCACCGCGCTGCGCACCAGCCCGCTCGGTACTGTCTCGATTTACGATCGGCCTGGTTCGGTCTGTGCCGCGACTGCGGTGCATAACAACTCCGGCCAGGATATCGCCTTGCGCTTTAGCGCCAGCGGGCCGGTATCAATTTACGTGAACGGAACTCTCGCGAAGTCCGCGACTGCCGCGACTTTCGCCTTTGATCAACACTCCGTCGGAGTTCGACTCCAGCCGGGTTGGAGCACGATCGCGATCGAGTTATCGGGCAAAGAAGAAACCAAACAGTTCGCAGTCAGGATCAGCGGCCCCGATGGCGGCGGAATCGTTCTGCCTGCCGATTCTTCACGCGTGAGTTCAGCCATACTGCCCTTGACGCGTGTCCAGGTAACCGACCTGCTCACGACGGCCGAGCAACAGGCGGCGAAAAATCACTCCGGCACGGCGCTCGATACCTTGGGTGCAATCACCGCGCTTCGCGGACGCAACGCATTCGCAACGCTCGACTCAGTAGCGCGCATGAGTCCGACGGCCGATCGCTGGGTGGCTGTCGCCGCCGCCTGCCCCGATCAGCTTTGCGTATCGCTGGCGCTCAATAAGGCTGTCCAACTCGATGCTCAGAATCCATCGGTGAAACTTGCGCTGGCCGGCTACTATGTGGGTATCCGCCAGCCGTACCGCGCTGTGCCTCTTCTGCGGGAACTTGCCGCGCAAACTCCGTCAGACGCGACGATCACGAAGCAGTTGGGGGATGCACTCTGCGAAGCAGGAGACCCCTCCGCAGCAGCCGACGAATTTCGCAAGTTCGAAGCCACTCGGTCGAATTCGATCTGGTTTCGGCGCGAACTTGGGCTGCGTCGCGAAGCCGCCGGACTCATCGGCGATGCCAATGCGCAACTGAATCAGGTCTGGAAGTCGAATTTCGATGACGCTCGGGTTGTCGCCGCTCTGCGCCGCATGGCCGAACGACGCGATGACGGTGTCGCGCTCGAGATGCTCGCGCAGGCTGCGAACATCGTCGATCCTTCCGATCCGGTCGCCCAGATGGACATCGTGAAATACGCTCCGGCGCTGCGCGATATCGCACATGCCGGCAGCGCTGACGTCGGCTTCACAACCGTGGCGACGATGGAGAATGAGACACCACGCGCCGCTCTGGTGCATGCCTCGAGTCACATCGACCGGCCCCTCGAGCGCAAAGCGTCACCCGAACTCGATACTGATGCTGCCTACTTTGTCGATGCCACGCAATTAGCGGCCGACGCCCGGCGCAACACTCCCGGCGAAGCAGCTAACATTGTCGTGCTCGCCGATGTCACCGTTGAGCGGATGCGTGAGAACGGCCAGAGTTCAGTTCACGCGCAGCAGGTCTTCTACGTTTCCAACGAGCGTGGTGCTCGCGACTACGCCACCCGCACCGTCCAATTCAGCAGCG
>JBAIXM010000137.1:0-42565 GCA_037916615.1 Bryobacterales bacterium
CGATCGTCATGAACACCCAGGAGCAGCTTCGGGAGGCTTTCGAGGAACTCGAACGCGGCACTTTTCTCCGGAACGCCGGCTGAACGCTCTTGCCGTTCGTGCTATAGAATAGAACGAAGTATTTTGACGGTGCACCGGTAGGAGTTCATCTATGACCACTCGTGTTCAGGTTGGGATCTTGAGCGCCGCGATCGCGCTTTCCATGGTGGGTTTGGCGTTTTCCCAGCAGCCAGCGGCCGAGCAGGGCAAAGCAGGCAAGGGGCAGGGCAAAGGTCAGTTCAAAGGCAAGGGGAAAGGCCGCGGCCCTGCGGTTCCCGAGGGCCCGACGCCTCGCATGGAAGACGGCAAGCCGGATCTGAGCGGCCTGTGGTTCCGCCCGTACACGCCAAATATGGCTTCCGGTCCCGCCAAGGACAATCGCGGCGGCGATCCCACCGGCCCGAAAGAGCTGCCATTCACTGCCGCGGGAAAAGCGATCTGGGATAAATACACGCCCGAGGAGGGTGACTACACAGGAGCCTGCCTGCCTTTCGGCTTGATGCGCTCGATGAATTCTCCCGACCCGATCCAGTTCATCCAGCACGGACCCTATCTCGCGCTGCTCTACGAACAGAACACCTGGTTCAAGCTGATCCCGATCGACGGCCGGCCGCACAACAAGAACGCCGATCCCACCTGGTTCGGCGATTCCGTGGGGCACTGGGAAGGCGAGACTCTCGTTGTTCACACCAACAACTTCAACGGCAAGACCCGGCTGGACACGATCGGCCATCCGCACAGCGACCAGCTCGAGATCACCGAGCGCTTTACGCGTCCCGACCTGGGCCACATCAACTACGAAGTGACCATCCACGACCCGAAGACCTACACCGAGGACTGGGGCAACAAGCGCGTCTTCACGCTCCGCACCGACACCCAGATCATGGAGTACTCCTGCGAGGAGAACAACAAGAGCTTCTGGGAAGGGCGCATCAAGGTCCCCAAGTACGACGAGTAACGGCCAGACCAGCCTCGTATTAGAGCGCTGTAGAATAGGGCATGCGCAACGAATTTACCGCGATTGTTGAGCGGGACGGCCCTTGGTACATTTCCTATTGCGCGGAAGTGCCCGGCGCCAATGGCCAGGGCAAGTCGCGGGAAGAGTGCCTCGCAAGCCTCCGCGAGGCGATCGCGCTCATTCTTGAGCACCGCCGCGAAGAATCCTTGCGGGCCTTGCCCCCTGACGCGAAACAGGAACTCGTCATTATTGGATGAAGCTGGAGAGGCTGCTCCGGCATCTGCGTCGGCACGGTTGTGTGCTCCGTCGGGAAGGTAGAGGGCACTCACTCTGGGAAAACCCGCAGACGGGTCACGCTGAGGCCGTTCCTCGTCATTCCGAGTTCGCCAATCTCCTGGCCAGGAGAATTTGCCGCAAGCTGTCGATTCCAAACCCGCCTGGGTAGTGGGACGCCGGGAGAACACAATTGAGTTAGAAACGCTTACCCGATGGAATTCTCAAGGCACTTGGACAACCATACCTATGCACCCATATGTAGGTGCGTCTATTGTGGGCGGACGGACGATCTTACAAGGGAACACATTTTGCCGTTCGGACTGAGCGGGACAGCCATTCTCCCGAAATCCACGTGCAGAACGTGCGCGAGAATTACAGGTGCTCTGGAACAAAAACTCTTGCGCGGAAAATCCCTGTGGCCGATTCGGGTACTTCGCGGCCTCAAGTCTCGCACGAAACACAAGGACGCCCCCAAGTCGTACCCATTGACCGTAATCAAAGGAGGCGCCGAAGTACGGGTCATAGTCCCATTAGAAGACTATCCCCTGCTCTTACATTTCCCCTTGTTCTCCCCACCCTCATTTTTACACGCGGGCAGCTACACGGGGGATTCAGATCCATGGTGTTAGGACAATTCGGTTTGGACCTGACCCACTTGAGATCGCCACTAAGCTCGGTACCGACAGAATTTCGCTAACACCTAGCCTGGAGCCAGTCGCATTCGCCCGTGTCATTGCAAAGGTTGGCTTCGCATTTGCCGCTGCAGAACGGAAGTTGAGTCTCCTCAATTGTGAATCGCCTGTGATCCCGGCAATCCTCGGCAAAGCTGACGATATCGGTCGATGGGTGGGTACAATCACGGACCCTAGGACGAAATGCGAAGGATTGCTTCATCAGATCTCGTTGCACGAAGACAGCCGGGGACTTCTGATTGCAGAGATCCGCCTCTTTACCGATTCAGAGGCACCCAGCTACGGCGTTGTCCTTGGCGAGTTACGCTGAAATCAGCGTTATTTCGGGACGGACTTCCTTCCCCTAGCAGATCTTCAAGGGGACGCGTTTCCTTGCGCCGGTGTTCTTCCGCTGCCTCCCGGGCAAGTCTGAGCAGCTTATCCGGATTCTCGCTAAAACTTCGCTCCCAGGATTCTTCGTCGTTCAGAGTGTCGAGAATCTGCGCAGCGATTGCGTCCTGCTCTTCCTCGGACAGAGCTTCCACCCGTCGCAAGGCCTTTTGCAGTAGGCCTGTCACGCTCTCATAATAGCGTGCGGCCGTTCCGCCCGACCTACTTCTCCCTCACCAGCCCCAGCGCCCGGATGCGCTTGTGCAGATTCGTCCGCTCCATCCCCAGCACCCGCGCCGCGCCGGAGACGTTCCATTTCGATTCTTCCAGGGCCTTCAGAATATGCTCGCGCTCGGCCGAATCGCGCGCCTCGCGCAGATTTCCTTTCACGCTCGACGTCCGGGCGATGCGGATCTCCACCGGCACCGCCTCGGCATCGATCACGTCCCCGCGCGCCAGTATCGCCATCCGCTCCACGGTATTGCGCAACTCACGGATGTTGCCGGGCCAGGTGTAATCTGCAAGCGCCTCCAGCACGCCGTCCGCCAGCCGCTTCGGCTTGAAGTTGTTGCGCGCGCAGAACTCGGCCAGGAAATATTCCGCCAGCGCGCCGATATCCTCGGGCCGCTCCCGCAGGCTCGGCACGCGCACGGGCACCACGCACAACCGGTAATAGAGATCTTCGCGGAACTTTTGCTGCGCGACCATCTCGCTCAGGTCGCGGTTCGTGGCCGCGATCACGCGCACCGAAACCCGAATCGACTGCTCGCCGCCCACGCGGTGAAATTCGCCTTCCTGCAGCACTCGCAGGAGCTTGGCTTGCGAAGACGCGTGCAGGTCGCCGACCTCGTCCAGAAACAGCGTGCCCCGATCGGCCAGCTCGAACTTGCCGCGCCGCGCCGAGGTCGCGCCCGTGAACGCGCCCTTCTCGTGCCCGAACAGCTCACTCTCGATCAGTTCGGTCGGGATAGCCGCGCAGTTTACTTTGACGAACGGGCCGCCGGAAAACGGGCTCTCCGCATGGATATGCGCCGCCAGCAATTCCTTCCCGGTGCCGGATTCGCCGGTCAGGAGCACCCGAGCATCGCTGCGCGCGGCCATCGTGGCCTGCTCCAGCACACGCTCGAACGCCCCGCTCGACCCGATCATGCGCGCCCCGCCCACCAGTTCCCGCAAACGGCGATTCTCTTCGCGCAGCTTCGATTCCTCGAGAGCATGCCGCAGAGCGAGCAGAACTCGGTCGCGGCTCAACGGCTTCTCCAGAAAATCGAACGCGCCCGCGCGCGTAGCTTCCACGGCGTCCGCGATCGTTCCGTGTCCGGAAATCATGATCACCGGCGCGTCGTTGTCGTTCGATTTTAGCCAGCGCAGCAGATCGACGCCCGTGCCGTCAGGCAAGCGCACATCCAGAAGATACACGTCGGGAGCCTGCGGAAATGCTTTGGCCTCAGCGATGCACCAGCACAAGGTCACGGCGTAGCCCTCGCGCTCGAGAATCAGGCGCAGGCTGCGCCCGATATTCTCCTCGTCGTCGACCACCAAGACACGCCGCTGCGCCATCTACACTCCATTCCTCGCCGCCGCCAAAATCACCCGGAACGCCGCGCCGCCAAGTTCCCCGTCGAGCGCCTGAATATCGCCGCCGCATAGCACCGCGCTCCTGCGCGCGATCGAAAGCCCGAGTCCCATGCCGCCCTTTTTGAAGGAGATGCTCGGCTCGAAAAGACTCGATTGCGCCTGCAAGCTTAAGCCGGGGCCCGAATCGTGCACCTCAATGTTCAATCGCTCGCCGGACCGCGACGTGCGCGCCAGCACGACGCCTCCCGGCCGCGCCGCCTCCGCTGCATTTTCGAGCAAGTTCGTCAGCACGCCCTTGATCAGATCCGGATCGGCCACAGCCGTGGGCCGGTCGGGCGCGAGATTCAACTGGTAAATCACCTCGGGATGCGCGGTCTTCAAGAAAGAGACGCGCTCCTCGACTAGCGCGTTCACATCGATCTCGGCCGGCATTACCGGAGGCTCGGCGGAAAATTCCGTAAAGGCACGGACCCGCTTCTCGAGAGTGTTCACTTCGTCCGCCACGATCTGCGCAGCCTGCTCCAGGAAGGCGGTATCGGCGGCGCTCTTCCGGCTGGCAATCTCTTCCATGGTCAGCCGGATCGGCGTGAGAGAATTTTTCACTTCGTGCGCCATCTTGCGTGCCAGGGCCTGCCAGCTTGCTAGGCGAGTCACTTGAATCAGACGCTCCTGGGCCTGCTGGAGCTGCTTCGCCATGTGGTTGAACGCGCGCATCGCGGCGGCAATTTCGCCCGAGCCTGCCTCTGGCACGCGCGCGCCCAAGTCGCCGGCAGCCACGCCCTCGAGTCCTTGCGTCAGCTCACGAACGGGCCGGCTGATCCGCGCCGCCATAAACACAAGCGCTGCCAGCGCCGCAAGCCACAGGGATGCGGCGATCAGCAGCAGGGCGCCTCGAAACCCGCGGCGAAAATCGCGCACGCCGGAAGTTTCCACTGTTTGCCGGGCTTTGCCGATCTGCCGGGTAAGTTCGCCAAGAGAAACGCCCAGTTGTCTCGAATACACGACAACTTTGTCCTGATCCCCGGACACATAGTAGTCCAGGCGGTCGCCGTTTTCGCCCGCGAGCACGAACTCTTCGCCGAGTCCTTTTTCACGGAACCCCTGAGCTTCCGCCGTGCCGAGTTCCGAACCTCGAATTCGCCCCTCGGCTGCGTCGCGGCGCAGAGCTTCGCGAGCCTGTTGATAGAGCTCGCGCCCGGTTTTTTCAAGCGACTGCGACAGCGTGTCTACTTCGCCCACCGGCGCAAGTTGCAGGCTGCGCTCGAGCAGGCTCAGCGAAGTCCACAGAGTGAGCCCGAGCGGGAGGAGCGTCGCCACCAGGAAAACCGTGATCAGGCGGGTTCGCAGCCGGTTCATGTCTTACGAAATCCAGAGGACACGACCAGAGTATCAGCCGCGGCGGCGGCCTCGCCGCAGTTCTTCCAGCGTCACCGGTCCCGCTTCCACCTGCCAGTGCGGCTGCGTCGTGGCGGCAGGGCGGCTCAGAATTTCGATCAGGCTGGTGAGGCTGATTCCGGAATCGGTAATGTTGCCGCGCCCAAACGGCGACCCGGTGTCTTTGCCGTCCTGCGCGCGGATTTCCAACCGCGCCCACAAGGGTTCATTGGGCCCGATGCCCGTGACGTCCGTGGCCATCTGCTGAAGGCACCAGGCTTCGGCCGCCGTGTCGGTCAGGTGGCGGGCCATGCGGCGGGACGGCAACAGCCTGGTGACCGCGAATTTTTCTTCCCAAAGATCGTAGCTGACGACAAAGCGCGCGGGCAATTCGCGATAGAGATGGCTGCGCGTTCCCGACCACAGAGTGATCTTGAAATCGAAGGGAACCTCAGAGGCATTGCGCAGCCGTTCGAGCGGCTTACCGGTAAGAAAATGCACGCGCGGCGCGGCGAACTCCAGATGACTGTCTTCGGTGGCGCTGAGGATCAGTTCCTCGGCCGCCATCGCGAATGCCAGACCGGAGAGAAACGCCGCAATGAACCACCACGGTTTGATGGTGCGCACGCGCATCAGTCGTTGTATCAGCGTCCTTTAGAAATTCATTCCCGCGTAAAACACCGGATTGGCGCTGCCGGTTTTCACCGGGAAGGCGACCGCCAATTGAAATCCGCTCTTTCTGCAGCCAAGGCCCAGAGACTGCTTCTGCTCCCGTTGCTCCGGCCGGTCCCAGACAGCCCCCGTGTCATAGAACACCAGGAAACCGCGATACACGTAATCGATCGATCCGTGCGCGACATGCGAGGCGCCCAATGGATCGAGATCGAACTTATTCCATCCTCGCAGAGTCTCGGCGTTGCCCAGCACGAAACGCTCAAACAATGGCGCCCGGCCCGAAATGGTTCCAGCCAGGAACCCCACCGACAGATCCTGATGCCCGCGGCGGAAGCGATAGCGCGCTTCGGACTCATGCCGGGCAAAAACGGCATCGCTTTCCAGGAAATGCGTGCCGGAGCGCAGCGAATAGGAGGCGCGCAGTTCGTGTTCGCCCTGGTCCTTTGCCGAACCCCAACGCTGGTGGTAGCGCAGAGTTGTTACCACCGCGTTGGACGATTCGGTTGCCGCTACCGGAACACTCAACCGGTATCGCGCGAAATCCACACCGAAGCTCCATTCCAGAGGATCCAGCAGAATCACCGTGGCCATGGGAGAAAAATGCATCCGGGTTCGATAGATGTCGTCTGGCGAAGCTTGGAACAGGGTCGCCCGGTTCCACTGCTCGTGGAAGCTTGCGAAATCGAAGCGGAGTTGGAGCCGGTCGGTGCCGATGTGTTTTCGTTCAAACGCGGCCTCGATTCCGGCGTAGCGCTCATCCAGCCGGTCCCCGTCGCTGACCATGCCGAAGCTGAACGCATTCCCGTCGGCATGGAACGTGGCGTGGCCCTGGCCGGACCACCCCTGCTTGGAGTGATACAGGAAACGGGAGAGGTCGAGATCGAAGCGCTTCTCGTGCTCGGCGCCGATCTCGAAGTTGACGATCACGTGATCCGGAGTGCCGCTCTTGACAACATGCATCCGCACATCGGGGGCGTGCAGTTCCTGTTTGATGCGATCCGCCAGTTTCTCAAGCAGGGATTGGTCGAACTTTTGCCCGGCAAACTGCCCGATCTCGTCTTTCAGAGGCTCGCTGAGCTTGGAGCTGCGCGGGCCGGAGACCTCGACCTTTTCCACGATCATTCGAGCGTTCACGTTCGTGGGTCCCGGTTCCTGGTCGGGCGGTTCGTCAGGAAGGGGCAGCGCCGGGAGGAGGGCGGCAAGCATCCCCATAATCAACAGCGTGCGCATACGTGAAGCCATTAGACGCACGGCGGGGGCCGAACGGTTGCATCTTTATTTTCAGGCAGTTAAAAGAGCGGCAAGTGTGCGGGCGGTTCACATGTGAAATCCACAGGTCGGGTGAATCGGTTCCGGGCGAGCGGAGCAAGCAAGAGGTGGAGCGCGATTCATCCCGCGCGGAGCTTCAGCTCCGCAATCAGGAGCGGGGCTAAAGCCCCGCGCGGACTGAAAGTCCGCCCCACCTTAAGTTTGCCGTAGAGAGCGGGCGGAGGCAGCGGCGCGGACAAAGACGTTTTCCATTTCCGGAGTGCGAAGCTGCCTCTGCATCTCCTCCAGGCGTGAAATGAAAGCTTGTAGCGCCGCGTCAATGGGGTCGGCGTTGGTGGCGAAGATGTCGCGCCAGATTTCGTACGGGCTTAAAGCCAGGCGCGTGAGATCGGAAGCGGCCGGGCCGGCGACGTTCTCTTTCCCGGCGAGCACGGAAGCTAGCGCGGTCGAAATTAGTTGCGGCAGATGAGACACGAAGGCGACCTGGCGGTCATGCTCGGCGGGATCGAGAAACACCAGCCGGGCGCCGATGCGCTCGATCCAGCGTTCCAGCTCGGGCTCACGCGCAGTGAGCACATAGGGACGGCCGCGGAACAGATCCGCATCGGCTTCTTCCACACCGCGCGATTCCTTGCCGGCCATCGGATGGCCGCCGACGAACCGTTTCAGTCTGCGTGCGCGCTCGCAGATGACTGCCTTGGTGCTGCCTGCGTCGGTAACGAGCGCATCCGTTTCGAGCACGTCCAGCGTTTCGAGGATTTTCGAAATCGGCTGGGACAGATAGACCAGATCGGCGGACGCGGCGGCTTCCCCGGGTGGCACGGCTTCATCGATAACACCGCGCGCGAGAGCCTTGTGGATGGTGCTTGCAGAACTGACGCCGATGATCTTTCCTTGGAATCCGGCCTTGCGCAACGCCAGGGCGAAGGAGCCGCCGATCAGTCCGACGCCGGCAATCGCAACCGTGTTCACGACCGTCCGGTTTTGAGGCGGGCCACCTGATGGTCGCTCATCTTGTCGATGATCCGCTCGAAGATGCCGGTCAACTCTTCGTTGGACAGCGGGCCCTGGTTATGTGCGCGGACGTGCGCCAGCACCTGTTCGCGCCGCCCCGGGTCATCCACGTCCTTATTCAGAACTCTCTTGGCAGCGGCGATGTCTTCGACCACGCCGGCGCGGCGATTCAGCAGGTCGACCAGGGTGACATCGATGTCGTCAATCCTTTCCCGGCTGTTTCGCAGTAGGTACTTGGCTTCCTCGTGCGTCATTTCTTCATTTTCTCCGCCAGCGACCGGACGAACGGCTCCAGGCCCGCCGGATCCTTTTCGATTTGCCGCACGATGGCGCTTCCAACGATCACACCGTCCGCCATTTTCGCGACTGCGGCGGCCTGCTCGGGAGTCGATATTCCGAACCCGGCGGCCAGGGGCAGTTTCGTGGCCGCGCGCATTTTCTCAATCAACGGCGCGAGATCCTGCGACAGCACCGTGCGTTCGCCAGTGACCCCGGTCCTCGAAACAAGATACACGAAACCCGTGGAATATTGGGCGACCAGGCCCAACCGGCGTTCTGTGGAGGTGGGCGCCGCAAGAAAAACCGTATCGAGGCCGGCGGCGCGCATCGCGGCCACGTAGGGTTCGGCTTCCTCCACGCTAACGTCGGTCAGCAGGCAGCCGTCGATTCCGGCCGCTTTTGCATCGCATGCAAGCTTGTCCAGACCGTAGCGCAGCACGGGATTCAAGTAAGTGAACAGCAGGATCGGCGCTTGGGAGGTTTTTCGAATCTGCCGGGCGATGTCTAAGACCCTGGGAACGGTGGTTCCCGCTTTAAGCGCCCGGGCGGCGGCGCGCTGGATCACGGGCCCATCGGCGATGGGATCGGAGAACGGCACGCCCAGTTCGATCAGATCGACGCCGCCGCGCACGAGTGACGCCGCGATTTCCGGCGTGCGCTCGAGCGAAGGGTCGCCGGCGGTGATGTAGGCAATGAGCGCGGCGCGGCCTTCTTTGTGCGTGCGGTCAAACAGCTTTTGGATTCGGGTCTGCTGCATCGAGCTCCGGAAAGTTTTCGCGATAGATGTCGGTGTCCTTGTCGCCGCGGCCGGACAGGTTGACGAGGTACAGCTTGCCGGGCTCGGACGGCGCGCGGCGAATGGCTTCGTGGACGGCGTGCGCGGATTCAAGCGCCGGGATGATGCCTTCGGTGCGCGCCAGCTTCTTGGCGGCTTCGAGCGCTTCTTTGTCGCTGCATGACGTGTACTCCGCGCGGCCGCGATCGTGCAGCCAGGCGTGCTCGGGCCCGATCAGCACGTAATCGAGGCCGGCAGAAACCGAATGGGTCAGCGCCGCCTGGCCGTCGGCATCCTGAAGCAGATAGCTCTTGGCGCCGTGGAGCACGCCGGGAGATCCGCCGGAGAATCGCGCGGCATGCTCGCCGAGCTGAAGGCTGCGGCCGCCGGCTTCGATGCCGATCAGCTTTACGTTTTCGTCGCCGATGAAGGCGTGGAACATGCCGATGGCGTTCGAGCCGCCGCCGACGCAGGCGAAAATCGAATCCGGGAGACGGCCTTCAGCCTCGAGAATCTGCGCGCGGGCTTCCTGGCCAATCACTTTATGAAAATCGCGGACCATGAGCGGATATGGATGCGCGCCCAGCGCAGATCCAAGCAGGTAATGGGTCGTGTGGACGTTGGTGACCCAATCGCGCATGGCTTCGCTGATGGCGTCCTTAAGCGTGCGGCTGCCGGCCGACACACCAACCACGGTGGCTCCCATCAGGCGCATGCGGAAGACGTTCAGACGCTGACGGCGCATGTCCTCTTCGCCCATGTAGACGACGCATTCCAGCCCGAAGAGCGCGCAAGCCGAGGCCGTCGCGACACCGTGCTGCCCCGCCCCGGTTTCCGCGATGATGCGCTTCTTACCCATGCGGCGGGCGAGCAAAGCCTGGCCCAGGCAGTTGTTGATCTTGTGCGCGCCGGTGTGAAGCAGGTCTTCGCGCTTGATGTAGATCTTCGCGCCGCCGAGAGTTTCGCTTAAACGGCGCGCAAGGTAGAGCGGCGTCGGACGGCCCGCGTAATTCTTCAGGAGATCGGACAGCTCGGCTTGAAATTGCGGATCCGCGCTCGCGGTGCGGTAGGCTTGCTCCAGCTCTTCGAGCGGCGCCATCAAGACTTCAGGCACAAAGCGGCCACCGTAGGGGCCGAAGTGACCGGTTGCGTCCGGCTGGGAGGTAGTCATGCAGCCTCTCTCGCTGCGGCTCGAGCCGCCCTTATGAATTGCCGGACTTTTTCAGTGTCCTTGATTCCCGGGGCGGACTCCAGCCCCGAACTAGCGTCGACACCCCAGGGACGCGCCACCCGGATCGCATCGGCGACGTTGGACGCATCGAGCCCGCCGGCGACGATGATCTTTCCCGCGGACTTGCGCGCTACGCTCCAGTCGAATGCGATGCCATTGGAGGGACCGTCGAGGAGAATCGCTTCCACTCGTTCGCTGGCAGGGATCTCCCAGCCTGGCCGGAGGGCTCGCCACACGCGGACGCCTGTGGGCAATTCGCCGCCATAGATCTGCGCGACGTCCAGATGAGCCGCGCGCATGGCCCCTTCCACTGCCGCGGGCGATTCATCGACGAACACGCCGACCTTCCACGCGTCCAGGCCGCGGCCGAGTTCGGCGGCTGCTTCGGGAGAAACATAGCGCGGGCTACTGGGAGCGAAAACAAATCCGATGGCCGAGGCTCCGGCGGCAACCGCTGCTTCGGCGTCCTGGCGGCGCGTGATGCCGCAGATCTTGACCATCACGGCCGCAACTCCCGGATGGCGGCCGCCGGGTCGGCCGATTTCATCAGGTGTTCGCCGACCAGGAAGGCGTGAAAACCCGCTTGTGCAAGGCGGGATACATCCGAGTGGGAACGGATTCCGCTCTCGCTGACCTTGACGATGCCCGCGGGAATCTTGTCCGCGAGTTGCAGGGACGTTTCAAGCCTCACTTCGAACGTGTGCAGATTGCGGTTGTTGACGCCAACGATTTCGGCTCCGGAAGCGAGGGCCGCATCGAGCTCCGGCGCGTCGTGGACTTCCACCAGCGCAGCCATCTTATGTTGCGCGGCCATTTCGCGCAGCCGGCGCATCTCACGTTCTTCAAGCAGCGCAGCGATCAGCAGGATCGCGTCGGCGCCGTGCGCGGCGGCTTCGACCACGTGAAACTCGTCGAGCGTAAAATCCTTGCGCAAGACAGGCACTGCGACCGCCGCTCTCGCTGTGTCCAGATCCGCGAGGGACCCCTGAAAAAACTCGCGGTCGGTGAGCACACTCAACGCTGCGGCGCCCCCGGATGCATAGGTCCGCGCGATCGAGGCAGGATCGAATTCTTCAGTGAAGACACCCTTGCTGGGCGAGGCTTTCTTGATTTCGGCGATGACCGCGGGAGGACGGGCGGTCAGCGCAGCGCGAAAATCGCGAAAATCCGCGCGTGCGGCCGCGCGGCGTTCCCACTTGGGCCGGCTCGCCGCATCCCGCGCAAGCTCCGCGCGCTTGTGTTCGACAATGCGGGCCAGAATGTCAGGAACAGTGCGCACCATTTAAGTGACCGCGAGGGGAAACCCTCATGGTAACACCTGGGCCGTGCGGAACAGCTATTGGGCCCCAGTCGCCCGCGAGAGGATTTCGTTCGATTCCTGCACCAGTTCTCGGATGCGCTCGAGTTGCGCCTGAATCTTGGCGTCGCCCGGCGGCAGCACCATGCTTAAGTAAAACGCGATGGTTTCAATACTGGAAAGGGGCTGCCGGAGGTCATGGACGACGGTGGCGAGCGCATCCACCTGAACATTCACTGTCTCGCCAAGCGCGGCGCTCTGCTGAATCGCAAAAGAACTCATGTCGAACCGTGGGACTTAATTTAGATACCGCGGACCATACTCCGAGTCAAGCGGGTTTTCAGGCGACGGCGATTCTTGCGGAGCGAGCCGCGCCGAACGTTGCCTGAACGGAATTGTGTGCGCGGGATTTCCCCAGATCGCGAGTTGGAAGAATTTGCGTATCACAAGCGTGATCGGCTGCGCGATCAACTGAGCTTCGAGCGCACGCGATCGCTCAACGCCTTGCCATCGACGCGCTTGCCCGCGAGTTTCGCTTGCGCGGCTTTCATGACGACGCCCATCTGCTTAAGCGAAGTCACTCCGGTTTCCGCCATGGCCGCCGCGATCGCCGCGTCGATCTCCGCTTCGGCCGGCGCAGCGGGCATGTAGGATTCGATCAGCTTCAGCTCGGCTTCTTCTTTTTCGGCGAGGTCGAGACGATTTCCTTTGCGGAACATCTCGGCCGACTCGCGGCGCTGTTTTACGAGCATGTTGAGGATCTGGAGCTCGCTCTGCTCGTCGAGCTCCTTCATGGTGTCCACCTTGTGCTTCATCAGCGCGGTCTTGAGCATGCGCAGCGCGTCCAGGCGGACTTCCTCGTGCGCTTTCATCGCGGCGACCATATCTTTTTGCACTTGATCCATCAACGCCATAAAGTCCTCAGGGCCATAATTCCCTCAGTCTACGCGATGCTATTCTGAAAAAGTAGTCCAATCCCCATGCACATTAAAAAGCAGCGCTTGTTGACTCCGGGGCCGACTCCTCTCTACCCCAAGGCCCTGCACGCGATGATGGACGCCGATCTGCATCATCGCACGCAGGATTTCCGCGATCTCTACAGCCGGGTGCTGGGAGATTTGAAGGAGGTGCTGGGCACTTCGCATGACGTGCTGGTGCTGGTCGCATCGGGCACGGGCGCGATGGATGCGTCCGTATCGAATTGTTTTTCGCCGGGCGACCGCGTGATCGTGTGCACGGCGGGAAAATTCGGCGAACGCTGGGTGGAAATCGCGAAGGCGTACGGGTTGAACGCGGTGGTTCTCGAAGCGCCGTACGGGCAAGCCGTGAAGCCGGAAACGGTGGCGCAGGCGCTGGCCGCGAATCCCGACACCAAGGGCGTGTTCGTGCAAGCTTCGGAAACGTCGACGGGCGCGGCGCACGATGTTCGCGCGATGGGCGAAGCAGTCAAGAAAACCGGCGCGATCTTCGTGGTGGATGCGATCACGGGCCTGGGCACCATGCCGATCGATATCGACGGATGGGGAATCGATATCTGCATCGGCGGATCGCAGAAGGCGTTCATGATCCCGCCGGGGCTGGCGTTTATGTCCATCAGCCCGAAGGCCTGGGCGTTCATGGATACGGCCAAACTGCCGCACTACTACTTCAGCCTGAAGAAAGAACGCAAGAGCGCGGCGGGCGGCGAATCGGCCTGGACGCCGAACACCGCCCTGATGCTGGCGCTGGCGGAAGCCTTGAACTACATCAAACAGATCACCATGGCCAAGCTGGTGGATAATGCGCAGCAACTCGCGCATGCGATGCGCGAAGCCTGCCGCGCGCTGGGGCTGGAGCTGTTCGCGCCGGATAGCCCGGGCGCTTCGGTGACCTCCATCAAGGCTCCAAAGGGCATGGATTCGGGCGTGATCGTCAAGGAATTCCGCAACCGCTTCGGCGCGATCATCGCCAACGGGCAGGGATCGATGAAGGGGCAGATTTTCCGCATCGCGCATCTGGGCTATTTCGATTTCCCGGATTTGTTCGCGATTGTGGCGGAGCTGGAGCTGATCCTGCATGCCAACGGCGTTCCGGTGGAGCTCGGCAAGGGCGTGGCCGCGGTGCAGGGCGTGTACGCCGAACGTGCCATCGCGAAAAAAGAACCCGTCACGGCCTAGCACGCAAATGAAAATTTTAGTAGCGGAGCCGCTCGCCGCGGCGGGCATCGAACTATTGAAAGCGCAGCCGGGTTGGGATGTGGTGGTCTCGAATCCCAAGGAATACGCTGCGTACCTGGCCGATGCCGACGCGCTGCTGGTGCGCAGCGCGGTGAAGGTGAATGCCGATGTATTGGCGAAAGCGTCCAAGCTGAGAGTGATCGGGCGCGCGGGCGTCGGCGTGGACAACGTCGATCTTCCGGCCGCCACAGCCGCAGGCGTTCTGGTGATGAACACACCCGGCGGTAACGCCGTCTCGGTCGCCGAGCACACGCTGGGGTTGATGCTCTCGATGGCGCGTTCGCTTCCGCAAGCGATCGTTTCCACCAAGTCGGGGAAATGGGAAAAGAAGAAGTTCATGGGAACCGAGCTGCGCGGAAAAACGCTCGGTGTTTTGGGGCTGGGGAGCATCGGGCGCGAAGTGGTCCGGCGTGCCCGCGGCTTCGAGATGAAGATTGTCGCGACCGACCCGTACGTGAATTCGCAGAGCGCGGCGGATATGGGCGTGACGCTGGTGAGCCTCGACGAGCTCTATGCGCAAAGTGACTACATCACGCTGCACGTCGCGCTGACGAAAGAAACCAATGGGATGCTGAATGACGCTGCCTTCGCGAAGATGAAGCCCGGCGTGCGGATCGTCAACTGCGCGCGCGGCGAGCTGGTGGACGCCGAAGCGCTGGCACGCGCGATCCAATCGGCCAAAGTCGCCGGAGCCGCGCTGGACGTTTTTCAGACCGAGCCGCCCCCGGCGGGCGATCCGCTGCTGGCGCTCGAACCGGTGCTGGCCACGCCGCATATCGGCGGATCTACCGAAGAAGCGCAGGAAATCGTAGGGGTGCGCATCGTCGAGCAGGTGGTGGAATACCTGCAGCGCGGAGTGGCTCTGAACGCGGTGAACGTTCCGGCGATGACGGCCGAGCAGTATCGCGCGGTCGGGCCCTACGCGACCCTTGCGCAGCGGCTGGGGACTTTCGCGGCGCACATCGCGAATGGAAACCCGCGCGCGGTACGGCTGACGTATCGCGGAAAAATCGCCGAGCAGAATACCGCGTTGGTCCGCAATGCGGGTGTGGCGGGCGTGTTGAGCCGGTCGCTGGCGCAGAATGCGAACGTCGTCAACGCGCTGCAATTCGCGGCCGATCGCGGCCTGAGTTACGCCGAACATCATGAGCCGCGTGCGGATCGCTCCGATTCGGTCAAAGTGGAACTGGAAACCGATACGGGCGTGACGACCGTGGAAGGAGCGGTGCTGTTCGACCGCCCGCGCCTCACGCAGGTGGATGGAATCCCCTGCGAGGTTTCGCTCACCGGTCATCTTTTGTTTTTCAAGAACGAGGATGTTCCAGGCGTGATCGGCTGGATCGGCACCGTGCTGGGGAAGAACGGCATCAACATCGCCAATTTCTCTCTGGGCCGGCAGGAGAGCGCGCCCACGTCCGGCGAAGTCCGGCAGGCGCTGGCGATTGTGGAGACGGATGGCCAGGTTCCCGAAGCAGTTCTCCGCCAGCTTCTGGAGAATCGGGCCGTGAAGATCGCCCGAGTCGTCGAATTTAAAAATTGAGTTTCAATCTCGATCGCTGTCCACAATCGGACAGCGTTCGCAGTGACCGTTTCCGGAATTGCTTTATACTTGAGGATGGAATTTGGGTGCCCCCGCGCGGAAGGCTTGTGTTGGGGGGCAAGGAACCGCGCGGGAGCGTGCTGCTTTGTTATATAGACGGACGACGGCCCCGCTTTGTTTGTTCCCAAAAATCTTTTTTTGCCCCAAAATTTTTTGATCGAGCCGATCACGTGGCCTCGACGGGCTACTTGATATGATGGGGTCATAGCGTCTCTTCCGGCTCGATGATTTCAGCCGTGTTTCCGCCGGCTGACCCTACAGATGCATATCGGTTCGGATCAATTCGACCTCAGGTTTGGCCTCTCGTTTGAGGACCTATATCGGCAGGACGGGCTCGCGCGCCTGGATGAGATTTTCCTGGAGCAGCTTCGATCGGCAAATCCCGCGCTGGCGCAGCGCTTGTTCGAGGGCCGGACCAACCCCAGCGGGCTGCCGCGCAAACAGCACTCGGATCTTCTGGTGGAAGTGGCTCCGCACGTCGAAGATTTCATAGGCGAGCTGTTTGGGATATCCGCCGAAGTGCGCGCGCTTCAGGCCAAGCACCATGCGCTCGCTCCGCTCTATGCTCTGAAGCGCCGCTTCGTGCAGAAGAAGGCGATCAGCGGCGTCACCAAGGAACAGGCAAGCGCGATCAACGGCCTCGCCGTCGGCGCCGAACTGGAAGCGCTCTTTAACGAGCCGTTAACCGAAACGAGCTTTGTCGAGCATGTCTCGCGCTGGCTGGATGCCGAACAGGAACACCAGCCGCAGTTGCATCTCGCGCAGCAGTACGCCGCCTGGGCGGCGCTGTGCCCCGCCGGAATCGAGAAACATCGCGGCGGTGTGCTGTTTAAGGTTCCGCACAAGCTGGAGATGACGCAGTTGATCCCGGTGGAGACTCTGCAAGCAAACGGCGTCGCGGCGCTCGCGCTTCCCGAACATCACTGGCGGCATCGCGAAGGATTCAAGCTCACCGACGCTGGAATGAACCTGACGGCGGCGCTCGATCAGACGAACTACTGCATCAAGTGCCACAACCAGGGCAAAGACAGTTGCTCCACCGGCCTGAAGGAAAAAGATGGCTCGTTTAAGAAGAGTGTCTTTGGCATCACGTTGGCCGGCTGCCCGCTCGAAGAGAAAATCTCCGAGATGAACCTGGTCAAGCAGGAGGGCAACACCATCGGCGCACTAGCGATCGCCACGGTGGATAATCCGATGGCGGCCGGTACCGGTCACCGCATCTGCAACGACTGCATGAAATCGTGCATTTTCCAGAAGCAGGATCCGGTGGACATTCCGCAGGTGGAAACGCGCACGCTCAAAGACGTGCTGGAACTGCCCTGGGGATTCGAGATTTACAGCCTGCTGACGCGCTGGAATCCGCTGAACCTCGCGCGCCCGGTTCCGCGGCCGGATTCCGGTTACAAGGTGTTAGTGGTAGGTTTGGGACCCGCCGGATTCACGCTGGCGCATCATCTGATGAACGAGGGACACACGGTGATCGGCGTCGATGGCTTGAAAATCGAGCCGCTGCCCGAGGATGTCTCCGGGGTAACTGTCCGCGGCGAGCGGGCGGCGTTCCGGCCGATTCACGACGTCAACGAACTTTACGAATCGCTGGACGACCGCGTGATGGCCGGTTTCGGCGGCGTAGCCGAATACGGCATCACGGTTCGTTGGAACAAGAATTTTCTCAAGCTGATCCGCCTGCTGCTGGAGCGCCGCGAGCAGTTCAGCATGTTCGGCGGCGTGCGCTTCGGCGGCACACTCACCATTGACAGCGCGTTCGCCATGGGATTCGATCACGTGGCGCTGTGCGCAGGCGCCGGCCGGCCCACCGTGATCCCGATGAAGAATGGCCTGGCGCGAGGCGTTCGGCAGGCATCGGATTTCCTGATGGCGCTGCAACTCACCGGGTCCGCCAAAACCAATTCCGTCGCGAACCTGCAACTGCGCATGCCGGTCGTGGTGATCGGCGGCGGCTTGACCGCAATCGACACGGCCACGGAGTCGCTGGCCTATTACGTGGTCCAGGTGGAGAAATTCCTGGAGCGCTACGAAACTCTGGTTGCCGAAAAAGGCGCCAGCGAAGTTCGCGCCGGCTGGAGCGCCGAGGAAACGGAAACGGCGGACGAGTTTCTGAAGCACGCCTACGCGATTCGCGCCGAGCGGGCTCTTGCAGCTCGCGAGGGCCGTGATCCCAAGCTCGCCGCGCTGCTCAACCAATGGGGCGGAGTCACCATCGCGTACCGGCGCAGGCTGATCGATGCGCCCAGTTACACGCTCAATCACGAGGAGGTCGCCAAGGCTCTCGAGGAAGGCATCCGGTTCGCGGAATCGCTGACGCCGGAGGCGGTCGAACTCGATCAGTACGGCCACGCGGCGGCGCTGCATCTCAAGGCTGCATCGGGCGAACAGGTGAGGATGCCGGCCAAGTCGGTTCTGGTCGCGGCGGGCACGCAGCCGAATACGGTGCTCGGACGCGAAGATCAGCACAACGTGTTCCTCGACGGCAAATGGTTCCAGGCGGTAGGTGAAGACGGGCATCCGGTGAAACCCGAGCGCGTGGCCAAGCCCGCGCAGGCCGCGGTGCTCATGTCGATCCGCAAAGACGGGCGCGGCATTAGCTTCTTCGGCGATTTGCATCCAAGTTTCGCGGGCAACGTGGTGAAGGCGATGGCCAGCGCCAAGCAGGGTTATCCGGTGGTGTCGCGGCTGCTCGCGCGAACGCTGCCAGCCGCGCCCGAACCGGCGGCGCTGCTCCAGAAACTCAATCGCGAACTGCGCGCCGTGGTGAAGGACGTGATCCGGCTCACGCCGAACATCGTCGAAGTGGTGGCGGAAGCGCCGACCGCCGCCCGCGCGTTCCAGCCGGGACAGTTCTACCGGCTTCAGAATTACGAAACGCTGGCGCCGCGCGCGAACGGAACTGTGCTCGGCATGGAAGGACTGGCGCTCACCGGCGCATCGGTCGATCGCGAAAAGGGCCTGCTTTCGACCATCGTTCTGGAGATGGGAGGGTCGTCCGACTTATGTGCGCTGCTCAAGCCCGGCGAGCCGATCATCCTGATGGGTCCCACGGGCACGCCGACCGAAACGCCTTCGCAGGAAACGGTGCTGCTGATCGGCGGGGGACTCGGCAACGCCGTTTTGTTCTCCATCGGGCAGCAACTACGCGCGCAAGGGTCGCGCACGATTTATTTCGCGGGGTACAAGAAGATCATCGATCGGTATAAGGTCGAGGAGATCGAGAAAGCGGCTGATGTCGTCGTGTGGTGCTGCGACGAGGCTCCCGGATTCACTCCCGGCCGCGTGCAGGACAAGGCGTTCGTCGGCAACATCGTCGAGGCTGTCCTAGCGTACGGGCGCGGCGATCTGGACGAAACCGAGCTCTCGCTGCACTCTGTTGACCGGCTGGTGGTGATCGGATCGGACGCGATGATGGGCGCGGTAGCGCGCGCGCGGCACACGGTGCTGGCGCCGTTCCTGAAACCCGATCACAAGGCCATCGGCAGCATCAATTCGCCCATGCAGTGCATGATGAAAGAGATCTGCGCGCAGTGCTTGCAGCTTCACAAGGATCCTAAGACCGGCGAAGAGACGGTGGTATTCTCCTGCTTCAACCAGGACCAGCACCTGGATCACGTGGATTGGGGCACGCTGCGGACCAGGCTGTCGCAGAACGGCGTGCAGGAGAAGCTGACCAAGCAGTGGATCGACCGGTGCCTGCGGCAGCTCGGCGTGCGGCCGGAGCCGCGGACCGAAATGGCCGCGAATGAACGCGGATAAACGCTAATCCAAAACCTTGAGCGCGATCACAACGAAGATGGCACTGTCTTCGTCCATTCCGGAAATTTTGCCTAGAACTGTCTTTTGGCCTTCCATGAAGTCGCCGGATGTGGTCAGGCCCAAATCGCTGTACTGGTATTGAGTCACGGGTTGAGGCTGGCCTGGGCCTGCGTTGAATCCCGGCACAGGGAAAGGAGCCCTCAGGCCGATTCGCACTTGCCCGAAACGCACGTAGCGGCCCTGGTCCTTGCGGCTGACGGCCTCGGGACGGAGACTGATATTTCCGGTTACGGCCGGACCTGTTCCCGGCAGACGAAAGGCTTGCTCGGTTGGCTTCCCCTCCTGCAAGCGGAGAGGAATGACATCCAGCATCTCGATGTTTTTGTACTGCGTTGCGGCGCGTAGTTGTTTTGCGACTGGCTCCATATCCGCCGGAAGCGGACCAGGCGGCGGTTGGATGAGTCGTGTGGAGCACTTCAGGAACGTCATGGTCATGTCAATGTTTCGTCCGATAGCCGCTTCGCTGCCGGGCCGGTCGAGTTCGGCCACCACTTTGCGCATCTGCTCGATCACATCCTTGGGAGCGTAGACCACGATCGTGCGGAGATTGCTGTCGGCTTCCAGGTTCGCGGGAAAGACTCGCAGCAGCTTGACCATGCGATCGAAGGAATCCCCAGTCAACGTTTTCACCGGGATGGTCGCTGCTTCCCGGGGCTCCTGTTTTGCCTCGGCCGGCTTCTCCTGCGCTGCGAGCAGACCTGCTGCGAGAAAAATCGCCATCAGTGTGCGCATATACATTGCTCCTTAGTTCACCAACAGAATCACGACTTCCGGATCCGGGGTTTCGATCCGGATCATCGATACTGGCACGGCGGCGACTGGTTTCGGCCGCGCTCGCTTTGGCCGCGGAGGAATCTGCACCGGCGCGATTTTCACCGGCGGCGGCGCAGTCTTCGCCACGATCACGGGACCGGGAATCGGAGGCGGCGCCGGCCGGAACATCACAACCGAGACAATACTCAACGCCACTGCCGCGGCCGGAACCAAGATCCACCAGTGTCTTCTCGGGGCCCGATTCGCCAGTCGCGCCCGCACCCGAGCCAGCGAATCCGCTGGAACGGGCTCATCGCGCATCTCGCGAAACAGATCGCGCATTTCCTGTTCGGTCATACTTCCTCCCGATTCAAGATCCCCCGCAGCCGCACCAGCGCCTTCGAGATCTGGCTCCGCACGGTCACCTCGGAAGATCCCAGCGCCTCGGCCACTTCCGCCGTTGACAGCCCTTCGATTTCGCGAAGCACGACGGCCGCCCGTTCCTTCACCGGCAACATCGCCAGCGCGGCCATCAGCAGCCGTTTTTTCTCTTCGAGCAAAACCGAGGCTTCGGCAGACCGCTCGCGGCTGGGCACTTCGAGGATCTCCTGCGAAGGCCGTTTCGCGCGCGCCCGGTCGACGCACAAGTTCACGGTGACCCGGTAGAGCCATGCTCCCGCCGCACCATTATTCGCGAACCCAATCCCGTGCCGGTGCAGCCGCAAGAAAACCTCCTGCGCGACGTCTTCCGCGTCCGCCCAGTTGCCCAGGATGCGGAAAGCCGTCCGCAGCACCTGGGCTTCGCGTTGCCGGACCACCTGATCGAATGATCCTGCTGTTTCGCGCGGGATTTCGCCCATGAGCGCCGCTTCCAGCATTCCTCGCCACATAAAACGTCTGGGACCTCGAAAACGTTGATTGGGGCTATCGCAGGCCGGCCTGCGCCAGGAAATCGGACGCGACGGCGGCCACCGGTCGATGATCCCGGTCTACTTCGGCGTTCAGCTTCCGCATGGTGTCGGCCTGGATTTTGCCCGAAAGCTCCGCCAGGGCGGGACGCAAGGCGGGTTCGGCCGCCAGCAGATCCTTCCGCGCGAGGAGGCACGCCTGATACGCAGGAAAAACCTTCCGGTCGTCGGCCAAGATCGTCCAGTCCGGAGACGCCAGATGGCCGTCTGTGGCGCGCAGAGCGATCATGTCCACGTCGCCTTTCTCCAGCGCGGGGAAAAGCTGTTTCGCCTGCAAAATGCGCGGCGGATCGAAGGACAGATGATAGGGAGCCAGCGCGGCCAGCCCGTCGGAACGCGATTGAAAATCGTAACTCCAGCCGGGCTTCCAGCGCCGGTTCGCGCGCGCGGCGTTGCTCAAGTTCGCGAGCTTTTCGGAGCCGGCGGCGCTGACCACCAAGGCCGGAGGGTTGTCGAAGCCGAGCGGATCGAGCACCGCGATCTGCGCCATATCCATTTGGGATCGCACCCGGGTCAGCAGGATCTGGGGATCGGGATTGGCCGGCTCCTTCAAGATTTCGGATTCGATCAGGCCCGTGTATTCCGGATAGATCCCGACATCGCCGGAAATCAGCGACTGATACAGAACCGCCGTGCCGCCGAGTCCGGCCCGGCGCTCGACGCTCCGGCCCAGGCGGTGCTCCAGGTGTTGCGCTACAATTTCGCCTAACAGGATTTGTTCGGTCTCGTCCTTCGAACCGACGACGATCGGCTTCTTCGAGCCGCCGCAGGATGCGAGCAAACAAGCGCACAGCAGCGCAACGACGGAGGAGCGCAGCATGGCGAGCATTCTCCAGGATATCGCGAATTCCCTGATACGAGGCTCCTTCTGCTATGCTCAAGTTCTTTAGTCCTTCACGATGTCGTTTCAGATTCGCCCCCTGAGGGAGTTCCTGGTAAAGCCAGCTCTCCCTCCGGCCTTGAGCCGGCTGCCGGAACTTGGCCTGAACCTGATGTGGAGCTGGCATCACGCGCAACGCGCGGTGTTCCGGCGGCTGGATCCGGGGATCTGGAAGGCATCCAACCATAATCCGGTCGTGATGCTCGGCCGGGTGCCGCAGGAGACGCTGGAGCGGGCGGCGCGCGATCCTCGCTACCTGGCGCTGTACCGGCGCGCGTGCGAAACGCTGGACGCCTATATGGCGGCGCAAACCGCTGCCGCCTCCGACATGCTGGTGGCGTATTTTTCGATGGAGTACGGCCTGCTGGACTGCATGCCCATCTACTCGGGCGGCTTGGGCGTGCTCTCCGGGGATCATCTGAAAGCCGCCAGCGATTCGATTCTGCCGCTGGTCGGCCTGGGTTTGCTGTACCAGCGCGGATATTTCCGGCAATCGCTCGATCCGGACGGCTGGCAGCAGGAGCGGACTCCGGTTAACGACTTTTATTCCCTGCCCATCGCTCCGATGACTCGTCCGGATGGCAGCGAAATGATCGTGGATGTGCTGGCGGGCGACACGACGGTTTTCCTGAAGGTTTGGCGCATCAACTTGGGCCGCATAAATCTGTATCTGATGGACAGCAACATTCCGCACAACCCGGATCCGTTCCATCGCGATATCACCGGCCAGCTCTACGCCGGCGACCATCACAAGCGGATTTGCCAGGAAATCGCCCTCGGAATCGGGGGCTTGCGAGTGCTGCGGGAGCTCGGGCTGCGGCCGACGGTGTATCACATGAACGAAGGCCACTCGGCGTTCCAGGCCGTGGAGCGCATCCGGCTGCTGATGAAGGACCATCAGTTGAGCCTGGAGGAAGCCCTGGAAGCGACGCGCACCAACAACGTGTTCACCACGCACACGCCGGTGCCGGCGGGCATTGACCTGTTCGATACGGGGCTGATGCGGCACTACTTCGAGCCGTATTGCCGGGAAGGCGGCATCGGTTTCGATGAGTTCATGTCCCTGGGCCGCCGCAATCCGGACGACGGATCGGAGCCCTTTTCGATGGCCATCGCGGCGATCAAGACTTCGGCCTACCGGAACGCCGTAAGCAAGCTGCACCGCACAGTTTCGCAACACATGTGGGAAGGCCTCTGGCCGAGGCTTCCGGTTTGGGAGATCCCGATTACTTCGATCACCAACGGCGTGCATCTGCCGTCCTGGATCAACGGCGATTTCGCGGCGCTCTACGATCAGTACCTGCAACCCGACTGGCGGGAGGGCCACGCCGAGCCGAAGGTGTGGGAACAGATCAGCGATATTCCAGACTCCGAGCTATGGGAGGCGCATCGGCGCCGCAAGCGGCGCATGGTGGCGTTCGTGCGCGAAAGCGTGATCGCCAGCGCGGTGGCGCGGAACGCCTCGGCGCCCGAGATCCGTCGTCTTCAGGACGTTCTTGACCCGGAGGCTCTGACCATCGGATTCGCGCGGCGTTTCGCCACGTATAAGCGCGCGACGCTGATTTTCCGGGATCTGGCGCGCCTCAAGAAAATCCTCTGCCACCCTACGCGTCCGGTGCAGTTGGTGATCGCCGGGAAGGCACACCCGCAGGATGTGCCCGGAAAATCGCTAATCCGTGAAATCGTCCAGTTTTCGCGCGATCCGGAGCTGTCCGGCCGCGTGATTTTCGTGGAGGACTACGGGATTCAGGTAGCGCGCGAGCTGGTGGGAGGCGTCGATATCTGGCTCAATACTCCGCGCCGGGGCGAAGAGGCTTCGGGCACCAGCGGCATGAAAGCCGGCATGAACGGTGCGCTCAACATGAGCATCCTGGACGGCTGGTTCGACGAGGCCGAAGACGCGGCGGGAGGCTGGGCCATCGGCGACCGGGAGCCGTATTCGCCGGATCGCGACGATGCCCACGCGGCCGGTATCTATTCGGCCCTGGAGAACGAAATCGTGCCGCTGTACTATGAGCGGGACCAGGGAGTCCCCGAGGCCTGGATCCACCGCGTCAAGCAATCCCTGCGGTATCTGAGCGCCCATTTCAATTGCCAGCGCATGGTGGAGGAATACAGAACCCAACTGTACGAACCGGCGCACCGCGCGTTTCAGATCATTTCCGAGGGACACTTCCAGTCGGTTCGCGAACGCGTGCGCTGGAGCCATACGGTGGCCGAGAACTGGCCGCGGGTGCGCTTTACCGATTGCAGTATCGATGCTGACACGGTTTCCACAGGCTCGCCCGTGGCTTTGCGCGCGAATGTGGACCTGGCGGGGCTGAAACCGGACGACGTTCGTGTGGAAGCGTTGGTCGGCCGGGTGGGTCCAGAAGGGGAACTGGAAGAGGTTCAAGTGCTGGTGCTGGAACCCAGGGAGCAGAACGGGAAATCGTTTCTGTTCGGCCGCGATATCGTTCCTTATGCCACCGGACGCCTTGGATTTTCGGTCCGGATCGCCCCGAATCACTTTGACGATCCGTTGAATCGCCCCTGTAACGCCTTGTTGAAATGGGCCGGCGAGTCCCAGGCGGGCTGAATCGCGATCGCGGGGCTAAAGCCGGCGTTTCGTACTGCCGAAGAACGGTTGAGCGCATAGAACATTTTTTTGCTGGATTCTCTGCCCAGTGTGTGGTACATAGTGGTTTAGACGTTCTCGCGGGTGTCCGACTTCCCCATCCGGATGACCCGGCGTCTCGCGACTCTGCAGACCCGATTGAATCCTAAGAATCCCAGCATCGCATCGACGACAATCGTGTAAACGAAAAGGAGTGCCAACCTGCATTCTATGGAAGGCGACCGTAAGTACCGGCAACGGGGCTATCAGGACTCCGACCGCTCCTACTCAGACAATGGATCCGACCGGCGCGAGGAGCGCCCACGCCCGCAAGGCCCGCGTCCTCCGATCGATGTGACGGGCCCGCGCTTGCCGCGGCTGGTTCAGGCGGTGACCGCCTCGCGATGCTTCAACTGCTCCACCTTGCTGCCGGAGGGAACCGATTTCAAAGGGCAGTGCCCCAAGTGCGCTACGGCTCTGCACTGCTGCAAGCAGTGCGCCCACTTCGAGCCGTCGACGCGATTCCAATGCCTGAAGCCAATTCCTGTTCGGATCGCGGTGAAAGATCAGGCCAACACCTGCGAGCTTTTTAAGCCTCGCGTCACGGTGGCGCGCGATGCGGCGCACCCCGCGCCGGCAGCGATTCCCACCGGCCCGGCAGGCACCAGCCTACCCGAGCCGCGAAACGCAAACGACGCTCGTGCTGCCTTCGACAGTCTGTTCCGCAAGCCGGAATAGCGCGCTCCTTGCCGCGCACAACGGAGCGCGGCTGATTCAGCAGGTTGTGGCCAATAGTGCGGCCGCGCCCTGTGCGCTCGTTCAGCCCCAGTATTCCCACCGGCCGGCGAACACCACGTACGCGCTCAGACAGGCGTTCGTCACGCCGTGCGCCAGGATCAGGTCTCCCAGGCGCTTGGTTCGCAGCATCCACCAGTTGTACAGAATCCCGGCGGCGAGCCCGACATCCCAGAGCGGCCCGTGCTCGGAAGCGAACAGCACAGCCACGATCCAGAAGGCGCGCGGCGACCACGTCCCCAGCGGAACCTTCGCGAAATCCTGCGAGGTAATCCACCGCATCAGCCAGCCTCGCCAGAACAATTCTTCCGCGATCGGCACGAACACGGCCGCACGCAAGGTCCGCAGGATCAGCACGGCAGGATCGCTACGGCTGGATTCCGGCAGAACGGCCGCAACCGAGCCGGTGACGGCGTTCGAAAACAACTTGTAGGAGTGATATCCGGGAAAGAGCAGATCCGGACCGATCCAGATCGCAAAAACCGCGATGCCCAGGAAGATGGACGCTGGCCAGTTACGGATTCGAAAGTCCAGGGCCGGGCGGGCGACAAACAAAAGCGTGAGGGTCATCACCCCGATCCAAAGCATCTGCTCGGCAAGAGGAGATAGCCCGAGCAGGGGCCGGAGACCGAGCAGGGCGAGAACGGCCCCGAATGGGACAACGTAAGGAACGGAATTCAATCGGACCCTATAATTTCGTCAACAGGTCCTGGATTTTTCCCGCTTCGTCCTTGGAGGGCTTGTTCCTGAGCGCCGTTTCCAGTTCGCGCCGGGCGGACAGTTTGTCGCCTTTTTGGACCAATGCCATCCCGTAGTGATACCGGAAGGTCGGATTGGCGGGTTCCTTCTTTACCAGATCGCTGAAGATCTGTTCCGCTTCCCCACTCAGGTTCTTCTTGATGTAAATCCAGCCGAGCGTGTCGGCCATGGCGCTTGCATTGGGCTCGATCTGGTGAGCGCGCTGCGCCATCGTAAGCGCCGAATCGAGATCCTGGCCCTCTTCGGCCTTGCGGAATGCCAGATTATTCAACGCGACGGCCTGATTGGGATCGATTTTGAGGATGCGTTCGTACACTGCCTTGGCCTGATCCGCGGGCCCCGTGGTCTCCAGAATCAGCGCGAGTTGAAGTAAAGGCAGGGTACTGTTGGGAGCCGCCTGGCTGCATTTGCGGAAGGTATCGGCCGCCGCATTGATATCGCCTTTCCGGCGATACGTCTCGCCAAGACGGAAGAGGAGATCGGGATTGCTCGGCTCTTTTTCCAGCATTGACTTGTAGGCGGCGACGGCCTGATCGTATCGCTGCGCCCGGACGTAAAGGTTCGCCCGGCCGAGTATCAGATCCCGGCGGGTGGCATCAGCGGCGATCGCTTTGTCGAGTTCCTTGATGGCATCATCCATCCGGTTCTGGGCCGACAGGGTTTCGGTGATTCCCAACAATCCGCGGTTATCATGATTTTCCCGGTACAGAGCCTCGAAGGTCTGTTCGGCTCTCTTGTAGTCTTTGTCCTGGTACGCCATCAAGCCGATCTGATAGCGCGCATCCGGATTCTGGGGATAGAGCTGGCTAATCACCTTCAGCTCCTCCCGCGCCTTATCCATGTTGGCCTTATCCGCACCGCCCAAACTCAGCAGCGCCGCCGAACGAGTCAGGTGCCCCGTCAGGTTTCTGGGATCGACCCGCAACAGGTCTTCGGCAGCCTGGAGGGCTTTGCCGAAATCGGGCTTGTTGGAATTGGAAAGATAGAGTCGAGCCAGCAACTCGCGGCCGGGGACAAAATCCGGGCGGAGCTTAATGGCGTCCTCGAGCTGAATGCGCGCCTGATCCATCTTGCTGTTCTGAATATTTTTGTCGCTGCCGCTCTGGGAGGCCTGAACCAGCAGGGCGCGAGCGTAGTCGTATTTCACCAGATGATTCGAGGGGTTCTTGCCCACCAGGCCTTGCAGATCGTTCACAGCCTGGTTCACCTGGTCCGTGCTTCCCCCGGTCAACAACAGTGCCGCATGCATGGCGATGACGTCGTTGTCCTTGGGATTTTCTTTTAGCAGCTTGTCCACGAGCTGGCTCGCCTGCAGCATGCTTCCGCTTCGAGCGTACGCCTCCACCAGGCGCTTTTGGTAGAGCGCCTTATCTTTGGGGAAAGCAGCCATCCCCGCTTCGTACTGCTGTTTCGCCAGTTCGAATTCCCGCAGGCGTCCCAGATAGAAATCCCCTGCCAGCAGGTGCCCGTCCGGAAATTGTTTGTCATCGTTCAACTGCCGGAGCACCGCGTCTGCTTCCGACCGCCGCTGCGTCAGGACGTAGTGCCCTGCCAACTGAATGAGGTAACTCGTCGACTTGGGATTATTTTGGGTCTTGAGCTTCAGGATTTCTTCCGCATCGTTGAACCGCTTCCCGGTCATGTACTGGATGTACAGCCGGTCGTACATGGGACCGAAGGTTTTCTCGTGGGCGATGAAATCGCGGGCCAATTTCTCCGCAGCCCCGTCCTGTTTATCTTGGATCAGCGATTCGTAGAGCGCCATCGCCACCTCGGACTGATTCGGCTTGGCCTTATCGGCGGTCCGCAGCTCGGTAATAGCTGTTTTTGGATCCTGCTTCAGCAGCGCAACCTCGCCGGCCAGGCGATGGCCGTCGTAAGACTGCGGATCGGATTGAAGCAGCCTGCCGGCCAGCTCCGAGGCTTCCTCCAGGAGCTGGGGCCGCTGCTTCTCGTCTTGGGCGGAGGCGATCAGGTAGATATTGGCCAGTTGAATTAGGGCGTCGTTGTTCTTGTAACTCTCGTCCCCGACCGCCCGGCGGAGCATGGCCACCGCTTCCCCCGGAGCGCCGAGTTGAAGGTCTGTCAGCGCCAGGCGGTAATATGCCTCGCTGAACTTCAAATCCTTGCTCAACGCCTTCTTGTACATGATCGCGGCTTCTTTGTACTTTTGTTTGGCGAAGAACTTGTTTCCGTTATCCAGGTATCGCTGCGCCTGTGCCTTCGGATCCGAGTTACAGGCGCTCACTCCGAGGAGCAGGAAAGGCAGAAAAGGCAAGATTGTGCCGCGCTTCATAACTTCTATCTTGACGCCAAAAACAGGGCCTTGCAACGAACCCAAGTCCTGGGACGGTCCTGGGAGATTAGTCCTGCCGTAGAGGGCCATTCTGCGGGAAAAAACTCCGCTCTCGCCGGGGACCGGAGCCCGCCGTCACGGTACCTGACCGCGGCTCCGGGCCTATAACTATTTGGGTGACGAACTGGACCCTGCGGCCCATCCTAGGGCCGGCCTCGGCGATTTACCTTAGGTCATGCGAGAAAGACCACTTTCCAGCCACGAACAGGAATGCATGGATTGCAGGACGGTGCTGTCGCCCGACGCTCCATTCTGCGATGCCTGTGGAGGCGAGGACCTGCGCACTCGTTACCGGTCCAGATTCGCCTACGACGCGCTGGCTGTTTTTACCGGCGTGATCGTCGTTGTCCTGTACTGGGCTGTCCGCGCTTAAGGCGCATAAACCACGCGGGTGCTGCAGATGTAATCGTGAAGTGCCCGCTTTTGGCTGTCAAAGCCCGCGATGATATACCCGATCTCAAGCGGTATTAACGAGGTTAGAATGCGCGCGAAAAACCGGCCGGTTGCTAATCCAATAGTGATTGGACCGCCGTCAGCCCGGATAATCTTCAGCCCAAGTGCGAGTTTGCCAGGTGTTGCGGCACGTTGTGACACAAAATAGATCTCGTACAATGCCGGGATCACTATTGCCAGGCAGATGCTCCCTAGGATCCACATGACCCCAATTGCCTGAAGACTATCCGGCGTCGCACGGTTTCCATACGCCAAGTCTCTGGATACTGCCCCGACACCACCCGTAATAAGCACCACCGGTACAAATATGACGCACATGACTACGCCAATGAGAACCCAGTCTATAACGCGGGCCACCAATCGAATCCAAAAACCGCCAAAATGGCGGGCCCCCGCTCCCGATTTGAGCCCCTGTATGTAAGCGGGCTGACACTGCGGGCAGACCGAGGCCTCTCCGTAGCTGGTGAGCTGGCTGGCAGGATAAGGCCGGCCGCACTCGGAACAATATCGGGTCTCGCTGGGGGCTGCTGCCGCCCCGGTCGAAGCTGCAGAAGCCGCTGGCGGGGGCGGAGGGGCCGCGGGAGCGCCGGAACCGCCCCGCACAGCGCCGTGCCGCTGCCAGGCGGACATCCCTTCGCGCCAGACCAGAGTGTCGTCTCGCACCACGCCCTGGCGCACAAGTTCATCCAGGGCAGATTCTTCCACCGGGCCGACCTGCCGCCCGCCTTCCGCGTAGTACCACTTCATTCGGCCTCCTTGTGCGCCCGAATTACATACCGGGAGCTACACGCATAGAGGACAGTGTACCTGTTTTAAACAAAAAAGCCCCCGCCGGGGACTGCTTGGGTCCGGCGGGGGTCTCGCTCCGGCAGGGTGCGTAGGAAGATCGAACTTTTAAAGCTCTAAGGAGCAGCGGTCACGTGGGCGCGGCGATTTCTTTGCCAGCAGCTTTCGTTTTCCTCCGTACAAACGGGCCGTTCCTTGCCATAACTCACCACGGCCAACTGCGGGCCGGGAATGCCCATCGAGGCCAGGAACTCCTCGACGGCATGCGCGCGCCGGTCGCCCAGCGCCAAATTGTATTCCGCCGATCCGCGCTCGTCCGCATGGCCCTCAATGACCAGTTTCTGGTTGGGATAGTCGGACAGGATCTGGCGGATGACGTTGACATCGTCCTTCAATGCCACGCTGGCATCGGACCGGATGGAGCTTTTGTCGTAATCGAAGAGCGCGTCCTCAAGTTTGGCCAGCTCGTCATTCAGGGTCTTCCGGACGTTCGCCGGCATGGTGCTGGATTTACTTGGCGCGGCGGCCACCTGCCTGGTGGGAGCCGACGTTGTCTGCTTCGCCTGGGGAGGCGCGGGTCTCGGCGACGAAACAGTGGCCACCGGAGTAACTTCGGCGGGTTTGCTGACGGCAGCCACTTTTCGTGAACAGGCTGCGACGGACAAGAAGGCGATCGCAGTCAACCCCATTACGATTGAGTTCGCTTGTTTCATACTGGCTTTCCTCCATTAAATGGCTTCGGAGGCCCGACGGGCAATCCCATGTAGACGGTATTCCTTAGATCCCTGCTCGCGTTAGACTTAGGATTCGGATGTCGTCGGCGCCCAGAACAGCTCGACACGCAGGTGGGCGACCGTTGCTGGTGGCAGGGTTTGGAAGCCTCCTCCTCCTGATGCTGGTGGCGGGCGGCTACGCGCTCGGAACCCTGGAGCAGGTACGCACCAGCGACCGGCAGGAGCGCGACAACTACTTGTCCCGCGGCCGCGCCATCGACCGGGTTCGGAGTGGAATCTACCAATCGGCCATCATCATGCGCGATTATTTGCTCTCGCCCGATGCGGCCAGCAGCGCGGCGCAAATCGAACGATTCGCCAGGACGCGCGAGCAAACCGACCACGCCTTGGCCGAATGCGCGGAGTTCATCGATTCCTCCGAGAACGCGGCGCTGCTTGAACTGAAATCCGAGCTGCAACTGTACTGGAAGCTGCTGAGCTTCATCTCTGAGATTCCCGCCGAAAACCGTCAAGTGCGCGGGTCGGAGTATCTCTCCACGCAGGTTCGCCAGCATCGCGCCGAGTTGATCCAGATGGTGGACCAGTTGGATGCCATCAGCGAGCGGCAAATGGCAGCCTCCGATGCCCGGATGAGCGAAACCTTCGCGCGGCTGCGCGGCCGGCTGGCGCTGATCCTGGCCATCGCGGTCGGAACCGGATTGCTGCTGGCCGGATTCACCATCTGGCGCACGCTGGGACTGGAACGGGAGCTGGAGCGGCGGTATCAGGAAGGGTTGCAGACGCAGCAGGAATTGGCGGAGCTTTCGGCCCGCCTCGTCTCGGCGCAGGAAGAAGAGCGGCGCAATATTTCCCGCGAATTGCACGACGAAGTCGGCCAATCGCTTTCGGCCTTGCTGATGGAAGCCGGCAACGCGGCAGCCAATGTTCCGCCCAACGCCATGCAGGTGCGGCAGCACGTGGACTCGATCAAGAAACTGGCCGAAGCGAGCGTGAACATCATCCGCAACATGACGCTATTGTTGCGGCCGTCCATGCTGGACGATTTCGGGCTGGTTCCCGCTTTGGAGTGGCAGGCGCGCGAGGTATCGAAGCGCACCGGAATCCGGGTTCAGGTGGCAGCAGCCGATTCCGCCGGAGAGCTGCCGGATGCGTTGCGCACTTGCATCTATCGCGTGGTCCAGGAAGCCTTGCACAATTGCGCGCGGCACGCCCAGGCCCGCACCGTGCGCGTGGTCGTGCGCCGGGAGGATTCCAGAATCGTGCTTTCGGTGGAAGATGACGGCCGCGGATTCGATGCGCGGCGCGTGCGCGGGCTAGGCCTGGTCGGGATGGAGGAGCGGGTGCGCCATTTGGGCGGCGCGTTCCACATCAGCTCGAATCCCGGATCGGGGACGAAGTTGAACGTAGAATTGCCTCTGGCGAGTTAGCCTCTGTGAGTTTAAGAACGTGACGCGTATTCTTTTGGCCGACGATCATACCGTGATGCGCAACGGGTTGCGCCTGCTGCTGGAACGCCAGCCGGACCTGAAAGTTGTCGGCGAAGCCGCGGACGGCCGCCAGGCCGTGGAAATGGCGGAGGCGGAGCACCCTGACGTGGTGATTATGGATATCGCCATGCCGCAGTTAAACGGTGTCGAAGCCACGCGCCAAATCGTGAATCGGAACCCGGACACGGCCGTCGCGATTCTCAGCATGCACAAGGACGAGAGTTACGTCATCCGGTCGCTCAAAGCCGGCGCGCGGGCGTACCTGCTCAAGGATTCCGCCGAGAACGATTTGATTTCGGCCATCGGAGCCATTACCGAGGGGAAATCGTTCTTTAGCCCGGCCGTGCGCAGCTTGCTCAAAGAAGACTACATGCACCAGCTCGACGAAGTCGGCGCCGAGGACAGCTACGAGCTGCTGACCACGCGCGAGCGGGAGGTGCTGCAACTGGTCGCCGAAGGGAAGAGCAACAAGGAAATCGCGAGCCTGCTGAATCTCAGCCTGTACACGGTCGAGACCCATCGCACCCACATCCTGCAAAAGCTGAACCTGCACAGCGCGCCGGAGCTGATTCTCTACGCGGTGCGTAAGGGGATCATCAGCTAGCGCTGCTGTTTGATCACGATAAACCAGGACGCCACGATCGGGCCGAGTGGGCCGCGGCCGCGCCCCTTCCCTTGCGGCGCATCGGCGGCGGGGGGCGGAGCAGGCCCGCGCTCCGGCTGAAAGAGGTACGCGTTGTGGGTTTTCGGATCCACGGCGATCGTCTTGGCTCCTGCGAACGTGGCCACCGTGTCCACCACGGTGTATTTGTCAGGCGAATCCTGATGAACCGCCGTGACGTTGCCCTCGCCGCCGTTCGGGATGAAAATCAACTTTTTCCCCGGATCCCAACCGAGCGCGTCCACGCGCGTGCCGTTCTTGATGGTCGCCACGACCTTGCCCGTCTTCGGGTCCACTACGACAGAAGTATTGTTGCAGCCCGAAAAAATCCGGTCCGAAGCTTTGTCGTAAGCGATGCCCGTGGGACCTTCGCAGGGCGCGAGCGGCCAGGAGGCAGTCGCTTTCCAGGTCTTCACGTCGATCACCTGGATCGTGTTCTTGCGCTCATTGTTGACGAAGATGTGGCCCTTGCCATCCGCCGCGGCGCCTTCAGGCGAATTGTCTTCGAGCTCGGCTGTGCCGACGATGTCTCCCGTCTTGGGATCGATCGCGGTCAGCGTGCCGACCGGCCGGCTGTGATTCGTCAGGATGATTTTGTCATCCGGCTCGTCGTACGTGATGCCGTCCAGGCCCCCCTGCATCACGGGAATCTGCTTAATGACGGCGAGCGTTTTCAGATCGAACATCGTGACCGTCGAATTGCCGCCGTTGGTGGTGAAACCGTGACCCGCTCTGGTGGCGATCCCGGCGCCATGGACGCCCGGTGTATCGGGAATATCGCCGACCACTTTGCCCGTGGGTCCGTCCACCACCATCATGTGCGTGCCGCGGGAAACAAATACGCGACCGGTGGCCGATTCCACGGCAACATAGTCGGTGCCACCGTCACCCTTGATATCGAATTTCTCAACTTTGAAGGATTGGGCGGCGCTTATTGTCGGCGCCGCGAAGGCGCTAGCGAAAACGATGGTCAGCGTTGGGAGCAGCGATCTGGTCATAGGGGCCTCCTGTGTGTAGTGTGCGCTTTTCGCCGGGCAGTCCGCAATTATATCGCCCTTACGTTATTTCTTCTCGAATTCCCAGGCAGAGTACATCCAGTCCGAGGAAACCTGCATTCTTACGACTCGCATCAGCAGCTTGTGGACAGACGAATACGAAATATACGGATGAAGTCGAGCGGCGTACTTCGGCGATGCCCGGAGCTCGGTCTCCAGGCGCTCCAGCGAACGTCCTGGTGTGACATCGTGCGGATTGCGCAGCAGCCACACGTGCCGGATCCCGGAAGCGTTGACTTCCCGCCAGGCTAGGTCCGCTTCTTCCCTAGTGAAGATTTGCCGGACAGTGAAACCTGGCAAGTAGTATTCGACCACGTTACTGCTCAGATTCGGCCCGTCCACCAGAACGGCGGTGTCCGCGGGCGATGAACCGGCGGCGACGTCGCGAGCCATGCGGTCCAGCGGCGCGATGTAGCCGATGTTGAGCAGATCGCGTCCCTGGAAGTACGTCACGATGCCGGCGGCGTTCACCGCGACCAGCGCGGCCACGATCAGGGTCGCTCCGCGACCGTTGCAGCATGCGCCTGCCGCGATCGCGAGCAGCACGAGCGGCAACAGGAACAAGAGCCGCGCCGGAACGAACGCGTAGGAAACCCATCCCGCCACCACCGCGAATCCGAGCACGGCTGTAGCGGCAATGGGGAATCGCCATTCCGATTGCGCGCCTCTCCACAGCAGCCACACGGCGGGAACCGCCAGCAGCGCGGCCACAGGCAGCACCCATGCCGGGACCGCTTCACCGTAGAGAAACGAGAAGGTTCCGTAGCCGAGCTTGACCACGGTTTCGGCCAGAGTGTCGCCGGTCACCAGCAATAATCCAGGCCTTGCCCGCCAGGCTGTGAGCATCGACGTAAGCGTGATCCATGGCAAATACGAGGCCAGCACGGCCGCATTCCCGACAAGCCAGCGGGCCGGATGCTGGCGGGCCTGGCGCACCAGCAGGACGTTGACGCCGGCCCAGGCGGCGAATCCAGGCACGTAGTGCGTGTAGAGAAGTGCCGAGAGCGAGAGCGCGCAAATCAGCAGCCGCGGCCAGGATGCGAACTTCTGGCTCCAGCGCCACGCCGCCCAGCAAACCACGATGAATCCCAGAACCTGCAAACTGTACGATCGCGCCATACGGGAATAGAGCAGCAGGCAGGCCGACATCGTCCACAGCGCGAGCGTCCAGTTGCGAACGCGGGCCGGCGCGTGCTTCAGCAACAGGCAGTCCAGCGCGATCGTAGCCAGAAGCGCGAAGACCACGGAGAGCAGCCGCAGGCGGGTCAGCGGATCGCCGGGCACGAGATGAATCCAGTAGTGAGCCAGCAGGAAATACAACGGCGGATGCACGTCGCCGCGGACCATGCCGATCATCGCCGGCACACGGGCCTGGGCCGCGCGCACGGTGAACAGCTCGTCGCCCCACATCGGAAGCAGATCCAGCCGGTGGGTCAGGAGCGCGGCCTGCGCGGTCAGACACACGACGAGCCAGACGTAAAAAGCGCGCGCGCCAGTCATGATTCCCGAAAGTTCGAGGTTAACTTATCTGAGATGACATGCGGGCCTGAGGTAACATGTTGGGCGGAGAACAGCCATGCGCTACTCGGATGTGACGCTCAAGGCAGTCTACTTGAACCGCCGCCGATTCCTTGCCGGAGCGTTCGCCCTGCCGATTCCCGCCCTGGCCGCGAAACTCGCCGCCAACAAAACCGCTTTCAACGTGGGCAACGAAAAACTCACATCCCGGATGATCGTTACGGGCTACAACAATTTTTATGAGTTCGGTACGGGCAAAGACGAGCCAGCGAAGAACGCCCCCAAGTGGCAGCCGCCATCGCCCTGGACGGTTCGCATCGAAGGCGAGGTCGCCCAACCCAAGACACTCGACCTCGATCAGATTCTCAAGCTAGCACCGCTTGAGGAGCGCATCTACCGCCATCGCTGCGTGGAGGGGTGGTCGATCGTCGTGCCCTGGATCGGATTCCCGCTCAGCGCGCTGCTCAAACAGGTCCAGCCGACCGGCAAGGCCAAGTTCGTCGCCTTCGAAAGCTTTTATGACGCGAAGCAGATGCTGTCTCCGCGGCAGGCCGGAATTCAGTTCCCTTACGTAGAAGGATTGCGCCTGGACGAAGCGAACCATCCGCTCACTTTGCTATGTACCGGCATGTACGGAGAAACGCTGCTGAATCAGAACGGAGCCCCGCTGCGGCTGGTGATTCCCTGGAAATACGGGTTCAAGAGCATCAAGTCGATCGTCCGGATCCGGTTCATGGCCGATCAGCCGCCGACCACATGGAGTCTGAGCTGGCCTGCCGCGTATGGGTTTTATTCGAACGTCAATCCGAACCGCGAGCATCCCCGCTGGAGCCAAAAGGAAGAAGAGCGGCTTGGGGAAGGAACCGTCCTCAAACCCAAAGTCATCCAGACGCAGATGTTCAATGGATACGAATCCCAGGTCGCCGGGATGTACAAAGGCATGGATCTTATCCGAAACTATTGAATTCCGGATGAGCCATTCCCATATCCGGATAGAGTTACCATTGGAAAAGGGAGACTGTGAACCATGTTGATCAGGAAACCTGCTGACCTGCGCTATTCCGATGTCACCCCCAAGGAAGTCTATTTGAACCGCCGCCGCTTTCTGGGCGCGGGAATGGGAGCAGCGGCTCTCGGAAGCCTGATCGCGCCTTCGCGGGCTTTGGCAACCACGGCGATTCCGGGCTTGGTCAAAACAGGCCCTTATCACAATCTTGGAGACGAAAAGGCGTCCCCCAAGGCCGTGGTCGCCGGCTACAACAACTTCTACGAGTTCGGCACGGGAAAAGAAGACCCGGCCGAAAACGCCCCGAAATGGAAGGTTCCTGCCGAGTGGCCGATCCGCATCGAGGGCGAGGTCACGCAGCCGAAAACCCTCAGCCTGGATCAGGTGATGAAGCTGGCGCCTCCCGAAGAGCGCATTTACCGCCACCGCTGCGTCGAACGCTGGTCGATCGTGGTGCCCTGGATTGGTTTCTCGCTAAGCACGCTGCTCAAGCAGGTCCAGCCGACCGGGAACGCCAAGTTCGTTGCGTTCGAGAGCTACTTCGATCCCAAATCCATGCTTTCGCCGCGCGAAGCCGGAATCCCGTTCCCCTACGTGGAAGGCCTGCGGCTGGATGAAGCCATGCATCCGCTCACGCTGCTGTGTTTCGGCATGTACGGCGAGACGCTGCCGAATCAGAACGGCACGCCGATCCGCCTGGTGGTCCCGTGGAAGTACGGCTACAAGAGCATCAAGTCGATCGCGCGGATCCGGTTTGTCGAGAAGCAGCCGCCGACGGACTGGGGCCTGTACTCCTCGCGCGAGTACGGCTTCTATTCGAACGTGAATCCGGAAGTCGACCATCCCCGTTGGAGCCAGAAAGAAGAACAGCGCCTGGGCGGCGGATTCCTGGGGCAAGGCACTCGAATTCCGACCGTCAAGTTCAACGGCTACGGCGCGCAAGTCGCGAGTCTCTATAGCGGGATGGATCTGCGCGTTAACCACTAAGCTGTAACTGGATGAATCGAGTTCTCTCCAGCAAGTGGACCAAGGCTGCGGTGTTTGTGTTGAGCCTGGTCCCGCTCGGAACACTGGCATGGCTGTGCTGGCTGGCCTACAGCACCAACGATCCGACCACCTATCTGACGGCCAACCCGATTGAGTACATCACGCATGACACCGGCGATTGGACCATTCGCTTTCTGTGCTTCACGCTGGCGATTACACCGCTGCGGACTCTGCTGAATCAGCCGAAGATTACCACCTATCGCCGGATGCTCGGGCTATTCGCATTCTTCTACGCGAGCGTGCACTTTTGCGTGTGGCTCATTCTCGATCCCCGGCAAAACACGCTTTCCGCAATCTGGGAAGACATCATGAAGCGGCGCTACATCACGGTCGGGATGCTCGGTCTGCTGGTGATGATCCCGCTGGCGGTCACCTCGACCGCGGGCTGGGTTCGGAGGCTCAAGTTCAAGCGCTGGAAACAGCTTCACCGGCTGGTCTATGTCGCGGCCGCCGCGGGCGTGATCCACTACTGGTGGCTGGTGAAATCCGATATTCGCCTGCCATTGATGTACGCTGTCATTCTGGCGGCTCTGGGCGCGTTTCGCGTGGTGCAATCGATGCGAAACCGAAAGCCTGCGCGCGCGGCGGAAACTACCTTGTCGGCGCGTTAGAGGCCGTCTGCTTTTCCTGCGCAACCGCTTGCGGAGGAGTCAGCACCGCTACGCAATTTCGCCCTTGGTGCTTGGCCATGTACAGCGCATCGTCCGCCAGGTGAATCAGCTCGTCGGCAGTGACGCTCGATAGGGGGTCCCAGCTTGTCGCGCCGAAGCTGCACGTTACCAGGTGCTCGCCCTCGCCGATCCGCATCGGCTCGCTCGCCAGGGCGGCGCGCAGCCGCTCGGCCTGGTTACCGGTGCATCGCTCGTCACAGCCCGGCAAGATGATCAGGAACTCTTCTCCGCCGTAGCGGCCGATCGAATCATAGGACCGCATGGCGGCCGTCATCCGGCGCGTGAACTCGCGCAGCACGGCATCGCCCGCGAAGTGGCCGTAAGTGTCGTTGACCGACTTGAACCGGTCCAGATCCGCCAGCACCACGCCGACCGAGCGATGTTCCCTTGCGCTTCGCGCCAGCTCGCGGGTCAGCACATCCAAGATGGACGAACGATTCCAGATGCGTGTCAGGAAATCCTTGGTCGCCTGCTCGCGCAACTCCTCGCGAGCCGTCACCAGCTCGCGCTGAAGATCCAGGATACGCGTACCCGCCCGCAGGCGAACCTTCAGTTCATGCTGATCGAACGGTTTTGTGAGATAGTCGTCCGCGCCCGACTCGAGCCCCAGGATCAGGTCTTCGCGCTGGCTCTTGGAGCTGAGCAGAACAATGTAGGTGTAGTTGTGGTCCGTGTTCTTGGATCCCTCACGCACCCGGCTGCAAACTTCCGGTCCGGTGAGCCCCGGCATGACCCAATCGAGGATCGCCAGGCGCGGCGGATTTTCGCCTTGCAGGATATTCAAAGCCTCGAGGCCGTCCGTAGCCACGACGACTTCATAACCCCACTTACGGAGCGTTGCCTCCAGCAAGTGCCGGGATACGATACTGTCGTCAGCGATCAAAACACGCATGTCTTCCGCGTAGCCGGATAAGCCCGCCGCTTATCCTAGAATTATATCGGCAGGTGAAGCGTCCAAGTTCATGCCTCGGGCCGTAGCCGCTATCCAGTCGCGTATCATAGGGTTTAGAGGACTGGGTGGATTTGCGAATCCAGTCGCTTCCCGCCAAGGAGAAAGTATGCATAATTCGGTTCTGGTTCCGATGGTCGTCGAGCAGACTTCGCGCGGAGAGCGCGCTTTCGATATTTACTCGCGGCTGCTTAAGGAGAACATTATTTTCCTGGGCACCCCGATCGACGATAACGTCGCGAACCTGATCATCGCCCAGATCCTGTTCCTGGCGGCGGAGGACCCGGAAAAAGACATTTCGCTGTACATCAACTCTCCGGGCGGTTCGATCACCGCCGGTCTGGCGATTCTGGACACCATGCGCCTGGTGCAGCCGGATATCATCACGTACTGTGTCGGTCAGGCGGCCTCGATGGCGGCCGTGCTGCTCGCCTGCGGAACCAAAGGCAAACGTCACAGCCTGCCGCATGCGCGCATCCTGATCCATCAGCCGTCCATGAGCGGATTAGCAGGACAGGCGACGGACATCGATATCTACGCCAAGGAAATTCTGCGGATGCGCGAGGCGCTGAATCAGATTCTGGCCAACGCAACCGGCCAGCCGATCGACAAGATCGCGCGCGACGTGGATCGCGACTACATCCTGGAACCGGACCAGGCGCTGGAGTACGGCCTGATCGATCACATCATCGAAAGCCGCGCGCTCCAGCCCGTCACGAAGTGACTTCTGAGCTTCGCTACTGAATAAGCTTCGGCACGATCACCAGGATCAGGGCGTCGCCCGAACTGCTCACGCTCGATTTTCCAACCACGCTTTTCTGGCCTTCGCGGATGTCCAGATCGGTGTCGATGCTGGCGATCGTATCCACGCTCGTCTGGACGCCTAAGGGCCTCCGGGCCTTTGTCAGGCGGATGCGCAGCCCGTTGATGCGAAAAAGCGGTGGTGTATCGGAAGACGCTGTCACCGTGTTGTAGCGGAACTCATACTCCAGGCCGGCGCTGCCGGGCAGCACTCCTTTGGCGCTAGCCCCCCCTCCCAGGCGGCCCCGCAGCATGAACGACTCGCTCAGTTTGTAGCTCTTGTAGTTGAAAATCGAGCGCAGTTGCTTCACCGTGGACACGAGGTCCTGGGGCACATCGTCGGCTGCTTCTCCTTGGGCAAGGCCGGAGAGCAGGTACACGGTCAGCTCCAGGTTGCCCTGCTGTTGCGGGACCGGCGCAGGGACCTGCCCCGGAACCGCCGAAGCGGCCAACACAAATGCCATCAGCACTTGTTTCATCCAGGTATACCCTTCTACTCCACCAGCCAATAAATCACCACATCCGGATCGGGCGTCAGCATCTTCACCTGCAACGGTTCTGGATCCGCGACAGGAATCATATCCGGGATCCGGTCCGGAATTTCTGCTTTAACCACCGGCACTTCTTTTTGAATCACTCCGGTCACGTTCACATCCACGGAAACGATTTGCGGAGGCTTGGGCGGCCTGGACGCGAACCACGCGCCCGCAGCCGACAAAATCAGAGCCGCCGCAGCGGAGCTCCATTTCCACCACGGGAGCGCGGGGCGGATGGGGGAAGCCGGCGCCGGGACCGCGGCCAATCCCATCGCCCGCAGTGCGTGCCGGTTGGCCTCCAGTTCGCCCCAAAGATTCCGGCATGGGCTGCATCCGGCCAGGTGTTGTTCCAGGTCGAGGCCGGTTTCTCCGGCAGCCATTCGAACTTCACACGTCTGGCACGTCATGACAGAGAGAGTTATTTCGCGGCTTGCAGAGTCGGATCGTAGCTGCGGCGTCCCTGGGACCAGTAGACCTGAGCGTGGTCGCCCAGAAAATCCGGCCCGGGCGCATCCATCTCGAATCCGGCAGGGCTGAGGGGGACGGCCGAGGCTGCGGCCGCCCTTGCCACATCCGGCCGGTCGCCGGGATTGTGGAGATCCAGGGTCACGCGCCGGCCGGATTCCCGCAGCGAGGGGAAGATACCCTCTTTGTACAACTCGACCGGCTCGTCTCCGGGCTCGATCTGCACACCGCGAATGAGCGGGCAGTTGTCCAGGATGCCGTGCAGCCGGGCGTAGACCTGCTGAGAATCGGACGGCAAATGGCTGATCCCGAGGACAAAATCGACGCCGAATTCGGCGGCCGTTTCTGAAAGAACCCGGAGGCGCTCTATATCCGCCTCTGGGAATGGGAGAACCAGGCTGAGTCGGTTCAGACGGCTCCGCGCGAGCGTCTGAAAATACGCCCGCCAGCGGTCATCGGAGGTGAACCAGGGCTGCGTCAGATCGTACGACCGGAGTTCCATGCGAACCCCACGAACCGCCGACGCGGGTTTCCCGCTGGCAGCTTTCAGGCGGCCGGCGGCGCGGATCTGATCGGCCGCCTCGATCAGGCCGTACATCAAGCCGCGGAGGTCGCCTCCGGTGATGCGCACCATGCCGGTTTTGTAAAGCGTGATGCGGAAGGTTTCGGGGGGATCCAGGCTCAGTTCGGTATCGATGTGCAGCTTGATTTTGCGCTCGGCCGTCGCGGCGTCAAGCTCGGCTTTGCCGAAATCGATGGGACCCGCGGCACGCAACCAGCCTCCCGAAAGCAAAAAGAAGGCACAGAGCGCCCTAGTCCACCACGGCACTCCAGCCCCTCCTCGAAAGATTGCGGTAGATGATCGCGAATCCGGCGGCTCCCATCGCCAGCAGCGCCAGTCCGGTGCCTGTTTCATGCAGCAGAAGCTTTCCGACGCCGAACAGCGCGCCATAAATCAGCATACAGCCGCCGGCCCAGCACAGCAGGTTCGAGAGCCCGTCCTGTGATGCTCGGACTTCGGGCGCGAGCGCGGCAATGGGCGACCACCCGGCCATAGACGGGCGAGTTCGCTTATAGAAAGCGACCAGAACGTCCTTCTTCTCAGGCGCAGTAAAGAAAGTCACCGCCAGCCACACGGCGGTAGTGATCGCCACGGTGACGATCATGAGCCAGGCGAAATCCAGAGGCTTGTCGGAATCCAGCTTCCAGCCGGTTTGCAGGGCGACCGAGACGGCGAAGGCCGTGATCATGGCCGAAACCTCGCTCCAGGCGTTGATCCGCCACCAGTACCACCGCAGCAGCAGGACACCGCCTGTGCCCGCTCCCGTGACCAGCAGGAGCTTCCATGCCCCGGCAATCGAATCCAGATAGAACGTGATCACGGCCGAAACCAGCGTCAGGAAGACGGTCGCGAGGCGCGAAATCGTCACATAATGCTGCTGCGTGCGGCCAGGTTTCCAGAAGCGGCGGTAGAAATCGTTCACCAGATAACTCGCGCCCCAGTTGAGCTGCGTGGCAATGGTAGACATGTACGCCGCAGCGAACGCCGCCACCATCAGCCCGCGCAGCGACGGAGGCAGCGTCAGGATCATCACGCGGATGTAGCCTGTTTCCGGCCTTTCAAGGCCGGGGAACAAGATCAGCGAGGCGAGCCCGACCAAAATCCACGGCCACGGCCGGACTGCGTAATGCGCGACGTTGAACCACAGCGTCGCCAGCAGCGAATGTTTTTCATCGCGCGCGCTCAGCATGCGCTGGGCGATATAGCCGCCGCCGCCCGGCTCGGCGCCCGGGTACCAGGTGGCCCACCAGTTGAGCG
>JBAIXM010000138.1:0-4476 GCA_037916615.1 Bryobacterales bacterium
TGCCCTTGGGGGCGGTCGGGATTACCAGTTTCACCCAGACGGCATCCGGACCCTTGAAATACGAAGTCTCGGTCGCCTTGCGCAGGGCCTCGATGCTGTCCTGCTGCTTCCCGGAGGTCGCGCTGGCAAAACCCGGCAGCTCGAACACGACCCATGAGTCTTTGGCCATTTCGCTCAAGCTGATAGCAACTTCCGGTCTTTCCGTCTTCACACGGATCTCGGTTCCGGCGCGCACAGTGCTCTGATTGGCCGTGATCTTGAAGTCCTTGCCATTGCGGCTCAGGACGATTGGCTGCTGGGCAACTCCACCGCCGCCGGGACCGCCAGCGCGCGGGCCACCCGCCCGCCCAGGCGCGGGCGCAGCTGACCGCAAAGCAACATCTTTCAGCGCAAGGCCAACACCGCTTGTGGGTCCGGGCCTCCTGATGCTGAACTGAATGCGTCCGATATCACCCTTGCACACTGAGGCGTTCCAGGCGGGATGAATCTCGCAGGTGTCGTCCGTAGCGACGCTGTCGTTCTCGCCGTCGTGGATCAGAACATAGGAGTCAGGGATGCCGGTCGTCGAGCCATCCAGATCGTGGATCGCCGCGGTCCGGTAGGCCGAACCACTCCGGTTGTCACTGTCGAACCTAGGGTCGATCTTCGGGAAATACACGGGCTTGGCGTTGATGTATTTCGCACCCTTGACGGTGTTTTCGGTGGTAACCCCGGCGCCCGTATACAACAGCCAGGAAAGCGCGCCTGCTCCGCGCTGTTTGTTGTCCTGGAAATTCACGAAGGTGGTATTCACCACGTCGTGACGGTAATCGTAATACTCGTAAGCGTGGATCGGGTAATCCGGAATCGAGCGTTTCGGCAGGCTGCGGCCGTAGGCCTTTTCTTCCGGCGTTACGGGATTGCCGATGTTGTCGGTTTCGCCCACGAACAGCGAATCGACCACCAGTGAGGTAAATTTGTCAGCGCCGAAGGAACCCGTTGAACTCGTGAACCCGATGGCATTGTCCGCCGCCTTGAAGTTCTTGTAGACGTGCAGCTCGCCGCGGCTCCAGGAGCCGCCATTGCGGTTCTTGTAAGCGGTGAGATCCACGAGGAGCGATTCCACGCTCTTGCTGTTGTCGTCAGCGGGATTTTCCTTGGCAACGTGCGAGGGGCCGGCCAACCCGAAGACGCCTTCCAGATTGATGTTCCGGTCCAGCATGAACCCGTCGAAGTTGGAGTGGGCAACGTTGCCCCTGAATTCCGCCATCCTGGTTCGACGCGGCCAGGTATTCTTGCTGATCTCCGTACCTTCGAACTTCCCTTGCGGGTGTTCCGGCAACGACCACCAGAAGCCATTCTCATCGGAACCCGCCGCGACGTTGTCGATGAAGGTATTGTCCGGATTGGTTATCCAGTAGGCCGTCACCGTGTTGTCCGAAGGCAGCAGGGTGTCCTTGCCGGACATGCTGTCCGCCCTGTAGGTCGCGCGATTCAGCGAATTACTTCCCCGGTTCTCTCCGTTTGCGGCGAGATTGGTCGGCGCGCAGGCCTTGGAGGTATGGCACTTGATCTGGATGGCCAGGTTGTGGACGAACTGGTTACCGTGCTCCGCGCCGTCTTCGAGAAAGAAACAGTGACCGACGGCGTTGTAGGTCACGTTGTTCTCCACGTGCAGGAAGTTCGTGCCATGCACCGTCACGCAGCGGTTGTAAGTGTCGTGGATCGCGGCGTTGCGGATGTACTGCCCCTGTGCGTCGCCGATCAGATGCCAGTGGATCGGATAGCGGGCGAGAGTCATGTTCTGGCCCATTCGATTGAATTCGACGCCCTCGACAAACATCTTGCTTCCGACCATCGCCATGACGTGACCGCCGAAGAAGGACTGTTCCGCGTCGGCCGATGCCTGAAGTTTGATGTTGCGGGAGATCATGCCCACTTCGCCGCGTTCATCCACGTCGAAGGTGATCTTGCCGAAGTGCATGTACTCCAGCGGCTTGTCGAGCGTGATCGTATTGCCCTTGATGGAGGCGATCGTTCTGCGCTCAGCCTGCCGAGGATCGAAATCCGTGGATGCGAGCACGATCTCTTCGCCCGCTTTCCAATCGGCGGCGCTCAGGACATCGATCGAGGTGCTGCCTTTTTCGGCCGTCTTGGCCAGCTTGGTCCAGGTGCTCTTTTCCGGACCGTGCAGGTTGAGCGTTCCGCCCATGAGCATGATGCCGCGGTCGCTGCGGTCATTGCCACCCATGCCACCGAAATCTTCGCCTTTGAAGTTGTCGGTCAGGGTGATGGTCGCTTTGTGGGTATGGGGCTTGGCTTCCGTGCCGATCTCCAACTCGCCGTGGACCATGATCCACTCGGCGGACAGTTCCAGATCCTTGTCATCCGCGAAGCTCAGTTTGCCGTTGATCGTCAAACCGTGCAGCGCCGCCGGGTTGACATCGAGGACGACGTCCATGTCCCGGTCAATGGTGACCATCGCGTCTTTGGCGGGCACCTTTTTGTCCGGCCAAGTGGCCGCATCGGACCAGCGCTTTGCCGTGGCCTGGGTAGTCTTTTGCTGCTGCGCCGTCAGCGTGGCATATCCGCCGAGGCCTAAGAGCGCCGGGACCAGCAACGAAAGCATCAGCAGTGTGTTTTTTCGCATCGTTAAGCCTCCATGCACGATCACCTTACGCTACTTCTCCTGCGACGATCGAAGGACGTGTAGCCACGGACAATTTTACACTTATCGCAGGTCGGACAATGAGGCGGGGGGCCCCTTCTGGAGATCGGAAGGCTGTTTGGAACCTTCAGAAGGAGGGATGGTAGGGCTACCGGGAATCGAACCCGAATCGACCCATCCGAGGCAGTCTGATCGAGTCGTAAGTAGCTGATTTTAGGTGGATGCAGGTCGATCTTTTCGGGGCAACGACCCCTATGGAACCCTACGGTGTGATCAATGTGTGATCAAAGAACCTGCAGTTGGCGGTAGTGTTCTCGCGGCCAGCACACTCAACGCGCCGAACGCGAAGAACAGCATGTGAAGTCTCCGAGCGGGGGATACTCAACCGGAACTCCACTTTGTTTGGATACGAAATCTGCGAGTGCTTGCCGCTGCTCAAGCGTTGCTTCAGCCAGCCCGTTCATCGTTGTCCAAATTGTGCCATCTCGAAACCGCAAATACAGCGCGCGTTCTCTCGACCAACCGCCCCTTGAATGGGCGCTTGGCGGTGAGTAATAGTATGCCAGCGCAATGCGCTGAATATCCGCATAAGGGTGGTCCCGTTCAGGCATGGGCCAAAGCGCTTGAGTTGTCATTTGTCCGACGGTGAATCGGCTGTTTACTGGGATCAGCGCGAGCGATAACGCTACAAACGCTATCGAGAACACAATAAACAGTTTGTGAAAGAAACCCGGTAGTACTGGGTTCTCCCATGACTGCGGAACCGCGCGCTTCAAACCGTCATTGAAAAGCCGCGCCTTTATCCTGTCGTGAAACAGCAAAACCAAGCCGAGAGAAGCCATGCAAGGCGGCATAAAGAAGATGATCGACGCCGGACGAAGCACGAACTCGGGCGTCTCCCTGCTAACGGCATACATTCTGTTCAACGTGCTCAGAATGAGGTATCCACAGTAGGAACCAATGGCGATTTCGACGAAGGCGAACAAGCACTCCGATAGAGAATTGCTCTGACGCGGCATCGGGCTCAAGGCAATTTCGGCGTAATCCTTGAGGTTCTTCCGGCGACGTTTGCGACCGGGCTTCGGCTTGCGTTGCACGAGCGCAGAATAGCACTCATCGGCGCTCTCGGTTTTGGCGGCGAGGCTGGCGGGTGACCGTTCTCTCCCAGCGTTGGTGCCTTAGAGCTGCAACTCCGAATAACGAGCTTAAGCCAGCGGGCGAAAGCCACACATCGAGGACTCCAAATGGTGTGATCAATGTGTGATCACAGTGCTCGGAATCTTGGTCTCTCACGCTTCAACTAACGGGAATCACGCCAGATGTAGCTGTAAGTTATTGAAAAGTTGGTAGCGCTCACGGGAATCGAACTCGCTACCCGGAATGAGTGCCGCGACTGGCGGATCTGGAGGGTCCGTGTGCCCTGCCGTTCGCCAGTTCGACGAGGCGTGATGTAGCTCCTCCGGCCTCATTCCATCTCAACGTCGCGAAAGATCGATTTTGAACGGACGATCTGCCGCACAAAAAAGCCCCGCGGCTTGCACCGAGGGCTTTTTTCAACTCGCGAAACAGATCCTCTAAGTAACTCGCCGGAACAACGGAGCCTGGCCCGGTCGCGAAGCGCGAGTTGCTTCATAACATTGGGGGCCGGGCCGGCCCTGTTCCGGCTATCTGCTGACCGCTATACTGGCTTGCAGATCCGTTGGACGAACAATCGGCAACGGAGGCTTGGTCACCACCAGTTTGACCCAGAGGGCATCCCCGCCCCTGAAATAAGACGTCGCGTTCGCCTTGCGCAATGCGTCCATGCTGGGCTGTTCCGTTCCGGAGGC
>JBAIXM010000139.1:0-1883 GCA_037916615.1 Bryobacterales bacterium
GGAATATCGTGATGGGACATGTGGTATGCCCGCGCAAAGCCCAGTCCTGGAGGCAGCCACTCCTTCATGTGGATGCGCCAGTGGATTTCTTCAGCGGCGATCAGGTAGATCGTCCAGGCGGCGAAGATGCCAGGTGCGATCCAGAGGCGGAGGAGCAGATCCAGCGGGATCATAAGGGCTCCGTTGATGGCGAACATCAGGACGATGTCGAGCGGCGATCGGCCCAGGTTGATGTTTTCGGCTTCTTCGGGCGTGCCGACCTGGGCGTGGTGCTCGCGATGGCCTTTGCTGAACTCGCTGCGCGGGCGATGGAGAAGCCAGCGGTGGTAGGCGTATTCGAATCCGTTGGCCCAGACCAGGCCGATGATCAAGCCAATCAGCCAGTGGGTTGAACTCGGCGGATGATGTTGGGCGAGGACCGTGGCGGGAATGAGTCCGCAGACCAGGGCGGCGATGGCATTGTTGCGTTTCTTGACTTGTCCGTGGTGAACCGCGAGGTGGGTTAGTTCGACGGTTGCTGGCACCGGGGCTCCCTTCATCGAATTATCAGGTTGGAAGCTGGGAGGGGCTGCCATGGTTGGCTATACAACGAAGCGTAGTTGCTGTATTTGCCGGGGGCCAAAAAAGGCAGTCTCCGCGCAACATTCTAGCGCCTGGCCTTCAGTTCGGCCGGGAAGTTGGTTACGACGGTGAGGGATTGGCTGACCTGTTGGGAAATTCGGTCAAGGACAATCTTTTTGCCGCCCGGGACGACGTCGTAGAAGACCTGCGGTGCGGACCAGTTAAGCACGAGGTTTTGAGGTGTGCCGAACTGCAGTGCACCGCCAGTATCCCTGACCGGAACAGCCCACAAGGAGTAATTCAAATCCATGAAATAGAGTTCTTTGCCGTCCTGGCTCCAGCGGGGCCGGCTTCCCCCATTGGCCGACAGTTGCCATTTGCCCTGGCCACCGCCGAACGGTACTACGTAGGTCTCTGACCTGCCGGATTCGTTCGAGGCATAGGCCAGCCAGCGGCCGTCGGGAGAGATGGCCGCGCCGTGCCCGCGGGCGACAACGAGAGCGGGTTTGCGGTCGCCTTCGATTGGCACCGCCCAGATTTCGGCGCGGCTATTCGCCAGCATGATCTTGGTATAAAAAAGATACTTACCATCCCGCGACCAGCAAGTGGTCGCCATGTCCTCGTTGCCGGTAAGCAGCAGTTCTTCCGCGCCACCCCCGTCCGACGGCTTTCGATAAATATGGAAGCGCCCCTCGCGATTCGAGATGTAGGCGATCCACTTGCCATCGGGGGACCAGACCGGATCGGTGTTGGCTACGGGGCCGAAGGTCAACCTGGTGCGAACGCCGCGGGCCAGATCGAGCACCCAGATGTCGTTTTCGCCCATGTCGATCTGCAGAGCGATGCGATCGGCCTGGGGCGAGACGACGGCGCCATACATATTGGGGATCTTGTCGGCGATGGTGGTGATTTGCTTGGTGGCGCGATCCATGAAAAGCAACTGCAGATCGCCGCTTCCACCGCCGCCAAAGACAATGGTTCCATCGTTCGAGGCTGAGGCCTGCACGCGCCACGTGGAGCCGTCATTCATCACGCCCCGGGCAAGGCTGCGGGGTTCGCCGCTGAGAATTCCACGATCGGGATCAAAAGGCTGAGCCATCAACTGATCGGCTCGCGCGAACAACAGAAACCCCGCCGCGTAGAGAGCGTTGGATCGGGAGTGAAGCAAGAGACGATTCTCGCGGCCATCGAGCGAGGCGTAATACACAGCATTGTTTTCCGCCTTGGCGGGATCGTGATGAATCGCGAGATAGAGGAAATGCTTGCCATCGGGTAGAAAAAACGGCCAGCGATGAGAGGTGTGCTGGGTCGAGTCGATCCTG
>JBAIXM010000140.1:0-12399 GCA_037916615.1 Bryobacterales bacterium
GTTCTACGATCCTTTGTTCCGGATTTTCAAATAATCCTGGCGCACGCCCGAGTGGGTGCGCTACTTGACCGCCAGCCACGCTAGGAACAGACCGTCCGGTGCGACGTCTTCCCAGTAGGAAATCGGCTGACTCCTGACGTCGCGGCAATGGCGCTTCAGCAGCTTCTCCAGCTCCGCGCGGCCGAACCATCGCTCCCACTCGGGCGTTTCCAGTCGGCCCCATGCTTCCACGTTCTTGTCGATGATCACAATCCGCCCGCCTGGCTTCACGATCCGCGCCAGTTCGGCCACTGCCCCCGGAATATCGACGGCGTGTTCGAGCGATTCTGTCGCATAGGCGCCCTCGAAAGTTTCCGCTGCAAGCGGGAGCGCTGTCATACTGGCCGCGACGCGTCCGATATCCGGCGGGACATGATGAAGCATCGCTTCGGCCAGATCGAGCGCGACCACGTCTGCGCCACGCTCTTTCACGATTCGGGCGAACCGGCCCTTGCCGCAGCCGACATCCGCGATTCTCTTGCTGTGCAAATCGCCCAGGTGCTCCAGCACGAGCTTGACGTGCCAGATGCGCGGGTCAATCGTCGAGGGATAGTGTTCCTCGTCAGCCGCGGCCTGGTTGAAGAACGCGCGAATCGTGGCGGCATCCGCGGTCCGCATCGGAGGACTTCGCTTCCATAAGCGATCAAGCAGGCTCATGCGCGCGTAAGGAAAATCGGCAGCCCCAGTTTGTTGGCGTAGTTCGGCCGGTAACGATCCGTGTTGTACATGGTCGCGATGTCCACCTTGCGCGGCCCGAGCGCGGGATCGGGCATGGGCGCCAGAGTGTACCGGCCCTCTACCAATGCGGCCATCACGCCGCTCTTGCCGGCGAGCACGGCGTCCAGCGCAAGATTCCCAAACGTGGCGGCAATGAGCTTGTCCACGAAATCCGGATCGCCGCTGCGCAGGTCGTAGGTGAGATCGCTGACGATGCTCTCTTCGCCGGTTCGCCGGCTGATCTCGGTGGCGAGCGCCTCGGCGATGCTGGCTTTCTTGCGATGTCCGAAAGCATCCGGCTCGCCGTACTCCTGAACCGTGTAGTCTTCCCAGCTTGCGCCTTCCGAGAGCACCACCAGGACATAATTGCTCTCGGTGTTGCGCTTCTCCACCATCAAAAGATCGATCAGCTTCTCCAGGTTCACGACGTATTCGGGAATGCAACAGCGGATCGACGTCACGTACGCCGTGTACAGCGCTGTGTAGCCGGCATCCCGGCCGAAAACACGAAAAATGCCCACCCGCTCGTGCGAGCCGACCGTTGTGCGCTGGCGCTGGATCGCATCCATCGCGCGCGTGATCGCCGTGGAAAAACCGATGCAGTATTCCGTGTTGCGCACGTCATTGTCCATGGTCTTCGGGATCGCGATCACCTTCACGCCGGCCTTATCGAGCGCGGCGGCGTAGCTGAGCGTGTCATCGCCGCCGATGGCGATCAGGTAATCGAGCTTCAGGTATTCCAGGTTCTTGAGCACGTGCGGCGTGACGTCCCAGCGATCCTTCGTTTTGGGAAAACAATCCGGCGCGAGAAACGGCGGCAAGACCTTCATCTTGGCCGGATTCGTGCGGCTGGAGTGCAGCATCGTGCCACCGTGGCGGTCGATCGTGCGCGTGTTGGTCCGGTTCAGCGGGAGGATGTAATGCTTTCGCGTGGCTGGATCGTCTCGGTTGAGGTGCGTGAGTCCCTCCCAGCCGCGGCGAATGCCGACGATCTCACACTGACACTCCGATCCCCGGTAAACCACTTCCTTGATGACCGAATTTAGGCCCGGTACGTCGCCGCCTCCGGTAAGGATCCCGATTCGATGGCCCATGTCTCATTGTGTCGCATTCGCTCGATCTTGGGATCTGCGGAGCCGGAGGCGGCCGCACAAGTTGCGCGGCTTATGTTCCGCGCTACGATAAGTCCATATGGAGACAAGCGCGGAACCCTCATGGGTTTCGCTCAAGGATGAAGAGATGCTCTCCCTGCGGATCTGCGATTTGGGAGTCCGCATCGAGGGCAGCGAGCTGGAGCCGCGCGTGAAGCAATTGTTTGACGATCTGGCGACACACGGCGTCACGCTTCGTCCCGATTGCTACCTGGGCGACGAATGGTTCTCGCCGGCCGGAGTCCCGGCCATCGCCATCCCGTTTTATCTTGCCCATCCGCGGCTGAAGGCGCTCGAGATGCACCAGATGATGGAAGTCGAGGGAGGCACGCCGGAATGGTGCCAGATGCTGCTCCGGCACGAATGCGGCCATGCGGTGAATCACGCCTACGGACTCTCCGCGCGCAAGGACTGGCAGCAGATTTTCGGCAGCCCGGAAACCGAGTACGCGCCCGAGACCTATACGCCCCGGCCCTATAGCAAGAGCTTCGTCCAGCATCTGCCGAACTGGTACGCGCAGGCGCACCCGGAAGAAGACTTTTCAGAATCGTTCGCTGTCTGGCTGGGTAGCTCCCCGGAGGAGTGGCGCAAGAAATACCGGAAGTGGAAAGCGCTCGAAAAGCTCGAGTACATCCATACGGTGATGCAGGAAGCCAACGGCAGCAAACCGGTGGTCACCAAAGGCCGGCGAATCTCGGAAGCCAGCAAGCTCCGCAGGACTCTGGCTCGCTATTACGCCAGTCGCCGGAAGCTCTACGCCGAAGATTTTCCTGATTTCTACGATGCGGATCTGCGCGCCATCTTCAGCGACGGCGAGCCGGGCGCCGAATCCGCAGCGAAAATGATGCGCAAACACCGCGCCGCGCTCATCGCGTCCATCGTGCAATGGACCGGACAGCGCAAGTATACAGTCAGCATGCTGGTGCGGAGGCTGATCCAGCGATGCCAGCAACTCAAGCTTTCGGCCCCGCGCGATCCCGTCCGGGTGCAGTTCGAACTGGCCGCCTATCTGGCGAGCCTGGTGACGAACCATCTGTACACCGGCAAATTCAAGAGGTCTGTGTAACATGAAAATTCTGGTTCTGTTCGATGTCGCGCAGCGAGCCGATCCGGAAGAAAAGTTCACCCCTGCGTCTCTGCGCGACGAAGGCAAGCCGACGGAGGCCTGCGTGCTCGATTGCCTCCAGCGCCTCGGACACGCGGTGGAGACGCTGGCTGTATTCGATAACGTCACGGCCATCGTCGAGAAGCTCAAAGCCTGCGCGCCCGACATCGTCTTCAATCTCACGGAATCCTTTCATCACGACCGCTCGCATGAGCCGAATATTCCGGCCCTGCTGGAGCTGATGAAGGTGCGCTATACGGGAGCAGGTCCCGAGGGCCTGCTGCTATGCAAGGACAAGGCGCTGGCCAAGAAAGTGCTCGCGTACCATCGTGTGCGGCTGCCACGCTTCGTCGTGTCGCACCAGGCGCGCCCCGTGCGAGGACTGCGGCGGTTCAAGTACCCGGCATTCGTGAAGCCGGTAGGCGAGGAGTCCTCGGATGGAATCGCGAAGGCTTCCTTCGTGCGCACCGCCGATGAAGCCATGGAGCGGGTTCGCTTCATCCACCAGAAATTCGCGTGCGACGTGCTGATCGAGGAGTACATCGAGGGCCGCGAGCTCTACCTGAGCGTCCTGGGGAATCGCCGCCTGACGGTTTTTCCGCCTCGGGAGATATTTTTCGAGCAGGTGCCCGAGGACGTGCCCAAATTCGCCACCTACCACGCCAAGTGGAACGAAAAATATCGCGACAAGTGGGGCATCAAGAACGGCCCGGCTAAGGAGCTGCCGGCAGGCTGCGAGGAGCACCTGAAGCAGCTCGCTCGCAAGGTGTACCGGGTGCTCAAGATCCGCGGATTCGGGCGCATCGACGTGCGTCTGACGCCGCAGGGCGATGTCTACGTGATCGAGGCAAATCCCAACCCGTCGCTGGCCGAGGATGAGGACTTCGCGCAGGCGGCTCTTGCCGGCGGCTTGTCGTACGACGCCCTGATCACCGAAATTCTGAACGCCGCCCACAGTTAGGCCACTCGCTGCCGCTCGTGGTTCGGAGTGGCCGGCACGGTCAGTGCGCTTGACAGGATTCCCTGCGTTGGCTAACGATAGTACCCATGAAACTGCGATTTATCCCTGTAGTTATCGCCAGTCTGATCGCCTCGGCGAATCTGTTCGGCCAGGCGGCCCCGGTGGTCGGCGTGGCCGATCCGACGCCCTTGTTTAAAGACAAGGACAAGACACTGAACGCGAACAAGCAGGCGGCGATGCACATCGTCATCGATCTGCTGGAATGCGGCAAATGGAACGAAGCCGATAAGTGGCTGACCGAGCGCTATATCCAGCACAACCCGAATTTCGGGTCCGGGCGCGCGCCCATCGTGGCCGCCTTCGGCAAGAATCCGCCTCGGGAATGTCCGGCCGATCCCAAGGCGTGGCGGACCAAGATCGTCGCCGTGACCACCCAGGGCAAGGATATCGTGTGCGTCGCCTCGGTCAGCCCGCGGCCCGATCCGCGGAATCCCGGCCAGACTTACACCACCACCCATTTCGACATGTGGCGCTTTGTCGATGGAAAAGCGGACGAGCATTGGGATGAAGGCGCGATCAATGCCGGCGGCCGCGGTCCGGGAGGAGGCGGTGGTGGAGGCGACGGCAAGGGTAAGGGCAAGCAGTAGCGTCGCCTTGTCAGAACATACTCACAGGAGAAACACGTTGATGCGATATTCCATGCTGATTCTCGCGCTGGCCGGAGCTTGTCTGGTGCAGGCGCAACCCAAGGGCGGCGGGGCGCCTCTTGATCTAGTCGGCGACCTCAAGCAAAATTACACCGCCGGAAAGAACAAGATCCTGGCTGCCGCCGATGAAATGCCGGACGCCGGTTATTCGTTCCAGCCGACACCGGAAGAGCGCACTTTCGGCCAGTGGGTGGCGCACGTCGCCGATCTTCAGGCGCAGTTCTGCGGTGGAGTTACGGGCAACGCCAAGCAATTGAACGCCGCCTCGAAATCCAGCAAGGCGGACCTGGTGGCTGCTTTGAAGGAATCCTTTGAAGCCTGCGACGCTGCCTATGATGGAACCACCGCCGCGAACGCGAACGACAATGTTCAGACGTTTCGCGGGCCGCGTCCCCGCGTTTCCTGGCTCTGGTTTAACGTCGCTCACAACGAAGAATGCTACGGCAGCATGGCCGTGTATCTTCGTTTGCAGAAGCTGGTTCCGCCATCCAGCCAGGGCCGCGGCGGCGGCAAGGGGAAGGGCAAGCAGTAGCTATTCCCACTCGATCGTGCCGGGCGGTTTGTTCGTCAGATCGTAGAACACGCCCGCCACACCAGGAACCGCGCTCACTGCATGCGCGATTTCGGCGAGCAGCTCCTGCGGCATCCGCACGACGTTTGCCGTCATGCCATCGACAGAGTCGATCGGGCGCAGCACCACTGAGTCGGGCAGATCCGGTGTCCCCAGCGGGATCAGAACAACCGGAAATTGCCAGACCGAACGATCGAAGCCGCTCGCATGCGTGAGCCGCCGGACGATCGCGTCGGCGCGCCGCAAGCGCTCCAGTCTATCAGGAGTCAGGAATCCCGGCACAGCTCGCATGTTCGCCAGTTTCGTGGCGGTCCACGCCTGAACCACCACGCGGTTGATCCGCTCGCTCCGGTTGATCAGGCTGGCGACTTCCTCATGGGAATCGGGGAAGCCGTCGATCGCCAGCACTGCGCGGTAGGTCCGGGAATCGCCCTGAACGCCGACGGAATGCACCGGGATAAGCCAGCCTTCCGGGAGTTTTTCGACCTTCGCTTCCGAGGTTGCGCACAGGCACCGGATCGCCAACCCTGGGCCAGGAAAGGGATGCCGGTCCAGCAGGGCAGGCGGCAGATTCAGTTGCCGGCCGATGGTCCGGACTTCGTCTTTATAAAACGACGCCAGCGGCTCGACAATGCGCCCTTCCTCGATCAAACGTTGAATCCCGGCAACACGGTTGTGATGCGTCTTGATCAGGTCGGCTTTGGCGGTTCCACCGGATTCGATGGTATCCGGGTAAATCGTCCCCTGGCCGAGAATCCATCGCCCGTCCAGGAAGTTCTCCGATTCCAAAATCCGTTGCTGGACGCGGACAAACTCTTCGCCGATGATGTGGCGCTTCTCTTCCGGATTTACCGCATCGCCCAGCGCTCCCAGGAACTGTCCGGCGGCATCCTCCACCTCGAAGGCCCGGGCTCCCAGCGCGGCGAAATTAGCGCGCACGAATTCGGTTTCGTCCTGGCGCATCAGGCCGGTGTCGACGTAGGTTCCGTGCACGCGCTCCGGCCCCAGCGCGCGCAGGCACAGAGTGTAGGCTACGGTCGAATCCACGCCGCCGCTGACGAAAAAGAAAACGTTGCGGTCCCTGGCGGCGGCGCGGATCTGGTTTTCGACCGCTTCCACCTGGCCGGCCGGATCCCAATCCTTCACGCAGCCGCAAGCCGCGAAGACAAAGTTCTGGAGAATCTGCGTCCCGCAAGGCGTATGCGCCACCTCGGGATGAAACTGGACCGCGTACAAGCCGCGCTCGGGAGCCGCCATGGCCGCAACTGTGCACGTCGCGGTGCTGCCCAGCACGTCGAATCCCGCAGGAGGAGCCTGAACAGCATCGCGGTGGCTCATCCAGACCTGCTGCTGTCCTTCGATTCCGCGAAAAAGGCTGTCCCGCCTGCGCAGATCGAGCTGCGCGAAGCCGTATTCGCCGCGCTCGCCTTTCTCGACGCGTCCGCCGAGGATGTGCGCCATCAACTGCTGCCCGTAGCAGATGCCCAGAACAGGAATGCCCGCCTGCAGCAGGCGCGGATCGATGGTGGGGCTGCCGGGGTCATAGACGCTCGATGGCCCGCCGGAGATGATCACGCCCTTACGGCCGCTTAGCTCCGCGGCAGGCGTTTCGCTGGGAGCAACTTCGGCGTAAACACCCAGATCGCGGACTTTACGCGCGATCAGATGGCAATATTGGCCGCCCGCATCGAGAACGGTTATTTGTGGACGCAAATTCTTCAGGCGCCAGGAGCGCTTAGCGTGTCGCAGCCTGCTGGGTCATGCGCTGAACCAGCAGCTTCTTGGCGTTTTCGACCAGGGCCTTGGCCTTGGGCAGCGAGTCGATCGCTCTTAGCACTTCCGGATCCTGCTCGATGGCGACGCGCTGCGCTTCGTCCTGGCTGAACGCGGTGATATACATCTCGCGCTTCAGTTCCTTTTTGACCCAATCGCGGTTGGCTGCGAAATCCTCGGGAGTGAACTGGGCCTTCTGGGATTCCAGATACTGGCGGAATTCGTTGATCAGGTCATCGCCGGGTTCCCAGCCCTTGGGCAGCTTCGCGTCGCGATTGCCGAAGTACTTCGCCGAGAAATTGAAGAACGCGTACTTACGCAGTACCTCGATCTGGAACGCATTGTACTTGGGAACTTCGTACTTCTCGTCGGGCGTGATGCCGCCGCCGCCGTACACGGTGCGGCCGCTATCGGTCATCTTCACATCCGCCATGTTCTTCTGTTCCAGATTCGAATGTGTGTAGTAATCCAGGAACGAAATGTTAGAGTAGTCGCGCTGGATCAGGCGTCCGCTGGGCGTGTAGTAGTGCGCTGTCGTCAGTGCCAGGCCGGTGTTGTCGTTCAGCGGGAAGACCGTCTGGACCAAGCCTTTTCCGAACGTGGTTTCTCCCAGGATCCAGGCGCGGTCGTGATCCTGAAGCGCGCCGCTGACGATCTCGGCAGCCGAGGCCGTGTAGCGGTTGACGATCACAACGATTGGATAGTCCTTGCCGGCGCCATCGGTCCGCGCGGAATAGTTCTTGTTCGGCGAATTGCGGCCGTGATGGCTGACGACGAGTTCGCCCTTCTTCAGGAAATGGCTGGCGACATCCACGCCCTCGTTGAGCAAGCCGCCCGGATTCTCCCGGAGATCCAGGATCAATCCTTTCATTTCCTTCTCGTTCAGCTTTTTCAGCTTGTCTTCGAGCTCTTTCCCGGTGTTCTCGTTGAACTGCGTGATCTTCACGTAACCGACTCCCGGCTTGACGTCAAACGCGTCCGGAACACTGAATCGCGGAATCTCGTCGCGGATGATGTTGAACACCAGTGGCTGATCGAGGCCCTCGCGTCCGACCTTCACCTGAACCTTGGTGCCCTTGGGCCCCTTGAGCAGGTCGGCGACTTCGGTGGTCGTGAGGTTGTCGGTTTTCTTGTCGTTGACTTCCAGGATCACGTCGCCCGGCCGCAGCCCGGCACGGTAGGCGGGAGATCCGGCGAACGGCGCCATCACGATAGTCTTGCCGTTGCGTCCCTGCACCTGCATTCCGACGCCGTAATAGTGCCCGCGCTGGTCTTCGCGCAAAGCCTGGTAGTCGCGCGGATCGAAGAAATTCGAGTGCGGATCGAGCGTCCGAAGCATGCCCGGGATCGCGCCCTTGTAGACGCCCTTTTCGGGCTTCACTTCATCCGCAAAGTTCTGCTCGACGGTGCTATAAACCTTGGTGAACGCCTTCAGGCTCTGGTCGGCATCGTCAGCCGGGGAAGCTGCCGAAACCCTCTTTCCGCCGAACATCCCCGCCACAATCGAGCACAGGATGATGAACAACGGGACCAGGAAATAGCTACGGCGACGGGATTTTGCCATTCTGGGAGCCTCCAGCGCTTCCAGTATATCAGTTCAGAAAAGACCTGGTTTCCGGCCCGCTCCGGGAGAAAATTCAGCCCATTCGGGCGCGCCGGACGGCGGGAGCGGATTCCATCCGGACGGGCTTACGGTCCGATTCGCCGAGCCGCCGGGCCTGGTCGCTCACGCAGACCAGGAACATGGGTTGGCGGGCGTTCTTCAGGATGTCGATGATGCGCTCCTGATGGTCTTCCAGGAAAATCGACTTCCCGTCGGTGACCAGGTGAAGATCGCCGTTGCCTTGCAGCACCTCGGACAGGCGGCGTCCCATCTCGCGCTGCAGGAAACGCAGCACCCGGCGGATTTTCTGGAGCGAAAATCCCTTGCGGCGGAGTTCCGCGATGACCGTGATCTCGATGACCTCGGCGGGATCGTAGACGCGCCGGTGTCCTTCATGCCGCGGCGACACCACCTTGCGCTCATCCCACCACTGCAGTTGTCGCAAACTGACCTGCGCGACCTCGGCCACTTCGCTTGAGGAGAAAGTTCTCTCCGGGACTTGCGCTTCGGGACGGCTCTTGCGGGATTTAAACATGAAGGCGGCGGTCCGTTCTTATGAATTTGCTCAGGTCTTCGATTGTACTCAACCTGCCGGGCAAGTCAATAGCCCCATCGCGGCGACCTACCCGCCACCGACGAACCAGACGATTTCCAGTTGATCGCCTGCTTCGACGCGCGTAGCCGGCCAGTCCGCTTTGCGCACGATGGAGCGATTGCGCTCCACCGCGACGCGCGACGGATCGATCTCCAGAAAGGCGAGCAGGCCATTGAGAGAAAGACCTTCCGGAATGCGGCGCGGCTGGCCGTTCACAACAACTTCAATCGTCTTTGTTTCAGAGCGTTCCATGCGGCGCGTTTGACACCCCGTTTCGCCGGTCATTATATTCAATAGTTACGGTTGTGGTCCTGGCTGACGCGGACGAACTTGTGAGGCGCGCCGCGCGGCACCCTGAACGATGCCATCAAACTATCCTGAAATCTATTTTCCCGTACTGGTCCAAGTGGTCATTGCGGCTGGCCTGGCTTCGGTGCTGATTCTTGCGTCCACCCTGCTGGGCAAACGCGCACGCTCGCCGCTGAAAGACACGCCTTATGAATCCGGCATGGCGCCCGTGGGTTCGGCGCGGGAGCGGTTCAGCGTCAAGTTCTACCTGGTGGGGATGATTTTCATCCTGTTCGACATCGAAGCGGTGTTCCTCTATCCCTGGGCCGTGGTCTACCGCGATTTGAAATTGTTCGGGTTCGTGGAAATGCTGATCTTCGTGGCGGTCGTCCTGGTGGGATTCTTCTATGTCTGGAAGAAGGGAGCGCTCGACTGGGCGATCCTGAAGAGAGAGGGCTCCAAGTGAACCATTCCGCCATTCTCGAAACCCAAGACGCTTTCGGCGAATCCACATTAATAGCGGACCCGGCCCGGATCGTGGATCTTTGCCGGCATCTCAAGGACAACGAAAAGTACATCCGCCTGAGCGGCGTTACGGCCGTAGATCTGCATCCGGCCGAGCCTCGCTTCGAGGTGGTGTACCATCTGCACTCGCTCGACCGGAACCAGCGGTTGCGCGTGAAGTGCCGCCTTGCCGGCCCCAATCCGGAGATCGATTCCGTTACCGCCGTCTGGCGCTCCGCCAACTGGTATGAGCGGGAAGTGTACGACATGTTCGGCGTCGTGTTCCGCAATCATCCCAACCTGGTTCGGATTCTGATGCCGGTCGACTGGGAAGGGCATCCTCTGCGGAAGGATTATCCGGTGCACGGGTACAAGTACAGCTACCCGAGCGAGTAACTGCCATGAAGCACTCCTTCGAAGATCACACCGCAACGATTCCGGCCGTTCAGGAGACTCCGGCCACTCCGTCCGCGCCGCGGCGCATGACCCTCAACATGGGTCCGCAGCACCCTTCGACGCATGGCGTGCTGCGCATCGTGCTCGAGCTCGAAGGCGAAACGATCGTCAAGGCCGAGCCGGATATCGGGTTCCTGCATACCGGCATCGAGAAGGAGTTCGAGCAGAAGAACTGGCAGCAGGCGGTTACGCTGACCGACCGCGTCGATTACCTCTCGAACCTTTCAAACAACCTGGTCTACGCGCTGGCGGTCGAAAAGCTTCTGCAAATCGAGATTCCGCCGCGCGCGCAGTGGACTCGCGTGATGATGGCCGAATTCTCGCGGCTGAACAGCCATCTGGTGTGGCTGGGCACGCACGCGCTGGATATCGGCGCGATGACCATGTTCTTCTACTGCTTCCGCGAGCGCGAGGACATCCTGCGCATCTTCGAGATGTTCTCGGGCCAGCGGATGATGACCAGCTACATCCGCATCGGCGGGCTCGCGTTGGAGCCGCCGCGCGGGTGGCAGCAGGCCGTCGGCAAATTCATCCGCGCGTTCCCTAGCAAGGTGGACGAGTACGAAGAGCTGTTGAATGCCAATCCGATCTGGCTGCGCCGGACCCAGGGCGTGGGATTCATTTCGCTCGAAGACATGCTGGACCTCGGCATCACGGGTCCCATGTTGCGCGGGGCAGGCCTGAGCTGGGATATCCGCAAGTCTGAGCCGTATTCGAGTTACGACAAGTTCGATTTCAAGGTGCCGGTGGAGACCAGCAACGACGTCTGGTCGCGATACCGTGTGCGTCTCCAGGAGATGCGGGAGAGCGCCAAGATCATCACGCAGGCGCTGGAAGGAATGCCGGACGGAGCCTGGCAAGCGGACGCGCCGCACGTGATTTTGCCGGATCGCGAAAAGATGAAAACCCAGATGGAGTCGCTGATCTATCACTTCAAGATCGTGACGGAAGGGTTCCGCGTTCCGGCCGGCGAAGTTTACCAGTGCGTCGAGTCCCCGCGCGGCGAGATCGGATATTACGTGGTGAGTGACGGGACTTCGAAGCCCTATCGGGTGCACATGCGCACGCCGAGCTTCGGTAACCTACAGGGATTGCCGAAAATGCTGGAGGGAATTTTGATCGCCGATTCCATCGCGGCGCTGGGAAGCATGGATTTTGTGTTGGGAGACACGGATCGATGACCTTCTCCCCGCAGCTAGAAGAACGGTTCGCCAAGATGTTGCAAGCGTATCCCGAAGGACGCAAGCGCTCGGCCGTGGTGCCGATGCTGATCTACGCCCAGGACGAAGTCGGCGCGGTCACGCCGGAGCTGATCGACGAGGTCGCGCGGCGCTGCGAAGTGACGCCGCTGCAAGTGGACGAAGTGGTGGGCTACTATTCGATGCTCCACCGCAAGCCGCTCGGAAAATATCACGTGCAAGTCTGCACCAATATCAGTTGCCTGCTGGTCGGCGGCATGGAGCTTTACGAGCACGCGTGCAGGAAACTCGGCATCGGGCACAAGGAAGTGACCGCGGACGGCCACATCTCGCTTGAAGAAGTGGAGTGCATGGGCGCCTGCTCCTGGGCGCCTGCGGTCGAGATCAATTACGATTTCCATCACCATGTCACGCCCGAGAAGCTGGACCAATTGATCGACGGGCTCAGGAAGGCACGCTGAGGATGCCGAAGAAGCTCTACAACGAACCCAGCCCGCTCGAAACGAAAGTACTGAGTAAACGTTTCACGCTGGAGAACTCCGAGCGACTCGACACGTATCTCGCGAACGACGGCTTCAAGGCGTTCCGCAAGGCGCGCGATATGAAGCCCGAGGAAATCATCGAAGAGGTGAAGACCTCGGCGCTGCGCGGCCGCGGAGGCGCAGGATTTCCGACAGGCCTCAAGTGGAGCTTCGTTCCCCGCACTTCGCCCAAGCCCAAGTACATCGTG
>JBAIXM010000141.1:0-8835 GCA_037916615.1 Bryobacterales bacterium
CCGGCAATCTGTTTCCAGTGCTGTCGTATGGGGCCATCGCGACGGCACTGTATGTTGCGATCCGCGCGGTGGCGGAAAATTCACCGCGCCGCTTGCTGGCCTTTGTTGCCCTCAGCCAATCGGCGTGCATCCTGGCAGGCTTGGAAAGCCGCACGACGGAGGGTATGACCGGCGCGCTGGTGCATTGGTTCGTGGTCACCGTATCGACTTTGGGTTTGATGGGGATCCTGAGGCTCCTGGAAGTCCGGTTCGGCGAGAATCTGACTGCCAGCCGTCACCTCGGCCTGGCCGAGCACGCTCCCCGGCTCGCCGTCTTTTTCGCCGTGTTCGGACTGGCGCTGGTGGGCTTGCCGGGCACCCTGAGCTTCTGCTCGCAAGATCTCCTGATTCATGGAACGCTGATGTCCCACCCGCTTACAGGACTGCTGCTGCCGATCGCTACCGCGATGAATGCAGTGAGCATTTTCCGGCTGTTTGCCACACTTTTCCTCGGAAAGCGCCAGACCGGATTTACGATTATGGCCGATGCGCTGCCGCGCGAACGCTGGATCCTGGCCGCAGGCGTCCTGTTCGTCGTTTTCGGCGGCCTTTTCCCACAAGCGATCGTCAGCCGTTCCTTCGAAGCAGACGTGATCCAGCAGACTGCAAACTCAGGGAAGTAATTGCCGGTTCGCAGCGTCTAGACTACGACTATGACGCACAAGGCCCTGCTTTCCGCCGCCCTTGTCTGGCCGCTGTTTTGCGCTCATCATGTGTCCGCGCAGCCCGGCCCTGAGTTATCGAAGGTATTTGAAACCTACTGCTCCGGATGCCATAACGGCCGCATGCGTTCGCCCTCCGGCGCGTTGCTCGATCAGTTCGACGCAACTCAGATCTCCACGAAACCGGAGGTCTGGGCCAAAGCTTACCGGCAGCTTCAGGCGGGCGCGATGCCGCCGTTCGGAGTTCCGCGGCCGGATCGCACAACTTACGATGCGGCGCTCGCCTCGATCGAGCAGGCGATGGGTCCGGGTAAAAATGCGCCCGCGGCAGCGCGGAGTGAGGAAATCGCGATTCGCCTGGCGACGCTCTTGTGGAATAGCACTCCGGATGCCGAGCTCCTGGAACAGGCGCAGCGCAACCGGCTGGGCGATTCCGCGATTCTTGAAGCCCAGGTCCGGAGGATGCTCGCCGACGATCGAGCCATGGCATTCGTTTCGCGGTTCTTTTTTCCTTGGCTGCAATTAGATCAGCTCGGAAAATCCGATCCCGACAAGAAGGATTTCCCCGACTACGACGTTTCCCTGCGCGATTCACTCGCCCAGGAAACCGAGTTATTCCTGCTCAGCCAGCTTCGCGAGGACCGCGACCCGGTCGAGCTCTGGAATGCGAACTACACCTTCCTGAACGAGCAACTGGCAGCGCATTACGGCATCGCCAACATCCGAGGCTCTGAGTTCCGCCGCGTGGCTGTGCTGCCGGAGCGCTCCGGCCTCCTCGGCCAGGGAAGCATCCTGATGGTTACGTCGAGGCTTCAGCACGGCGTCGATGCTGCCTACACGACGCCCGCCACGAGGGCAAAATGGGTTCGCGCGCATTTCCTGGCCTGAGCGCTTTTTTGCAGGGCTCGCCGAGTTTGTTCCAGGGACCGGAACCGGGGCAGACGGATTCCTATCGTGACTTCCGCGAGATTGAAGTCGACGGATATATCCATGACGAATGGAAGGCTCTTCCCAAGCTGACGCTGAGCATCGGCCTTCGGTACGAGTTTGTGACGAATCCGACCACCAACGTTCACCCGCTCAACGCAGTCATCCATCCTCCGTTTGGAACCTTCCAACGCGTGCCCAACGTTTTCGGATCCAACCCTTCGACCAAGAATTTCGATCCGCGGATTGGCATCGCCTGGGATCCGTTTGGCGATCACAAGACGGCGATCCGCGCGGGCTTCGGCATTTTCTACGATCCGATTCGCGCGCGCACCTACGCATCCGGCTATTATTTCAATCCGCCTTACGCGCTCGCATTTATCCCTTTGCCGCAGTTCCCGAATCCCTTCCCCGGTGCGCTGCCGCCGCCGGCGCAGCTTGTCGGCGTGGATTATTTCCCGAATGCCACTCCGCATATGTACCAGTGGAACTTCAATATTCAACGCCAGCTCTTCGAGTCCACGACCTTGACCGTTGGCTACGTCGGTTCGCGCGGGCTGCATCTCTATGCCGCGCGCGATGTAAATCCGGTGTTGCCTGCCCTGGTGAATGGTGTACAGGTCTTCGGCGTGCCCAAGGGTCCAAACTCAGTTGGCATCGCCAGCAATCCGCGACTCAACCCGGCGGCACCTGCATTGAGCAGCGAGGCTCCGGTGGGCGATTCGAGTTACCACTCATTGCAGGTGGGGCTGAACCGGCGTTTTTCACATGGCCTGCAATCTCAACTTTCCTACACCTGGTCCAAATGCATGGACGACGCCTCGGGTACGTACGGCCTCGAAGGCGGAATACCCTGGTCCAATCCGTTGAACGGCTCCTTTGATCGCGGGCGGTGCCTGTTCGACCGGCCGCACGTTTTCCGACTCAGCGGAGTTTATGCCTTCCCGTTCCAACGGAATCTTCTGGTCAAAGGCTGGCAGATGAGCGGCGGATTGCAGGCCCAGAGCGGCGGACCGTGGAACGTAATCGTGGGGTTCGACCAGAGCGGAGGCGTTGTCGCCGCCAGTGAGCGCCCCAACATCGCAATACCCGGTGACCAGATTATTACCGGCGACCTGAATCACTATGCCAACCCGGCTGGATTCACGCTGCCCGCGCCGGGAACGCTCGGCAACCTGCAAAGAGACTTCCTGGCGGGCCCCGGGCTGGTCAACCTCGACTACGCGCTGCTCAAAGAAACGCAAATCAAGGAACAGCTCCGCCTTCAATTCCGGGCCGAGTTCTTCAACATCCTGAACCACGCCAACTTCGCTCTCCCGAATCCCAATGCCTTCGTGCAGACGGTCAACGGCAGCGGGGCTCCGAACCCGACGTTCGGCAAGATCACAGATACGACCACGGCATCGCGCCAGATTCAGTTTGCGCTGAAGCTGCTGTTTTAATACGCGGCTGTCGTAGCAATTCGAGCTTCGTCGGCTGCCGCTCACCGATATAATGACCGGAGCCGAGGAGAAGCCATGCGAATTCGAACCGTGCTGGTAGCCTTGAACCTCGCCTTCGCGGCCGCCGTCCAGATCGCGATCGCGCAGAACGACTGGCCCGTTTACGGACACGATCCCGGCGCGCAGCGCTACTCGCCGCTCACCCAGATCAATCCGGGCAACGTTTCCACCTTAGTGCAGGCCTGGACGTTCGAAACGCGCCCGCCTTCGATCGCCAAGGCGCAGCAGGCCTCGAAGACTACGCCGCTGATGATCAACAACGTCGTCTATTTCGTCACGCCGTTTCAAAGCCTAGTCGCCGTAGAACCCGAAACCGGAAAGCGGATCTGGACCTTCGATCATCAGCACGCGGCGCGAGCCTCGCGCGGGATCGCGTACTGGCCGGGCAATCGCAACGCCCCCCCAACAATCTTTTTTGGCACCGAAGACGGTTTCCTGATCGCCGTGAACGCCCGCACCGGCAAGCTTGTGCCGGGCTTCGCCAAAGAAGGAGAGCTCGATCTGAAACCGGGGATGAAGGCACCGGGGCTGGAGAACGCTCCTTACGGACTGAACGGCGCGCCGGCGATCTACAGAAATCTGGTGTTCACCGGATCGCATCTGCAGGATAACGGCTCCTACGGAGGACGCGGAGACATCCGCGCCTGGGACGCCGCTAGCGGCAAGCTGGTCTGGACGTTCCACACGGTTCCGCAGCCCGGCGAGCCCGGCCATGAAACCTGGCTCGATGACGGCTGGAAGAACCGGTCGGGGACTAACGTGTGGAGCACGTTTACCGTCGATACCGAAACTGGCACACTGCTGATGCCGATCGGCTCCCCCAGCGACGACCGCTATGGCGGAGACCGGCCCGGCGCAAATCTGTACGGCAATTCGCTGGTCGCCGTGGATGCGATGACGGGAAAAATGAAGTGGTATCTGCAGACCGTGCATCACGATCTTTGGGATTACGATCTTCCGCCGCAGCCGACGCTCATCGACGTGGCCAAGGACGGCAAGAGAATTCCCGCACTGATCCAGACAGCCAAGACCGGTCTGGTTTTCATCCTGGATCGCCGCACGGGAAAAGCTCTCTTCGGTCTCGAGGAGCGGCCGGTGCCGAAAGGCGACGTTCCCGGGGAATGGTATTCGCCCACGCAGCCCTTTCCGCTCAAGCCGCCGCCGCTGGCCCGCATGACCTGGAATCGCAATGAAATTACCCGGTTCACGCCGGAACAGGCGAAGTACTGCGAGGAGCTCTTCAAGAACGCGCAAAACGACGGTCCGTATGCGCCCGTCCGCATGACCGATACCGTGGTTTTCCCGGGTCCGGACGGAGGATTCAACTGGGGCGGCGGAAGCTACGATCCCAAACTCGGGTACTTCTTCATCAACTCGCACGATCGAGGCGGCGTGCAAAAGATGGTGGCGCAAACTCCCGCCCAGGAACGCCCCAAGGGCGCAATTAGCGGAGCGGGCGATTCGAGCCAGATGCCCTACGTTCGGCGCAATGCGGGGGCGATCACGAATCCGGCTACCGGTTGGCCTTGCCAGTCGCCGCCGTGGGGGGAACTGTTCGCCATCAACGTGAATACCGCGGAGGTTGCGTGGCGGATTCCGTTCGGGCACGTGGAATCGCTGGAAAAGATCGGCGTGAGGAACACGGGTTCGTATAACATCGGCGGATCCATAGCCACCGCCAGCGGTCTGCTCTTCATCGGCGCCACGGACGATCAGCGCTTTCACGCATACGAATCAAAGACCGGAACGCTCCTGTGGGAAACGAAGCTGCCCGCCAATGCTTTCGCGAATCCGATCACCTATCTGGGCAGAGACGGAAAACAGTATGTTTTGATCGCCGCGCAGGAGACGATGCTGGCGTTTCGTTTGCCCTAACTACGGTTTGCCGCTCGGATGGCGTCTGAGAGAGCGCGGTCGAATACCGCGGGTTCGGTACAGATCCGCATAATACCTTCGAGGTTCGCAAAGCGCCGGACAAATTCGGCCGTGACGTGGATAAATCGCGACCCGGTCAGCATCGTTACCGATCGCAATCCGATTTTATGCGCGCTTAACCAGCTTGCCCATTCGCCGCTGACCTCGATCGATGCGCCCGTAACGTCACGGGCATCGACAAACAGATCGATCGGGTCCTCGCCGCGAATACTCTCCTGCAAGGCCCTCATCGGGGCCTCGCCGAACTCACCGACGTCGCATCCTTGAATCCTGAGAAGCGCAACCCTGGGCGGGAAGCGAAGTATCGTCAGGTTGCAGTGGACGCCCTCGTAGCGAGTCTCACCAGGGTTCGACTTGGCGGCTTCGGTCAGATGACGCTCCATCGTGAGTATTGTAGCGAGAAACGAGTTCACGGCACCTGGAACAGCATGAGATCCAGGCTCAGCGTGAGTCTCATCGCTTCCGCGGGCTTGGCCCGTATCGGCCGGTAGACCGAAACCAGGACGTCCTGAACCGCTGCGGCGTCCAGGTCTGCGGTCGTTGCGACCCGGCTTTGCTCGATGAGTTTAAACTCGCCGGCGAACATCTCGGCCGTCCGGGCGGCGCGATCCCTGCCGGCTCCGCGCAGCTCGATCAGATCGTCGGGCGCGGGCACCGCGACCAGCAGCTTTCCGCGATCTTGCAGCACGCGCCGGAACTCGGTCGGATGCATGCGGCCGGTGATCGATAAAACAATGGAAAAGGCGCCGCCGGCATACGGCAGCCGCCGGTCCGCGTTGCCGACGATCCACTCCACTTCCGGGAACCGTCTTGCCGCCAGATCCACAGCGCGCGCGGATAAGTCGATCCCATGCGCCTCGAAACCCGTTTCGCGCGCCAAAGTGCCGAGATAAAAGCCGTCGCCGCAACCGGCATCCAGCGCGACATCGTCCGAGTTCGCGCGGATTAGAGCCGCTAGCCCGCGCAGAAGAGGTTCCGTCACGCCGTGATCGTGCAAGCGCCTGCGCGCGGCCACCGCCGCATCCGTATCGCCGGGATGCTTCGATCTCCGGTCCTGCGGCTGGAGCAGGTTGATGTAACCGCTTCGGGCGATATCGAACGAATGTTGCCGCTCGCAAACTACGCGGCGTTCCTCGCGCGCAAGCGGCAGATAACAGCCGCGAACCGGGCAAAGCAGTGTCGCGCGGCCCAGTCTATTTCCCTTTGTTCTTGTTTGCGTCCGGGAAGAAGGCTGCAATGCGGTCGTTCAACGTGAACTCCATGCCGAGACCGGGATACTGCTTCAGCACGTTCGCGCGCATCTCCGCCGGCGTTTTCGATTTCGCGACGTTCGCGTCCCAATCCGCGATATATTTCTTCATGAAGGCGATCGCCGAAAGATCGTGTTTTGCGCCCGGTCCCTCGTGGCCCGGAATCAGAACGGCAGGCTTCAGCGCGGCAATCTGATCGAGCGTCTTCATCCAATCTTCGCGGGCTTTGTCCCTGGGCACGCCGAAGTACACGCGGTCGAAAACCGTGTCACCGGCGACCACGGCTTTGAGCGACGGAAGGTACACAAAACTGTTGCCCGGCCCATCGCCCTGCACGCCGCCGGTTATTTGAAACTGCTCGCCTTCGAGCGTCAGAACGGGGTTTGCGAGTTCTTCCGGCAGCACTGGGTCGGGTCCGGGAATATTATTCCCGTAGGTCGGGAACCAGAATTTCTGACGCGCCGGCCATCCGGTCTTCGCACCCGCAACGGTCGCCGGCAGCGCCACGATCTTCGCCGACGGAAACGCCTGATGCAGCACCGCGAGCCCGAACAGATGATCCGGGTGCGGGTGCGTTACGTAAATCGTCGCCAGGTTCTTCTTGGACTCGAGAATCTCCGCGGCCAGCTTATGGGCTTCGCTCAAAGAAAACTGCGGATCGATCACCAGCATGTCTTTCTCGCCGGAGACCATGGTCGAGTTCACGTCGTAGCCGTTCACACCCTTGCCGGTGTGGACCTTGAGTTCCAGTTTCGATTGAGCGCCGATGGCTCCGGCCAGCGCCAGTGCCGCAATCAGGGTTCTTTTGATCATAGGAGGAAGTATACTTCATGTTGACAGATAAAGCATTTGACGATAAGATGCCTACCGATCGACAGGTACTTCCGGGAGTGATCCGATGCGCACACAAATCGCCATAATCCTCTGCCTTGCGTCTGCGGTATGCGCGCAGCAACCATCGACGAAGAATGGAGAGTGGCCTTACTACACGGCCGACCTGAACGGCACCAAGTACTCGCCGCTCGATCAGATCAACGCGTCGAATTTCAGCCAGCTCGAAGTGGCGTGGCGGTTCAAGACCGACAATTTCGGCACGCGTCCCGAGTACAAACTGGAGGGCACGCCGGTCATGGTGAGGGGCGTTCTGTACACCACGGCCGGAACTCGCCGCTCCGTGGTTGCGCTGGACGGGAAAACGGGCGAAGTGATCTGGTCCTACAGCCTGCGCGAAGGGCAGCGCGCCGCCATCGCTCCGCGCCAGCTTTCGGGCCGTGGCGTCTCCTACTGGACCGATGGCAGAGGCGATGATCGCGTAGTGTTCGTCACCACCGGTTATCGTCTGGTGGAATTGAACGCGCACACCGGCCAGCCGGTTTCGAGCTTCGGCAAGAACGGGATCATCGATCTCAAGGAAGGCATGGTCAAGGGAACGGGCCAGCAGATCGATCTCGAGACGGGCGAAGCCGGCCTGCATTCGACGCCTCTCGTGGTGAAAGACGTGGTGATCGTGGGGTCTTCGTTTAAGGAAGGCATGACCGTGGTCACGCACAACAACACGAAAGGGAATGTGCGGGCCTTCGATGCACGCACGGGCAAGCTGCTGTGGACGTTCCATACGATTCCCCGCCCCGGCGAGTTCGGAAATGAGACCTGGGAGAACGGATCCTGGACCACCAACGGCAATACCGGCGTGTGGACGCAGATGACCGTCGATGAGGATCTCGGGTTGGTGTATCTTCCGGTGGAAACGCCGACCTCGGATTTCTACGGCGGCCACCGCCCAGGAAACAATCTGTTCGCCGAAAGCCTGGTGTGCGTCGATCTGAGGACCGGCAAGCGCAAATGGCATTTCCAGGTGGTGCATCATCCCATTTGGGATTACGATCTTTCTTCCGCGCCGATCCTGGCCGATATCAACGTAAACGGCAAAGCGATCAAAGCCGTCGCGCTGCCGAGCAAGGAAGCGTTTCTGTACGTCTTCGACCGTGTCACGGGCGAGCCCGTCTGGCCCATCGAGGAGCGCCCGGTTCCGCAGTCGGATGTGCCTGGAGAAAAGACGTCGCCGACACAGCCGTTCCCCACCAAGCCCCCGGCGTACGCGCGCCAGTACGTCAAAATTCCCGACGACCTGATCGACTTCACGCCCGAGTTGCGAGCACAAGCGAAGGACAACGTCGCGCGCTATAAGACAGGTCCGATGTTCCTGCCCCCGATCGTCGGCGATGGCCGGGGCTTGCTCGGAGCGCTGACGCTCGGCACCGCCAGCGGCGGAACGAACTGGCCGGGCGCCGGATACGACCCGGAAAAGCACATCGTGTATGCGCAGGCCAATCAGTCGGCTCTGTTTCCGATCTCGTTGCGCACGCCGCCCGACGGTTTTTCGGATATTCAGTACGTGATGGGCCGCAATGACACGGAATTTCGCGTGTCGGAAGGTCCTGGCTTTGGAACTGCGGCGGATGCTCCGCAGCAGCCTCGTCCGGCAGCGGCGAAACCCAAGCCCGCCGCGGGAGCGGCTGT
>JBAIXM010000142.1:0-1751 GCA_037916615.1 Bryobacterales bacterium
ACGGTGAGCGGCGTCGATCTGATCGGCGGCGGCGATGGGCAGAGAATCAACGTCAATGGCAGCCCGAGTCTCGGATACGGCAACCACTCCGTGGCGCGGTGGTTCGATACCAGCGTGTTCTCCCAGCCCGCGTCCGGTTACATCGGAAGCGCGGGGCGGTACGTAGTCCGCGGTCCGGGACAGAACCAGTGGGATATGGCCTTCGTACGCAAGTTCCCTGTGCGCGAAAGGGCGGAGGTTCAATTCCGGAGCGAGTTCTACAATGCATTCAACCATGCTCAATGGTCCGGCGTGAACACCTCGGCGACGTTCGACAACAGCCTTAAGCAGACCAACTCGCTGTTTGGGCAGGTCACCTCTTCCCGCGGTCCTCGCGTCATTCAATTTGCGCTAAGGGTCGCATTTTAATCTTCGCGGCCATCCGCGTCCCCCGTCCGAAAGGGCCGGGGAGCCGGGTGGTCGCGAATTGACGTAAAACACGGACGCAGCTTCATGGGCAGGCTCAGGCCTGCCCTCCTTTTTTTGGCGCCCGAGAGACAGTAAACGGGAAGTTGGGCCGGAAACAGACTCCTCTAAGCCGCGCCGTGCTAAAAAGGTTTGGAGGTCAGCCTCAACTGCCAAGCCGTTAGGGTCACGCGCCCGAAATTCCTGGGGAGTGGCCTTCGACTTCCAGCCGACCGTTCCCTCGTCGCTGCCAGCTTCAGGTGTTGATCGACCCTCAGTACAACAAAAACAGGGAGTGCGCATGTTTGGACGTGGTACCTGGGCCATTCTCGGCCTGGCGAAAGAGTCACTCGAAGCCTTCAGAGCAAGCATTCAAGATCGGCCGATCATGGCGGCGTATTCGCAGATGGCGGCATCCAGCGTTACCCGGCATTTCAGTTCCGACGCGCTCGGGATCAATCCGTTCCGCGCACCCCGCCTCGACGAAGAACACCCACTCGGTTTGGAGCACCAGGAAGCTCTCGCGGACTATGCGATTACGGAGCACGAATCCGGCGCCGACCACAACCTTCCCCCTGAGGTCCTGAACTGCGAGGGCTATGGGTTCTCCGAGGAGCAGTTCAAGCTTGAGCCCACTATGCCCTGGTACGGACTCTGGGCCGTCTCGAACGAGTGGAAGGACGTCAGCGATCTTGCCTCAATTAAGGAGCAGCGTTCCTACGTGTTGCTGGAACGGCCGTATCGATTTCTCCAAGCGATAGACAAGAAGTCGCTCGATCAGGAGACGCTCGGCGTAACAGCCGCCGTTCGCAAGCAGGTTCCAGTGCTGCTGGACTTCAACGAAGGCCGCGTTTACATCGAGAGCAGCAACAAAAAGTTGCTTTACGCGATCGTTGTTCGGCTTCAGCAGTTAGGCGCCGCGATCACTCCCGTCGCCTGGACCTACAGCCAGCCGAATTGGACCGCGGAGATTGTCAACCGGCTATACGAGCGCACGCAGTTTCAGGCCGATTTCGTCAGGCGCGCCGATGAGACCACGCGCTTCAAAGCAAAAGAGATCGAAAAGCTGGACGACCACGAACTCGAAGCCATCGTCGCCAACTATTTTTCAATGACTCAGTTGGAGAGCGAATTGTGGGTAGGCATTTCCGGTCCCGCCCAGGTTAAGCTGCACGACACGAGTCCACCGATCGCCGTGAAAGCTCCCACTACCGCGACCACGCTTCTGAATATGACGAGTGACGCCAAGGTTCTCTCGGGCGCTCTCACATTCCAGGAACGCGTGTCCTATACCGGAAAGGACGGCG
>JBAIXM010000143.1:0-17306 GCA_037916615.1 Bryobacterales bacterium
TGACCCGCAAGATCACCGTCGACGCCAAAGGCGATATCCTTCATCTAAAGGACACCTTCAATACCATGGTGGATCAGCTCAGTGCCTTCGCCTCCGAAGTCACCCGCGTCGCACGCGAGGTCGGTACCGAGGGCAAGCTCGGCGGGCAGGCGCAGGTAAAGGGCGTCGCTGGGACATGGAAGGACCTTACCGAGTCCGTCAACTTCATGGCCAGCAACCTCACCAACCAGGTACGCACTATCGCGGGGGTCACCACCGCGGTCGCGAAGGGCGACCTGACGACGAAAATCACCGTTGACGCGCGCGGCGAAATTCTGGAGCTGAAGAACACCATCAACACGATGGTGGACCAGCTCAGCTCGTTCGCCAGCGAAGTGACGCGCGTCGCGCGCGAGGTCGGTACGGAAGGCAAGCTGGGCGGGCAGGCCGATGTGCGCGGCGTGGCCGGCACGTGGAAGGATTTGACCGATTCGGTCAACTCCATGGCATCGAACCTGACCAACCAGGTTCGCAACATCGCGGGCGTGACCACGGCGGTCGCCAAGGGCGACCTGACGACCAAGATCACCGTGGACGCGCGCGGCGAGATTCTGGAGCTGAAAAACACCATCAACACGATGGTTGACCAGCTCAACGCGTTCGCCAGCGAAGTGACGCGCGTGGCGCGCGAGGTGGGTACCGAAGGGAAACTGGGCGGTCAGGCCGACGTTCGTGGCGTAGCCGGTACGTGGAAAGATCTCACCGAGTCGGTGAACTCGATGGCATCCAACCTGACCGCCCAAGTGCGAAATATCGCTGACGTGACCACGGCCGTGGCCAAGGGCGATCTTTCGCGCAAAATCACAGTGGACGCGCGCGGCGAAATTCTGGCGCTGAAGGACACCATCAACACCATGGTGGACCAGCTCAGCTCCTTCGCCAGCGAAGTGACCCGCGTGGCTCGCGAAGTGGGAACGGAAGGGCGTCTCGGCGGGCAGGCCGACGTGTACGGCGTGGCCGGGACCTGGAAGGATCTGACCGAGTCTGTAAACTCGATGGCGTCGAACCTGACCAACCAGGTCCGTAACATCGCGCAGGTGACCACGGCCGTCGCCAACGGCGACTTGTCGCGCAAGATCACGGTAGACGTGCGCGGCGAAATTCTGGAGCTGAAGAACACCATCAATACGATGGTGGACCAGTTGAACTCGTTCGCCAGCGAAGTGACGCGCGTGGCGCGCGAAGTGGGAACGGAAGGAAAGCTCGGCGGGCAGGCCGAAGTCCGCGGCGTCGCCGGGACCTGGAAGGATCTCACCGACAACGTGAACCTGATGGCGGCGAACCTCACGACCCAGGTTCGCGGCATTGCGAAGGTGGTGACCGCGGTCGCCAACGGCGATTTGAAGCGCAAACTGGTGCTCGAAACCAAGGGCGAAATCGCGGAGCTGGCCGACACCATCAACGCGATGATCGACACGCTGGCGACCTTCGCCGACCAGGTCAGTACGGTGGCGCGCGAAGTCGGCATCGAAGGCAAGCTGGGCGGGCAGGCTCGTGTGCCCGGCGCCGCGGGCATCTGGCGCGATCTGACGGACAACGTCAACCAGCTTGCGCAAAACCTGACCACGCAGGTCCGCGCGATCGCGGAAGTCGCCACGGCGGTGACCAAGGGCGATCTCACGCGGTCGATTTCGGTGGAAGCTTTGGGCGAAGTGGCCGCGCTCAAAGACAACTTGAACGAGATGATCGAAAACCTGGCGGCCACCACGCGCAAGAACACCGATCAGGACTGGCTCAAGACCAACATCGCCAAGTTCACGCGCATGGTGCAGGGCCAGCGCGACCTGCTGACCGTCGCCAAGCTGCTGCTCTCGGAGCTGGCTCCGCTGGTGAGCGCGCAGCGCGGCACATTCTATACGGCGGAGAGCGCCGATGAGGGGACCGTCCTGAAGTTGATGGCCGGCTACGCATTCGACGATCACACCGACGTTCCCGTGCATTTCCGGCTCGGCCAAGGTCTGGTGGGGCAATGCGCGCAGGAAAAACAGCGAATTCTAGTGCGCGACGTTCCGCAGGACTATATCAAGATCCGCTCGAGTCTCGGCTCGGGCGTTCCGATGACCATCGTGGTGCTGCCGGTGCTGTTCGAAGGCGAAGTGAAGGCCGTTGTGGAGCTCGCCTCCTTCCAGCAACTCTCCGAGATTCACATCGCCTTCCTCGATCAGCTCACAGAGAGCATCGGGATCGTGCTGAACACTATCGCCGCGACCATGCGCACCGAGCAGCTTCTGCAACAAAGCCAGGCGCTCGCCGAAGAGTTGCAGGAAACCAACGCGCAATTGCAGGAGAAAGCCAAGCTGCTGGCCGAGCAGAACACGGAAGTGGAGGCCAAGAACCGCGAAATCGAGCAGGCCAAGCACGCTCTGGAAGAAAAGGCCGAACAGCTCGCCCTCACTTCGAAGTACAAGAGCGAGTTCCTGGCCAATATGTCGCACGAGCTTCGCACGCCGCTCAACAACCTGCTGATTCTGGCGCGCGTGCTGGCCGATAACACCGAGGGAAATCTCAGCTCCAAACAGATCAAATTCGCCGAAACGATTCACTCCTCCGGCACCGACCTGCTCGCTCTGATCAACGACATTCTGGATCTTTCCAAGATCGAATCGGGAAAGATGGACGTCGAAGTCGGCAGCGTGCGCTTCCAGGAGATGGAAGATTATTGCGTGCGAACCTTCCGGCACGTGGCCGACGGGAAGGGCATCGGCTTCTCGGTGGATGTCGCGCCGCAGCTTTCCGCGCAGGTGATGCGCACCGACGTGAAGCGCCTGCAGCAGGTGCTGAAAAACCTGCTCTCGAACGCCCTGAAGTTCACAGAAGTAGGCTCCGTGAAACTGAACATCGAGCCCGCCACCAGCGGCTGGAGCCCGACGCATCCCGTGCTGAACCGAGCGGAAAACGTGATCGCGTTTACCGTCACCGATACCGGCATCGGAATCGCGCAGGAGAAGCAGCGCATCATCTTCGAGGCGTTCCAGCAGGCCGATGGAACCACCAGCCGCAAGTACGGCGGCACGGGACTGGGCCTTTCGATCAGCCGCGAGCTGGCCCGCCTGCTCGGAGGCGAGATCCGGCTGCAAAGTATCGTCTCCCAGGGGAGCACGTTCACCCTGTACCTTCCGCAGGTCTACATCTCGGCTGTGCCGAAGACCGAATCCAGCGACGCTGCCCTGAGCCTGAAGTCCACGGAAGCATCCACGGGGCTGGATGTCATCCTGCCTCCCGCCGAGGACACCGTTCCGGTGGAAATGGTGGAAGAAATGGTGGTGGACGACGACCGCAATCTGGTGACGCGCGACGACAGGATCCTGCTCATCGTCGAGGACGATCCGACCTTCGCTCGCATCATGGTCGATCTGGCCCGCAGCCGTGGAATGAAAGTGGTCGTCGCCTTGCGCGGCGCCACCGCGATCTCCCTGGCGCGCGAATTCCAGCCCTCGGCGATCACCTTAGATGTCCGGCTGCCGGATATGAGCGGATGGACGCTGCTTGACCGGCTGAAGCACGATCCCCGGACGGCGCATATTCCGGTCCACATACTCTCCGGACACGAGAACAACAAACGCGGCTTCGCTTTGGGCGCCATGACCTGCATGCCCAAAGACGCCAGCCAGGAGTCTCAGCAGGCGATTCTTGAAGTGATCCAAAAATCCATGGAGCGGCGCAAGAAAGCGCTGGTTCTGGTGGCGGAGAATGAAGTTCGCACGGCCGACATCACCAACCTGCTGAGCGGCGACGACCTGGACATTCTCCACGTCGCCGACCTGCCTTCCGCCGTCTCGGCCGTGAATTCCCATTCCGTGGACGGCATCATTCTGGATTGCATTCCGGAAGCGACAGCTTTGGAATTCATCGAATCCGTCCAGTCCCGATCGCCGCTTCAGGTTCCTGCGATCGTCGTTTCCGGGGTTCAGAAGCTGACCGATCAGCAGGTATCCGCGATTCACCACTGCGCCCGGGTGGGTCCGGTGCGGTATGCGCCCACCATCGAGCGCCTGCTCGAGGAATCGGTGCTGCTGCTGCATCGCAACCAGGACAGTCTCTCGGAGGAGCAACTCCGGGCGCTGGCGGAAATCCGGCAAGTGGACCCGATGCTGGCGGGCAAGAAGGTGCTGGTCATCGACGACGATCTGCGAAACATCTTCGCGCTGACCAGCGTTCTGGAGCAGAGAGAACTGAAGACGCTGCACGCCGAAAACGGCCGCGCCGGAATCGAGCTGTTGCAGAACACTCCGGACGTGGACATCGTGCTGATGGACATCATGATGCCGGAGATGGACGGCTATGAGACCATGCGCGCGATCCGCAAGATTCCCGCGTTCCAGAGCCTTCCGATCATCGCCCTGACGGCCAAGGCCATGAAAGGCGACCGCGAGAAATGCCTCCGCGCCGGCGCTTCCGACTACGTTACGAAACCGGTGGACCTCGACCTGCTGTTTTCCGTGATGCGCGTCTGGATGGCTCGCGATATCGACAGCCGCTTTGAGCACGGCATCGCTGCCCTGCCGACCTGGCTGGAGGATTACGAATCCAAGCTGGATGACGATCGCAACAATCTGCATCCCGGCGATTCCGTGCTGCTGATCGTGGAGGACGATCCCACCTTCGCGGGCATTTTGATGGAGCGGGCGCGATCCTACGGCCTCAAGGCGCTGGTCGCGCTCCGCGGCGCCTCGGCTTTCAACCTGGCCAGGACCTTTAAGCCTCACGCGATCACGCTCGACGTCCGCTTACCGGATATGAGCGGCTGGACCGTGCTGGATCATCTCAAGCACGACCCCTCGACCCGGCACATTCCGGTTCACGTGCTGTCGCTCACCGAAAATACCGGCGACGGGTACACCATCGGAGCGACCACCTGCATTCAAAAGACGCCGGACGAGGCTTCGCTCGACCGCCTGCTCCCCGCCGTGGTGCGTTCCATCCAGCGCGGCAAAAAGAAACTGCTGGTTGTGGGCGGCTCGGAGCCGATGCGCAAGAAGATCCTCACGTTTCTGGATGCTTCCGACCTGCAATTCCTGGAAGCGTCCTGGGCGCGGGAAGCCCTGGATATCATCTTCGCGGAAACCTCGCGCGGGGACCGGCTGGATTGCATCGTTCTCGACTGGGCGGTTTCCGAAGTCGCGGGCGCGGATTTCATCGAGCAGATTCAGGCGCAATTCAGTCCGGTGGCTCCCGCCGTCCTGGTGTTCGGGCCTTCGCGGCTGGATCCTGCTCGGGCCGCTGCCCTCAACAGGCTGTCGAAGATCAGCCCGGTCCGCTATGCGCCATCCCTGGAGCGGCTGCTGGATGAGACGGTAATCGTGTTGCACCGGCCCGAGGAGAGCCTGAGCGCTGTGCAGAAGAGCGTGCTGGCGAACATCCGTCAGGTCGACCCGCATCTGGATGGCAGAAAAGTGCTGATCATCGACGACGATCTGCGCAACATCTTTGCACTGACCAGCGCGCTGGAGCACCACAACGTCCGCGTGATCCACGCCGAAACCGGCAAGAGCGGAATCCAGGTTCTGCAGCAGAATCCGGATACGGAGCTGGTGCTGATGGACATCATGATGCCGGATATGGACGGCTACGAGACCACCCGGGCCATTCGAAAGCTTCCGGGCATCGGCCACGTGCCCATCATTGCGCTCACGGCCAAGGCCATGAAGGGGGATCGCGAAAAGTGCCTCCAGGCGGGCGCGTCCGATTATGTGGCGAAGCCCGTCGACCTTGCGTATCTGTTCTCCGTGATGCGCGTCTGGTTGACCGGGCTCGGCGGCGGAAGCTCGGCTGCCTCCGCATCTTCCGGCTCATCGCAGCCGGCGGGACTGACGCTTCTATGACCGCCGGCACGCCAACCATGACGGCGAAAGCGGCCCCGGAAGAGGGAACCAGGGTCAAGCTTCTCCTGGTGGACGACGATCCGGACAATCTGCTCGCGCTCCAGGCGATTCTCGAGCCGCTCCATCAAGAGCTGATGCTGGCTCGCAGCGGAACGGAGGCGCTGCGCATGTGCCTGGATCACGATTTCGCGGCGATCCTGCTGGACGTGCGGATGCCCGAGATGGACGGATTCGAAACGGCCGAGATCATCCGCTCTCGAAGGCGTTCTCTTCAGACGCCGATCCTGTTTGTGACCGCGTATCGGAGCGATGAACAGCTTTTTCGCGGCTACAATCTCGGCGCGGTGGATTTTCTGTTCAAGCCCATTGTTCCCGAAATCCTGCAAAGCAAAGTCAACGTGTTTGTGGAATTGCGGCGATCGGAACAGCTCGTCCGCCGCAAAGCGGAGGAACTGGAGAGAACCGAACAGCGTTTCCGGGCGGTTCTGGAAGCGGCTCCGGACGCGATGGTGATTACGAACCAGGCCGGCATCATCGAGCTGGCCAACACGCGGGCGGACATTTTATTCGGCCGCTCGCGCGAGGCGCTGATCGGACGCGATATTCACGCTCTCTTGCCGGCGTGGGAATGCCCGGACGACGATTTCACGAACCCCGCTGGATCGCAGCCGACTTCGGAGCAGAGATTGAACGCCTACCGCGACGACGGTTCGACGTTTCCGGCGCAGATCACCCGAAATTCTTTCCACACGGCGGACGGATTGCTGATCACGACCGCGATCCGCGACGCGACCGACCAGGCCGACGCGGAAGCCAAAATCCAGAAGATCAACCTGGAACTCGAGAAAAGAGTCGCGGAACGAACGGCTGCGCTGCGTTATTCCAACGAAGCGCTGCGGCAGTTCGCCTGGGCGGCGAGCCATGATTTGCAGGAACCGATCCGCACGGTGGTGACCTATTCGCAGTGGCTCGCCAAACTCGCGGATGGGCGCCTGGGCAGCAGGGAATCGAAGATGCTCGCCACCATCGAACAGCACGCAGCTCGCCTGAATCAATTGCTCGGGGCCTTGCGTCAGTATATTCAGGTAAGCGATTCGGGCCAGCACGCCCATACCCAGGTCGACTGCAACGCCGTCGTGAAGGCGGCCACATGGAATCTGCAGGCGATGATCCAGGAAAGCGGCGCGACGGTGGACTGCGGGCCGATGCCGACCATCCCGGCGTTGGAACTTCCCCTGGTGCAACTGTTCCAGAATCTGATCAGCAATGCGATCAAGTATCGTTCCGCGGCGGCGCCGGTGGTTCGGATTTCCGCGGAAGAAAGCGACGGAGGGTGGCTGTTTTCCGTGCAGGATAACGGGATCGGCATCGATCCTAAGTACGGCGAGTACATTTTCGGCGTGTTCCGCCGTTTGCACGGATCCGATAAGTCGGGAACCGGAATCGGCCTGGCAATTTGCCGCGCCGCGGTGGAGCGTCTCGGCGGACGGATTTGGGTAGAATCGGTTCCTGGTTCGGGTTCGAATTTCCGCGTGTTTCTGCCTTCGTGATGGCGTGAATGAAGATGCGAATTTTTCTGGCCGAAGACAATCTCGGGGACGTTCTTCTCATTGAGGAGGCGCTCCGCCGCCAGTCGCTCGATTGCGAAATCGACCATTACGCGACTGCCGAAGATGCCATCCGAGCTGCGGAACTGTGCGGCCAGGGCTCGCCCGTTCCGGATCTGATGATGCTGGATTACAATCTCCCGCGCGGAAACGGCAGCGACATTCTGGCCGCCGCAAGCCGCAATCCCAAGCTGGCCCAGGTGCCGAAGGTGATCGTCACGTCCTTTCTGCAGCCGGAAGAGTTCAACCACGCGGTGAAACTGGGAGCTCGGGGAGTGATCACCAAGCCGGTGGATTTCGAGCTGTTCATGCAGGACGTCGGGGCCAAAGTCACGGAACTTCTTCAGGGCGGGAACTTCGGCAAGACCAAAGCCATGGGGAGCGAGGAAAGCTGAAATGGCGTACCGGCGCGCCAAGCCCGTATTCCTCTGGATCGCTGCAATACCGATTCTGTTGCTCGGGGCGGCTCTGTGGAGCCGCGCACAATACCGCGGCCTCCTGCGCCAGGTGGACCATACCCGCCAGGTTCAGCTTGCCGTTCAGGATCTGCTCGTTTCATTAACCGATGCGGAAAACGCGCGTCGGGGATATCTCACGACCGGCAATTCGTCGTACGGGGTGGCGGTAGATACGACCGCAGCCAGAATTCCGCAGATTCTCCGCCGCGTTGCAGATCTGACACGGGACAACCCCGGGCAAGCCGCGAACGTGCAAGCGCTGGAACGGCTGGTGAATGACCGGGTAGCCTTGCTGCGGGAGACGTCGCAGCCCGGCCGCGAGCCCGCCATACAGGCAGAGAAGCGAAGCGGGCTGGCGATTTCGGCCCAGCTCGCTACGGTGATCGCCAGTTTAACGGAAGAAGAGAACCGGATGTTCGAGCAGCGGAAGCAAGCGACGGACACGGCTGACTTCGCGGCGGAAGCTTTTCTCGTGGCAGGCTGCATCGCAACCATTCTCCTGCTGGCCATGGCGTACCGCATCATGGACCGGTACGCGGCCGACCGCGACCGCGCCGAATCCGAATTCCGCAACGCGAACCTGCAGCTTCAGGAAAAGGTCCAGCAGTTGGACCAGCTCAATCATGAGCTCGAAAGCCGCGTGAAGGAAAGGACCGCCAGCCTGGAGCGGTCCAACCGCGATCTCCAGCAGTTCGCCTTCGTGGCCAGCCACGATTTACAGGAACCGCTCCGCATGGTAGCCAGCTACCTGGGTTTGTTGTCCAAGACGCTGCGCGCCAAGCTTACGCCGGAAGAAGAACAGTACATGCGCTTCGCGCAGGATGGCGCCGCGCGGATGCAAGCGCTGATCCGGGATCTCCTGGCGTATGCCCAGGCCGGATCGCAGATACCTGAGCTGAAGCAGACGCGTCTGGGTGACGTGGTCAAGCAGGCCCGGTATGCCATCTTGCAGAGCATCCGCGAAGCGGGAGCGGAAATATCCGTTGGATCCTTGCCGGAACTCCAGGTCGACCCCTTGAAGATGAGCCTGGTCTTCCAGAACCTCTTATCCAATGCGATCAAGTTCCGCCAACCCGGCGGAAAACCCTCGATTCGCATTGAGGCTCAAAAGGAAGCCGGCGAATGGCGCATCGCCGTTCAGGACGACGGCATCGGATTCGATCCCAAGTACAGCGAAAGAATCTTTCTGGCTTTTCAGCGGCTGCATGGGAAAAACGAGTATCCCGGAACCGGCATCGGGCTGGCGATCTGCAAACGCATTATTGAAGGGCACGGTGGACGGATTTGGGCGGAGGCCCGTCCAGGCAGGGGCGCTACATTCTATTTCATTCTTCCCGCTAGCGCCGATTCTTCGCTGGCGGGCGACGACGCTTCAGAGATGCCTTCTGTTTCCTACCGCGAAGTAAGGGGTGCGGGCCCGGGCGCTTGAGAAAATTCTAGGGTGATCCCCGGCAGCGCTCGAATTCGTTCGGGTTTATACTATTCTTCCTGTCGCAGTATGGTTGCTGCACACAGCGCCGGTGTAAAATACTAGTACACACCCGGTGAGTTTACCTTGCGGCTCGAACCGCGTCTCAACGGCGCTGGAGCGAGGCGGAGTTTAAAATGGCGGAATCGGACGCAAGTCGAGTCCTGATCGTTGACGATGATCCCGACCAGCGGGAGGCCGTTGCATCGATGGTCTCAGCAAAGGGTTATATACCCGAGACCGCGGAGCACGGAGAAGAGGCGCTCGAGAAAATCGGGTCGACTCCCTTTAATGCGATCGTCACGGATCTCTTCATGCCGATCCTTGACGGCGCTCAACTCCTGCGAATGCTTCTGGAACGCGGCGATCTGACGCCCGCGATCGTCCTTACCGGTTTCGGCGACGTCAGCCATGCCGTGTCCATTGTGCATGATCTGCATGCATTCTGGTTCCTGGAAAAACCCGTTCAGGCGCAGGTATTGCACGCGCTCCTGGAACGGGCGATCCGCCACGAACGGATGTTGCGGGAAGCGGATATGCTGCAACGGCAAACCAGCTACCGGGGCATGCTTCTCGAAATGGCGGGCACGTCCGAGTCCATGCAGCACGCTTTCGCGCTCATCCAAAGCGTGGCGCCGAGCGCGGCATCGGTCCTGATTGTGGGCGAAAGCGGCACCGGCAAGGAACTCGCCGCCCGCGCGATCCACAAGCTCAGCCCGCGCGCCGGCGCGCCGTTCGTTGCGATCAATTGCGCGGCTTTGCCCGAGCATCTGATCGAGAGCGAGCTGTTCGGCCATGAACGCGGAGCTTTTACCGGCGCGCTGGGCCGCCGGATCGGCTGCTTTGAGCAGGCCCACCGCGGGACGCTGTTTCTGGACGAGATTACGGAGATGCCCATCGCGACGCAGGCCAAGCTGCTGCGAGTCCTGCAGGATGGGAGAATCCGCCGGCTGGGCGGCGTCGCCGAAACCCAGGTGGATGTTCGCATTCTGGCGGCAACAAATCGAAATCCGGAAACCGCGCTGAAGGAAAGGCGGCTCCGCGAAGATTTGTATTACCGGCTAAACGTGTTCCAGATCGCGCTGCCGGCGTTGCGCCACCGAAAAGAAGATCTGCCGCTGCTAGTGGATTCCCTAGTCGCGGATTTGAATGAGAAGCATGGCTGCGAGGTGAACGGAATCGAGCCCGACGCGCTTGCCCGGCTGATGAGCCACGGGTGGCCGGGCAATGTCCGCGAGCTTCGTAATGTCCTGGAGCGGACGGTGATTGTCGCGCGCGAGGGCGCTGTGAAGCTCGAACATCTGCCGCCCACCTTGGGCGTTCCCCAGATTCATCTTCCCTCTCTTGAGATGCAGGCGACTCCGGTATTTAAGTTCCGGGAAGGCGCAACCTTAGACGAGGTGGAGCGAGCTTATATCCAGTTCACCTTGAACCAGATCGGCAACAACAAGCGGCGCGCGGCCAAAATCCTTGGAATCGGCGAGCGGACCCTGCACAGCCGCGTCGCGGACTGAAAAACGAACCTTCGCAGGATTTGTGCAGATGCAGTAAGTTCTTCCAAAATCCTCCACCGCTAACCTCCTTCTTCTCAGCGTTTCAATTTTGGCTCGAATCGTGCAACTAGCACAGCCCTGACGAGAGACCATGGCGCTCCGGCGGCGGTGAAACGATCACAGTCTGCGAAAGCCGCATCCGGACGACATCCCTGGGCGCTTAGAAGATCGCCTGGATTGCAGTGCGTCGCTGGCACCCGCGCACGGTTGATTTCGGGAATTTCGGCGGTTCAGGAGCCGGGAAGGAGGACCCGGCCCGGTCTCTCGATATTTTGTAGAGCAAGTCGCACGGTTCAAAGGGGAAACGGAGAGATCCAGCATGAGAAACTTCGGTGATCGAAGGCGGCGATGGGGCATCGTTCTTGCGGGCGGGGATGGCGTACGCTTGAAGCCCTTGACGGAACTTATCAGCGGCGATGATCGCCCGAAGCAATTCTGTACTCTTTACGGAGGTAAGAGCCTCCTGGAACATGCCCGCGCGCGGGCAGAACGGATGGTATCGCCCGGCAAAGTTCTCTTTTCCCTCACGCGCTCCCACCAACCGTTCTATAGCTCCGCTCTGGCGGACTGCCCCGCTCAGAGGATCGTCCAGCCGCGCAATCGCGGCACCGTTCCGGCCATCATATCGAGCTTGATGCAGATCGCCAGGACGGATCCGGCGGCTTCCGTGGTTTTCTACCCATCCGACCACTACTACTCCGACGAACGCGTGATTGACAACGCAGTGGAGGAGGCGTTTTCACTTGCGCGCTGGGAACCGGATTCGGTGGTCGTGGTCGGGGCGCGGCCTCACGGGCCGGAAGTCGATTATGGCTGGATTGAAGCGGGCCCTCCCGTCCTGGGCCGCGCGGACTCATTCCGGATCCATGCCTTTCACGAAAAGCCTCCTGCCGGATTCGCCCGCCTGCTGTTCGAACGGGGCTCCCTTTGGAACACATTTGTCATGGTGGGGAGAGTGCTCGCGTTGCTGGAAACGGTCTGTTCCGCGATGCCCGGAGTGCTGTCCGCCTTCCAGCAATTCCCGGCATGCCGCACTTCGGGGGAGGAGCTTCTGGTTCCGGACGCTCTTTACTCCCGCATCCCGTACGGCGATTTCTCGCGCCAGGTCCTGTCCGTGGAGGCGCGCAGGTTGATCGTACAACGGCTCGAAGCAGTGACCTGGAGCGATCTGGGCGATTGCGACCGAGCCCTGGATGCTCTTGCCGGCTGCGGCCTGGAACCGGACTGGGCTCCGGTCTGGCGATCTCGTAAACCGCCCGTTTCGGAGCAGCACGTTGCGGCGGCAGCGGCTCTGGCATAACCAACACCGCTCCAATACTCGCAGCCGAAACGTTTCAAATACATCAGGTAAATGGAGGAATCTGCTATGGACATCCTTGAAGGGATGAGTGTCTTACTTGCGCTACTGGTGTTCGTGTTCCTGGTGATGTGCGGATATGCAAGCACCGTCGACCGGATTGCTCTTGCCTTGCACAAGCATGCCGAATACATCCGGCATCTGCATGGAGCCTACGATCAACAGATTCGAGCCTCCTGGCAGGCCGAATTGCGCCGACGCCCGGTTGCCGAGTCGAAGGAACCAGTACCGATTCAGCGAGCCCGTAGGCGCGACCACCAGCGTGAAGTTGTGGTGGGAGGGCGCGGATAGTTCAGGCGGATTTCAGAAGGTTGTCCAAAGTCCGAAGGCCCGCACAACCCATACGCAGGCAGCGAGCACGACCAGAGCGCTTAACCCTGCTTTCACGTTCCCTCCAGCGGGGACATATGCGTGGATGAGCCACAGCAGGATTCCATAAGCCAGCAAAACCATCGCGAGATGAATGAGCGGCATCGACGTCTCCGAAAGTGGGAGATCGCGTCCCCCGTACGAGCGTTGCAGAAAGTTCGTGGAGCTCGTCAATGGCGTTTGAAAAACTGAATCTGGCGTTCGTGCTGCCGGGCGGCCTCGCGAGTTGCGAACGTGCCCAGGTTGCGACGCTTGCCGGTCTTCGCATTTTTCTTGCGGGAGTACAGGCGATACTGTCCGGACTTCAGCTTTCGGATCATTTTCAGAAAAACCCGCTCCGGGTAGTATTTTCTACCTTGAGTGCGCTGTTTCTTGCGCTTTTCTTTCGCTCGCGCTTTCCCCAGGGTGAAAGTGCGGAGAAGGCAGCTACGCAAATATTACGCATTGCAACGACATGCATCTCTGTCTGAGCGATTTGCACAACGGTTGCCAAACTGCACGGTCCAAGCTGAATGAAACTGCTAGTGCAACCGGATGACGGAGTGTCGCCGGTGCTGAAAGCCATCGAGAGCGCGCGAAGCACGATCGATATCATGATCTTCCGCTTCGACCGGTCGGACATCGAAGCGGCCCTCGCGCGAGCTGTGGCGAGAGGCGTAGCGGTCCGCGCGCTGGTGGCGCATCTGAACAAATCCGGCGAGGACGGTCTCCGGGCGCTGGAGTTGCGTCTGCTCGGCGCGGGCGTCAGCGTGGCGCGAACGGCGGGCGAACTGGTCCGGTATCACGGCAAGCTGCTGATCGTGGATCGCCACGATCTATACCTGTTCGGCTTCAATTTCACTTCTCTCGATATTGAGCGGAGCCGAAGTTTCGGGATCGTTACTCACAGCCGCGGGCCGGTTCAGGAAGTGCTACGCCTGTTCGAGGCGGATATGAAGCGCGTTCCCTACAAACCCCATTCGCGCGCTCTTGTTGTCAGCCCGGCCGGTGCACGCCAGCTACTCGCCGGATTCCTGCGCCGGGCGCGGAACGAGATCCTCATCTACGATCCGTCCGTCAGCGATCCGGCAATGATCCGGATTTTGGAGGAACGCGCCAAGGCGGGCGTGAAGGTCCGCATCATCGGCCGGCTAGCCCGGAGGAACTCGAAGATCGAAGCTCGAAAACTGGCGGGCCTGCGTCTGCACACGCGGACCATTGTGCGCGATGGCCGCCATGCCTTCGTCGGAAGCCAGAGTCTTCGGGCTGCGGAACTGGATACCCGGCGCGAAGTCGGAATTATATTTGGAGATCGCAAAGCCGTCGCCAGAATCGCATCGGTCTTCGAAGAAGACTGGAAAGCGGACGCAAGCGAGAAGCAGAAGGACCGCAAGGACCAAAAGCCGCCGGTCGAAAAGGTGGCTAAGAAGGTTGCCAAGGTCGTGGTGAAAGAACTTCCGCCTGTGGCTCCAGCTCTGAAGGAAGTGATTAAGGAACTCGGAGTTCCGCCGGAAAAATTGGAAATCTCCCCGGGTGAGGTTGAGGCCAGCATAAAGAACGCCGTCAAGAGTGCTGTCAAAGAAATCGTGAAAGAAGCAGTCGAGGACGTGGCCGGCCCGGATGCCCAGCGCTGAAGAGTTTCAATACGCCGGCGCGTCGCTTGCCGGAAAGGATTCCTCGGACGCAACATCCACAATATCCTTCGGTTTTTCGGCTTCCGCCTTCCTGCCAGAACCGAGGCGCTTCAGTGACATCGCCACATAGGCGGCCGCGGCTCCCAGGACTCCGCCCCAAAGGAAACGGGCGGCTTTCTTCGCAAATGTTTTCCGCATCGAATCAGGTCTCCTCTGCTGGTAGCACGCGGAGTGCCGGGCCACCCCGAACTCGGTCTGGAATGCCGCTTGCTCACCCCGAGGGGGAAATGCCTCGCTTCCGCGGGGCTAACGAAAGAGGACGTATGGAAAACGTTCGGACAAGTGAGGAGCTCGGCAGACTGGACGAGTTTCTGGAGCAACTGGGCGGAGAGACCGAGGCCCAATGTGAGTTGCTCCGGGAGCACCTGGAAGCGGCTCGTACTTACCTGGTCGGTTCGATGCCGGCAGAATTCGAATTGAGTCTACAGATGGCTCGCGAAGCGCTGAATTGCGTGTCCAACCGGGAACTCCGCTTACGCCTGGAGGACTTCATCCAGGATCATTCGATGAAAGGAACGTAGCATGCCAGAGAAACGAACATTAAAACGGGCCAGGGAAGATGCGCGGGAAGGCAAAGCGCCCACGACCCAAGCCGGCGAGTTCGTAAAGGAGGAGATGGATCACATTCGCCAAGGCAAGCACGGAGCGCGCTCGACCAAGCAAGCGATCGCGATCGGTCTTTCCAAGGCCCGAAGAGCCGGCGTGAAACTTGCGCCCCCTAAGAAGGGAAAGACATCCGCGGCAACACGCAGGAAAGCCGAGCGCGATGTTGAAGCGGGGCAGTCTCGCCGCACCCGCCGGACCTCCTCTACCAGGTCCCGGGCCACGCGGTCCGCGCTCAAGCGCGAGGGGCGGAGCGCCGCATCGCGGAGTTCGCTCTCGCGGCACGCCCGCCAGTCGGCGCGAAGTCGCCGGAGGACAAGCCGCTAGTACCGGATCAATATCCCAGGCGGATCATCCCTTCCTGCTTGCCCTGCACGGCTTCCTTGGTAAGCCATTCCAAGGATGCGCGAAACAGCAGGAGGTGATTCTTCTCCCACATCGCATTGTGGGAGGAGCACGCAAGATCGATGAACACCTTCCGGGGCGAACCAATGTCGGTATAAAGCTCGCGCACGCGATCGGGATTGACCTGCTTGTCGTGCGCGCCCGACACCATCAGCGTCGGAATTTGAGTCTTGGATACGACCGCAGTTGTCCAGCCCCAGGTGGTGACCTGCGGAGCCCGCCTCACTCCGGTTCCCCACGTCGCGCCCACGGGATCGGACGCGATCATCTCGGACCAGACTGAGTCGAGCGCGCCCTTCTCGTATTGGTCGGAACATCCAACCTGGCGATCCCAATTCGCGATGAATTCTTCGCGTGACTGCGTGTTGTATGCCGCGCCGCTCGCGGGGACCTGAGCGGGCGGATCGGCCTTGCTGGCGCGGTTGTACGCGGGCGCGAGCAGCACCAGGCGGGCGACCTTGTCGGGATGCTGCGCCGCGTAACCTGCCGAGCGCGGGCCGCCCAAAGACCACGCGAGCAGGTTGAGTTTTTCGGCGTGCCGGAGCGCCCGGATGTGCTCCACGACCGCATCGATATCGCGCCAGTCCGATGCCAGCGTGGTCATCTGCTGCGGATAGCTCGGAGCGCACGTCGCGGGAATCAGAAAGGGCACGAAAAGAGCCTGCTGTTCCTTCGACAGATTGCAGGGATCGTTCATCGCGGAAGGACGAGTCGAGCGCCCGTAGCCGGTCATGTCCATCGAAAACACGTCAAATCCCGCCTGCGCCAGGAACGCCATCCAACTGTAGTCCTGATACGGCACGTCGAAGGACACTTCCGCCGGAGTGCCCGCGCCATGGATGAACAGCGCGACGCGATCCGGCGGCGGGCCTCCCCGCAGAACGGTTGCGGGTTTCACGACCTCTCGCACGTAGATCTGCGCGAACTGGCCCGCAATGGCAGGCACGGTCGAGCGGAGTTGAACATAGTGATCCAACCGGAGAAGATCGCTGTCTCCGCCGAAACAAGCGGATGCGAGACCCAGTAAAAATGCCAGCCTGGTGAGTTTCATCAGAAAACAGTATATGCCTGAGGCGGGAACATTTTGCACCGGCTTTGGCGAGACCAACCTCCGCCCATGCACAATAGATAGTTCATGGTGGAAACCATTCAGTGGACCGATGCGGGCGTCGTGATGATCGATCAGACCCGCCTGCCGCGAGAGCAGCGCTTTGTCACCTGCCGCACGTATCTCGAAGTCGCCGACGCGATCAAGACCATGGTGATCCGGGGCGCTCCGGCCATCGGTGTGGCCGCGGCGATGGGCGTTGCCTTGGGCGTTCAGGCGGGCGAGGACTTCGAAACCGTTTGCAAGACGCTCGCCGCGACGCGGCCGACAGCAGTAAACCTGTTCTGGGGCATTGAGCGGATGAAGAACATGTATGCGTCGCTCCAGGGAGCGACGCGCGAGCAACGTGTCCAGCGCATGATCGAAGAAGCCCAGCAAATCCGTCTCGAAGATATCGCCATTTGCCAGGCGATCGGGCGCAACGGCGAACCACTTGTCCCGGACGGCAAGACCGTGCTGACCCACTGCAATGCGGGCGCGCTGGCGACCGCCGGATACGGCACGGCGCTCGGTGTAATCCGGGCGGCGGTCAGCGCCGGTAAGAAAATCGACGTCTTTGCCGACGAGACGCGCCCGTTTCTTCAGGGTGCGCGGCTCACCGCCTGGGAACTGCAACAGGACGGCATCCCGACCACGGTGATCACCGACAACATGGCGGGCCATTTCCTGCGCTCCGGACGAATCGGCTGCGTCGTCGTTGGCGCGGACCGGATCGCGGCCAACGGCGACGTGGCGAACAAGATCGGGACCTATTCGGTGGCGGTGCTGGCAAAAGAGAACGGCATTCCGTTCTATGTCGCCGCGCCGGTGTCGACGTACGATCTAAGTCTGTCCTCAGGCGATG
>JBAIXM010000144.1:0-9716 GCA_037916615.1 Bryobacterales bacterium
CGCCTGACCGGGAGTCATTGACCCCGTGAAATAGCTTTCAGACCACGCTTCATACGCATAGTTGTTGGTCCAATCCAGTCCCGTCCGATCCGTGCGATTGATTGGATCACCTCCCGTGTAAGCGTACCGATTCCAACTCCCAGGATCGGCCGCGCCGCCGCTGGCCCTGTACGGGTCCGCCGTCATGAATCTCCCGCCGCCCGGCTGATGATAGCGGTTGTTGGCGTAATCCAATCCCGTCTCACTATCCCGGAAGTAGGTGGCGAACTTATCGGTGCCATCCTGGGTAGCCGAGGGCCGCTCCTGGCCATAGGGGAAGTATTTGCCGACTAGTCGCTCCACTGCGATTTCGTAACTACAGATCCTCCATCCCCAGGCGAGTGTTGAGCTTGGCGGAGCTGATCGCCGGGTGCGTGCGGGGAAAAAATCGCCGGAGGCCCAGACACGAGTTTCTGGCAAACTCTGCGGATTTTCTTCTTTAGCCGTCAGCACACTTGCAGCCATTGTACGCCCAGAGAGGGGAGCAGAAGGGAGCGTGCGGACCGCGCGGAAAGCGGCTAAAGAGAGAAGCTGCGTTAGCTTTCGTCGTCTTCTTCGGCCGCTTCCTTGGCCAGCTCATCAAACAGCGGCTTGGCCGCGGGATGCGTCGCCGCGTACACCTGTTTGAGCAGATTGATCGACACGCGCGTATAGAGTTCCGTGGTCGATAGCTGCGAGTGGCCCAGCAACTCCTGGATCACGCGCACGTCCGCGCCGTTCTCAAGCATCAGCGTCGCCACGGTGTGACGGAACAGATGGCAGCCGCCCACCTTGCCGATCCCCGATTTGACGAGATAGCGGCGCACCAGCTTGGTGAGTTGCTTGCGGTCGAACGGCTCGCCCATCTGCGTCAGGAATAGCGTGCCATCGTCGCTCGTTCGCATCAGCAGTTGTGGCCTGGCGTCCGCGACGTATTTGGCGATCCAGGCCAGGGCGCGCTCGCCGATCGGGATGTGCCGGTCCTTTTTCCCCTTGCCCTGGCGGATCATCACCGTTCCGCGCTCCTGGTCGATGTCCCAGACTTTGAGATTCACCAGCTCCATGCGCCGCATGGCCGTGGCGTAGAAGGTTTCGAGCATCGCGCGATCTCTCAAGCCCTCCACCGTGCCGGCGTCAGACTGTTGCAGCACCTGCTCGACCTCTGCGGCCGTCAGCACGTACTTGGGCAAGCGGATATCGAGGCGCGGCAGCAGCAGCTCGCTCGCCGGGTTGTGCAGGATGTGATTCTGCCGCGCCATCCAGCGAAAGAAGCCTTTGACCGCTCTCAGGCGCTGGTTCTGGGTGCGGAAGGTCAGCGGCTGGCCGTTGGCCTTGCGGTGATAAAACAGCGATCGCTGGTAGCGCTCCAGAATCGGCCGCGTGATCTCGGCCGGCTCGTCCAGGCCGCGCTCCTGGCACCAGGCAAGGAAGTAGCCGATGGTGGAGCGGCGCGTGGTGACGGTGTCGTCCGAGTAGTTCTGAGCGAGCATCCAGGCCAGATGCTGTTCCATCAGTACGACCAGCTTTTCCGGCCCGGCCGCCGGAACAGTGCGTTCACGCCTTGGCCGCGGCATAATGCGTTCCGAGGCCCGTGGTTATTGGGGTTGGCCGGGGCCGCCATCCCCCCGCCACCCCACCGCCATGGGGCCGCCATCCCCCCGCCAGGTGGCTCTCGGACCCCGCCAGGTTGGAATCGTAAGCGTGATTGAGTTCGTAAACGAACGTCTGGCCGCGGCCGCCGCGATGAACGATCAGATATTCCATCTCGACCAGCCGATCCAGATGCACGCGCATCTGCGTCATGCCCCAGCCCGTGTACTCGCGCACCTGGCGGCGGCTAAAACGGTAATCAGCTCGTTCTATCTTTAGTTGCCTGGTTTGCTCCGAAACCAGTTCCTCGATCAAGGAGAGCAGCCTGCGGGTCTGCGGCGGCAGCTCGTCGAGCGAGCGGCCCAGTAGCTCGGCCATCAAACGGTCCGCGGTGTCGATGTCTTCGCGCGTGACTTCGATGTAGGAAACGCCGCGGGCCGATTTCACTTCGCGCTGATACTGATAGAGCAGAGCGATGGAAGCGATCAGCGTAAGATACTTCACGTGGTCGCGGCGGGTGCGGGTGGGCCGGTCCGGGAAGGTCAGCTCGGGCGCATAGGGATTGGCGACGAACAGCGGTTTGAGCAGGCGCTGCGCGTTGCGGTGGATCTTCAAGATCCGCTCGCGTTCTTTCCTTGCCAGCAGGCCCTCGATGGTCTGTTGCTCACGTTGCAGCCGATGGATGGCCTGGGTCTGGGTGCGGTCCTCATCGACGGTCAGCACCAGGCAACGGTTGAGCAGCTCTTCATCGAGATCGATCGCCGTGGTGGTCAGGAAGATCATCACTGGGCCTTCCACGCGGTACTCGTGTGTGACCAGCTTCCCGCTGGCGGGATCTTTGCCTGTGGAAGCGATGGTGAGCACGCCTTCGCTTTGCAGTAGCTTCAGCGCGTAGGCAGCCCGCGAGACGCCGCCCTCTTCGGCGATCGCCAGCACCTTGTGCTTGAGATCGGTCCGGCCCATGTAGAACAGGCTCTGGCCGGTCATGGCCGAGTACTCGACCTTCTCCTCTTCCGGCAGGAAGGCCAGCACCGCGTCCATAAGCGACGATTTCCCGGCGGCGGAGGAGGATTGCACAACAACGGCGAGAGGGGAATCGAGCCGGCGTGAAACACAGGCGAGGTAACCAATGAGCTTGTTCGATTCCTCGCCCACCACTCCACAGCGGGCGAAGTCGGCCAGGATGCGCTTCAGCAGATCGGGATCGCGCAACAGGTCGAGGGCCGCCTCGCGGTCCTGGTCGCTGATGGTGATCTCCGGCTTCTTGGGTTCGAGCGCCTTGCGGATATTGGTGTCCTGCATCTCTTCGAGCTTCCGCAGCAGCCGGCCCAGATCGTACTTGACGGTTTCTTCCTTGACTCCCAGCTCTTGGGCAGCCTGCTTGATGAACACAGTCCGCTGGCGCGCCGAGTAAAAATCCAGCGTATCCACGTGGAAGCCTTCTCCACGCGCCGCGAGCAGATTTACTTTCAACAGCTCATAGCTGAGATTCTTCGCCAAGCCCCGGACCCGGTAGCGCCGGTCCTCCATCTCGAACAGGACCTCCTCCCCCTGGACTTTAGCTTCTGGCGATGATCCACCACCTTGAGGGCCGGAGCCTCCATCCGGCGGCGGCTTCTCGGTCTGATGGAGCAGCACCGCCAGGCTCTGCGAAGCCGGCGTGACCTTCAGCGCGTACTCGTTAGCATCCATCCCGTGCGGGAACAGCACTCGCGCCGTCGAGATTTTCAGTTTTTCCTTTAGCTGCTCTGCCGCTTGGTCCCCGGCTTCGTCGCGATCGTAGGCGATCCAAACATGCGTAGTGCCGTATTTGCTGAAGGCGGCGGCGTGATCCTCGGTGAAGCCGTTCACGCCGTAGCTGGCCGTCACGTTCGGGAAGCCTGCGCACCAGAAGGTCAGCGCGTCGATCAGCGACTCGCACAGGATGATTTCCTTGGAGGCTTCAAGCGCCTCTTCGTTCCACACCCCGCGATGCGGGCCGGGCAGGTACAGATGCAAGGGCGTGCCGGACCTGAGATCGTCGCTGATCTTGCGCCCGTAAATCTGCATCACTTCTCCCGTGCGGCTAAAGATGGGAATGACCAGCGAACCATTGAAGTGCTCGTGGCCCGATTCCCGGTAAATGCCGAGCTTCTGCAACCGGCCGCGCAGCTCGCTGCCGGCGACACGATTGGAGGCCGGCAGCCGGTAGCCGAGCGTGCGATTGGCGAAGCCCAGCTTGAAACGGTCGATCATCTCCGGGTGCGTCAGGCCACGTTTTTTCAGATACGCCAGCGCATCCGGTGATTGCTTTAGAGTCTCGTGATAGAAGTTCACCACCTGCAACAGCAGCCGCGCATCGTCCGCGTCCCGTTCGATGGGCGGCGGAAGCTTGCGGACCGTGGACTGCTTCACCACCTGATTGCTCGCGGCCCATTGTCTGCTCGTGAGCAGCTCCACAGCGTGCCGGAAGCTGACGCCCTCGGCCCGCATCACCCAATCGATCACCGTCCCGCCCGTGTTGCATGCGCCCAGGCAGTGCCACAGATTCTTGCGAGGGCTGATGACCAGCGACGGTGAGTGATCGTCATGGAAGGGACACAGCCCGATCAGATCCGCTCCGTGCCGGGCCAGCTTCACCCCGCGCGCCGCGGCGAGCTGCTCCAGGCTGATTTCGTTCTTTAGCCGCTCGATCACTTCATCAGGGATGCGTGCCATGGCCAGCTCTCCTCGTTTTTGGGGTTCGGCAAAAACTTGTCAAGTACCCCTCGCGAAAAAACTCATAGCTTCACGCCAAGTTTGAAAATATAGTATGATACGTATCGTGTCAAGTGGCCCTTTAAGGAAGTGCGCCACGTTACCGGTAAACTGGCTGTGCAATGCCTCGTGTTTCTCGATTGCGGTTGCCACGCCTGGACCTTGGCAAAGAGACTATTGGTGGGCGTATCGCGCGCCTCCGCAAAGAGCGTGGATTCACTCAAGCCGAGCTTGCCGAGCGGATCGGGTTGATTCAGTCCCTAGTCTGCGATTACGAAAAGGATCGCCTGCGGTTGTCGGCAGAGATGGCACTGCGCTTTGCGCTGGCGCTGGATATTTCCGTGGATGAGCTGATACGGCCCAAGAGCACTAAACCCGTCTCCAAACAGCCCAGCCGCAGGGTGCTGCGCCGCCTGGAGCTGATCGAGTCTCTACCATCGCATCAGCAGCAGACGGTGTTGAGGACCATCGACACCATGCTGAAGGGCCTTCGCAGCGCCAGCTAGGCTATAAATTCCGATCACGTATTTGTGTAGTCGCCAGCGGCGGCCCGTCTCTCTCATACTCAGTCTGGTGAGGAACGGCAGTTTCCTCCCCCAGAAGGAGAACACAATGGCAGCAACCCGAATGACGCGCAGCGAGCTGGAAGACCGCATCGCCGAGCTGGAAGAGGAGAACGAGAGCCTGACCGAAAAACTGGACTCGATCGGGGAGATCCTTGACGAGGAAGAGGAAGAGGACAACGACTGACCCCCGCTCCCCCCGGGCTGGAGCGCCGCGCGGAAACCGCTCACAGAACGTAAACCGTTCGTGAAAGCTTCGCGCGGCGTTCCTGCGTTTTGACGAACCATCAGCAAACGACTGCGCAAACAAGGGGGATGCTTCGACAGTGGACGGATTCTACAGAATCGGCCAAGCCTCCAAGCAGGTGGGCGTGTCTTCCTACCACCTGCGCCGGCTGTGCGAAGCCGGAGCCATCGACGCCGAGCTGACCTCCGGCAACCAGTGGCGCGTACCCATCGCCGAGATCGCCCGGCTCAAACGCGAGGGCGTCCCTCCCATTCCCCAGAAACTCAGCCAGGAAGAAGACCGCCAGGAGCCAGCCGATGAGCCGCGCGAGGTTCCCGATGGTCTCTACGCCGCGCCTTCTGAAGACGTGATCGATTCGGCGGAACAGGTGGCCATCACCGAGAACCGCCTGCGCCGGCGGCGGCTGGAACGCGAGCTGGAACAGGAAGAAGATTTTTTCCGCGAGCGCACTGCACGCGAAACAGCCCAGGAAGCCGCCGAGCGCGAGCAAGCAAGGAAACAGCAGGAGCGCCAACGACGCCGCCAGTGGGAAGACGAATGGATCACCTATGCGCTCGATCGCGTACCCTCCGACGCGCCCAAGGAACTGGGCCTGGAAGTTCACAGCCAGGTCGCCGAAGCACTGGCCCGGCTCCAGCCCGATCAGCCCGCCGTCGCAGTGCGCAGGATCGTCGAAGCGGCCATCGAGAAAGCGCTTACGCCGTGGCGACGCCAGACTGATCGCATGCAGGCGATCGAGGCGGCCGTCCACAGTCTGCCTTCCGAGATCCGCCATCGCTCCGAGCTGGAGGAGTTGAAGCAGGAAGCTGCTCGGCTGGCCGCCATTGCCGTAAACCAGTGCCCGCCGGATGCTTCCTATCAGGCCCTGGAGTCTGCCGCCCGTCAAGCCGTCAAGCCGGTCACCAGAGCCTACGAGCACGCGCAGGCTTGCCAGCAGATGGCGGCCTGGACCGTGGTGCGCGGGGCCACCCCAAGCGAGCAGCAGGAAGCCACAGACATAGTAAAAGCCGCGCTGATAAAACTCCCGGTCGGCTGCTCACGCGCGCAGATGGAGCGCACCCGCGATGAGGCTCTGGCTCCACTGATGGCGCGGATTGCCGAGCGCGAGCGCGTGGAGGCGGCTAAAGCGGAACAACAACGCCAGCGCACCGCGACGGAATGGCGTCTCATGCGGCTGCTCGATCACATCGGCGAGTACCTGAAGGAAGCTTACGATTACGAAGACGGATTCGCCGGCATTCAGGAACGCTTCGAGGATGCGCGGCGGCTCAACGAGCCGATCCGAACCAGGCTGCTCGAAGAGTTGCTGGCCAATCCTGCAATGGATGACCAGGACATCCGCGCCCGCATCGAGGAGCTGGTCGATGAGTTGCTCTGAGCCGGTACAATGATCCCCAACAAGGAGGCCCCATGACCGCCGCCAAGGAAAATGGCCGGACTGCGAATGGAGCCAGCTCCAATGCTGCTCTGTCGAAGAAGGATGCGGAGAAAGCGGTTCGAGCGATCTTCCGCGATCATTTTCGAAAGCTGACCAAGGCTTTGCTGAAACCGGTCTGTCATCGCATGCTGGAAGCAGAGATCGTGAAACTGATCGCGACAGTGCAGTTTTTCAAACACGAGGCCAAGCGCAAAAAGCCCAGCAGAGCATACCTGGATTTCTGCCGCCGCAGAGCAGCGGAGGCGATCCACGGTTACATCGGCAACCTCAACACGGTGAATGCGGAGCAACTCGCCATCTTGCGAAAGATGCTCGATGGCATCATCCGGGGCATGCTCGGCAAGCCCGTGCGTCGCCTCGATCCGGCGGGATTTGTGGAGCTGCAGCGCAAGATGTTTATCGAACCCAGGAAACGCGGCCCCAAGCAGCGCGCAATGTTTGATGAGGCGTATCGGCGATTCCGGCGCAAGGAATCAGTCACTGCGATTGCGCGCGAGATGGCACCCAAGGCGTTCGCTGACGATCCCCTGAATACAGTTCAAAAATTCTCGAAGGCCATCCACCGCCGCAAACGCGCTGCCCGCAAGCGCGCCATGCACTAGACGTATTTCCAAACGAATTACGTCTATCGACAACGCGCTCCACCTGTGGCCTAATGCGGGGGATGAAACACACCAATCGTTCCCGCGCCTGGAAGCTGGCCCGCAGGGTGGATGAGCTGGAGTTGTTGCTGGCGCGCCTTCATCGCGTCTGCGCTGTCCAGCTCGGATTGCGCCCGCGGCTAAAACGAAAACTCCGGCGGGCACGGAACCGCGAGCGGAGAAAGGAGGCGCGCTTCTGACGTGAGAAGGAGGCTGCGTTTTCGACGAACGCAACCTCCGATGCGGTGACCCGAACGGGAGACCGTCAACGCTCCCCAGTTTAGCTCCGGGTCTTGTCTCCAGCAAACCGCGTTCAAAGCGGCGCGCTCTTCGTGTGTTTCGATACGCACCCAAGAAGTGTGCCGCTTCGCTTCACGTCTGCCCAACACCCGCATGGCGCACACCCTCGCGCATACCGAGCGGGGCATGGGGCCGCAGGCCCCATCTGGTTTTAATTACACTCAGCACAACTGCAACACCTCCCGCCCTCCCCTCGGCTGGGGCTGTGGAAAACGAACCCTGGTCGGATTGGTCGATGGCCACTACCACCACCGCCGCTTCCGCTGCAAGAGTTATCACTGCGCCCGCTGCGGCCCGCGCAAGATCCGCCAGGTCCGCAAGCGCATCGTCCAGCTCGCCGTCGAACACCGCCTCCGGCGTTTCCTTACGCTCACGCTTGATCCCCGCAAGCTGCCCTCCGGTCTCGACACCGCCGGCAAGATCCGCTACCTGCAAACAACTTGGCGCAAGATGCGCGTCTATCTCACGCGCCGGCTGGGCCGGCCGCTGGCTTTCATCGCTGTAGTCGAGCTACAAGCAAACGGCAATCCGCATCTGCACCTGCTCATCGGCTCCTACCTGCCCAAGCAGTGGATCTCCGCGGCCTGGCAGAGCTTGGGCGGCGGATGGGCCACGCGCATTCAGTGCGCCGACCTGCATCGCGTCGCCGCGTACCTGGCCAAGTACGTCACCGACGATTCGCTCCGCGATCTCCCGCGGCGCACCCGCCGCTTCTCCGCTTCGAAGGGCCTGGCGCTGTTTGATCGCTCGAAAGGGGACGGAGCCTGGCTCCTGCTCAAAACCACCATCGAGATCCTGCACGAATCCGCGCTGGCCGTGATCTCCGAAGAGTACGAAACCGAACCCGATGGCGCGCGGTCACTGGCGGCATTCACCGCCGGGCAGGTGCCGGAGCACCTCGCCCAACGTTTAGCAGGGAGACACCCGTGAGCAAGGAAACGCTTTCGCCGGATCTGGTGCACTCGGTCACGAGCTTCGGCAAAAAGCTGCGCGCCAGATTTGCGCCCATCGATCGCCGCGCCGCCGCTCGCATCGGCCGCCTGCTTGCCGCCGTGCTGGTCCCGCGCCACACGCGCGGCCGAAAGCCTACTCCCCAGGTCCTCACCGCCGTCCGCATGCGCTCGAAGAAGGCTGCCTGGCCCCAGGTGTACGCCGCCGTCATTTACGACTATCAAAAGCTGCATCCTTGCGAACGTCTTCTCCAGGCTCGCAAGCTCCGTCGCGCTGTCGCGGCATTTCTCAAGCGGCGGACGCGCGCCCGCCTACGTTAACGTTACGTGACGTGGCCCCAGCGCGGCTAAAAAAGAAAAGCGTGCGCCGCTCGTGATTTTGGGATTTTCAGCGGTCGCAAGAAAGCGTCTGCATCGGGCCGCTGTTCCCGCGTCACCGCTGGGAAGCCGGAGAGGACGATTTCAGAACGCAGGCATTCGTCCCCAGCCTGTGCACAAGAAAGGTCGTCTGACCTTCCCTCGTGTCGATGTATCCAGAAAATTGTTCTGATACTCTTTTTTCCCAAAGGTCAACGGCCACTGAAAGGCAAGGCGGGAGGCACAAGCTGCACTCCCCGCTTTGCCCGCCACGCAGCGATCACGACACCAATGGAGTAAAAAATGGAAGCAGCCGCGGGAAGGGTGAACAAAACAAGACCAAGCCCTGTATCGGGTCTACCTGGATAGAACATATCCTCTACCACTCGGCCCGGAAATCGAACGAGCTCATCGATAAACACAGAGGTCCAGATGCAAGTAGGGAGAATCCAGACCCAACGGCCCGACTGAGTGGCTACTTGAAACCGATTCCGAAGAGAATAACCCAGAATAAGCCCCACAAGCAAAGGCAAGAGGATGACGAAAAAATCACCAATCCGCTTAAATCCCGCCGCGCTAAAGATCTCTGCGAGGGAGACTCCGGCAATTCCGCCGATGATCATGCTGGCGATGGGCGCAACGACCTGCTGAACGCCAAAAGCCAGCCACCAACGAATCGGCGATGGAGATTCAGGCTCAAACATTCGCTCTCCTTAAGGAATCAACCTCGAATAAACCACCTCAATCTGGGGCACAAACAGTGAATCGAGGAAGTGTGGGTTCAAGGTTGAAGGAGTGGGAGCGCCGGCACCAAACATTTGCGCCATCGCCGCCGCACCCGCCGCCGCGACCGACGCTTTGGCCTGGTTGACCAGG
>JBAIXM010000145.1:0-6574 GCA_037916615.1 Bryobacterales bacterium
CGCCTCTCTCATACTCAGTCTGGTGAGGAACGGCAGTTTCCTCATCAAGAAGGAGAACACAATGGCAGCAACACGAATGACGCGCAGCGAGCTGGAAGACCGCATCGCTGAGCTGGAGGAAGAGAACGAGACCCTGACGGAAAAACTGGACTCGATCGGGGAGATTCTCGGCGACGAGGAGGAGGACGACGACTGACCCACACCCCGAAGCCGCGCGGAAACCGTTCACAGACCGTAAATCATCCGTGAACGGTTCGCGCGGCATTCGTGCATTTGATCAAACCTTCGTCAAAGGATTGCGCAACAGCAGCGGATCGGTCGATGGTAGACGGGTTTTACAGAATCGGGCAGGCTTCAAAACACCTCGGCGTCTCTTCCTACCACCTGCGCCGGTTGTGCGAAGCCGGAGCGATCGACGCCGAGCTGACCTCCGGCAACCAGTGGAGAGTAGCCATCGCGGAAGTCACCAGACTCAAACGCGACGGCGTTCCCCCGATTCCCCAGAGGCTCAGCAAGGAAGAAGACGATGAGGACCACTCAGCCGATGAATCGCGCGAGGTTCCCGACGGCCTCTATGCTGAGCCATCGGAGGACGTGATCGATTCGGCGGAAGAAGTAACCATCACGGAAAACCGGCTGCGCAAGCGGCGGCTCGAACGCGAGCTGGAGCAGGAAGAAGATTTTTTCCGCGAGCGCGCCACGCGCGAAGCGGCCGGGCAGGCCGCCGAGCGCGAGGAAGCCAGGAAACAACAGGAGCGCAGACGCCGCCGCGAATGGGAAGATGAATGGATCGAGTTTGCGCTCGATCGCGTTCCCGACAATGCGCCCAAGGAGCTGGGCCTGGAGGTTCACAGCCAGGTCGCCGAGGCGCTGGGCAGGCTCCAGGCCGACCAGCCCGCGATCGCCGTACGCAGGATCGTCGAAGCGGCCGTCGATAAGGCTCTCGCTCCCTGGCACCGCACCAACGAGCGAGTGAAGGCGATCGAGGAAGCCATCCGCGGTCTGCCCTACGCTATCCAGCGAAACGACGAACTGGAGGATCTAAAGCTCGAAGCCATCCGCCTCGCCACCAATGCCGTAAACCAGTGCCATCCCGAAGCGGCCTCCGCTACTCTTCAAGCTGCGGCAAGGAACTCAGTCAAGCCGGTCTTGCGAGTGTTCGAGCACGCGCAAACGGTGAATGCGGTGGCCTCCTGGATTTTCGTTCGCGGTGCCAGCTCCCAGGAACAGCGAGAAGCCGACGAGCTGGTTAAAACCGCGCTAGCAAAACTGCCGGTCGGTTCCTCACGCACGCAGATGGAGCGCACGCGTGATGAAGCCCTGGCCCCGGTGCTGGCGCGGATCGCCGAGCGCGAGCGCGTTGCGGCGGCCAAGGCCGAGCAGCAGCGCCAGCGCACCGCCGCGGAATGGCGCTTGAACCGTCTGCTCGATCACATCGGCGATTACCTCAAAGAAGCCTACGAATACGAAGACACCTACGCGGGCATTGGGGAACGCTTCGACGACGCACGGCGGCTAAAAGAGCAGATCCGCCCCACGCTTCTCGAAGAGTGCCTGGCCGATCCCAGCCTCGACGACGATGACGTACGCGGCCGGATTGAGGAGTTGGTGGACGAACTGCTCTGATTCCTTCCACACCTGTGCTATTCTCTTCTCGAAACTTAGGCCGGATAGCCCGATCAGCGAAGAGCGGTTTTCCCGCCGCCTTCCGGCCTATTTCCATTTGGGATTCTCTGCCGTCGTGTGGGAGACGACGTGGAACCGGTACCGGACAAGCAGGATCGAGCCAAGCTCATCGATCAGTTCGTCGAGGAGGTTGGTTCTCGCGAACGCTTTCAAGAGATGATCGCGGAACGGGCCGGGCAAGATGCCTTCAACGCCATCTCGGATGCGATAAGCCAGGCCAGCGTGAAGCTTCGCGTGGATGCCTGGAAGAGCATCATGGATCGCCTGTATGATTCGGAGTTCTGGCAGCCGTTGGCCCAAGATCCGCGAGCTTTCAACGCAGAGCTGAAGAAAACGCTTGCCCAGCTGCGGCGATTGATGAAACTGGTTTACGGTATTAAGTCTCAGCGTCCCACCAAGAACGCCGAGCGTGACAAGAAAATCTACGAGTTGCGCCAGCAAGGACGGTCTTTCGGCGAGATTGGCATCGACTTGCACATTCCCGACAAGGTCGCCGAGCGGGCCTACAAGCGGCACAAGGAAAAGCAGAAGGCGGACCTTCGCGCAGAGGTTACGTTTCTCACCGATCTGTTTGAACAGGCGATGGCGCAAAGTCAACAACCATCAAAGCCCGAATCATCCTCTACTCCCACGTAAGCCTCATCGACTTCCGTGGTGATGTTTTGACCACCACGAAACCCCTTCAACCTTCCGTGGTGTAGACCCGCGCCGCAACCTTGGGCTAATGTTGCCTTGAGCAATCGAAAGGAGGTGTGTCTGGCGTAAACCGGAAGGGCAGGAGGCTGCGCTTTACGAGAACGCAACCTCCGCTGAGGTAAGCCCCCGAACGGGAGTCCTCTACTACCGCTCCCCAGTTTACCTCTCGCACTTCCTAGCGGCGTAAATTCGCCCCGCGTTCAGCGGTGCGCTCTTCGTGTGCTTCCACATCCACACGAGCCTGCGCCGCCGCGCTTCACGTCTGGCCAAACCCGCATGGCGCACACTCTCGCGCAACCAGAGCGGGGCATGGGGCCGCAGGCCCCATCTGGTTTTAACTACACTCAGCACAACTGCAACACCTCCCGCCGTCCCCTCGGCTGGGGCTGTGGCAAACGGACCCTGGTCGGATTGGTGGATGGCCACTACCACCACCGCCGTTTCCGCTGCAAAAGCTATCACTGTGCCCGCTGCGGCCCGCGCAAGATCCGCCAAGTGCGCAAGCGCATCGTCCAGTTGGCCATCGAACACCGCCTCCGGCGATTTCTGACGCTGACGCTCGATCCCCAGAAGCTCCCCTCCGGTCTCGACACCGCCGGCAAGATCCGCTACCTGCAAAAAACCTGGCGCAAGATGAGGGTCTATCTCACCCGCAGGCTGGGCCGGTCGCTGGCCTTCATCGCCGTGGTCGAGCTGCAAGAGAACGGAAACCCCCATCTGCACCTGCTCGTCGGCTCCTACCTGCCCAAGCAGTGGATCTCTTCGGCCTGGCAGAGCTTGGGCGGCGGATGGGCCACCCGCATTCAGTGCGCCGACCTGCATCGCGTCGCCGCGTACCTGGCCAAGTACGTCACCGACGATTCGCTCCGCGACCTTCCGCGGCGCACCCGCCGCTTCTCCGCTTCGAAGGGTCTGGCGCTGTTCGATCGCTCGAAAGGGGACGGAGCCTGGCTCCTGCTCAAGACCACCATCGAGATTCTGCGCGAGTCCGCGCTGGCGGTGATCTCCGAAGAGTATGAAACCGAACCCGATGGCGCGCGGTCGCTCGCCGCATTCACCGCCGGGCAGGCCCCGGCGCACCTGGCCGAGAGGCTTTCTAAGCCCGTCGAACGGAGGCGCACGTGAGCAAGGAAACGCTTCCCCCGGATCTGGTGCGCTCCGTCACTCGCTTTGGAAAAAAGCTGCGCGCCAGATTTGCGCCGATCAACCGCCCCACTGCTGGCCGCATCGCCCGGCTGCTTGCGCGCGTCCTGGTCCCGCATCGCAAACGCGGCCGGAAACCTACTCCCGAAGTCCTCGCCGCCATCCGCATGCGCGCCCGGAAAGCTGCCTGGCCCCAGGTGTACGCCGCCGTCCTCCCGGATTACGCAAAGCTCCATCGCTGCGACCGCATTCTCGAATCTCGCAAGCTCCGCCGCAACGTGGCAGCATTTCTCAAGCGGCGCGGCGCTCACCGACGTTAACGTTACGTGACGTGGCCCGCGCGGCTAAAGAAAAAACTGCGCGCCGCGTGGCGACTTGGTGATTTTCAGCGGGCTGCAAGGAAAGAGCTGTCCGCAAGCGCCCGCAGTTCTAGAGCGGCGGATGGGAAGCTGGAAGGGACTATTTCAGAATGTTCGCTCATGAAAGATAGCCAAGCTCTGGTCAATCTGCGGCGAGATGAGGATCGAGCGACCAGACTTTCACCAGGCCGTTGATAGACGTAATCAGATAACGGCCGTCCGGCGTGAACTGGAGGCCGTCATTATCGAAACCTGTAGAGTGGATCAGGTCGCGCCCCCCATTCCAGCGGTCGTGCTCCACAACGGCCAGCCTATTGCCAGAGGCGAGCTCGTACAGTTCAGCGATTAGCGATGATTCCCCACGTCCCGCCGGAACGATCTTACCTACTGCCAACACCTTTCCATCTGGCGAAAGGGCGATGCCGTCGCGTCCATCCATCGGCACCTTACTGATTTCCCTCCCGTCCTTGCCCGCGTAGATACCGATATAGGATTGACGCAGGTCCGCAGGAGAAACAGTGTCCGAAACCGCCACGGCCCCGCGGTTGCCGTCCGGTGTTATGGTAATGCGCTCCGGTCTCCAGTCAGCGGCTGGCTCGATCCGGCGGCTCCAGATAACGCCTAGATCTTCCGTACGGCGAAACACCACAGTTTCATTCAAGCCCTCGGGCACACCGAGATCTTTGTTTCTGTCGTAAATGACCGTTTGGACAACATACTTGCGGTCTGCCGATGTTGTAAGACTACCGCCAAGCCTTTCTCCCGCAATCTCCATCAACGGGAATGGAACCCGTCCGGTTTCCTTGTAGTCGGGTAGCGATACACGCAGCAGCGCTTCCTTCCTGATAGGCGTCGGTGGTCTGTATACACTCTCGGTCGCGAGCAGTACACCCTCCGACAGAGCATAGTACGTGCGTGAAGGCTCTCCCAACTTGGAGCTTTGAAGGCTCTCGGAAACCCGCTGCGTCGTAAGATCAATAACAACGTGCTGCGTCTGTGAGGCATTCGCAAGAGGGTCCGTCTTTACGTACACCATCTCGCTATCAGCGAAGAAGCTGGCGAGAACTCCATACTGGCGCAGCCGTACAGAGCAAAGCGCCCTCCAAGATCCGATCTCGATTACTTCGAGTGCGTCTTTTCCGTCTTTGGAGGGTCCCCCCTCATAGGTCCACTTCCCACCCCGCAGCGTGAACTTATCGATCGGATTCTTTGCAAAATACAGGCACAGCTTCCGGCTGTCCGGCGAGACGGCGAGGAGCCATCCGCCTCGGAACTCTTTTATCAGCCTGATCCGAAGCGGCAGGTCATCCCGCTGTGCGTTGACCGTGGCAGCCGATACGACGGAGGCCATGGCGAAGTGCAGGAAATTCCTGCGCGTAGCGTTGGCTTTGTGGAACAGTGTCACGGACACGCCGTTACGTTGTAACCGAAATGATTCGCTACGTCGTTGTAGTTCGTGTCCGAATACGTGAGCGTATTTCGGATCACGTCCCAGGTGTGTCCAAGCAGCGCTCCGTTGGGATTGTGCGGATCGATATCGACCTGGAAATTCCCAGTGTTCGGGTCGTGACTGATCTGCATGGAATATTCCGCTCCTGGTTGCCGCCAGCTATCGGAGAAGTCCCCATGCAACGTGTCCGTGGAGTGCTGCCACCCCATAGCTTCGAGTTGCTGTTGTAACGCGTCCCAATCACCACCCGTCCACAACATCTCGGTCTGCGAATCGAACCCACCATTGTGCACGGTGTACCCTGCCACGGTCGTGTCGCCACTCGAATTCGTGAACCCGACATTGTAGAAGTTCAATCCCAAATCGAGGGACCGCTGGTAGATTACGGCATTGGTAACCGCTTGCCGGCAATCCGAACCGACGGCATTGCCACCATGAGCGGCAATATAGTAATAATCCGAAGTCATGTCATAGGTGCCTGAGAATTGGAGGAAATTCCACCAGCTTGCCTCGCCGAGATCGTAGGCGAACACGCTCCCGCTGAACATCTGCTGGCAAGCTCCTGCGTTCATATAGCAGAGATCGTAGAAGTCAAGACTCGAATGCCACGTGCCAGTGGAAAAGTCGTAAATCCAGTCCAGCCCACTGGAGTCGCTCCTGTTCACCGGGTCGCCACCCGTGTAGGAATAGCGGTTCCAACTGCTGGGGTCCTTCGGGTCTGCGCTCCCACCGTACGGATCTGGCGTCATGAATCTGCCCATCCCCGGCTGATGGTAGCGGTTCTGCGCGTAATCGAGACCCGTCTCCGAATCGCGGAAGTACGTCGCAAACTTCTCCTTGCCGTCCTGGGTGGCCGAGGGCCGCTCCTGGCCGTAAGGGAAGTATTTGCCGACTAGTCGCTCCACCGCGATTTCGTAACTACAGATCCTCCATCCCCAGGCGAGTGTGGAGCTTGGCGGAGCCGATCGCAGGGTGCGTGCGGGGAAAAAATCGCCGGAGGCCCAGACGCGAGTTTCTGGCAAACTTGGCGAGTTTTGTTCTTTAGCCGTCAGCACACTTGCAGCCATTGTACGCCTGGGGAAGGGTTGGAAGGATTACACTGAACCTCGGGAGCACGCGCTGGTTTGGGCTACGATACAGAGACTCAACACCTTCCCTGTAGATGTGGCGAAGGTTCGATGGTTGCGCAATGGGAAGAGCACGACACGTGGCCGAGCAGGAATCGCAGCCTCGATTGGCA
>JBAIXM010000146.1:0-37868 GCA_037916615.1 Bryobacterales bacterium
GAATACCATCGGGATCAAGCTGCACACCCGCCACGGAGAAGAGGTCGTTTGCGATCATCGGGCGCACATCCTGGATTGGGAAATGTCGATGACCGCCTGGTTCTCCGGCTGCCTGGCGCGTCCGGTACCGACCGAAGCCGGGGTGCTGCGCTGGTCCGATATCGAGCCGGTGATCCGGCCGCGAACCGGATTCCCCGCGCCCACTGCGATGATCAACATCGAGCATCCGCACAACATGGGCGGCGGGACGCTGTTTCCGATCGAGGAGATCGAAATCATCTGCGGCCGCGCGCACGACCGCGGCCTGAAGGTCCACATGGATGGGGCCCGGCTGTTCAACGCGGTGGCTGCATCCGGACTTCCTGCATCCCGAATCGTGGCGAAAACGGATACCGTCATGTTCTGCCTGTCCAAGGGCCTGGGGGCGCCCGTTGGCTCGATGCTCGCGGGCGACGCGGACACGATGGCCGAAGCGCGGCTCTATCGCAAACGGCTGGGCGGCGGGATGCGGCAGGCGGGAATCCTTGCAGCGGCGGGATTGGTCGCGATCGAGGAATCGCGGGACCGTTTGCAGGAAGACCACGCGAATGCGAAGTTGCTCGCGGAGCGTGTCGGGATCGATCCGGCCAAGGTGCCGACCAATATCGTGATCTTCGATATCGCCCGGACCGGCCTGGCTCCTGGGGAGTTCCTGGACCGGCTGAAGTCGTGCGGCGTCTTGGCTGGCTCCGTCGGCGGAACGCGAATCCGCCTGGTGACGCACTACGACGTTTCGCGGCCGGATTGCGTGCGCGCGGGCGATGCGCTTGCAGCGCTCTTGAAGCTTTGAGAGCTGCGCGGCGGGCCCATTCTCATTGTGCCAGGACGCTTGACTGAAGCTGCGATTTGTTTTCGCGGGCGAGAAAAAGATAGGCGCCCACGCCGACGATCAGCACTCCCCAGATCGTCTGCATGGGAGCCGTGTAGCCGCCGGTGATTTGCTTCAGCCAGCCGGTGATGATCGGCGCGACGATTCCCGCCAGATTCAGCGCCGTGTTCTGAATGCCGGCGACCCGCCCCGGAGCGACGCCCGGAAGCAGGGTCTGCGTGATCGCCCAGTAGTTGGCCGTCGCCAGCCCGAGCCCCGTCATCGAAAAAATCGCAAAGAAGACCGCGACGCTGGTTGAGGCGGACATGGCTCCGAACACTTCCGTCGACGCCGCCAGCAGGCCGGCGATGGTGAACCAGCGGCGGACGTTCACCGCGCTCGAGCCGCGCCGGATCATCATATCGGCCGCGGCTCCCGCCAGGATCGCCACGATTCCAGTTCCGGCGAAGCTGAACATCGTATACACGCTCATAGAACTCAGGGTGAGATTACGGCTCTCCACCAGGTAGGCCGGGAGCCATGTGAGCGAGAAGAACAGGAAATAGTTGTAGCAGAACGTGCCGATCACGGTCGCCCAGATCGCCCGCGTCCGGAACAAATCGCCAAACGAAACCGCCATTTTTTTTGTCGCGCGCGAATTGCTCGCGCGGTCGGATTCGGCCAGCAAGATCCAGGGGATCACCCACGCGATTCCGGCCAGTCCCAGGGCGAAAAACATGGTCCGCCAGCCGTAATTGAGAATCAGCCAAGTTGCCAGCGGCGAAGCGATCGCCGGTCCCCACTTGCTGCCCGAAACGAAGATTCCGGCTGCGAGCCCGCGCTGGCGCTCTTCCACGTTTCTGGCGAGCCAGGCCAGGCCAGCCGGAAACAATGTCGATTCCGCGACACCCAGCAGTAGACGCACGGCCACAAGTTGCCAGAAGGCTCCGGCTGCGGCGGTTGTGGCCGCCAAAAGGCACCACAGCACGAGACTCACGGCCATGGGGCGCTTCACGCCCATCCGGTCGACGAGCAAGCCCGCCGGAATCTGCATGACCGTGTAGCTCCAGAAGAAGACAGAATTGAGAACGCCGCGGCCGGTGTCGCTCAATGCGAAGAAGCTCTTGAACTGGTCCGACGCGAGCGCGATCGCCAGGTTGGCGCGGTCGATATAGGCGATGATCACGCCCAAAGCGAGCAGGATGACGAGAGTCCACTTCCGCACTAGGGCAGTATAGCCGAGGCGGACAGGCCCGCCCGAACCTTCCGATTAGTCGCCGGTGGCGACCGGTTCCGGCTCGCGGGACATCCTGCGGGGCTTCTGCTTTCTTCCCAGTTTCGACTGTAGCGCCGCCATGTACGTATAGAACACAGGAGTCAAGTACAGCGTCACAAGCTGTGAGAACATCAGCCCGCCCACGACGGCCAGACCCAGCGGCTGCCGTGCCTCGCCTCCCGCGCCGTAACCCAGCGCGATGGGCACCGCTCCGAACAGGGCCGCCATGGTGGTCATCATGATCGGCCGGAAACGGATCAGGCAGCCTTGATAGATGGCCTGAATCGGAGGCAGCCCCTGGTTGCGCTCGGCATCCAGAGCGAAATCGATCTGCATGATCGCGTTCTTTTCCACGATGCCGATCAGCATGATGAGTCCGACGAACGCGTAGATGTTCAGATCCATGCGGAACAAATACAACGTCGCCAGCGCGCCAAAGCCGGCCGACGGCAGACCCGACAGAATTGTCAGCGGATGGATATAGCTCTCATACAGGATGCCCAGGACGATATAGACCACGAAGATCGCGACCAGCAGAAGTACCCACGTATCGCCCAACTGCCCCTGGAACGCTTTCGCCGCGCCCTGCCAGGCCGTTCCGACCTCGGGTGGAACGTTCTGGGCCGCAATGGTTTCGATTTTTTCGAACACGTCGCCGAGCGACGCGCCCGCGGCAAGATTGAAGGAGATGGTGGCCGCCGAGAGCTGTCCGTAATGGTTCACGGACTGCGGGCCGACTTCCTGTTTCACGCCGGCCAGGGTATCCAGCGGAATCAGGTTGCCGCTGTCGGCTTTGAAGTACAGCAGAGATAGCGCGCGCGGATCCGCCTGGAACTCGGGCTTGAGCTCAAGCAGAACTTTGTATTGGTTGGAGGCGCCGTAAATCGTGGAGACCCAGCGAGGCCCGTAGGCATCGTAGAACGAATTCTCGATCTGGTTGGCGTTCACCTGCATCGCCGCCGCCTTGTCGCGGTCGATGTCCACGCTGATTTGCGGGCTGGTGATGGCGACGTTGGTCGTGACGTCTTCTACGCCAGGGACGCCCGCGATCAGCTTTTCGAGCTTGTCGGCCGTGGCGTACAGCAGGTTTTTGTCGGCGGACTGCAACGAGAACTGGTACAAGCTCTTGGTGACCTGGCCGCCGATTCGCACGGTCGGCGGATTCTGGAGGTACACGCGCATTCCGGGGAGATTTTCGAGCTGCGGCCGCAAGTCGGCGATGATCTTCTCCACTAGTTCCTTGCGTTGCGCGCGCGGCTTCAGACGGATCACGAGCTGTCCGAAATTCGGTCCGCCCAGCGTGTTGGACGCGGTGCCGCCGACCGAGGAGGTGAACGCTTCTACATTCGGGTTGCGCCTGACCACCTCGGCGACTTCGCTCTGGTACTGGACCATCTGGTAGTAGGAGGTGCCCTGCGCGGCTTCGGTGATCACCGATAACTGATCCGTGTCCTGATCGGGGATGAAACCCTTCGGAATCTTAATGAACAGATACACGGTTCCGATCAGAACCATGACGAAGACGGCCATGGTTGCGGGACGAAATCGCAACACGATTTGCAGACTGCGATCGTACAGCCGCAACATGCCTTCGAAGAACCGTTCTGTGACGCGGTAAAACCAGGAGTGCTCGCCGTGCTTCACGCGCAGGAATCGGCTGCACAGCATGGGGGTCAGCGTGACGGAGACCAGGCCGGAGATCAGGATCGCGACGCAGATGGTGACGGAAAATTCCCGGAACAGGCGTCCCATGATGCCGCCCATGAACAGCACCGGGATGAATACGGCCGTCAGCGAGAGCGTCATCGAGACGATGGTGAAGCCGATTTCGCTCGATCCGACCAGCGCGGCAGCCAGAGGCTTCTTGCCCAGCTCCATGTGCCGGAAAATGTTTTCGAGCATCACGATGGCGTCGTCCACCACGAAGCCCACAGAAAGGATCAGCGCCATCATGGACAGATTGTCCAGGCTGTAGCTGAGCATATACATGACGGCGAAAGTTCCAATGATCGAGAAGGGCAGCGCGAGGCTGGGAATCACGGTCGCCGACACATTCCGCAGGAAAAGGAAAATGACGCCGATTACCAGGCCAAGGGTCATCAGCATGGTGAATTCGACGTCCACATAGGAGTCCCGAATGGTCCGCGACCGGTCGTACAGAATGTCCATGTGGACTGAAGGCGGCAACTCGGACTCGAATACCGGCAGCAGATCCTTGACGCTATCCGTCACGCCGATGGTGTTCGTGCCGGGCTGGCGCTGGATGGCGAGCACGATCGCGCGTTGCTGATCGTCACGAGTATAGAACCAGGAAGCGGTTTTGTCGTCTTCCACGCTGTCCTTGAGATCGCCTAACTCCTGGAGACGGACAGGCGTGCCGTTCTTATAGCTGACCACGAGCGATCGGTACTGATCGGCCGTCGTGAGCTGGCCGGAAGTTTGCAGCGTAAAGGAACGCTGGGGACCGGTGATCTGTCCTGTGGGCAGATTCACGTTCCAGACCCGCAGCGCCGATTCCACTTCATTGATGCCGACCTTGTGGGAAGCGAGCAGGTGCGGATCCATCTGAACGTGTACCGCGTATTTCTGCGCGCCCAGCACCTGCACCTGCGCCACGCCCGTGACCTGCGAAATGCGCTGCGCGATGCGCGTCTCGGCGAACTCGTCGAGGGTCCACAAAGGGACTTCCTTCGAGGTCAGGACCAGGTACAGAATCGGCTGGTCGGCCGGATTCACGCGCGCAAACGTCGGAGGCGTTGGCATGCCCTGCGGCAACTGGCGCGAAGCCTGGGTGATGGCGGACTGGACGTCGATCGCGGCTCCATCCATGCTGCGGTTGAGCGCGAATTCCAGAGTGATCTGCGTGGATCCGAGCGAGTTGATGGAGGTCATCGACTCGATGCCGGCGATGTTGGAGAACTGGTTCTCCATCGGCGTGGCGACCGAGGCCGCCATGGTATCGGGGCTCGCGCCCGGCAGCGCCGCCGTCACCTGGAGCGTGGGGAAATCGACGTTCGGCAGATCGCTGACCGCCAGCTTCTGGTACGCCACGGTGCCGAACAGCGCGATCGCGCCCATCAGCAGGCTGGTGGCGATCGGCCGTTCGATGAATGGTTGCGAGAAATTCATGATGCCCGGGAGGCGTTCAGGCGGAAGACCGCCGTAGCATCCATCAATCTGAGAACCCCGGCGCAACCTCGGTTTGCGGGACCACCACGCTCCGCCGTTCCTGCCGGCGCTTGTTGAATTTCGCCATGTATGTGTAGACCACCGGAGTGAGATAGAGGGTCATGATCTGCGATACCGCCAGTCCGCCGATCACGGTCAGTCCCAGCGGGCGGCGCGCTTCGCCGCCTGCGCCCACGCCCAGAGCCACTGGAACGGAACCGAGCATCGCGGCGGCCGTGGTCATCATGATCGGCCGGAACCGGATGATGCAGCCCTGATAGATCGCTTCTTCCGAGGAAGCGGCTCCGGCGCGCTCGGCTTGCAGCGCGAAGTCGATCTGCATGATCGCATTCTTTTTCACGATTCCGACCAGGATGATCAGGCCCACGAAGGAGTAAATGTTCAGCTCGCCCTTGAAAATGTACAAGGTGAATAACGCTCCCAGGCATGCCGACGGCAGGCCGGAAAGAATCGTCAGGGGATGAATATAGCTTTCATACAGCACGCCGAGCACGATGTAGACCACCAGCACCGCGACCAGAAATAGCGTGCTCAGGTTCGAAAGCGAGTCCTGGAACGCCGCCGCATTGCCCGAGAAGCGCGCCGAGATCGTCGCTGGAAGTGTCTGCTTCGCGATCGCCTGGAGCTTATCCACAACGCTTCCCAGAGAGATGCCGGGCTTCAGGTTGAACGAAACCGTCACGGAGGGAAGCTGGCCGGCGTGCGAGATGCTCTGCGGACCGACGTCTTCCTTGATCTGCGCCAGCGAATCGAGCGGAATCAGGGTGCCCTTGTTCGTCTTGAAATAAATCTTCGAAAGATAGTCGGAGTAGGCCTGATACTTCTTATCCACCTCCATCACCACCCGGTATTGCGAGATGGGCGTATAGATCATGGATGCGTAGCTGGGCCCATAGGCGCCATACAGCGCGTTCTGGATGTCGTTGGGATTCAGCCCGTATAGCGCGGCCCTCTCGCGGTCGATCTCGACGTTCACGCGCGGGCTGCGATACTCCAGGTCCGTATTGACGTCCTGGACCTCTGGGACCCTGCGGATCTCCTTTTCCAGAACGGCGGCTTGTTCGTATAACTCGTCCGTATCCGGGCCCTGCAAGGTGAAATCGTAATTGCTGCGCGAGTTGTAGCCGCCGCCGCCAATCCGGATCGGAGGAGGCACGTTGGGATACACGTTAAACCCGGGCATGCTGACGATTTTCGGCCGCAGGCGCTCGGCCACCTGCTGGGCCGTGGCCTTTCGCTCGGGATGCTGTTTCAGAATCACGAAGAAACGAGCGTTATTGCTGTTTCCCGCGTTGGTCATGAACGTGTCGACATCGGGGTCGGCGCGGACGATATCGGCGATGCGCTTCTGGTACTCGGTCATCTTATAGAACGAGGTGCCCTGCGCGGCCTGAATGTTTAACTGCATCTGGTCATTGTCGGCGTCGGGAATGAAGCCCTTGGGAACCTTCTTGTACAGGTAGCCGGTAGCCCCCAGTACGGCGAAAAACAGAACGCCGACGGCGACCCGATGCCGCAGGACGCCGCGCAGGCTCCAGCTATAGAACCGCAGCATGCCTTGGAAAATTCGATCCGTGGCGCGATAAACGATCCCGTGTTTCTGATGCCCGCCGCGCAGCAGGCGGCTGCACAGCATGGGCGAGAGAGTAATGGATACGACTCCGGAAACCAGGATCGCCGTGCAGATGGTCACCGCGAATTCCCGGAACATGCGGCCCAGCATGCCGCTCATGAACAGAATCGGGATGAATACCGCGGCCAGGGAGAGCGTCATCGAGAGGATGGTGAAACCGATCTCCTGCGATCCCTTGTAAGCCGCCGCCATCGGACTCAAGCCGCTTTCGATGTGCCGGACGATGTTTTCCAGCATCACGATCGCGTCGTCGACAACAAAGCACACCGAAAGAATCAGCGCCATCATCGACAGCGTGTTCAGGCTGAAGCCGAGCAGCGCCATCACCACCAGCGTTCCCAGGATGGAGAACGGCAGAGCCATGGTCGGGATCAGCGTAGCCCGCCCGCTTCGCAGAAACGCGAAGATCACCACGACCACCAGCAGCAGCGTAAATCCCATCGTGGTCTGGAAATCGGTGAATGCATCGCGAATCAGCTTGGCGCGGTCGCCCCGGGTGGTCAGATGCACCGAGGGAGGGAGTTGCGCCTGGAAGGATGGGAACAGTGCTTTGACCGCGTCCGAGACCTCGATCGTGTTCGCGCCCGGCTGCTTCATCACTTGCATCTGGATGGCGCGCTGCATCTTGCCGCCCGTGTACATCCAGGCGGCATTCATGTCGTTTTCCACGCTGTCCTTCACCGCCGCCACTTCCGCCAGCCGTACCGGTGTTCCGTTGCGCCAGGCGATCACGATCTGCGAGAAACCGGCGGCGTCGTGAAGTTCCCCATTCGTTTTGAGTGTGAAGGCCTGCTGCTGGCCGTAGAGAGTGCCCGTGGGAGAATTCGGATTCCAGTTCGCGATGGCCTGGCTGACTTCGTTGATGCCGATCTTTTTGGCGGCCAGCTTGTCGGGATCCAACTGCACCCGGACCGCGTATTTCGTCGCGCCCGAGACCTGCACCTGGGAGACGCCGTTGACCATGGAAATCCGCGGCGCGACAATCTGCTCGGCGTAATCGTCTAGCTGCTGCAGCGAGGTCGTATCCGAGACCAAGGTCAGATAGAAGATGGGCTGGTCGGCCGGATTCTGCTTCTTGAACGATGGAGGCGCTGGCAAGCCTGCCGGCAGCAGCGGCATGGCTTCGGCGATCGCCGTTTGCACGTCTACCGAAGCCCCGTCGATGTCCCGGCTCAAGTCGAACTGGAGCGTGATCTGCGTCTGCCCGGTGGAGCTTTGGGAGCGCATCGAATCGATACCGGAAATAGAACTGAATTGCCGCTCCAGCACCGTTGCCACCGACGAAGCCATGGTGCCCGGATCGGCGCCCGGGAGACTCACCTGTACTTGCAGTGTCGGCATTTCGACGTTGGGCATGTCGCTTACCGGAAGAGTGCGGTAAGCGACCACTCCAAACAACGCGATCGCCGCCATCAGCAGACTGGTAGCGATCGGCCGGCGAATGAAGACTTCGGAAAAGTTCACAGGCTCTCCCAGGCCGTTGGCGCGCGCTTAGGGCGCCGAACGCGGACGATTATCATCTGCCTGCTGGTTGCGAATTTGGACGCGCGACCCAGGCTGCAAGCGAAGTTGCCCTTCGGTGACGACGGTTTCCCCGCCTTTCAGCCCCTCTTCGATCACCATGTCCTGATCGATGCGGAGGCCGGTTTTGATGGGCACAACCGATACCGCCCGGTCTTCCCCGACTACGTACACATACGTTCCGTCCTGACCGGTCTGCACGGCCTGGTTGGGAACCACCACAGCGTTGTTCCGCATGGTCAGGCGCAGCGAGACGTTCACGAACTGGCCCGGCCATAGTTTATGGCCCTTGTTCTGAAACGTGCCCTTCAGCTTGATCGTGCCGGTGGAGGTGTCGACGGCGTTATCGATGAAGGTCAACTCGCCTTGTTCGGTATCGCCCGTTCCATCCTGCGCGCGGGCGGTTACCAGCAGCTTGCCGGCGGCCGAATAGCGTTTTACGTCCGCCAGCCGCGCTTCGGGCACGGCGAACGTCACGTAGATGGGTTCCACCTGGTAAATCGTCGCCAGATCCGTCGTGTTGGCGGTGATGATGTTGCCGGCTTTCTGCAGAATGTTTCCCGTGCGCCCGTCGATTTGCGCTTCCACCGTGGTGTAGCCGAGCTGAATGTTCAGATTGTTGATGGCGGACTGATCCGCATCCACCTGCGCTCTCGCGCTGTTGATCGCCGCGCGGTCGGCCTCGAGAATCTGCATCTGAGCCGCGGCCGCGCTCTTCAACTGCTCCGCCTGCTCCTTGGCGAACACTCCCTCCGCGACGCCCCTTTCGTAACGATCCGACTGGTCCTTGGCGTAGTTTGCGCTCGCCGTGTCGCGGGCCAGCGTCGCCTCCGCTTGTTTCAGGAGCGCCATGCTCTTGGATACGTTCGCCTTCGCGGAGTTCATCTGTCCCTCGAGCGGCTTGCGGTCGATCACAAACAGCAGATCGCCCTTCTTCACGTAGTCGCCTTCGGCAAAACGTACCTCGGTCAGCATTCCGCCCGTCTGGGCGCGGACCGTCACTACGGAGTAAGCTTCCACGTTTCCGACCACCTGGATATCCACGGGGACGTTCTTCAAAGTGGCTCTGGCGACTTCCACCGGGACCGGGCCGCCGCCGGCATTCTTGCCTTTGCCCTTGCCTTTGCCTTTTCCGCTATCCCCGGCGTCGGTGGGCGCGGAGCCGCAACCGGCCAGGAGAAGGGCGGCGACAAGGATCCCTAGTAGTTTTGGTGCCTGCGAGTAAGTAGCTATCACGACAGTCTCTTCAGTATACTGGTCGCCCCAAATCCCCGAATCGGCAATATGGCAGGGGCACTTAGAAGTAGCGGCGTTATCGGCGCTATCCAGGTTACCGGAATGGAGACAAACAAGATAATCGATTTCTTTGTCTCTGCCTTTCGATAACACCACTTCATAGTGGTGTTTATATCCACCGGAGGACTATGAAATACTTGAACTTTAAGCATCGAGCATCAACCTGCGCCAATTTTGTCAAACCATAAACCTCTGGTCATAGCGATCGATGGGCCGGGTGGGTCCGGCAAAAGCACCGTCGCGCGCTCTGTCGCGCGGCGACTGGGATACACGTATATCGACTCGGGCGCCATGTACCGGGCGGTGGCGCTGTGGGCTTTGCGGCTGAAAATGGATTTAGACGATTTCCACCGAATGGAACAGCTTGCGCGGGAAGCGCGGATCGAGCTTCCGGTGGATCGCGTGCTGCTCAACGGCGAGGATGTGACGGCTCAAATCCGCGAACCGAGGGTGAGCGAGGCGGCCTCGCGCGTCGCCGCGCAACCGGGGGTGAGGCGTGCGATGCGAGAGGAGCAAAGGCGGATCGGCTCGGCCGGTCCGGCTGTGATGGAAGGCCGCGACATCGGGACGGTGGTGTTCCCTGACGCCCGCGTGAAGATTTTTCTCGATGCGCAGCCGCATCGGCGGGCCCAGAGGCGCGCCAAAGAACTGGGCGTACCGGTGGAGGACGTAGCCCGCGACCTGGAAGCGCGCGACCAGCGGGATCGCAACCGCGCGGAGGCTCCTCTGGTGCAAGCCCCTGACGCCGACTATCTTGATACAACGGACCTCACTCCGGCTCAAGTGGAAGAAGCGGTGTTGAAAATGGTGCGCGAGCGCACCTCGAACGGAAAGGATCATAAGTAGACCTGTGAGCGATCTCCTGGTGATGAAGTTCGGCGGCACGAGCATGGGATCGGCCGAGCGAATCCGAGTGGCGGCTCGTCTGATCGCCGAGCAGAGCGCCCGCCGTCCGGTGGTGGCAGTGGTTTCCGCCATGTCCAAGGTCACCGATCTGCTGCTCGACTCGTTGCGCAAGGCCGAGGCCGGCGATCAAGCCGATCTCGACGCCAACCTTCAAACGCTCGGCGAACGTCATCGCGAATGCTGCCGCGGCCTTCTGCCGCAGGATAAGCAAGCTGAGGCGATTGCCGGGCTGGAGGCGCTGATTTCAGAATTTGCGCGCATCGCCAAGGGGGTGCTGATGCTGGGTGAGCGGCCGCCCCGATCGGTGGACGAAGCCGTGGCGACCGGAGAACGTTTGTCCGCTTACCTCATGGCTTTGCATATGCAGTGTGAAGGAATCCCAGCAGTGGCGATTAACGCGGCCGAGGTGATCGCAACCGACGCCGTGTTCGGAAACGCCACGCCTCTGATGGAGCCGACACGCGAGCGCGCCGCCGCAGTGCTGCGCCCGGTGCTTCAACACAAGAAAGTCCCGGTGGTCACGGGCTTCAACGGATCGACGCTGGATGGCCGTCCCACCACGCTGGGCCGCGGCGGATCCGATTTTTCAGCCTCCATCCTGGCCGCGGCGCTGGATGCCGCGGAATTGTGGATCTGGACCGACGTAGACGGAATCATGAGCGGGGATCCGCGCGTGGTCCTGGATGCGCGCGTGCTTCCCGAGATCACCTACGCCGAAGCGGCGGAACTGGCCTATAACGGCGCCAAAGTCTTGCATCCGCGCACGCTCGCCCCGCTGGCCGAGCGCGGGATTCCGGTGTGGAGCAAGAACAGCTTCGCGCCGGAGAAGCCGGGCACGCGCATCTTGCCCAAGGTCGAAGCCGGGCATGGCCCGCACGCGGTTACCTCGATGACCGATGTGGCGCTGGTCTCCATCGAGCCCGCCAGCTCGGCCGTAAGCGGAACCAAGATCATGGCTCGCGCGCTCGACGGATTAGCGCGCGCCAACGTCGAGATCCTGGCCTTCACCAGCTCGAGCTATCGCCAAAGCTTCTGTTTTCTGGTTCGCCAGTCCGAACTCGAGCGAGCCCGGGAATTCCTGGAAGAGGACCTGGCGCTCGAGCTGACGCATGGGTACCTCAAGCCGATCGAGGTCGATCCCGACGTCGGCCTGCTCGCGGTCGTGGGCGAGGGAATGCGCGGGACGCCGGGGCTCGCGGGGCGAATCTTCACCGCCATTTCCAGGCACAACATCAACATCATCGCGATCGCCCAGGGATCGAGTGAGCTGACCATCGCTATCGTGGTTCGACGAAGCGGTCTGGAGCAAGCCGTACGGGCCATTCACGCTGAGTTCTGACTTCGATACTGGGGCAAACCCGTGGTACTCTTCCACTCGATTCTCTGTATGCAAAGTCCCCGTCTTGCGCCTACACTGTTTGATGCCCGCCCGGAATGAAACCGATCATCGGGCCGAGGAGAATCAGTTCCGCGATGCGCAAAAACTTACAAATTGCCGCCTTACTCTTGTTGGGGTTCGGGACCTGTAGGGCGGACGTGATCTACAACAACTTGACGCCGAACAATCTGATCGGTATGGCTTCCCGGCCTTCGTCGGCGGGTGGAATCGAGATCGAGGCGGCCGATGATTTCTTGCTCGGCTCGGCGGCCACTATCACCTCCGCTTCCTTTGTCGGTGTGTTTGTGCCGGGGACCGGAATTGCAAGCCTCTCGCAGGTAACGGTCGAAATCTATCGCGTTTTTCCGGAGGACTCCAATACCTCGCGAACGATCGCTGTTCCAACCCGGGCCAATTCACCTTCCGATGTTGAATTCGCTGACCGCGATAGCGCGGCCGGCGGGCTGTCATTTTCGACCACCACGCTGGCGGCGAGTTTTACTGCGGTAAACAGCATTCAGCCCGGCGGGATTCATACAGGAACCGGCGGCAACGGCTCGATCACCGGGCAGGAGGTCCAGCTAAACGTGAGCTTCACGACTCCGTTCTTGCTTCCCGCCGATCACTACTTCTTCGTTCCGCAGGTATTGCTCACCAACGGCGGCCAGTTCTACTGGCTATCGGCTTCCAGGCCCATCAGCGGCACTGGAACCACGCCCTTTGCGCCGGACTTGCAGGCCTGGACTCGCGATGCCAATCTCGATCCCGACTGGCTTCGTGTTGGCACGGATATCGTCGCAGGAACGAGTCCGCCTACCTTCAACGGTGCCTTTTCCCTCAACGGAACCGCTGTTCCGGAACCATCCAGCCTGGTCCTGCTGGCAGCCGGCTTTTCGCTCGTTGCGCTTCGCGGACGGCGCCTGCTGCGTTGAAGCCGGCGCGCGGACTTGCCCAGTTTCCTATCCGGCGAGCCCAAACGCCGTATGCTTCGCGCCCTTGCATAAGTCCATGATGTCGCATGCAAGGGATCTCAATCCTTCCGGATCCGAGGGCTTTTCAATGATGATGCCGCCCAGTTCGACCACCCGGGCTCTGTCGGCCGGACTCGCGGCGGTCGTCAACACCACCACATGAATGTGCGACAGGACGGGTTCCTGGCGGATGGCGGTCAACACTTCGATGCCGTTGTACCTGGGAAGATGCAGATCGAGCAGAATCACGCAGGGTTCATGTCGCCGCGTCCCTGAGCGATGCTCGGCAATAAATGCAAGCGCCGCTTCCCCGTGCGGAAGGACCTCGAGCCGGTATGCTTCTCCATGCGAATCCAGCGCGACACGAAGCAGAACGACATCGGCCCAGTTGTCTTCAATGACGAGGATATTAGGAATGCTCATTGCTCGGGAAACTCCGTGGAAGTTGCGTTGCTTTTGAACATGGTAACATCCCAAATTTTGCGGGCCGTAAAGGGCGGGACGCCTGCGCGCGAGCGCGCTGATATACTGAAGGTAGCTCGCCCTTGAAAATCAAGCGGTTTCACGCGCGCATTCGGCTGCGCGCCAGCAGCGGGAGAAATCACAATGTTCGATCTGTTCCGTAGTCCGGATAAAGTTAAGAAGTACATTCTCGGTGGATTGCTGACCCTGGTAGCGCTCTCCATGGTCACCTACCTGATCCCCAACTATAACTACGGGACGACGACCGCCACGAACCCGGTGCTGGCGAAAGTCGGCGGAACCGAGATTACTGCTCTTGAGGCGCAGCAGATGTTCCAGAAGTACAGCGCCGGCCGCATCCCGCCCGAGCTGATGGAAATCTACTTGCCCCAGTTCGTCGACCAGATGATTTCCCAGCGCGCGGCGCTCTACGAAGCGAACCGGCTGGGCATTACGGCCACCGATGACGAGGCGCTCTCGAGCCTGGTGGCGAACTATCCGCAGTTCTTCCCTAACGGCTCGCTGGCATCCAAGGATCAGTTCGAAGCGGCTTTAGCCCAGCAGGGGCTGACGCTCCAGGATGTGGTCGACGACGCCAAGAGTCAGGTGATCATGCGCAAGCTCCAGGCAGCCGTGCTCGGCAGCGTGGTGGTCACCCCCAAGGAGATTGAAGACGAGTTCCGCAAGAAGCACGAACGTGCCCGGCTGGAGTACGTCGCCTTTCCGGCAGCCAAGTTTCGCGATCAGGCCAAGCCGGGCGATGACGATGTGAAGAAGTATTACGAGGCCAACAAAGCCGCCTATGCCCAGCCGCCCAAGCGAAGCTTCCAGGTTGTGGTTCTCGATCAGGAAAAAGTCGCCGCGACCATCAACGTGACCGACGATCAGCTTCGGGCAGCCTATTCCAGCTCGCTGGATAACTTCCGGATGCCGGAACGCGTACACGCGCGCCACATCCTGCTGAAGACCGAAGGCAAATCCGACGCCGAAAAGAAGGCTCTGATGGCCAAGGCCGAAGATCTGCTCAAGCAGCTTAAAAACGGCGCTGATTTCGCCGAGCTCGCGAAGAAGAACTCGCAAGACGGCACTGCTGAACAAGGCGGCGATTTGGGCTGGTTCGTCCGCAATCAGATGGTGCCGGAATTCGACAGCGTGGCGTTCAGCCTGAAGCCGAAGGAACTGAGCGGCGTGGTGACCAGTCAGTTCGGATACCACATCATCCAGGTTTTGGAAAAAGATCCAGCCAAGATCAAGCCGTTCGAGGAAGTGAAGGACGATCTAGCGAAGGAAGTACGCGCGCAATCCGTCACCGACAAGATGCAGACTCTAGGCGATCAGATGCATGCAGACCTGGTGAAGACGCCCAAGGATGCGGCAGAAGTGGCCAAGAAATACAACGCCGAAGTGATTACCGTTCCTTCCGCCGCGGCCGGGGAAGCCATCCCGACCCTGGGGGTGAATCCGGAAATCGACAGCACCCTGGCTTCGATGAAGCCGAACGAGGTATCGCCGGTTCTGGATCTCCCGAACAATCGCTTGGCTGTTGTGGTTCTGAACGTCGTGACTCCGGGCCGTCCGGCCGAACTCAGCGAAGTCCAGGCGCAGATCCGGGACAAGCTGACCAATGACAGGGCCGCTCAGATTGCTGCCGACAAGGCCAAAGACGCCGCGGAACGAGCTAAGAAGGGTGAGGACTTGAGCAAGATCGCGAAGTCTCTGCAACTCGACGTGACCACCACCAACATGTTCGGGCGCACCGATTCTGTCGAAGGCCTCGGGCCCGCGGCGTCGTTCGAGGACGCGTTCGGCATGTCTCCAGGTTCGATTCTGGGTCCGGTCGCGGTTCAGGGACGAGACGTCGTGGCGAAAGTCGTGGAACGCTCTGAGGCGGATTTGACCGCGATGCCGGTGGAGCACGACTCGATCCTGGCGGAACTGAAGCAGAAGAAGGTTCAGGATCGCAGCGCGCTGCTGATGGACGGAATACTGGCGCGGCTGACGGCCGAGGGCAAGGTGGCCGTGAACCAGAAAGAAATCCAGAACATGGTGGCTTCGCTGCGCCGGAAATAAGGCCCAGCGTTCGCCATGGGCCATTTCCTGATCGAAGTTTGGCGGAGCCTCACCGATCCCGACCGCCTGATTCATCTTCTGTCCCAGGTCATCACCGGCTGGTGGGGCTACGCCCTCATTGGCGGAATCGTGTTCGCCGAATCCGGGCTGCTGGTGGGATTGTTCCTGCCGGGCGACTCGCTGCTGTTTACCGTAGGTGTGGTGGCCGGCGCCGGCGAACTCAATATTTTTCAAATCTGCGCGCTGCTTGTGGTCTGCTCCATTCTGGGCGATCAGAGCGGATATTTTCTAGGGCGTCGCGCCGGGCCGCGCATCTTCGTCCGCCCCGATTCGTTGCTGTTTAAACAGGAATATGTCATTCGCACCAGCCAGTTCTACGAAAAACACGGCGGCAAGACTCTGATTTATGCCAAGTTCGTCCCCATCGTCCGCACGTTCGCGCCGTTTATGGCTGGGGTGGGCCGCATGCAGTACCCGCGCTTTGCAGGCTTCAACGTGATCGGAGGATGCGGTTGGGTGATTTCGATGACCCTGGCGGGTTTCTATCTGGGATCCATTCCGATGATTCGCGTGCACTTCGAAAAGGTGGTGCTGGCGATCGTGTTCCTCAGCGTGGCTCCGCTGGCCGTGCAATATTTCAGGGCTCGCCGCGCAGCTTCCTGAGCGCCGCCTGAACGGCGGGATCGCGCTGCAATTCGAGTTCATCGCCGCGTGCCACGCCGAATTTCAAGGTGAGGATCTCCTGGCGCAGGCGGCTCGCAACCCAGTCGGCGATGCTCAGCCACTCGGCGACTGACGGCTGGATGGAGTGCTCGGAAAGAAAAACCTTGAGCTGGTCGAGCATCTCCGGGGTGACCTCCACCGCATCGCCCACGGTATGCGTCCGGAGATACTCTCCCGCAAAACTGGTGATCGACCCGCTGGCGTCGAGCACGATCTGAAGCCGGCTCTGCTGCGCGGGATACACGATTTCATCGGGCTGAATGCCGCCTCCGCCGGGCAGCGAACGCCCCGCATCCGAGCGGAACGGACCGCGAGCAACCACTGTCGCTGCGCCCAACTGTCCGCTGCCGAGCGGCTTCTGGATCGAGCGCCCGCTGGGAGTGTAATAGAAGGCGGTGGTCAGGGCCAGGCCGCTGGATGCGGAGAGCGGAAAAACCTGCTGCACCAGGCCCTTGCCGAAGCTGGGCACGCCCAAAACGATGGCGCGGTCGTGATCCTGCAAAGCGCCGGTTACGATCTCAGAAGCGCTGGCGCTCTTTTCATTGATCAGCACCACCAAGGGAAAGCTGTAGGGCAGCGCGTCCTCCGGAACTCTAATCTGCTCGGGTTTGGTGCTTCGCCCGGAGATGGTGAAGATGAGCTGATTCGGCGCCAGGAACAAGGACGCCGTCTCCGCCGCGGCTTGCACCGCGCCGCCGGGATTGTCGCGCAAGTCGAGGATCAAACCCTTCAGATACTCGCCCCCCAGCTTGTCGATGGTTTGCTTCACCAGGCGCCCGGTCGGCTCCTCGAAGCTGGTGATGCGCAAGTGGCCGATTCCCGGCGCGACCATATAGGCGCGATCCACGGTGGGCGCGTTGAGCAGCGCCGGAGACATTTTTATCTGTACCGGGCGATCGCTGCTGGGTCTGCGGACATCGAGCGTTGCCTCCCGTTGCCGCGCTTCGCTCAAAAGCTGGGTAAGCTGCTCCACATCCAAATACGCGATCGGGATTCCGTTGATTGCCAGGATCTCGTCTCCGGCGGAGAGACCGGCTTTGGCGGAAGGGGAGCCCTCCAGGGTTTGCAGCACGATCACGCGTCCCGGCAGGAGGCTGACGACGGAGCCGAAACCCTTGCGCTCGCTCGATTGCATCTGCTGAAGCTGCTCGAAGGCTGCCGGATCAAAGAACACCGAGTGCGGGTCGAGCGTGCGCAGCATGCCGGGAATCGCGCCCTGGTAAATGGCCGTCTCGGCGGGCACCGGATCGGCGGATTCGGTCTCGACCGTCGCGTAAACGCCGGCGATCTTTTTCAGTTGTTGCTCGATTTGCGCCGGATCGTCCGCTCCAAATAATGGCCGCAAAAAAACGCAAACGAACGGGAATATGAATTTGCGTGTATTCGCGTTCATTTCCGGCTATCTCTGGTATCGCGTGGCTTCGCGGCTCCGGTGACGCTCCAGAGCCAGTTCGATCAGCCGGTTCAGGAGCTCGGAAAACGGAACACCCGCCGCTTCCCACATCCTCGGATACATACTGATGGACGTGAAGCCCGGGATGGTGTTGATCTCGTTGATGTACAGCTTGCCGGTAGAGGCTTCCATCAGGAAATCGACCCGCGCCATTCCTTCGCACTCAATCGCTCGATACGCGTCGACGGCCAGGCGCTGCATTTCCCCGGTCTGCGCGGGCGTCAGCGGCGCCGGGACGATCAACTTGGCCGCATCCAGCAAGTACTTATCCTCGTAGTCGTAAAAATCGCGCGAAGGGATCACTTCGCAGGGAACCGCCGCGATCGGCTGATCGCTTCCCAGCACCGAACACTCGAATTCCCGGCCGGCGATTCCTCGCTCCACCAGGATCTTGCGATCGTACTGCGATGCCAGTTCCAGGGCCGACTCCAGTTCGGCGCAGTTCTTCACTTTTGAAATTCCGACGGAAGACCCGAGGTTCGCTGGTTTGACGAACATGGGAAAGGGAAGACGGCCACAGATTTCCTGGGCGCTGCGATGCGCGCGCGTGACCGTTACATATTCCGCGACGGGCAGGCCGCGCTCGACCAGCAGCCTTTTGGTGACCTCCTTATCCATCGCTACCGCCGAGGCCAGCACGCCCGCGCCGACGTACGGCAATCCGGCCAACTCGAGCAGTCCTTGCACGGTGCCGTCCTCGCCGAACGTTCCATGCAACACCGGGAAAACGACGTCGATACCCGGATTCGCGCCTGGTTCCGGCGAGAGCGGCCGAGGCTGCCAGCGGCCTTCCGGCGTGATGAAAATCCGTTCCACTTCGTATTTGGCAGGGTCCAGACCCTTGATGATGGATTCGGCCGAACGCAGCGAAATCTCGTGCTCGCCGCTTCGTCCGCCATAGATCACCGCCACGCGCAAGGGCATCCTAGAGAATCCTTTTGCCTAAAGCCGACATCATCAGTTCGACGCCGAGAATCGCGGTGCGGTTGGCGACGTCCATTACCGGATTCAGCTCCACCATTTCCAGCGACGTTATCAGGCCGCTGTCGCAGACGATCTCCATGGCCAGGTGCGCTTCGCGATATGTGATGCCGCCGTGCACCGGCGTCCCGACCCCGGGAGCTTCGGCGGGATCGACCGCGTCGAGATCGAAAGAAAGATGGAAACCTGCGGTTCCCGATGAGACCGCATGAATCGCCTGCTGCATTACCGTGCGCATGCCGCGTTCGTCGATATCGCGCATCGTGAACGGATGCACGCCCGCGCCGCGCACATTGTATTTTTCGACGTCATCCACGCTGCGTAAACCCACGATCGCCACATTCTGCGGATCCACCATGGGAACGCGGCATGCGATGCCGGTCAGCTCCTGCGGACCTTTCCCGATGATGCACGCCAGCGGCATTCCGTGCACGTTCCCTGATGGACTGGATTCCGGAGTGTTCATGTCGGCATGCGCGTCGATCCAAAGGACGCCGATGCTTTGGCCCTTCTTGGAGAAATGGCGCGACATCCCCGCTACGGTCCCGACCGCGGCCGAATGATCGCCGCCGAGCACCAGCGGAAAGCGCTCCTGATCCGCGGCGCGCTCAACCATTTCGGCCAGCCGCGCGCAGGTGTGCGCAATCTGCGGCAGGTAATGCGCGTTGGCCGGGCCGGAAGGCAGGCTCTCGGGCTGGTCCACGAGAACATTGCCGAGATCTTCCGCCTTGTATCCCATCTCCTCAAGCTTCTGATTCAGCCCAGCGACGCGCAGCGCCGACGGGCCCATATCCACACCGCGGCGTCCCGCGCCCAGATCCATGGGCGCGCCAATCACGGCGATGTGCGACTGACGCATGAGGACTAAATACTGATTATCGCCTTAGGACATGGCGCGCGAGTTATGGCTTAGTGCGGTACAACATCCTCGGGAACGCGATGGTCTCCCGCACGTGCTCTAGCCCGCACATCCAGGCGACGAAGCGCTCGACGCCCATCCCGAAGCCCGCGTGCGGAACGCTCCCGTATTTCCGCAGATCGAGGTACCACTCAAACGCCTCGCGCGGCAGGTTGTGCTCCTCCAGGCGCTTCAGCAGGAGATTCAAGTCGTGGATGCGCTGCCCCCCGCCGATAATTTCGCCGTATCCCTCGGGCGCGATGAAATCCACACCCAGCGCGACGTCGGCACGGTCCGGCGCGGGCTGAAAATAGAATGCCTTCACTGCCGCCGGATAGCGGTCGATCATCACGGGACGATCCAGATCCTCCGTGATCAACGTCTCATCGGTGTTGCCCAGATCGCTGCCCCACTGAATCTCGCTGCCCTTAGCCTGTAGCTTCTCGACGGCCTGGTCATAGCTCATGCGATGAAACGGGCCCTTCACGGCTTCGAGCTTGGAAACGTCTCGCTCGAGATCCTTCAATTCCTGACGCCGATTCTCTAGAACGCGGCCGATGACGAACAGCACGAGCTCCTCGCCGACGCGTTTCACGTCTTCCAGATCCGCGTAAGCCATCTCCGGCTCGACCATCCAGAATTCGGTCAGATGCCGGCGGGTCTTGGATTTTTCCGCGCGAAAGACCGGGCCGAAACAATAAGTCCTGCCGAACGCCGCCGCGGTCGCTTCGCCATAGAGCTGGCCGGATTGCGCCAGATAAACCTTCTCGTCTTCGAAGTAGTCCACCTCAAAGAGCGTGGACGTGCCTTCGCAGGCCGCCGGCGTGAAGATCGGCGTATCCACCAGGATGAAACCGTGCGAATCGAAATACTCGTGGATGGCCTTGATCACTTCATGGCGCACCAGAAGCGCAGCGTGCTGCTTGCGGCTCCGGAGCCACAGATGCCGGTGATCCATCAGAAAATCGATCCCATGTTCCTTGGGCGTGATCGGATAGGGATCTGCTTCCGGCACGCGCTGCACGATCTGCGCGTCTTCCACGTCCAGTTCGTAGCCGCCGTGCGCGCGAGCCTCGGCCCGAATCTTGCCGCGAACGATCAGCGACGATTCCTGCGTCAGGTCCTTCAGCAATTCGAACAGCTCCTCCGGCAGCGCGGACTTCACGGCGACGCACTGGATGATGCCCGTGCCGTCCCGCACCTGCGGGAAACAGATTTTCCCGCTGCGGCGAAGATTGTAGAGCCATCCGGCGATCTCGACCGTCTCTCCGGCGTGCCGCCCGGCTTCCGCAATCGTCACTCTTGGGACAGCGGATTCAGAATTCATTCGCGGATCGTAGTCCTTCCAGGTATTCAAAGGCGGCCCGCGCCGACTCCAGCGGCTGGGGCATGCCGGCGACTTCGCGCAGTTCGAGAAGCAATGGATACTGGCCCGGTACGGAACGCAACAGGTCCATCGTACGCCTCCAGTCGATGGTCCCACCGGATTTGCTGTCCGGAAACAAATGCGAATCGTCCGATCCGTTGTTATCGTGCACGTGCGTGGAGCGGATCCGCGATTTCAGCAGCCGGAACTCGTTTTCGATGCTGCCGCGCATGTGGGCGTGTCCCACGTCGAAGCACACGTTCAGATTCAGGTGGGTCACGTCCAGGAACATCAGAAGCCGCTCGGCGCTGGCGAGTTCGTTGGGCGTATTTTCCAGCAACACTTCCACGCCGCGCTGGCTTGCGAACAGGTGGATTTCTTCGAGCGCCGAAAACGCGTAATCGATCTTGCGCTCATCGTATTCCTCTTCCGTGACCCCGAGATGCTGGATCAGATAACGGAAGGGAACCGTTTCGGCGATTTCCAGAGTGCGCTTGATCTCATCCACCATGGCGAGCCGTTTGGATTTCACCGGCTCGGTAATGGTGATCACGGAATTCGGTCCGGAGCGGCCCCAAACATCGTCCGTATAGATGGGCGCGTGGATGGAATGAAGCTTCAGCTCGGAATCGCGAAACCAGTGCCCGAGTTCGGAAATCTGCGCCTTGTTGCGATAGTCCAGATGCTGGCGCGCGCAGAAGATTTCCACCAGCGGAATGTCTGCGTTCCAGATCCGGTCCAGCCAAACCGTCGTCAGGCGGTGATTCGCGAACAGGTGGGTCGAAAGGGCGCGCTGCATCCTATTGTCGTGACCGGTTCAGTATCCGGCCGCCTTTCCCGAAGCGCGTCCGTCCGAGCCGCCTTGCAGCCAGCCACCGCTGTTGACGATCGCTTCCACGCGCGCCAGAACCAAGCCAGGCGAATGGTCCACGGCGTAGCCGCGCGATTTGAGCAGCGCCACAGTGTCGGGAGAAATTCCCGGTTCGAGATACAGCTTGTCCGGCTGCCACTGATGATGAATGCGCGGAGCGTCCACGGCATCCTGGGCATTCATGCCGAAATCGACCACGTTCAGGATCACCTGCAGCACCGCCGAGATGATCCTCGAGCCGCCGGGAGCGCCCACTGCCATGAAGAATTTTCCGTCGCGTGTGAGGATGGTCGGCGTCATCGAAGAAAGCGGCCGCTTGCCGGGCTGGATCGAGTTGAGCTCGCCTTGCACCAGGCCGAACGCGTTCGGCGAGCCCGGCTTGGCGGCGAAATCGTCCATTTCATCGTTCAGCAGAAATCCGAGGTCCGGCACGGTGATGCCGTTTCCGTAGCCTTCGTTGAGCGTGTAGGTCACAGCGACGGCGTTGCCCTGCGCGTCGACGACGTTGTAATGCGTGGTCTCGCCGCCGTCGCGGTCGGCCGGCAGACCGGGCAGGATCTGTGCGCTGGGCGTGGCGTGCTTCGGATCGATGCTATCGCGGCGCCGCCGGATGTAGGCGGGATCGAGCAGCCCTTTGACAGGAAGTTTGCCGAAATCCGGATCGCCCAGGTACTGGCTGCGATCGGCGTAATAGCGGCGCATCACTTCGGCCACATACGCAATCTCCGAAGCCGATCCGAAGCCGGATTTCTCGTATCCCGAGCCTTCCAGCATCCCGAGCATCTGAAGAATTCCCACACCGCCGGAACTCGGAGGCGGGGCAGCAATGATCCCGTACCCGCGATGGCTTCCTGTCAGCGGCGCGCGTTCGACTGCGGTGTAGTTTTTAAGATCGGCCAGCGTGATCAACCCGCCGTTGCGCGCCATGGCTTCGGCAAGCTTCTGCGCCGTCTCGCCTTCGTAAAATTCCTTTGCCCCGTTCTGGGCGATGCGATTGAGAGTTCGCGCGAGTTCCGGCTGCGCGAGAGTTTCGCCCGGCTGCCAATAAGTCCCGTTTTTCTGAAAGATCCGCTTTGAGTCCGGGCTCTGCGAGAGGTTGCGGGCGCCTTTGAGCGATTCGGCCAGGGAATAACTCACCTGGAAGCCCTGCGCCGCAAGAGCGGCGGCAGGTTGAACGAGATCGGTCCACTTGCGCGTCCCGTACTTGCGATGCGCCAGCTCGAATCCGCGCACCGTCCCGGGAACGCCCGCCGATTTCCAGCCGTCCAGGCTCTCGCGCGTGGGTTTTCCGGAGGAATCCAAGTACATGTTGCGAGAGGCTTTTTGCGGGGCGCGCTCGCGAAAATCGAGGAACGTGGACCGCCCGTCGGCGAAGCGAATCAGCATGAACCCGCCGCCGCCGAGGTTCCCGGCGTAAGGATGCGTCACCGCCAGGGCGAATCCGACGGCGATCGCGGCGTCCACGGCGTTGCCCCCTGCCTGGAGCACCTGGACGCCGACATCGGTTGCCAGCGGCTCCTGAGCCGTTACCATCCCGTGGCGGGCGCGGACGGGTTCCCGGGCGGCCGAGCGCGGGCAGAAGCCCGCCAATACAGCCAGCCCGACGAGCGTCCACCGCATGAATCCGATTCTAGCGGATCGTGCGCACTCATAATAATTTCCAATCCAACCCATCAAAAGAATCGAACGCGAAAACGCCGGGAAGTCAATATACTGGTGAGGCTTACGCAACGTTGCGTCGAGCCACAAGGAGCCCCGAGGAGCTTATGAGGAACCTGTCTTTCCCCACAGTTCGCGCTGAAAGCGGCGCGTTCAGACAAATGACGAGATACTGGAGCTGCTTCGCGCTGTTGCTCTTGTCTGCCGGAGCCTCGCTGGCGCAATCGCTTCCGCCGGACGTGGCCAAGAAACTGGACGACCTGGACAAGGCAACCAAGAGCGCCCAGATGGCCGGCGACAACGCCTGGATGCTGACCAGCTCGGCCCTGGTGCTGATGATGACCGGCCCGGGGCTGGCGCTGTTCTACGGCGGGCTCGTAAGAAAGAAGAACGTTCTCGGCACCATGATGCACAGCTTCATCCTGATGGCGACGGTTTCGATCCTGTGGGCCATCATAGGTTATAGCCTGGCGTTCGCCGAGGGTTCGCCGTTCCTCGGAGATTTGCGATATGTGTTCCTTCACGGCGTGGGGGCCGATCCCAACGCGGACTACGGCGCGACGATTCCGCATCAGACGTACATGATTTACCAGTTGATGTTCGCGATCATCACGCCGGCGCTGATTTCGGGCGCATTCGCCGAGCGGATGAAATTCTCGGCGATGCTGCTGTTCATGACGCTGTGGTCGCTTCTGATCTATTTCCCGATGGCGCACATGGTGTGGGGCAAGGGCGGCTTGCTGAATGCGGCCCTGGGCGGCAAGTTTCCGGCGTTCGATTTCGCCGGCGGGACGGTGGTGCACATCACTTCCGGCGTTTCAGCCTTAGTCTGCGCGCTATACATGGGCAAACGCATGGATTATCCGAGCGAATCGATGCGGCCGCATAGCGTGGTTTTGAGCGTGATCGGAGCTTGCCTGCTGTGGGTGGGGTGGTTCGGATTCAACGCCGGCAGCGCCGTGGCGGCAGGATCTCTGGCTTCCAGCGCGTTCATCGCGACGCATTTTGCCACGGCGGCCGCGGTTCTCGGCTGGATGGTGATGGAATGGATGATCGCCGGCAAGCCCAGCGTGCTGGGCGCGATCTCGGGCGCGGTCGCGGGGCTGGTCGCGATCACGCCGGCCTCCGGTTTCGTGAAGCCGATGCCCGCAATCCTGATCGGTGTCGCCGCGGGCGTCGTGTGCTACCTGATGGTCAGCAAAGTGAAGCAGATGTTCGGATACGACGATGCGTTGGACGCGTTCGGGGTGCACGGAATCGGCGGAACCCTGGGAGCGCTGCTAACCGGAATTTTCGCGACAAAGGAGGTTAACGATCTTCGAATGGGCAAACCCATGGGCCTGGTGGATGGGGATGCCGGGCAAGTCATGAATCAGGTGATCGCGGTGCTGATCTCGTGGGCGCTGGCGATCGTGGGAACTTTGATTATCCTGAAGATCACGGATGTAATTTGCGGAGTGCGTGTCAGCAAGGATCAGGAGACCGAAGGTCTGGATCTGAGCATGCACGGCGAAGAGGGCTACAATTTCGAGGGATAAACCAACCAGCCGCACAGGAGACCGGATCATGAAGAGAATCGAAGCAATCATCCAGCCGCACAAACTGGAAGACGCAAAAGAGGCCCTGAAGAATATCGGCGTCGATGGGATGACCATCACGGAAGTGCGCGGCCACGGCCGCCAGAAGGGCCATACCGAGGTCTATCGCGGTATGGAGTACAAGGTAGATCTGCTGCCAAAGGTGAAACTGGAGCTGGTGGTGCCGGACCCGCGAGCCGATGAAGTGATCCGCACGCTGGCGAATGCCGCCCGCACTGGCAAGATCGGCGACGGGAAGATTTTCGTATACGAAGTCGCCGACGCGATTCGAATCCGCAACGACGATCGAGGAGACGCAGCATTGTGAACGAATTGGCGGTACTTCCGCTGCCGAGCCCGGATGAAGTCCAGCAAACGCTGGCCGGGCGAACGGCGGAAGTGGAAGAGCGCGTACGGGCGGCGTACGCCAGTACGTTGGAGCCGCTGTTCCGCACGGGCCTGTTGGTCGCGGCGGTGGGAGGATTTGGGCGGAAGGAACTATTTCCGCACTCCGATATCGATCTGCTGCTGCTGACGGAATCGGAGAAGAGCCTTCCGGCGCGCGAGAATATTTCAGCGTTCCTGCAAACTTTGTGGGATTCCGGGCTTCGTCCGAGCCACTCGGTGCATTCGGTAAACGACTGCGTCAGCGAGCATGCCGACAACGCCGAGTTCACCATCAGCCTGCTCGACCGGCGCATGCTGGCGGGCGACGCGGCTCTGTGGGAACTCCTGCAGCAAAGGTTCCGGCAGTTTCAGACGCGGCGCGCAGCAGCGCTCGCCCGGCAAGTCGGAGGACTGGCAGAAGGACGGCGAACGAAGTACCAGAACACGATTTATCATCTGGAGCCGAACGTCAAAGAATCGCCGGGAGGCCTGCGGGATTTGCAGACTACGCGCTGGCTCCTGATGCTGGAGCCGCGAGAGGGCACGCCCGACCTTTCAGGCGCGTTCCATCTAATGGCCGCGATACGCCTGCGCCTGCATGAGAAGGCCGGACGCGATCAGAACGCGCTCACCTTCGATGCCCAGGAGTCCCTGAGCGAGCATCCGGCAGCTCTGATGCGGGATTACTATCGTCAGGCGCGCTTGGTGGACCAGGCCGTGCGCCAGGCGCTGGAGGTTTCCACCGAGAAGGCCGGCACGCTGCTCGGCCGTTTCCACGAATGGCGATCGCGCCTTTCCACCAGCGACTTCACCGTCTCGCGGGACCGCGTCCTGCTGCGAGGGCACAAGCCGCCGCAGGACCTGAGCTTGTTCGAGTTTGTCGCGCGGCATGGACTGCGCCTGGCTCCGGACACGATCGCGCGCTTACAGGGCTTCGCCCCGGAAACGAAGTGGGAGGACTGGAAGCGTCTCCTTTCATTGCCCAAGGCTTCCGTCGGCCTGTCGGCGATGCAGGAATCCGGAGTCCTGCCGAATGCGCTGCCCGAATGGCGCAACATCGAGTGCCTGGTGGTGCGGGATTTCTATCACCGCTACACTGTGGACGAGCACACGCTGGTGGCGATTGCCTCGCTCGAGTCCATCACCGACGGACGCTTCCTGGAATTGATGAGTGAGATCGAGGAACCGTGGCTGATTCGCTTCGCGCTGCTGTTGCACGACGTCGGCAAGGGCTCCGGCCGCGATCACACGGAGGCCTCGGTCGAGATCGCGCGCGGTGTGATGCAGCGCCTCGGAGCCCCGCAGCAGGACCGCGAAACGATTGAGTTTCTGATACGCCACCACCTCGACCTGTCGGGCGTGATGAGCTCGCGCGACCTGTACGACGGATCCACGGCGCGCGCTTTGGCCGATCGCGTTGGGACGCTCGAACGCCTGAAGCTCCTGGCCATGCTGACCTATGCCGACATCAGCGCGGTGAATCCGCAGGCCATGACCCCCTGGCGCATGGAGCAGCTCTGGCGCGTGTATCTGATGGCATACGAGGAACTGACGCGCGAACTGGTCACCGAGCGCATCCACGATGCCGCCGGGATGCCGGCCGAACGAGCGCGCTTTCTGGAGGGTCTGCCTACGCGCTATCTGCGCACGCACTCCGCCGAGGAGATCGACGCGCATTTCGCTCTCGCGCAACAGCTCGCTTCGCGACCTGTCGCTGTCGAAATTCAGCATACCCAAGGTTTCTATAAGCTCACGCTGCTGACCAAGGACCGTCCGGCTTTGTTCGCGTCCGTTGCGGGCGCAATCTCCAGCTTCGGCCTGAATATCTTGAAAGCCGAGGCGTTTTCGAATGCCGCCGGCGTTGTGGTGGACACGTTCACATTTGCCGATCCGCACCGGACCTTGGAGCTGAATCCGCCGGAAGTGGACCGGCTTCGCGGAGTGGTTCGAAAGGTCGTCGAAGGCAAGCAGGAAGCCGAGAAGCTGTTGCGCGGCCGGCCCAAGCCCTTTCTGTCTTCCAGAATGAAGATCCGCCCGCGCGTCTCCTTTAAGGACGATGCCTCCGATGGAGCGACGCTGATCGAGATCGTGGCCGAGGACCGTCCTGGGTTGCTTTATGACCTGGCCAACGCCATCTCCCTTGCGGGTTGCAATATCGAGGTGGTAATGATCGACACAGAAGCCCACAAGGCCCTGGACGTGTTCTATGTCACGCACCAGGGGCATAAACTGGGGGATGAAATTCAATCTGAGCTAAAGTCCGAGCTGCTGGCCGCCTGCGCCACATCGCGCTGAGGCAGCGAGGCTAACGTGAACTGGACGCTGTGGTGGCTCTTCGTTCCGACCGATACGTTGCTGTGCCTGACGCCAGGGCCGGCGGTTTTGTTCGTTTTGGCGACCGCCCTGAAGAGCGGCGTCCGCGCGAGCATAGCCTCGGCGCTCGGCATCCTCTCCGCAAACGCGATCTACTTCACACTTTCGGCGACTGGCGTGGGGGCTCTGCTGCTGTCTTCGTATCGCATTTTCTTTTTAGTGAAATGGGTTGGCGCCGCTTATCTGGTGTATCTGGGCCTGCGCTCGCTTCTGTCCAGGCCTGGGCACTCCGCTGACTCGGCCGTCGCTCCGGGAACAAGCCCAGCAGGGAGGCGGATTCTTCGCGACGGGATCCTCCTGCAACTGTCCAACCCGAAAGCGATCGTGTTCTTCGCCGCGCTCCTTCCGCAGTTCATCGATGCGAAGGGAGACGTGACGAGGCAAGTTATCGTATTGGCCCTGACTAGCCTGGTGATCGAGGCGGTGGTTTTGCTGGGCTACGGGATGGCAGCCGGACGCGCTCTCGAACTGGCGCGCCAGCCTCGATACGCGGCTTGGACGAATCGAATTTCCGGAACGTTGCTGATCGGAGCCGGCGGCGGACTTGCGCTGCTCCGGCGAAACTAGAAGTTTTTTCATTCGATCGAGTTTGGTCTTTTCGAGACTCGGATGATACCGTGAACGAATGGGAACGTTCGGGTGGCTTCTGGCCGCTGCGATGACGGTCGCTCAGGCACAAACCGCTACTCCCGATTCGGCTGAAACGTCCGAGCGCTGGAACCTTTATTTCCAGGCCACCTCGATCGGCGATTATCACGGTCGGTTCCGCGCACCCTACAGCGGGCCGCGGAGCCTCCTGAACGATCCGGAACGGGATGTTTCCCTGACCAGCACGCTTTTTTTGGGCCTGCGCCTGGACCGCGACACCCAGATCTATGTCGATCCGGAGATTGCGGGAGGACGCGGATTCAGCGGCGTGGACGGAATCGCTAACGCGCCCAATGGTGAGCTGCCGCGGGTCGCGACCGCGACGCCCAAGCCGTATCTGGCGCGAGCCTATCTGACGCACGACATCGGTTTCGGGCAAGAGCGCGAGGCGGTCACGTCGGACGCGAATCAGCTCGCCGGATCGCGGCCTGCGACGCGCTACAGCATCACCGCCGGCCGCTTCACCGTGACCGATTTTTTCGACAACAACCGTTACACCCACGATCCACGGACCCAGTTCATGGGGTGGGCCATCATGTACAACGGCGCTTGGGATTATCCGGCGGATGTGCGCGGATACACATGGGGCTGGGTGCATGAATTCCGGACTCCCCGCTGGTCGTTGCGCTACGCCAGCGCCGCGGAGCCCCGAGTCGCGAACGGATTGCGTTTCGATCGGCGCCTTTTTCGCGACCGCGGCGACATGTTTGAAGGCGAGATCCGGTACGCGCCAGGCGGGCATCCTGGAGCCGTGCGACTCCTGGGTTTTGCGCTGCATACCCGCTCGGGAACTTATGCCGAAGCGATCCGCCAGGGAGAATCGACTCATACGGCGCCCGACGTCACGCTTACACGTGAGCCCGGCACCCTGAAGTACGGATTCGGCGTCAACCTGGAACAGGAGTTATTGAAGGACGTCGGGGCGTTCACTCGCCTGGGATGGAACGACGGAAAGACCGAGAGCTTCGCGTTCACGGCGATCGATCGTCTGGCTAGCGGCGGGATTTCCGTGGGAGGCCGCCGCTGGCGGCGTCCGGACGACACGGCTGCAACGGCGCTCACCGTCAGCGGCATCTCAGGTGTCCATGCCGTGTATCTGGCGCGCGGCGGCCTCGATTTCCTGATCGGAGACGGCGCGCTGCGTTACGGTCCGGAATACGTGTGGGAAAGCTACTACAGTGCGCGCCTGGTTGGTGGATTTTTCGCCAGCTTCGATCTGCAACGTGTCGCGAATCCCGCGTACAACCGGGACCGCGGCCCGGTGTGGATTCCGAGCGCCCGTTTACATCTGGAGTTCCGGCTGCGCGGCGGGCGCGATAACGGTTCAAAGAACCCTTAGCGACTCGCGAGGAAATTCGATCAGCCATTCTTTGGCATCACGAATCCGTTCATACTCCGGACGGGCCAGCTCGACGGCAATCCCGCCGGCGAACTCGAGACGCATGCCTTGCGGCTTCTCCACTGTCCGTTCGAGCTGCGCGGGAATCTGATTTGCGCCGGGCCGGCCGTTTCGCTCACGCGCGGCCAGCATCTCGGGGCGGACGCAAACCGTGACCCGGTCTCCCTTCAGGTGCGCGGGAAAATAGGGACCGTCAAGTTCATATTCGCCCATCTGAACCTTGCTGGTATTGCGGCCGGGATCGAGCGCGCGGATTTCCGCCGGAATCAGATTGAAAACGCCCAGCAGCCGCGCGACATCCACATTGGCCGGCTGGTCGAGAATCGAGGAGGGCGACCCGCTCTGCACCAAACGGCCTTCGCGCACGACCAGCATCTCTTCGCCCAGCTCGAAGCATTCGTCCAGATCGTGCGTAACCAGCAGCATGGGAGTCTTAAAATCTGTCCGCACCTGCCGCAGGACTTCGTAGAATTCCGCGCGCAAAGGAGCGTCCAGTCCTTGCGCCGGCTCGTCGAACAGCAGCAGTTTGGGCGCGCCTATTAGCGCGCGCGCGATCGAACAGCGCTGGCGCTGTCCCCCCGACACTTCGTGCGGACGCCGCCCGGCCGCGTCATTCAGCCGGAACCGCTCCAGCATTTCGTTGACGCGGCGGTGACGCTCGAGACGCGGTCGCCGCTCGGCCGCGAATTCCAGGTTCTGGCGCAGCGTCATGTGAGGAAACAGCGCGTAGTCCTGGAAAACATAACCGCAGTTGCGAGCCTGCGGCGCCAGACAAACGCCAGCCGCGCCATCGAACAGGATTTCGTCGTCGAGCAGAATCCGGCCGTCGTCCGGACGCACGAAACCGGCGATGAGATCGAGGGTGAGCGTCTTTCCGGCGCCGCTGGGTCCGAACAGAACGGTGACTCCGGCGGCCGCTTGGAATTCCAGATCCAGGGAAAAGGATGCCGAGTCCGGCCGGGCGGGAAAAGTTTTGCGTAGCCGGGCGCGAATCATGCGAAGGGGATTATCGCGGGCTCCAGCGATTGGCGAGCGTCAGGATCAGCAGAGCCACCGCCGAGATCACCAGAACCAGCGTCCGTGCTACGGCCGTGTTTCCTGCCTCGACGGCGTCATAAATCGCGACGGCCACCGTCTGTGTCCGTCCGGGAATGTTTCCCGCAACCATGAGCGTGACGCCGAAATCGCCCAGCGATCTTGCGAATGCCAGCGCCACGGCGGCGAAGATTGAGCGGCGCGCCAGAGGCAGCGTGACGCGCCAGAATAGTTTCCACTCCGATGCGCCCAGGTTGCGTGCTGCGCGCTCCAAACTCCGATCGACGCTTTCCAGCGCGGCGCGAGCCGACTTCACCAATAGCGGCAGCGCATGCAGCAAGGCCGCTACCACAGCGGCCTTCCAGGTAAAAACCAGCGGAGCGCCAAAAATGCTTTCCCAAAGTTTGCCGAGTGGACTGTTCCCGGCCAGAAGAACCAGCAAATAGTATCCAAGCACCGTCGGTGGCAGGACCAGCGGCAACGTCACCGCAGCATCCAGCACTTCTTTTCCGCGAAATTCACGGTTGGCGAGGACGTATGCGAGCCAAAGGCCGATGACGAACGCGATCGCTGTGGATAGAAACGCTACACGCAGGCTGAGCCACAGCGGGAACCAGTCCATGTGCATGGAAGCTTCAATTATAGCCGCGTATGCACGCGCGTAAATGAGAGCCGCGAAAGAACGCTATTCCACGCGATCGGCGAGCACGCGAACGTGATTGTCGCGGACCTCGACGTACCCGCCCGAGATGGTGAAGCTCTCGGATTTATTTGCGCTGGTGAGCGTGAGTTTACCCTCGCCAAGCTCGCTCAACAGGGCGGCGTGGCCGGGAAGGATGCCCATGTAGCCGCTCTTGCCAGGAATCTCGGCGTAATCAGCCTGGCGGTCGAGCACCAGCTTCTCCGGCGTTGTGATTTCGATGTGCAGTGTATCCGCCACGCTATCCCTGTTTTTTCATCTGCTCGTGGCGTTCCAGAACGTCGTCGATGGAGCCTTGCATGTAAAACGCCTGCTCGGGGATCTCGTCGTGCTTGCCTTCGACAACTTCCTTGAAGCTGCGCACCGTGTCGGCCACCTTGACGTACTTGCCCTTGAGGCCCGTGAAGGCTTCGGCGACGTGGAACGGCTGCGAGAGGAATCGCTGGATCTTGCGCGCCCGGGCGACCGTGGCTTTGTCGTCGTCCGAGAGCTCATCCACGCCCAGGATCGCGATGATGTCCTGGAGATCCTTGTAGCGTTGCAGGATCTGCTTCACCTGCTGCGCGACATTGTAGTGCTCCTGGCCGATGACCAGCGGATCCAGAATGCGCGATGTCGACGCCAGCGGATCGACGGCGGGATAAATGCCGAGCTCAGAACTAGAACGTGAGAGGTTCGTGGTCGCGTCCAGGTGCGCGAACGTGGTGGCCGGGGCCGGATCCGTGTAGTCGTCCGCAGGCACGTAAATCGCCTGCACCGAAGTAATCGAACCGGCTTTCGTAGACGTGATGCGCTCCTGAAGGTCGCCCATTTCCGACGCCAGGTTGGGCTGGTATCCCACGGCGCTGGGCATGCGGCCCAGCAGCGCCGATACTTCCGATCCCGCCTGCGTGAACCGGAAAATATTGTCGATGAACAACAGCACGTCCTGGCCTTCTTCGTCGCGGAAGTATTCTGCCACGGTCAGCGCGGAAAGCGCCACACGCAGCCGGGCTCCGGGCGGTTCGGTCATCTGGCCGTAAATCAGCGCGCACTTGGATTTGTGCCAGTCCTTGGGATCGATCACGCCGGATTCCTGGAACTCGAGCCAGAGGTCATTGCCTTCGCGCGTGCGTTCTCCCACGCCGGCGAATACCGACACGCCGCCGTGCTTGGTGGCGAGGTTCGAGATCAGTTCCTGAATGATAACGGTCTTGCCGACGCCCGCGCCGCCGAACAGGCCGATCTTTCCGCCGCGCAGATACGGTTCCAGCAGGTCGATAACCTTGATTCCGGTCTCGAACATCTGCGATTCGGTGGACTGCTCTTCGAAGGCGGGCGCCGGGCGGTGGATCGGATAACGCTTGCCGGCCTGAACAGGACCCATCTTATCCACCGGCTCGCCGATCACGTTGAGCACGCGCCCGAGCGTCTCTTTGCCCACCGGCACGCTCACCGGCTCGCCGAGGTCGATGGCCTTCATGCCGCGAACCAGGCCGTCGGTCGGTTGCAGCGCGATCGTCCGGACGCGGCTTTCGCCGATGTGCTGCGCGACCTCGCAGATGATGCTGATCGGCTCGGGAACGTTAAAACCTTCGCTGGTGACGCGCACCGCCGAGCGGATCACGGGGATGTGTCCCTCCGGAAACTCCACGTCGACGGCCGGTCCGGCCACCTGGATCACTTTGCCTTCGTTCATGAGAAACTCCTATTCCAGCGCGCTCTATTCCAGAGCAGACGCCCCGCTGACAATTTCGATAATTTCGCGCGTGATGCTGGCCTGCCGGACGCGATTCATCAGCAGGGTCAGCTTGTCGATCACGTCTTCCGCGTTACTGGTTGCGGCGTCCATCGCGGTCATGCGCGCCGCGTGCTCGGCGGCCACAGATTCCAGAAACGCCCGGTAGATCAGTAGCTTCACATAGCGCGGCAGCAGGCTGCCGAGCAACTCACCGGGATTCTGCTCGTAGATGTAATCCACCGGCTGGGCCGATTTCGGCACCTCGATCGGAAGAATGCGAGTCGCCGCGAGGTGCGGCGCCATGACGGACTTAAACTCGTTGCTGAACAGATAGACCGCGTCGATCTCCGCAGCCTCGAAACGCTGAATAATCGCGTTCGCGATTTTCTCCGCATCCTCGAATTTCACGCGGCGAAACAGATCGGTGTGGGTTCCCGCGATGTTGGTATAGCGCCTGCGGAAATAATTCACGCCCTTCTTGCCGATCAGCTCGAAGCTCAAAGCGGCGCCGTGGTGTTCGTCCGCGAAGCGCTGCGCCAGCTTGATCAGGTTCGAGTTGAACGCTCCAGCCAGCCCGCTGTCGGCCGTGATCACCACGATCAGGATGCGCTGCTCGGGCCGTACAGCCAGCAGCGGATGCGAGCCCGCATCGGGGTCCTGCGTAGCGGCCTCGGCGACATTCGCCAGAATCCGGCGCAGCATCGCGGCGTAGGGCCGCGCGGCGATTGCCTGGTCCTGGGCCCGGCGCAGCTTCGCCGCCGAGACCATTTTCATGGCCTTGGTGATCTGCTGCGTATTCTTGACCGAGCGGACGCGCCGCCGGATGTCGATCAGGCTCGGCATGTTCTATCTGCTTGCGGCTGCCGCGCTGCGCTGCACGAACTGAGCCTTGAACTCCCTGAGCGCTGCGTCCATCTTGGCCTTGAGATCGTCGTCCAGAGCCTTCTTTTCACGGATGGTGGAAAGAATCGCGGGATGTGCGTTCTCCAGGAACCGGTACAGCTCCTGCTCGAAGGAGCGGATCTGACCGAGCGGCAGATCGTCCAGGATGCCGGCCGTTCCCGCGTAGATGATCATGATCTGCTTCTCAACCGGCAGCGGCGAATACTGGCCTTGCTTCAGAATCTCGACCATGCGGCTTCCGCGAGTCAATTGCGCCGCCGAAGCCTTGTCCAGTTCCGAGCCCATCTGCGCGAAGGCCGCCAGCGCGCGATATTGAGCCAGACTCAGACGCAAACCGCCGGCTACCTGCCGCATCGCCTTCACCTGCGCGTTTCCGCCGACGCGGCTGACCGAAATACCGACGTCGATGGCGGGGCGTACGTTCGCATTGAACAGGTCCGTGATGAGGTAGATCTGGCCGTCCGTGATCGAGATCACGTTGGTTGGAATGTAAGCCGAAACGTCGCCTGCCTGCGTTTCGATGAAGGGCAGGGACGTTAGAGATCCGCCGCCGTTCTCGTTGCTGAGTTTCGCGGCGCGCTCCAGCAAACGGCTGTGGAGGTAGAACACGTCGCCCGGAAACGCCTCGCGGCCGGGGGGACGGCGCAGCAGCAGCGAAATTTCGCGATACGCTGCCGCGTGCTTCGAAAGATCGTCGTAAATACACAGCGCGTGGCGCTTGGTATCGCGGAAGTACTCGCCCATCGCGCACCCGGCGTAAGGCGCGATGTACTGCATCGGGGCCGGATCGGAGGCCGTGGCGGCGACCACGATGGTGTAATCCATGGCGCCATAGGTTTCGAGCGTTTTCACCACCTGCGCCACGGTCGAGCGCTTCTGCCCGATCGCGACGTAGATGCAGATCACGTCGCCGCCCTTTTGGTTGATGATCGTATCGAGCGCGACCGTCGTCTTGCCGGTCTGGCGGTCGCCGATCACCAGCTCGCGCTGACCGCGGCCGATCGGAATCATCGCGTCGATAGCCTTGATGCCGGTTTGCAGCGGTTCGCGGACCGGCTGCCGGTCCACGACGCCGGGCGCCAAACGTTCGATCGGGTTAAACTGCTTGCTCTCGATCGGTCCCTTGCCGTCGATCGGCTCGCCCAGCGCGTTCACCACGCGCCCCACCATCGCCTCGCCCACCGGCACGGACATAATGCGTCCCGTGCGGCGGACTTCGTCGCCTTCCTTGATGCCGGAAAAGTCGCCAAGCAGCACCGCGCCGACCTGGTCTTCTTCCAGGTTCAGCGCGATTCCGGAAACGCCGCCCTTGAACTCGATCAGTTCGCCGGCCATGACGTTCTCCAGGCCGTAAACGCGGGCGATACCGTCGCCCACGGAGATCACCGAGCCGGTTTCCGCAACGTTGACTGCGCGGTCGTAATTGTCAATTTCCTCGCGTAGCAGCCGCGAGATTTCATCTGCCCGAATTTGAGCCATAGATCGTTTTACTTCAGGGAGCTTACCCGGCCCCCAGCCTTGTCCGTAACCTTTCCAATTGTCCCCTCACACTGCCGTCGTAGACAGTAGAGCCCACACGCGCGACCACCCCGCCGATCAGAGCGGGATCGCTTAAAAACTTGAGTTTTGCTTTCTTGCCCGCCAGGCGTGAGACCTGCGCCTCCAGTTGGGCGGTTTGTGCCGGCGTCAGCGGAGTGGCGCTGCGAACCTCCGCCGCGACAAACCCCAGCCGCTCGTCCAGCAGCGTCTCGAACGCATCCACGATGGACGTGAACTCGTGCGCGCGCCGATGGTCGATCACTACGTACACAAAATTCCGAACTTTCTCGAGAACGCCCATGGGTTCCAGCAGACGTCGCATCACCGCTCGTTTCTTCGAGGGCGCCACAGCCGGCGAAGCTAGCGCGTTCTGCAAAACCGGCGATTCCTGGATCAGTTGCTGCACCGCGCGCAACTGCGAGAGCACTTGCGCAGGATCGGTTGTGGACCCCGGCTCGGTGACCACATCCACCAGAGCCCGGGCGTACCTTGATGAAACGACGGATAGCATCTTAGCTTGCGGCCCCTTTCTGGGAGCCGTTTGGAGAAGGCTTTCGCTCCAGGCTATGCACGAAATCGTCAACCAGTGCGGATTCTGTGGCGCCGTCGAGCCGGGCGCGCAACCGCTCTTCCGCCAGACCCAGGGCCAGTTCCGCCGCGAAATCCTTCAGTTGCCGCCGCACCGCCTTGCCGGCCGATTCGATTTCGGCCGCCGCCTGCTGCTCGATCCTCTTGATCTGCGCGGCAGTTTCCCGCGCGATCCGCTCACCTTCCTGCTGCATTTCCACGGCCGATTGCTTCCGAAACCGCTCGATCTCCTCGCCGATTGCGTTCAATCGCGCGTCCATTTCGGCGGAGCGGCGTTCCGCATCCATCTTCATTTGTTGCGACTCGGAAATGCCCTTCTGGATCTCCTTGGTCCGCGATTGGAACAGAGGCGGGAGATTCTTGGCCATCAGGTATCCGAGCCCGATTACCAGGATCGCGAAGTTCGCCCATTTCCAGCCAGATGAGGTCTCTTCGACTTGCGTCGTGGAATCGCCTTTGTGCTCCGCCGGTTCCTGCGCGAGCAGCGGGACGGCTGCGAGGATCGAGAGCAGGAGCAGGCGCTTCATGCCGACCTCCGGCCCAAAACCGTTGCTACGATTTCCTCAGCCATGGCTTTGCTGGATTCCTGGAGTGATGTTCTTGCAGCGGCTGCATCGGTGGCGAGCGCTTCCCGCGCCGTCTTCACCGAGGCATCATGCCGTTCGCGGGCTTGATTCACTTCCTGCGCCTGATTCTCCAGCCAGTCCTTTCGGATTTCTTCCTGCTGCCTGTAAACGGCTGCTCGCGCTTCCCGGAGTTTCGCTTCATACTCCTCGGCTTTGCGGGCCGCAGCGGCCAGGCTGTCTTCGGCCACTTTGCGGGCGCCTTCGGTCAGCTCCCGGCGCTGTTTGAGCACGCGATCCAAAGGCCCGAACAGCACCGACTTCAAGTAGAAATGAAGGACGATCAGAAGGACTACGGTGGGGATGGCTTTCAGCAGTATCCCACCTAGGGCTTGTACAGTTTGTTCCATCTAGAAACTTGTGTAGGGAACCAGGAACTAAAGAAACGGTCCGAGACGAGCTCTTAAACCGTCAACCTATCACAACAGAACGCTTTTGGTCAACTTTCAATAGCTTACAGAGGGTATTCTTAGCCGCGGGCCGCGATCTCCACCCACTTCTGCCCGACCGCCGGCCCCAGATACTCCGCCCGCGGCCGGATCAGCCGGTTGTTGGCGTACTGTTCCAGAATATGTGCCGTCCAGCCCGACATCCGGCTCACCGCGAAGATCGGCGTGAACAGATCCACCGGAATCCCCAGCGAGTAGTACGTCGAGGCCGAGTAAAAATCCACGTTCGCGTTCAGATTCTTGGTCTCTTTCATGTACTGCTCGATCTGCTTCGAGATCTGGTACAGCTCCACATGTCCCGTGCGCTCGCCCAACTCCTTCGCCATTCCCTTGAGGCTCGTCGCGCGCGGATCCAGCGTGTGATACACGCGATGCCCGAAGCCCGGGATCTTGATCTTGTTCGCCAGCCGGTCCTTGACCATCTGCA
>JBAIXM010000147.1:0-5509 GCA_037916615.1 Bryobacterales bacterium
GAAGACTTGAGCCTGCCGGTTCTCATTCCCGCCTACATCCTCTCGGAGCTGAAGACCGGATTCCAGATCGGCGCGCTCTTGTTCCTGCCGTTTCTGGTCATCGATCTCGTCGTGGCCTCGGTGACCCTTTCCGTCGGCATGGTCCAGTTGCCGCCGGTGATGATCTCGGCTCCGTTCAAGATTCTGCTGTTCGTCTTAGTCGACGGCTGGAATCTCGTAGTCGGATCACTGGTGAAATCGTTTTACTGAATTTAGAGAACGGAGTTGGTTCATGACGCCCGAAAACGCGATTCACGTGATTCGAGAAGCCCTGATGGCGGCCTTTTGGCTGAGCGCCCCGATGCTCGCCATCGGATTCTGCGTCGGCATTGTGATGAATCTGGTCCAGGTGGCGACCTCCTTGCAGGATTCCGCCTTCAGCACCTTTCCCCGGCTGGCCGCATTTCTGGGCGCGTTCATCCTGATGCTGCCCTGGATGCTGAACAAGCTCACCGCCTATACCGCGACGCTCTTCACGGATCTCGCCAAGTATGGGCACTGAGCTGAAGCTCGAGATCGGCACACTCTATTCCTTCTTGCTGGTGCTGGCGCGTGTCTCGGGTGTTTTTGTTTTCGTGCCGCTGCCGGGCATCAAAGCTGGGCCGGATCTGGTGCGCGCGGCCTTGGCGGCGAGCATCACGATCGCGCTGCTTCCCCTCTGGCCCGCGATTCCGTCCGCGGGAGTGACTTTCGGAACGTTGGTGGGGTGGCTCCTGGCCGAAGCGGGCCTGGGGATTGGGGTTGGAATCGCCGTCGCGTTTCTCGCCGAGATTTTCCAGGTGGGCGCGCAGATCGTGAGTTTGCAAGCCGGATACTCATTTGCGTCGACCATCGATCCGACCTCCGGCGCAGATTCGAGCGTGATGCTCTCGATCGCTCAGACCGCGGCGGGACTGTTGTTCTTCACACTAGGCCTGGACCGGCAGGTGCTGCAGGCGTTTGCCCTTAGCCTGACGGCTCATCCACCCGGGCAGGTCGTGCTCCGGACGTCCATGCTGAATGAAGTGATCCAGGCCGGATCCGCTATGTTCAGCACCGGCCTTCGGCTGGTGCTTCCCGTGCTCGCGATGTTGATCATCGTGGATCTTTCGCTGGCGTTGCTGGCGCGGCTGAATTCGCAGCTCCAGCTCATCACGCTTGCCTTTCCGGTAAAAATGATGCTGTCCCTTGGGCTTCTAGCCTGGCTCCTGCTGGTTTTTCCCAAGGTGTTCACGCAAGCGTCTGGCCCGATATTGCGGCTTGTCCGCCACCTTCTGGTCAACTGACGATCTCGCAAAATGGCAGGCGACGCACAAGGGAAAACCGAGAAACCGACAGCACGAAAGCTGGCCAAAGCGCGCACCGAGGGACAATTCCCCACGTCGCGCGAAATGGTGGCGGCCACGCAGTTTGTCGTATTCATCGTAATGGCGTTCGCCTGGTTCCCGGGCTGGCTTCGCGGCATGAAGGAGTTGCTCCGGTCGTCGCTGTCTGGGGCGTTCCGGGCCGATTTTACGGTCGCCACCGCGCCCAAAATCGCTTCCGGCCTGCTGCAGCGCGCGTTCGTGCCGCTGTCGGTTATCGGAGGTCTGACCGTTTTGTTGACTCTGGGCGTTCACCTCGCGATCACCAGGTTCGGATTCAGCCTGAAAAAATTCTCGATCGATCTGAGCCGCTTCAATCCGGTGAACAAGATCAAAAACATCATTTTCCAGGGCCCTATGGGAGTCTTGCAGGCTTCGGTGATGCTGGTTCTGTTTTCGCTGGCGATTCTGTCCATTGGGCAGCAAAATGCGGATCTGCTGCTCACGCTTCCCTTCATGAGTCTGGATACGGGGCTGCTCAAAGTCGGCGCATCGATCAAGGACATTCTTTGGAAAGCGGCCGCTATGTTTCTGCTGTTCGGCTTTGTTGATTTCGTCCGGCAGAAACGCAAATTCATGAAGGAACTCCGCATGACCAAGCAAGAGGTCAAGGAGGAAGTGAAGGAAACCGAAGGCAACCCGCATGTGCGGGGCAAGATCCGGCGTCTCCAGCGCGATCTCGCCCGCCGCCGGATGATTCACAACGTGGCAACGGCCACGGCCGTGATCGTGAATCCGACGCACTATGCCGTGGCGCTTCGCTATGACCACGAAACCATGGCCACGCCCATGGTGGTCGCGAAGGGAAAGAACTATCTTGCTCTGCGAATCCGGCAGCGGGCGCTGGAGCATAACATTCCGCTGGTCGAGAATCCGCCGCTGGCGCAAGCGCTTTATAAGTCGGTGGATGTGGGCAAAGAAATTCCGGCGCATCTGTACCGCGCGGTGGCCGAGGTTCTGGCCTATATCTACCGCCTCACGCGGGCGCGCCGGTAAACGGCTTCGCGCTAAATCTTTTCATGAATTTGGACGATGGAGGAAGAGAATGTGGTGGCTGGCGATTTTCTTGGCTCAGGATGTCTCGCAAGACATCCGCACGCAGCCCGAGCGGGTTCGCGCCGCAATGGCCGCATCGATCGAGAAACAGCGCGCATCCATCGAGCAGCAACTCCGGTATCTCAAGTCTCCTGTGCCGCCCGTCTCTGCGCAGCCTGTTGCTGTTCCCGCGCCGGTATCGTATTCTTGCGAACCGGTCGGCGAGTCGGAACTTGGCAAGATGATCGACAGCGCCGCCCGCGAACATAGTGTGGATCCGGCCCTGGTAAGGGAAGTGGCGCGGCAGGAGTCGGCTTTCCACCCGTGCGCGGTTTCTCCGAAAGGCGCGCAGGGGTTGATGCAGCTCATGCCGGCCACGCAAGCGCAGCTCGACGTCCGCGATCCCTTCGATCCTCAAGAAAGTCTTTCGGGAGGAGCGAAGCTGCTGAAGCAGTTGCTGGATCGCTACCATGGCGATTTGGCCCTGGCGCTTGGCGCATATAACGCAGGAATGACCCGCGTGGACCGGAGTTTCTCGGTTCCAGAGATTCCTGAAACCAAGAGCTACGTTACGGACATTCTGGGGCGTTTAGCGAAATAGCAGCAATTAGCCGGCCGAGCGCGGACTAAGGCTCGTCCGGAGCGACCGGATGATGATCCTTAGATCGAATCCTGGCGACAAATTCGCGGTGTAGTACAAATCGTATTCGAGTTCGAGCAAAGCGTCCGCATCCAGTCCGTGGACCTGGGCCCAGCCGGTCAAGCCCGGCCTGACAGTCAGGCGTTCTGCATAGTACGGAATGTATCGCCCCAGTTCGCGGGCGAACTCAACGCGTTTGGGACGGGGGCCCACCAAAGACATCTCGCCACGGATCACATTTAGAAGCTGGGGCAGAGCCTCGAGCCGGAGATTTCGCACGGTCCGTCCGAGCCATGACTTGGAATTGAACCGCAACAACGTAAAGGGAACGTTGTTCAGTCCCGCACACAACCGCCTCTGAAATACCGGCTGCGATGGAGCCGTTATCTTCAACGCGATGGAGATCAGCAGCAGCAGCGGCAGCGCGAGAGCTAAGGCGAGCAGTACGGTGACGTTCGAATAGATAGCTTGGATCGCGAGATTCTTGCGTTTCGGCCGCAGCGAGCCAAAGACCAGGCGCGCTGGGCGCAAATGCAATGTTGAAACTCGCTCCAGGATTGATTCGTAGAATTCCGCCGGGGTTTCGATCGCCACTCCCATGGACCCTAACTCAAGCAGCAGGGCAGTAGGGAGCGTGCGTCCGGTTTCCTGCACAACGATGTAGTCTGGATGGTGCTTTTGAACGATAAGGCTCAGACTGCTTGGGTCGTCCAGCGGGCCGAGAATCTCAAACCGGTGAGGCTGAAGCTCGGAAGAAGTCGCCATCGTTTTAAACACAGGATCCGCATCCCACATCAGGACCCGCACAGGCGCGCGCGAACCCGGAACCACGGCGCCGAACGTCAAATACCACGCAGTCAATAACCCCGCCGATAGTCCGCTCCCGGCCAGCATCGTCTGGGCGGACAAAGAAGTGATATGGGCGTAGGAGAGGAAAGCCTCCATCAGAAAGCCGACACCGAGGGCAAGGGAAATCTGCCTTAGCCGGTCGGGCAGCGAGTCCCACTGTTGCGGCTCGCCTACTTCAAGGCAGACGCTCACGCACGCGAACACCAAGACCAGAGAAAATAGCGAGCCGAACGGATCCACCTGAATGCCTAGAAAGAAGTCGTCTCGGGCCAGCAGGAGCTCTGCGGCGACAAAAGATGCAGCTACCAGTATCAAATCGCCGGTCCGGAAAACTCGCCGGTGGAGGCGGCGCGGTCTAGGAGGGACGGTGTTCTTCAAAACCGAAGTCTAGCATGCACCGTGAGGGATCAGAGCACGGCGGCGCGATCCAGATTCTGAAGCTTGCTTTGGATCGCTCGGCGAACCGTGTCCAAGAACGGGGCCACCATCATGGGCAGAACGCCGCAGTCGAACGGCCGGGTGAGGCGCAGCCAGTCCTGATCGCTCAGGGGAACCTCAAGGGACCAGGATTCTCCCGGCGTTATGACGGCTGTTCTCTGCCACCTGTGGCCGCGCAGCGAGAGCTCGATGCCGGAGAATCCGAAATCATCGATGCTTGCGGCCAGCACCCGCCAGCACTCCTCCTCAGACTGTGCTTCGCCAAGTTTTTCCGCAAGCATTTCAAGCCGAATCTGGCCGCCCAGCGTCCGCTGCAATTCCCCGCCGAACAACAGACGGCTGGCGATACCGAACTCCGCGTAGCGCAACTGGCGGATGCCGTACCAGACCACGAAGCAAATCACCAGAACGATGGGTCCGTAAAACCGGCCTGCGAACGGATGCGTCAGCAGGAGAGCGAATGCCGCCGCTGTGGCGCAAACCAGATACAGCACCAGCACCGCCCTCGAGGGCGCCAGACCCCGCTCCAGCAACCGGTGATGGATGTGTCCCCGGTCCGCCGAAAAAATCGGTTGGTTGCGCAAAAACCGCCGCAGAATCGTCAGGGAAACATCCAGCAGAGGGATCGAGACCGCGAGGAGCGGCACGATCATTCCGACTAACGTAGCGGACTTCTGTGCCCAAACGGCTCCATAACATCCGAGCAGGAAGCCGATGAGCATGGCTCCGGAGTCTCCCAGGAAGACCGTAGCCGGGTTGAAGTTGAAGCACAAAAACGCGAGCAGAGCTCCGACAAGCGGAACGCAGGCGTAGGCAAGTTGAAGATTGGGTTCACGCAGCGCGGCGATCATCATCGTCAACGACGCCACCAGGCCCATCCCCGAGGCTAAACCATCCAGGCCATCTACTAAATTGAACGCATTGGTGCAGGCCAGCAGCCAGAACACCGTCAACGGCAGACTCAGCCAGATATCGTTTCCCAGAACACCAGCCACGCCCGCTACTCGAACTCCGGCCCAATACGCCAGCACCGCCGCTGCTGTTTGTCCCAGCAACTTCTGCCATGGTTTCAAACCGATCAAATCGTCAGTCAGGCCGATGGCGAAAATGAGCGCCGCAGCGGGAATCATTTTCCAAGCCAGCGGCAGGTATTCGCTGAGGAGTT
>JBAIXM010000148.1:0-22299 GCA_037916615.1 Bryobacterales bacterium
ACCTACGGATTATGAGACCGTCGCTCTAACCAACTGAGCTACGCCGGCGCTTGCTACCAGCGTAGGATTGGCGCAGGTACCTGTCAAGTTTGGAATACAATTTCACTAGTGTCTTCTCCGGTCGTACAATTCTTTAACGTCTCAAAGAGCTATTCGATGTACGCCGCCCCGCGCGACCGTCTCAAAGAACTCGTCACACTGAACACACGCCGTTTCCACACGGATTTTTGGGCCTTGCGCGACGTCGCCTTCGAGGTCCATCGCGGCGAGACATTCTGCGTTGTAGGGGAAAACGGATCCGGCAAGAGCACTCTGTTGCAGATCTGCGCAGGCATTCTCGCTCCCACCAGCGGAACCGTATCCGTACGGGGCCGAGTGGCCGCGTTGCTTGAGCTGGGCGCCGGTTTTAACCCGGAGTTTTCGGGTAAGGAAAACGTATACTTGAACGGCGCGATTCTCGGACTCTCCGCAAAAGAAATGGACCGCCGGTTTCCAGAGATCGAGGCCTTCGCCGAAATCGGCGATTTCATTCATCAGCCGGTGAAGACGTACTCAAGCGGAATGGCGGTGCGTTTGGCGTTCGCCGTATCGATCCATGTCGACCCCGAGATTCTGCTGGTGGATGAAGCGCTCGCGGTGGGCGACATTTACTTCCGGCAGCGCTGCATGCGCAAGGTCCACGAACTTCGGGAGCGCGGAGTCACGATTCTCTTCGTGTCCCACGCTACCGGCGACGTGAAGGCCCTGGGCGATCGGGCCATGTGGCTCGACAAGGGAACCGTTCGAGCACTCGGAAAAACAGATCTAGTCGTCGCGCAATATCTGGCAGCGATGTCAGAGAAAGATCGCGCGTATCAAGCCCGTGAGATTCCCCTCGACCACGACCAACATTCCGCGTCGCCGGATGAGATCGTCGATCAAATTCCAAACATCGACCACCGCTTCGGAGACCGTAAGGCCGAAATTATCGGAATCGCAGTTCTAGACGAGCAAGGATCCCGGCTGGCGGCACTTGAGCCTAATTCTACAGTTGTAGTAAGAATCAGCGCGCGAGCGAATGAGAACCTGGACCGCCCCATCGTTGGATTCATGTTTCGCAACCACTTAGGCGTGGATTTCGCCGGCACAAATACGGCCCGGGAAGGCAAGCATCTGCCGCCCATGCGGGCCGGCGCTGTTTGCACGGTCGACTTCTATCTCGATCTGCCGGCGTTGTATGCTTCCTGCTTCTCGTTCTCACCCGCGATCGCTAACGGTTCCCTCGACCACTACTCGATGTGTGACTGGATCGACAATGCGCTCGTTTTGCAGATGGAAAAGTCAGATCAACCCATGTATGGGCAATTTCATCTGAACTGCCGCGTTAAGGTCAACACCAAAATTGGAGCCGCGACACCGTGAACGAATTCACGGGAGAGCGCGTGATTCCCGGCCAGGTCGGCGAGGATTTGTGGGCGGAACATGTCGCTCGCTACGCCCTTGCCGCGCGCTTTGCTCCGGGCCGCAGTGTCCTCGATGCCGGCTGCGGCACGGGATACGGCACTGCGGATTTGGCGTGCGTGGCATCCGGCACTGTGGGCATCGATATTGCGCCCGAAGCGATCGCGTACGCGCGGCAGAGTTTCTCCGGCCCGACATTTTTTCAAGCGTCCGCGGCCTCCTTGCCATTCAAGCCATGTTCCTTCGATCTTGTTACAGCGTTCGAAGTGATCGAACACTTGCCTGACTGGCCGGACCTGCTAACGGAGGCCAAACGAGTGCTCAAGTCCTCGGGCATGCTTTTGGTCTCCACACCCAATAAGCAGTATTACACGGAAGCCCGTGCCCAGTCCGGTCCCAATCCGTTTCACGAACATGAATTCGAATACGAGGAGTTTTCGGAAGCGCTCCGGGAACATTTTCCGCACGTCCGAATCCTGCTTCAGGACCGTGTGGAAGCTTTCGCCTTTCACGACGCCAACTGTGCTGAGAAAGGGGAAGCCCAGATCGCGCGTGGAACCCATGATCCGCAATCGGCGAACTTTTTCATCGGTTTTGGCTCGCCGAGTCCTCTTCCCCCGATTCCCGCACTCGTGTACCTGCCTAAGGCCGCCAATCTTCTCCGCGAACGTGAACAGCACATAAACTTGCTCGAAAAAGAGCTGGCCCAGGTCCGCGCCTGGCTGGATCAGACCACAGCCGACCGAAACGAGCTTCTGAAAGCGCACGGTCTGCTCCAGAAACAGTTCACTGAGGACCAGGCGCGCGCTGCGAAAATAATCGAAGATCTGAACGAAGAGAATCGCCGGAAAACAGAATGGGCGATCGACACCGAACACCGCCTCACAGCCGATCTCGACAAACGCGCTGCCCAGCTTGCCGAAACCGTCCGTTTGCTGGATCGCGCGGAGGCAACCGTTGTCGAGCGCACCGAATGGGCCCGCAAACTGGACAAACAGCTCCAGGAGACTGCCGCCCAACTCGCGCTGATTCGTGATTCCCGCTGGTTGAAACTCGGCCGGCACTTTGGATTAGGTCCACGCATCAAGGAAGCCATTGAATGAAGCGTTTCCTGGCGGGCGCCTGGAAACTCCTTCGCGGCCTGCCTCTCGCGTTGCTTTCTCCCCTATTCCTGGCGATTGCAGCAATCGCGCTTTTCCTGTGCGATCTCCTGTTCCTGCTGCTGCCCCGCAGGCAGCCTCCCGTCGATTCCAAGCCGGACACCTCCGCCGCGAGCGTGGTCATTCCCAACTGGAACGGCCGCGATTTGCTCGAAAAATATCTGCCGTCGGTCATCGAAGCGCTGTCCGACACATCGCGCAATGAAATCATCGTCGTCGATAACGGTTCCGACGACGGCAGCGCCCAGCTTGTGCGCGAGCGCTTTCCGCAGGTCCGCGTGCTGGCGCTCGAACGGAATCGTGGATTCGGAGGCGGAGCAAACGCAGGCTTTGCCGCGGCGCGTAACGACATCGTGGTTCTGCTCAACAGCGATATGCGTGTTGAGCGAAATTTTCTCCCGCCATTGCTGGACGGATTCCGAGACGAAAAAACATTCGCCGTGTCCTGCCAGATTTTCTTCTCCGATCCGAACAAACCGCGCGAAGAAACGGGTCTGACCGAGGGCTGGTGGCTCCAGGGAGGACTCCGCGTCAGGCATCGAATCGAGCCCGAAATCAGTCAGCTCTATCCGTGCTTTTACGGCGGCGGCGGGTCCTGTGCGTTCGATCGCAGGAAATTTCTGGAGCTGGGCGGCTTCGACGAGCTTCTCAAACCGTTCTACCTGGAAGATACGGATCTCGGCTATCTCGCCTGGAAGCGCGGCTGGAAGGTGCTCTATCAACCTGCCAGCGTGGTTTATCACGAACATCGCGGCACCATCGGAAAACGCTTCTCCGAACCCTATATCCAGTCGGTGCTCAAAAAGAACTTCGTGCTGTTCACCTGGAAGAACATCCACGACTGGCGCTGGCTCGGTTCCCACTTTTTCTTCACCTGGGCAGGGGCGGCTTTAAGCTGGATTGCCGGAGACTCCCCCGAGCGCCCGAACTTTCGCGGCGCTCTTCGCGCATTTCTTTCGCTGCCTCGAGCCCTCCGTTCGCGCATCCGAGCGCGCCGGCTTGCAGCCATCCCCGATCGCGAAGCCTTCCGCCGCCCGCTTGCAGGACACTACCGCGATACTTACGTTTCGCTTCCCGGCGAGCCGCAGCGTCTCTCCGTTCTCTTCGTGTCTCCGTATCCGATTTGTCCGCCGGTTCACGGCGGCGGCGTCTTCATGTATCAAACGGTCCGCGAGCTGGCGCGCTTGTGCGATCTGCACCTCATCGTACTTTTGGATCACGAGCGCGAGCGCGAGGCCCACGCGGAGCTGGACAGGATCTGCGCGTCCGCCGTGTACATCGTCCGCATGGAAGGCCGGCAAAAGGCGCTCGCCTCAGCCGAGCCGCACGCCTTGCGCGAGTTCCGCAATCGCGATCTGGCCTGGCTCATCCATCGCCAGATCTACACGAAATCGATCGACGTGCTGCAGCTTGAATACCTGGTCATGGGCCAATACGCGGGGCAGTTTCGAAACATCCCGAGCATCCTGTTCGAACACGACGTCTATTTCCAGTCCATCGCGAGGCGGCTTCCCCATATGAGCAACTCGCTGGAACGCATCGTTTCGCGTTGGGAATATCTGCGCGCCATACGGTATGAGCTAGAGCTGCTGCCGCAACTCGATCGCGTTCAGGTATGCAGCCGCGATAACGCCGACTATCTGCGCTCATTCCTTCCTCAACTGAACGGCCGCCTCGACGACGAGTACAGAGCCGGAATCGACACCTCGAGCTACGAATTCCTTCCTTCCGGACGCGAGCCGTTCACGCTGCTGTTTCTGGGCAGCTTCCGTCACCTGCCCAACGTGGAAGCACTGCAATGGTTTCTTGAAGAGGTCTTTCCCCGAGTCCGCAAAGATGAGCCGCGCGCGCGGCTCGTGATCGTCGGCTCCGATCCTCCGCCGCGGCATTCCTTGCGCGACCCGGAAGCGATCGAGATGATCGGCTTCGTCGAAGACGTTCGCGAGCCACTGATGCGATATTCCGTTTTCGTGTGCCCGATCCTGGCAGGCTCCGGAGTCCGGGTCAAGCTGCTCGAAGCGTTTGCCGCCGGCATTCCCGTTGTTTCGACCCGCCTTGGCGCGGAGGGCCTGGCCGACAAAGATGGCGAGATCTGCGCTCTTGCGGACGACCCGGCCGACTTCGCGGGGCATGTTGTCCGCCTCTTGCGGCATCCCGAGGAAGCCGAAGCCATGGCCCTCCGCGCACGCGAGGAAGTTGTCGCCAAGCGCGACATGCGAGCCATGACGGAGCGGCTCCTCGAGTGTTACCGCTCTGAAATAAAGCGAATGCGCTCGCAGCCGAAACTCGCACGGTCAAGCGCCGCGGCCGGGCCTTGAACCTACTTCGATTTCTGGGTCTTCGCCAGCCGGTCCACGATCTTTTCAGCGGCGTGGTTCATGTCGTCCGGCTGATTGCCTTTCGGACGCTCGAACGTGCTCCACACCACGTCGCGGGTCGCGCGATTCACAAGGAAAATGATGCCCCTGCTGCCTGAGAGCGGCCGCATCGCCGGATGCGAAAATTCGGTGGTGCCGGACTTGTCCGCCTGATCTTTGTCCACGGGCGGTTTAAACAACTCGCTGAAGCTTTCATCGAACCTTCCGCCGATGCCCTCTGTCAAAATCGCGTCCGCCTTGGCGGGGTCCGTCACGACCTGCAATACACCTTCAGCCGTGAGCCGGAACGCCAGGTATTGATCGAGCCCGCCTGACATCGGCAGAACATACACAGTCTTGAGCCCGCCCACCTCGGCGCGCGCGGAGGGAATGAAAGGAAGAGCGGCCAAAGCCGCAAGGAGAAGGCACTTCATGTACGCCATCATACACCGCTGCCCGCGGCCTTACGGACGCGGCTGCCCGTCAGGCTATGCTGGTGAATCGGCCGAATGTACAAAGGGCAATCCATCACGGTGATCATGCCCTGCCTGAATGAAGAGCAGGGCGTAGAGCAGGTCTTGCGGCGCATGCCCGAATTCGTCGATCAGGTGATCGTGGTCGATAACGGATCCACCGACCGCACTTCGGACGTCGCCGCGAGCTTCGGCGCGCAGGTGATCCGCGAAGATGCCCGCGGCTATGGCCGCGCCTACAAAACCGGATTCGCGTCAGCGTGCGGAGATGTCATCATCACACTCGACGGCGATCACAGCTATCCGCCGGATGCGATTTCTTATCTGCTGGAAGCCTTCCTGCATCTTCAGGTCGATTTTCTAAACGCGTCCCGGTTCCCGGTGCGCGACAAGGACGCCATGAGCTGGAAGCACTGGTTCGGGAATCTGATCCTGTCGCTGGCCATGTCGATCCTGTATTTTCGCTGGGTGCGGGATTCTCAGTCCGGGATGTGGGTTTTCCGGCGCTCGATCCTGAAGGACATGAAGCTCGAGTCCGACGGCATGGCCTTCTCTGAAGAAATCAAGATCGAGGCGCTCAAGAATAGCCGGATCCGTTTCGCCGAGCTCTCGATTCTGTACAGCTCGCGACTGGGGGAAATCAAACTGAATCCGTGGCGCGACGGCTTCAACAATCTCTGGTTTCTCCTCAAAAAACGGTTCTCATGAAAGTCGCCGCGGTGATTCCTCATTGGAACCGGAGGGATCTTCTGCAAGCGCTGCTGGCGAACCTACGCGAGCAGACGCGCGCCTTCGATGAAATCATCGTGGCCGACAACGGCTCCCAAGACGACTCGGCGGCTGTGGCCGAGCGGGCCGGCGCGCGCGTGATCCGGCTGAAGCAGAACCTTGGTTTCGCGGCCGCCGTCAATCGCGGCATCGCAGCCACGGATGCGGATTGGATCGCGATCCTCAACAACGATGTGTCGCTGACGCCGGACTGGCTCGCCAACCTGCTCGCCGCAGCCGAAAGGGAAGCAGCATCGTTCGCAACGGGGAAAACCCTGATGGCTTCGGATCCCAGCCGCATCGATGGAACATTCGACGCGATCTCCCGAGCGGGGTGCGCTTACCGATGTGGTTCGGGAAAGCCGGATGGCCCGTTTTGGAACCAGCCCCAGCGCATTCGAATCGCTCCCATGACGGCCGCCCTATTTCGTGGAAGCTTATTTCCGGAGATCGGGCCGCTGGACGAGAGATTCGAATCCTACCTCGAAGACGTAGACTTCGGGATCCGCTGCGCTCTCGCGGGCCGGTCGGGAATCTACGAACCTTCCGCAATTGCTTACCATCAGGGCAGTTCCACCTGGGGACAGTGGAATAAATACTCAGTACGCTTACTGGCCCGAAACCAACTTTTGTTGACGGCAAAGCACTTCGTGGGCCTACCGCGCTGGCCAATTGTGGCCGGACAATTGCTCTGGGGAGTCCTGGCTTTGCGCCACGGCTGTGCAGGAGCTTATGTAAGGGGTAAGATGTCGGGCATGCGAGCGGCCCGATTCGTGGCGCAGGAATCAGCGTCCGGAAAATCTGAAGTCGTAACGAAGACTGGGGCTTTCCTCAGGGAAAGCGAGCGAACGATTCTTGAAATTCAGCAGCAGACAGGCTTCGACCATTACTGGAGGGCTTACTTCTGGCTGCTGGGGCTGTAATTGTCACCTACAACTCGGAGGAGGTGATTTTGAACTGCCTCGCCGCGCTCGCTGAAATGGCTCCTGGCATCACGGCCACCGTAGTCGACAATGCTTCGACCGATCGCACTGTGGAGGAGGTCCGGTCGCATCCAGGCGTCCGCCTCATCGCGAACCGAACTAACCGCGGCTTCTCCGGAGCCGCGAACCAGGGTTTCCGGGAATGCGGGACTGACGTGATCCTTCTGTTGAATCCGGACGTTCGGCTGAGGACGCCCATCTCAGCCCTGGTTGAAGCATGCCGGCATCACGGCGTGGCCGCGGGGCAACTCACTTCCGCAGACGGCCATGTTCAGAGCGGCTTTACCATCCGCCGGCTCCCCACGGCAGCGGCACTGGTCTTCGAGCTTCTCGGGCTGAACCGGCTGTGGCCCAGCAATCCGGTCAATCGCGCCTACCGGTATCTCGACCGCGATTTGAATCAGGGCGGTCCGGTCGAGCAACCGGCCGGGGCGTTTCTCATGGTCCGGCGCGATGTTTGGCAACAGCTCGGCGGCTTGGATGAGGATTTTCGCCCGGTGTGGTTCGAGGATGTGGATTTTTGCCGGCGCGCGATCGATTCTGGCTACCGAATCGAATACGTTCCGCAGGTTCGCGCTGAGCATTCCGGCGGCCATTCGGTGAAAAAACTCTCTCCGGCTCGCATGAAGGAGTACTGGTATGCTAGCCTGCTAACATATGCGGCGAAGCATTTCCGCCCCTGGCCATATCGGGCTGTCTGCTTCGCAGCGGTGCTGAGTGCCGTTCCGCGGAGCGTTGCGGGGTTGATTCGCGGGCGGAGCCTGGACCCTGTCGTCAGTTGTTGCAAAATCTTGCAGTTAGCAGTAAAGCGGCTGGTGTCCCGCCGCAGCCGGAAGAGTGGTCTGGGCGCACCGAAAACGAGTAAAGAATATTAGACGCGATGGCCTCTAAGGACGTGGTTTCCGTAACCGTTGTGACTTATAACAGCGGTCGGTTCATTAAACGATGCCTGGAATCGGTTCTTGAACAGAAATACCCGAACATGGAAGTGGTCGTCATCGACAATGCGTCGACGGACGGCACCGTGGATATCCTCGAACAGTTTGCCGACCGCTGCCGGATTTACTACAACGACACCAACGTCGGGTTCGCAGCCGCCCAAAACCAGGCGATCGCTCTGAGCCAGGGGGAATGGGTCCTCACACTGAATCCGGATGTCCTGCTGCTGCCGAATTTCATTCAGGCCCTAGTTGATGCCGCCCAAGTGGATCCCAAGGTCGGCACGGTGTGCGGCAAGCTGCTGACGATCCGCGCCACTTTCGATTTACCCGAGAAGCAATTGGTCGATTCCACCGGGATTTATTTCACCCCGATGCTCCGGCACCTGGACCGCGGAAGCCAGGAAGTGGATAACGGACACTACCTGAATTTCGAGTATGTGTTTGGAGCGACGGCCGCGGCGGCGCTGTATCGCCGCTCGATGATCGACGACATCTCGATTCTGGGCGAATTCTTCGATCCGGATTTCTTCGTCTATCGCGAAGACGCGGACGTCGCCTGGCGCGCCCAACTCATGGGCTGGCGCTGCATCTATACGCCCCTGGCGCGCGGGTATCACGTGCGCAATGTCCTGCCTGGGAACCGCCGCGCGTTGCCTTCGGTCATCAACATGCATTCGGTGAAGAACCGGTTCCTGATGCGCCTCAAGAACATGACGGCGGATCTCTACCGGCGCAACTGGTTCTCCATTACGGCACGCGACATCGTGGTGGTCGGCGCGTGCCTTCTTCACGAGCACGGGTCGCTCAAAGCTTTTTGGTACCTGGCGCAGAACTGGAAACGCGTGATGGAGAAGCGTCGCGAGATCATGAGACGCCGTAAAGCCAAGGACGACTATATTTCGAGTTGGTTCTCTTACCAGCCCGTGAGCCGGCCTGCTCCTCGCCCCTCTGCCCGGGCGGTTGCCCGCGGCCGCGCCGCCCGCGGATAAAATAGGCGCTAGTGCGGTTCGCGATCCTCGGCACGCGAGGCATCCCGGCGCGCTACGGTGGCTTCGAAACTTTCGCCGAGGAACTTTCGACACGCCTCGCGGCGCGGGGGCACTCCGTCACTGTCTATTGCCGCGAGAAACACGACCAGCCGTCCTTCCGCGGCGTGCGCCTGAAATATCTGCCGACCATCCGCCACAAATATTTCGATACGATCGCGCATACGTTTCTTTCCACGCTCCACTTGGCGTGGGTGGGCGGATACGACGCGGTCCTGTACTGCAACGCCGCCAACGCCGCCTTCACCTGGATTCCCCGCGCGCTCGGAATGCCGGTTGCGCTGAATGTGGACGGCTTGGAGCGGCATCGCAAGAAGTGGAACGCGCTGGCCAGAACCTGGTACCGGATCTCGGAGCGGCTCGCGACCTGGATGCCGAACGCCGTGGTCACGGATGCCAACAGCATCGCTGCTTACTATCGCGAAAAATACGCTCACTATTCGGAAATGATTCCGTACGGGGCCGACCTGGATCCGGTGGAGACTTGCGCCGTGCTGGAGCGCTTGCGGCTGTATCCCCGCCGTTATTTTCTTTACGTGAGCCGCATGGAGCCGGAGAACAATGCACTGCTGGTCCGCGATGCTTTCGAGCGCCTCACGACCGGATTTAAGCTGGCTCTGATCGGCGATGCGCCGTATGCAGCCGATTATATCGGCCGGGTTCGAGCTACCACGGATCCACGGGTCGTGATTCCCGGAGCGATCTACGGCGAGGGTTACCGGGAACTGGGCGCGCACTGCTTCGCTTATATTCATGCGACCGAAGTCGGTGGAACGCACCCCGCTCTGGTGGAAGCGATGGGACGCGGCGCCCTGGTCCTGTATCTCGATAACGAAGAAAACGCCGAGGTCGCGGGCGGCGCCGGGCTGCCGTTTCAACCCAACAATTTGACTCAGGTCATGCAGCGCGCGCTGGATATGTCCGAGCCGGAGCGCGAGGCGCTTCGTCATCAGGCGCGCGAGCGAGTTCGCGGACGCTACAGTTGGGACGCCGTCACCGACGCGTATGAGAAACTGCTGACAAGGCTCGCGAAAGGCGACTGAGAAAAAAGCGGCTAAGAAAATGAGGAGCTGGGTAGAAGTCTCGCTGGGGCAGATTCGCGCGAATTACCGCGCCGTGCGGAACCTGGTGGGCGGCTCAGTGGACGTCATGGCCGTGGTGAAAGCCGACGCTTACCGCCACGGAGCGGTCGAGGTCGCGCGCGCACTGGAAGCGGAAGGCGCTGCCTGGCTCGCGGTGTCCAATGTCGAGGAGGGCGTTTACCTGCGCCGGCAGGGGATTCGCGCCCGGATCCTCGTGATGGCGGATTTTCTTCCCGACGAGCGCGCCGGCTTGGAGGAATTCCATCTCACACCGGTGATTCATTCGCTCGAGGATCTGGCGGCTGCTCGCGTTCCCTATCATCTGAAGATCGACAGCGGAATGGGCCGCCTCGGCACGCGCGCCGGGCCGGAGGAAGTCGCACGCGCCGTTCTCGCAGCGCCCGCAAAGATGGAGGGCGTGATGACGCACTTCGCGTCTTCCGGGAACTATGAGAGCCGCCAGACCGAAGACCAGCTCGTCCACTTTGAACGCGTGCTTGCCGGGCTGCGTGAAGCGGGCTTGGGACCGCATTACATTCATGCCTCTGGAACTATCCCCGTAGCCTATGGACGAAAGGCCGCCTGGTGGAACCTGGTCCGGCCTGGTCACGCGATTTACGGATACGTTTCCCCGGCGCGCGGCTCGGCGCCCAAACGCCAGCTCAGTGTTCGTCCCGCCCTGACCTGGAAAGCGACCGTGCTCGCCGTGAAAGATCTGGAGGCGGGCGCCCTAGTGGGCTATGGCGGAATTCACCGCGCGGCGCGGGCGATGAGAATCGCGGTCCTGGCTGCGGGCTATGCCGACGGAATCCCGCACCGGCTATCGAACCGCGGGCACGTGATCGCCAAAGGAAAACTGGCTCCGATTATCGGCGCAGTATCCATGGACCTGACCACCATCGACGTGACTGCCAGCCCAGACTTGCGAGTCGGCGATGCGGTGACGTTACTTGGAGCTGAGGGCCAGGCGTCAATCGATGCGCAGCAGATCGCGCGGACGGCGGGAACGATCTCCTATGCGGTCCTCTGTGGAATCAGCGCGCGGGTCAAGCGGGTGTATGTGGATTGACCCGCACGCTAACAGACTTACTGCGGACGCTTAAAGCGCCCTTCTAGAACGGCCTTCCCGACCGTGTGGCCTTCCATCGCCTTCATCACGTCTGCCCGCGTCGCGTCCGGACCGAGCGACAGCTTGCTGTCCAGGGCGTACAGTTCCCACGTGTAGTGATGATACGGATTGATCGCGGCGTTCCCTGGTCCCATGTAGCCGACGCTGCGGATCCCCTTGGCCTGAATCGTGCCGTCGGGCAGCTTCGCGTCGAGCGGCATGTTCTGCGGCAAGGACCGGGCGGTTCCGGGAATGTTGAACACCATCCAGTGCAGAACATCATCGGTGCCTTTGTTCAGCGCGTTATCCGGATCGTGCATAATCAGCACGAAGCTCTGCGTCCCCTCCGGCACGTTGGTCCACTCGAGCTTGGGCGAAATCGGCATCGGCACGGCCTGGGTGAACTTGTCCGGGATGATGCCTCCGTCCTCGAAATCGGGAGTCGTCAGAGCCATACCCGGAGCCTTCGGGGCGCCCTTGCCGCCGCCCTTTCCCTGAGGCAGAGCCAGTGTTGCGCTCAAAGCCAGAACCGCAATCGCATACAGTGACTTCTTCAGCATGGTTTTCTCCTCGGTGTGATTGAATGTGTTTGACTCTTATTGCGGCCGCTTGAAGCGGCCGACGTACAGAGCCTTCGCCAGAACGTGCCCGTTGATCGCCTTGAGCACATCGGCCCGGGTGGCGTCCGGGCCCAGGTCGAGCTTGGTATCGAGAGCGTACAGCTCCCAAGTGTAATGATGCGGCGGACCGGCAGCGGGCGCGCCCGGACCGAGGTAACCGACCCTGTTGGCCTGATTCTTGCCCTGGACCGTTCCGTCCGGCATTTGGGCCGTAGCCGGCATGTTTTCGGGCAACTCGTGCGCCGTGCCCGGAATATTCCACGCGATCCAATGCGTGACGTCCGTTTCGATGCTTTTGTTGAACACGACGTCAGGATCGTGCATCAGCAGCGCGAATGTCACCGTGCCCATGGGCACGTTGGTCCAATCGAATTTGGGCGACATCGGCATCGGATCGGCCGAGGTGTACTTGGCCGGGATTTCGGAGCCGTCGGGGAAAGAGGTGCTGGTGAGCGTCAGGCCGGGTCCGGCCGGGCCTCTGCCTTTGCCTCCCCTGCCTTTGTCCTGGCCGAAAACGGTCAGCGAAACTGCGAGTGCGAAGATGATCAGGGTTCTCATGGCTGGTCCTCGTCTAGAACAGCATATCGAATTATCGCGGCTCTTTCCGCCGACCACTTCCCCGACAATCAGGACGGGTTTTGTAGAGCGGGAGCTGATTCGTACCCAACTCCTTGGAAGCTACAGCGTGACTCTCACAAGTTGGGTCAGTTCAACCGACCATGGTCGGACAGGTTTTTTGCCGGTATCAACCCATTCCGGCCACGAACCGAAGTTGGCACGGGCTTGTCCGCTCAAACGTCCAGATTCCGAACATCCAGCGCGTTCTCTTCGATGAACTTGCGCCGGCTCTCGACGTCCTCGCCCATCAGCGTGGTGAAGATTTCATCGGTCAGCACCAGGTCTTCGAGCGACACCTTGAGCAGCGTCCGGGTGTCGATGTTCATCGTCGTTTCCCAGAGCTGCTCGGCGTTCATTTCGCCCAGGCCTTTGTAACGCTGCACGGTGACTTCGCGGGTGCCCTCGGATTTTACGTGCGCCAGCAAGTCGCGCCAGTTGGCCTGCGTCTCGCGCTGGTTGTCCTTGATCACCACGAACGGGGGCTTATTCAGCTTGGCGACCTGCTTGGCGAGCGCGCGCAGCCGGCGATATTCGGGCAAAGTCGCCAGCTCGATGTCGATCGCGCGCTCGGCATTGGTCGGATCCTTGAATGTCACCATCCAGGCCGAATGCTCTTCTTCGTTCTTCAATTGCGCGTCGATCTTCAGCGCCTTGAGCGCCTCGTGGACCGCCTTGAGATTCGCCTGTTCGTGAAAATCCGCCTTCGTGTCGAGCGCCAGATCCGGCCGCGCCAGAATCTCGATCACGCGCGGCTCGCGCAACCGACGCTCCACGCGCCGCCAGGTGAGCTGGAACTCGTCAAGCTGCATCAGGAAATTGCGCAGCTCGGTGCCTTCGAGCGTGCCTTTGTCCGCGTTCTCGACTTTCAGGTTTTCCGTCGCGCGGCGCAGAATCTCCTTCGTGAATTCCTTGTCATCCTTGATGTACTTCTCGCTCTTGCCCTTCTTGATGCGATAGAGCGGCGGCTGCGCTACAAAGATGTGGCCGCGCTTGATCAGCTCCTGCATGTGCCGGTAGAAGAAGGTCAGCAGCAGTGTGCGGATATGCGAGCCGTCCACATCGGCGTCGGTCATGATGATGATCTTGCCGTAGCGCAGGCGAGTCGGATCGAAATCGTCCTTGCCGATGCCCGTTCCGACGGCGGTGATCATGGCGCGGATTTCTTCGTGACCCAGCATCTTGTCGTAGCGGGCCTTCTCGACATTGAGGATCTTGCCGCGCAGCGGCAGAATGGCCTGGTAGCGCCGGTCGCGCCCGCCCTTGGCCGTCCCGCCCGCGGATTCGCCTTCGACAAGGAAAAGCTCGCAGCGTTCCGGATCGCGCTCCTGGCAGTCCGCCAGCTTGCCCGGCAGCCCGCCCGAGTCCAGCGCGCCCTTGCGGCGAGTCAGATCGCGGGCTTTGCGGGCCGCTTCCCGAGCGCGCGCCGCGTCGATTGCCTTGCCGACGATCTTGCGCATCACCGGCGGGTTCTTGTCGAAGAATTCGCCGAGCTTCTCGTTCACCAGTTGAACGACGTAGCCCTGAATGTCGGAATTCAGCTTGCCCTTGGTCTGCCCCTCGAACTGCGGCTGCGGCAGCTTGACGCTGACCACGGCAGTCAAGCCCTCGCGCACGTCGTCGCCCGAGAGATTTTCCTTGACGTCCTTGAACAGTCCGGCCTGCTGGCCCGCGGCGTTGATGGTGCGCGTCAGTGCGCTGCGGAAGCCGCTCAGGTGCGTGCCGCCGTCGACGGTGTTGATATTGTTCGCGAAGCTGAACACCGACTCGCTGTAGGTATCGTTGTATTGCAGCGCCACTTCCATCGCAAGTTGCCCGCCGTTCGGCAAATCGCGCGTGCCTTCGAAGTGAATCGGCTTGTCGTGCAGGACGGCCTTGCCGCGATTCAGGTGCTTGATGAACTCGGCGATGCCGCCGCTGAAGTGAAACTCGGACTTCTTGGCCGGCTCTTCGCGCTCATCGGTGAGCGTGATGGTCAGGCCCTTGTTCAGGAACGCCAGCTCGCGAAGGCGCTGCGCCAGCGTGTCGAAATTGAACTTGGTCGCGTCCATGATGGACCCGTCGGGCTTGAACGTGACTTTCGTGCCGGTCTTGCGCCCGGCCTTGCCGGTCTTAGCCAGCGGAGCCTTCGGAACGCCCCGGAAGTATTCCTGTTCCCAAGTCGCGCCGTCGCGCCAGATTTCCAGTTGCAGCCACTCGGAAAGCGCGTTCACCACGCTGACGCCGACGCCGTGCAGGCCGCCCGATACTTTGTACGTGTTGGAATCGAACTTTCCGCCGGCGTGCAGTTTGGTCATCACGACTTCGGCGGCCGAAATGCCTTCTTCCGCGTGCATGTCGACCGGGATCCCGCGGCCATTATCGACCACACTCAGCGAATCGTCCTCGCGAATCGTGACATTGATTTCAGTGCAATAACCCGCCAGAGCCTCGTCTACCGCGTTATCCACCACCTCATAGACAAGGTGATGCAGGCCCGCTTCACTCGTAGATCCGATGTACATCGCGGGACGGAGGCGCACCGCCTCCAGCCCTTCGAGTACTTTGATACTCGTGGAATCGTAGACTGCCCCGATATCTTTTGTGGCCATACTTCCTTAAAAATCTCTTTCGCGATCCTCCGCTCAGATCCGCATGGGCATGATCACGTAGCGGTAGTTTTCTGCTTTCTCGCCGCCCGGCCGAAGCTCGCCGGCGCTATGCGCATCCTTGAACAGGAACGTAACGGATTCTGTGGACACAGCCCGCAGAAAGTCCAGCAGATATTCCGCGTTGAATCCGATCTCAACCGCCGGACCCTCATACGCCGCCGAGATGCTGTCTTCGCTCTCGCCCGTCTCTGAGACGGAAGAATGCACCTTCAGTTCGCCAGAAGCCGCCTGGACGCGAATGCCTCGGGATCGCTCGTCGGAAAATTGCGCGACACGCTCGATCGCCCCCCGGAATTCCTCGCGGTCCAGCGTGACCGAATGCGGATGCTCCTTCGGAAGCACGCGTTCAAAATCCGGAAAATTTCCGGTGAGCTTGCGGCTCAGCAGAAGGCGGTCGCCAAGTTCGAAGAACAAATGATTCTCGTCGCCCGCAAACCGAACCATGGCGCCCGTATCGGCGTCCGTTGCAAGCTTCTGGAGCTCCGCCATCGCTTTGCGCGGAAGCAGCGCCCGATACGCGCCCGTCACGCCCGGAAGCTCGCCTGAACTCTCCACCATCGCCAGCCGGTGTCCATCGGTAGCGACCATCGTGATGCTGCCCTTCTTCAGGATCAGCAGAGCGCCGTTCAACGTGAACCGGGATTCTTCACTGGAGATTGCAAAAATCGTTTTCCCGATCATCCCCGCAAGCACGCCGATCGGAATCTCCGCCAGCACCGCCGGCATCGCGGGCAGCTCTGGAAAGCTCTCGCGCGACATCCCTGCGATCCGGGTCTTCGATCTGCCCGATACCAGGCTTGCCCATTGGTTCTCGAGTATCTTGACCTGAACGTCGCCTTCCGGCAGCAACCGGACATAGTCCAGAAGCCTGCGGGCCGGCACCGTTCCGGCGCCCTTTTTCTTCACTTTCGCCACACAGGAGGAACGAACACCCAGTTCCAGATCTGTCGCTGTCAACAGCAGACGATCGCCGTCGGCTTCCAGCAGAATGTTGGACAGAATCGGAATCGTGGTCTTCTTCTCGACAACACCCTGTGACAGGTTCAGTTCTCGAACCAGATCAGCCCTACTGACGGTAAATTCCATGGCGGAGGCTTTCTGATGAGTTACTCTCTAACTCCATAAAGAGTAACCGTAGTCGTAGTACCTGTTGATACTTTGATTTCTTTCTAAATTATAGCAAGACCGAGGGGTTAAAGCCACCGAAACCTGTGCAGAAAGAAGTGGACAACGGTGCACAAAAACACGATGGGTGACGTTTGCACAGAAGTTCACAGGCCGGTGCCAGTGCCAGTTGTGGATAGCGTCAATAACACTAGTGAATTGAGTCGATTAGGCTGTGGATGAGCCTGTTGAGATCGGTATCGGTGTGGCGCAAGCGATCGATCTTCTGCACCGAATGAAGAACCGTGGTGTGATGCTTGCCTCCGAACACGCGCCCGATTTCCGGCAGAGACGCTTGGGTCAGGTCCTTCATCAGGTACATCGCAATCTGGCGGGGATAGGCAATCTGGCGTGTATTCGACTTCTGCTTGAGTTGCACCGGCTGAAGATTGAACTTTTCGGCCACCGTCCGCAGGATCGAATCCATCGTGATCCGGCGCTCGCCTGTCGAGATCAAGTACTTCAGGACTTGCTGGGCCATCTGAAGCGTAATGGGAGTATTCGTGATCGACGAGTAGGCGATCAACTTGACTAGCGCGCCTTCGAGTTCTCTCACGTTCGACTTGGTTTTTGTAGCGATGTAGATTCTAACCTCTTCGGGAAGCCGGATGCCTTCAATCTCGGCTTTTTTGTCGAGGATCGCCATTTTGGTTTCCAGATCCGGCGGCTGGACGTCCACCATCAGCCCCCATTCGAACCGCGACCGCAGCCGCTCGACCAGCCCCGCAGTGTTCTTCGGAGCGGAATCGCTCGAAATCACGATCTGCTTTTCATGCTCGTGAAGTTCGTTGAACGTATGAAAAAACTCTTCCTGCATGCGCTCCTTGCCAGCCAGGATCTGCACGTCGTCTACCAGCAGCACATCGGCCGAACGAAAATGGCGCTGAAAAGCGGGCATTCGATTCGTCCGCAGGCAAAGGATCATCTCGTTCATGAACCGCTCGCTGGATGTGTAGACCACCCGCAGGGAAGGGTACTTCTCCAGCAGCTCTCGTCCGATTGCGTGCATCAGGTGGGTCTTGCCCATTCCGACGCCGCCGTAAATGAACAGCGGATTGTAGCTGCGCGACGGATTGTCGGCCACGGCCCGCGCCGCCGCATGAGCGAATTGATTGCAACTCCCCACCACGAAATTGTCGAAGCGGAAACGTGGATTCAGTTGTCCGGCAGCGGAGGCGAAAATAGGCTCGGCAGCGGGCGGCAAGGACGACGTATCCGCAGAAACCGCGTGATCGGCCCGCGGCAGGAAGACGACTTTTTCTATCGGAAGGTTCAGCTCACGGATGGTGGACCGTATCTTCTCCGAGTATTCCTGCTCGATGAAATCTTTGGTTACCTGGTCCGGAACCCGAACCCGGAGCGAGCCTTCATCCAGGCTCTCGAGCGAGGTCCGCAGCACCCAGTTCTGATACTCTTGGGGAGCGATTCTTTCCGCCAGTCTGGCTTTGATCAGCTCCCATGTATCCAGTTCCCGTGCTTCAGCGACGGCGACAGCCGACTCCCAATGCCCGTTCACGTGCCCGTTTCCTCCTCTGTGCTCCCGCTGACGCAGAATTCCCACACGATTTCCACAGGTGTGGAAATCCGCCTCGCTTCCTAGCTCTGATCCGGGGAAAAGTCCGACGCTCGCTTCATAACGCACGGCCTTCTACGTCGACTGCCGTGCTCACTGCGGATCTCAGCATAGCACAAAACGTTTTTCCGGCAAGGAAATTTATCGTCCTTGTTTTCATGAAATTACTGGCATACCTCTGGCCTTGCAAAAGCACTAAAACATTTCAGTTAAAGGCCGTTTGCCTTGCTTCGGGATGGGACAATAGTGCGCTTTCCCCGATTTGACATTCATCGGACTGGGCGCGAAAATGAAGGCTGTCCAAAGTCCTTTTCCGCGGGCGGGAGTAACTCAGCTGGTAGAGTGCAACCTTGCCAAGGTTGATGTCGCGGGTTCGAATCCCGTCTCCCGCTCCAATTCCCACATGCTCGTTTCGCACAGCGCTGTCCCAGGAGCGGACACCCTGGCTCCGTGATACAATCGCTCACGGAGCTATAACCTTCTGGAAGTAAACGTATTTCCTTAACCACCCGAGTGGCAGGCAGCGTGCCCTAAGAGATCATCGCCGAACCCAAGGGGGCTCCCGAGGAACCATGGATATCAAGCGAGAGGGCGTCGCTCGAAAAAAGCGCATCAAATACACGGTCTACGGGGTCCTCGTGACCGGAGCCCTTGGAGCCGCGGGATGGAAGGTATCCAAGCTCGAGCCCGCCGCGCCGAGCGTGGAACGCGCCACAGTCTGGATCGACTCAGTTAAACGCGGTCCCATCGTGATCGAGCGCAAGGGCCTGGGCAAGCTCGCCCCCGAAGAGATTATCGTCATCCCGAGCCTTCAGGACGGCCAGGTGATCAAGGTTCCGATTAAATCCGGCCAGAAAGTGAAACCGGATACGGTCTTGATGGTATTAACCAATCCGGATATGGAGCTGGCCGCGAACGACCTGGAATGGCAGGTGAAGCAGGCCGAGGCCAGCTACGCCGATCTCAAAGTGAAGCTCCAGAGCCAGCGCTTCGACCAGCAGGCTGCCGTGTCCAGCGCCGAAAACGCCCTCAAGCAAGCGGCCCTCAACAAGGATAAGGACGAGCAGCTCTTTAAACTCCAGCTCCAGACCGAGCTCAACGTCAAACTCACGCAAGCCAACTGGGAGCAGGCCACCAATAAATTCCAGACCGAGAAGCAGAAGCTGGACATCATGAAAGACTCCATCGACGCCCAGTTGGAGTCCCAGCAAGTTCAGATCGATAAGCTCCGGGCCACCTGGGAACGCAAGAAGCAGCAGCTCAACGACCTCACGATTCGCGCCGGCACCGAAGGTGTGGTTCAGGAACTGACGCTTCAGGTTGGAACGAGGGTGACCGCCGGGACTGTGGTCGCCAAAGTCGCCCAATCGACGCTGCAAGCCGAACTGCAAATCGCCGAGACCCAGGCCAAAGATATCCTTTTGGGCCAGAAAGCGTCCATAGATACACGGAACGGAATCATTCCGGGCCACGTAGTCCGAATAGATCCCAACGTGATCAACGGAACGCGCACGGTGGACTGCAAGCTGGACGGGCCGCTGCCGAGCGGAGCGGTGCCCGATCTCAGCGTGGACGGGACGATCGAGATCGAGCGGTTGAGCGACGTAGTCTACATCGGCCGGCCGGTTTTCGGCCAGCCCGACAGTTCAGTGAGCTTGTTCAAGCTGGATCCGGAGGGCAAGGGCGCTTCGCGCGTGACGGTGAAGCTGGGCCGGAGCTCCGTAAATACGATTGAGGTGCTGAACGGCCTGAAGGTCGGAGACCAGGTGATCCTTTCCGATATGTCGGCCCAGGACCAGAACCCGAAAATTCGTCTGGAGTAAGTCAAGCGTAGAGCATTCATAGGAGCGCATCCATGTCCGAAGTTTTGATTCATCTTGATGGCGTCAAGAAGGTTTTCGTCACGGACGAAGTCGAGACGCACGCCCTGGCCGGAATCCACCTCGACATCAAACGGGGCGAATATGTCTCGATCGCCGGCCCCTCAGGCTGCGGAAAATCCACGCTCCTGGCGATTCTGGGTCTCCTGGATTCCTCATCGGACGGGACCTACGAACTCAATGGCCGTCCGGTACAAGGTCTGAAGCTCAGCGAGCGGGCGCGCATCCGGAATCGCGAAATCGGTTTCATTTTCCAGGCCTTCAACCTGATCGGCGACCTCACCGTGTACGAGAACGTCGAACTGCCGCTGACCTATCGCGGGATGCCGAGTTCGGAGCGCAAGAAGCGCGTGCACGAATCACTCGAACGCGTCGGCATGAGCCATCGCGTGAAGCATTATCCGTCGCAGCTTTCCGGCGGCCAGCAGCAGCGCGTCGCCGTGGCTCGAGCGCTGGCCGGCGATCCTTCCATTTTGCTGGCCGACGAGCCCACCGGAAACCTGGACAGCACCAACGGCGAAGCTGTTATGGATTTGTTGCGCGATTTGCATCGCGGCGGCGCCACCATCTGCATGGTGACTCACGATCCGCGGTACGCGAGCTACGCCGACCGATCCATCCATCTGTTCGATGGCCGCATTGTCGAGGAAAACGCCGAGCGAGCCTGACCCGCCCGAAACCCGTACGGCAAACATCCGCGTACTAGAACTAGGGTCTAAGGTGCAGTGCGCTTACTCCGTGTCCGATAGCCAACTTAGCTCCCCATTTGCGGGACTGGTTATCGAAAGGATCCCTCGTGAGCGCAAGCACCGATCCGGCCGCCTCCGTACTTGGCGGAATTCAGATCAACATTCCGCGTCCGAAAGCCCCGGCTGCCGAGCCACCGCCGCCTAAGCCAATGGCGGGGGGACCCGCAAGCGCCGACGTAACCGTTGTTCCGCCGGTTCCCGAATCGCTCGAAGACATGGGGGTCCCTCCCTCGATCATCGAGCAACTCGTGTTGAAGTTCCTCTATTTCCGCGGCGAAGTCATGGGGCGAGATCTCGCAAGCCTGTTGGGCGTACAGTTCAGCTTAATCGACGATCTTCTCGAGACGCTCAAGCGGCAGCATCATGTGGGAGTGAAGAAATCGCTCGGAATGGGCAACACGTCCGGTGTTTTCGCGCTCACCGAAACGGGCCGGAACCTGACGCGCGAGTATCTGGAAAACAACCAATACACCGGACCCGTTCCGGTGCCGCTGTACCAGTACACGGAAGTCGTCCGGCGGCAGCGCCTCCCTGAAAACTGGCTCACGCCGGACTCACTAAAGCACGCTTTCAAACACCTGGTGGTGGAGCAGGATATTCTCGCGCGCATCGGCCCGGCCGTGAACTCCAATAAATCGTTTTTGATTTACGGGCAACCTGGAAACGGCAAAACCGCACTTGCCGAAGCCTTGTTCCGCGTCGAGGCCTCTCCCATCTACATGCCCTACGCGATCGAGTGTCAGGGCAACATCGTCCAGCTCTACGATCCCATCTATCACCAGAAAATCGACGATACGGAGGAAGAAGAAAGCCTCGCGCTGGACACCAAGCACACGTTCGACCGGCGCTGGTTCAAGTGCCGGCGTCCATTTATCATCACCGGCGGCGAACTGGGCCTGGACATGCTCGACTTGAGCTACAACAAGGTTTCGAAGGTCTACGACGCCCCGTTTCAGCTCAAGGCGAACAACGGCATCTACCTGATCGACGACTTCGGACGCCAGAAAGCTTCCCCGGCGGAAATCCTGAACCGCTGGATTGTTCCTATGGAACGGCACGTGGACTATCTAAGTTTTCAGGCGGGCGGCAAAATGACCGTCCCGTTCGAGGCGTTTCTGATCTTTTCCACCAACCTGAGGCCGGATCAATTGGGCGACGAAGCGTTTCTGCGCCGCATCCAGTACAAAATGTTTTTGCGCAGCCCACGGCAAAGTGAGTTCACAGAAATTTTCGAGCGCTTCGCCGCATCCCGGATGCTGGAGTGCGCGCCCGGCGTGATCCAGGGCTTCGTGAACAAACATTACGTGCAGGGCGGGAAGAAATATCGTCGCTGCCATCCGCGCGACGTGATCAGCCACGCCATCGACATTATCAACTTCGAGGCTCTCCCGCGCGAGCTGACCGAAGATGTGCTCGACCGTGCTTTCTATAGCTGTTTTGTCGACAACGTCGATGTAAACGACTAAACCCGGAGGCGGGCCCGCGCCGCCAGACTGTATTCTGGTTTGTGCGGCACCATGAATCTTCGCAACTGGTACGACACGTCCTTTCGCCTCCGTCCCAACGAGCCGGCTCTCGAATGGAAGAGCGCGAGCTACACCTTCGGCGATCTTGACGAACGCAGCAACCGCATGGCCCGGGCGCTTCGGGCGCGCGGCCTCGCGCGCGGCGACCGCATGGCCGTGTACC
>JBAIXM010000149.1:0-48412 GCA_037916615.1 Bryobacterales bacterium
CGTAGTCATTGCGCGCCGTGCCGAACCAACCCCTCATCCACTCCCCAAGCGGCACATCCGAGTACTTATACTCGGCGCCCCATTCATGCATGCTCAGGTACACGAAAATCAGCAGATATGAAAAATCCGAAAGCGGCAGTCTCCGGTACGTCAAGGCCAGCAGGGCCACAAACGACAGGGCGCAGGCATTTTCCAGCCACCAGTCGAACACTTTTTCCGGCCGGTATCCGGTGAGAATGATCACGACCGCCATCCCTATGCACAAGACGTGCAGGAACCGGTTATCGCGAAAAGCGATAAAGGATGCTTTAGAAGCAGAGGTCAATTCTGCATTACACAACGGTGACCGGGTCCCCGGCAAGCTTGCCTATCGGCAGATAGTACTATCCGGGCGCGGATTCCGAAGTTTGGATTCGCACGCCGGAGTGAAAAGAAGTTAAGATAGGCTGCTTGCGCTATGTGGCCCCATAACTACACTCCCCTCGCCGGAAACCTCGCGTTATCCGCCTTGGTCGCCGCGCTGCCCATCTTTGTTCTGGTGGTGATGCTCGGCATTCTGCGCAAGCCGGCCTGGCTCGCCGCGCTTTCCGGATTGGGCGCCGCGATCCTCATGGTGATCGGCCTCTACGGCATGCCCCTCCCGATCGTTTTTGCCGCCGCGACCTATGGAGCCGCTCAGGGCCTGTTTCCCATCGGGTGGGTTGTGTTCACGGCCGTGCTCCTTTATCGGATCACGCAGGAACAGGGGAAATTCGAAATCATCAAGGATTCGATCGGTTCGCTTTCCTCGGATCCGCGGTTGCAGGCCCTGCTGATCGCCTTCGCCTTCGGGGCGTTCATCGAGGGCGCCTCGGGGTTCGGGACGCCCATCGCCGTCGCCGCCGCGATGCTCACCGGACTTGGATTCTCGCCGTTCTACGCCGCCGCAATCTGCCTGCTGGCCAACACGTGCCCGGTCGCGTTCGGATCCATCGGAATCCCCATCACCACGCTCGCCCAGGTCACCGGCCTGCCGGAGATGCGTTTGAGCGCGGGCGTCGGACGGATCTGCGCTCCGCTGTCGCTGTTCGTCCCCGGCTACCTGATCGCCGTCATGGGCGGCATGCGCGCGCTCAAAGGCGTGCTGCTGGCGGCCATCATCTGCGGCGTCAGCTTCGCCGGCGTGCAGTTCGCGATTTCTAATTTCGTCGGCGTGCAGTTGACCGATATTCTCGCCTCGCTCACTGCCATGGCCTGCCTTGCGCTCCTGTTCAAGGTCTGGAAGCCGGCGGATAAATTCTCGATGTCGGAATTCAAGAGCGCGCACGACCAGGCCGCTCCTCCGCGTCACTCCGGCGGGGAGGTATTCATGGCCTGGCTGCCTTACATCCTGCTGGTGATTGTGGTGTTGATCTGGGGCTACAATCAGACCTTCCTCCGGGGCGTGAGCAAGGTGTTCAACTGGCCCGGGTTGCATAATGCCGTGCAAATCGTTCCACCGGTGGCGAAGACGCCCGGACCCTATGCGGCTCCCTACCGGTTCGACTGGCTTTCGGCATCCGGGACCGCATGCCTGATCGTTTCCGTCATTTCAGCGTTCCTGCTCGGCATGAGCCCCGCGAAACTGGTTCGGGTGTTCTTCCGTACAGTCCGGCAACTCGCGTTGGCCGAGCTGACGATTGCTAGCGTGATGGGCCTGGCCTACCTGATGAATTATTCCGGCGCGACCGGCACACTCGGCCTGGCGTTCGCCGCTACAGGCGTGCTCTTTCCGTTCTTCAGCGCCTGGCTCGGATGGCTGGGAGTTTTCCTGACCGGCAGCGATACTTCCGCTAACGCGCTGTTCGGGAACCTTCAAGTGGTGACCGCGAATCAGCTTTCGATGAATTCGGTACTGATGGCGGCGTCCAATTCGGCCGGAGGCGTGATGGGCAAGATGATCAGCCTCACCAGCGTCGCCGTCGCTTCGGCGGCCACCGGGATGGCGCGCGATGACGAGGCCCGCCTGTTCCGCTTCACGATTCGTCACAGCGTCACGCTGGCGACAGTCATCGGCCTGATCGTCATCTTCTACGCCTATCTCGCGCCGCAGTTGGCCCCCTAACGTCGACAACTGCTCCGTGTACACTGGACATTGGCTCGCACGTGTTCCGTCGCCAATTGAAACCGAAGTCCATGACTCTGAATCAGCAGCTCGAACGCATGCAGCGCGATTGGGACCAACGCGCTCAGGAGAATGCGCGATATTACGTCGACACCAGCCGCAGCGATTGGACCGATGAGACGTTCTTCGCATCCGGCGAGCTCGCCGTTACCAAAGAGATCCTGAGCGACATGGTAAACATCTGCCAAGGCAAGGATCCGAAACAGATGCGCATCCTCGAGATCGGCTGCGGTGCCGGGCGTCTGACCCGCGCGTTATCCAACGTTTTTGGTGAGATTCACGCAGTGGACGTGAGCGGAGAGATGATCGCCCGGGCGCGCGCCGCTCTTCATGATCGGCCGCACGTGAAGTTTTATCAGAACAACGGCTGCGATCTGACCGTGGTGCCGCCCCTGCAATTCGACTTTGCCTACTCCTCGCATGTCTTTCAGCACATTCCCAGCCGCGAAGTGATCTACACCTACGTTCGCGAAGTCCACCGGCTGCTCCGCCCGGGGGCGCTCTTCAAATTCGAGGTTCAAGGGCATGTCTCTGACGATGCCGCCCCGGATGACACCTGGCATGGCGTGTCTTTCACCGAGGAGCAGGCAGCCGAGATGGCGAAGCGCTGCGGGTTCGAGCACCGGTACAGCTTCGGCGCAGGACACCAGTATTTTGCGCTGTGGTTTTTTAAGCCGGCCGCCTAGGGGGCGTTTCCGGGTGGCCGTTTTGGCTCTTTTCCGCGGCCAGCGCTCGTGCAAACAGGATGCTGCTCTCAAGATGCGAATGGGCGTGCATGGCCGCTTCCAACGCTTCCAGCTCGCGGTAGAGAACCCTGAGTTTCTCGCTGGCGTTTTCCGGAAGTTTATAGTCGTCCGCGAGCTCCCGCATTTTGTCCAGCCGCTCCGTTTCCCAGTGATGCTCCTGCTCGGTCATGCCGATCGGGTTCCGGATCGATCCGAACCCTTTTCTCGCGGGCGCATCTAGAATCGCCGGAAACAGAACGCTTTCCTCTCGGTTCATGTGTCCTTCCATTTCCGCGCGCAAGCGACGAAACGCCGCCCGCAGCGGGCCGAGGCAAGGCGGGCCGGTTTCCGGAGATTCAGCTTCGTCGAATAGTTGAGCGATCAACGGGAAGTCTTTGCTCCTCCACTTTCGGTGCTCCCCGATCAGCCGCAGAACAATTTTTTCAGCAGAATTCTCGGTGAGGTCTTTTGCGAAGGACATTGATTGGCCCGTCGAACCGTCTGGTAAGAGCATTTTGTTCCTTAAATACGGATTGCCTGGGTGCCTACACCCAACCTGTGAAGGCGAGGTCACCCAGGCTGCCCCTCGAATCCATTCTTCTCTTATGGATCGGCATGTCTTGCCCGTGCTATGTGCATTTCTCTGGCCAGGACGAGATTGTGTTATGACTAGGGTGACCCCCAGCAAGGACCTTGTGGCACTTGAACAACGCTTTCGCGAAATACTAGAAGCCGCTCCGGATGCCATTCTGCAAGTGGACAGTCAGGGGCGCATCATCCTTCTGAACCGGGTCGCCGAGGACATGTTCGGCTATGCGCGCGAGGAACTGCTCGGGCAGCGCGTGGAAGTCTTGATTCCGGAGGAGCTTCGCGGAAATCACGACGCGCACCGGGCCCACTACCACAAACATCCGATGACCCGAGCCATGGGGAGCGGACTGATGCTGGAGGGGGTCCGCAAGGACGGTTCCCGTTTTCCTGTGGAGATCAGCCTCAGCCCTTCTGACTCCCCCGATGGGCTTCGGGTGACGGCGATTATCCGGGACACGACCGAGCGGAGAGTGGCCGAGGAGCGGCTGCGCCGCGTCCGGGAAGAGTACACGCAGCGGCTGGCGGAGACCAACGCCGAGCTGGAAATGACCAATCGCGAGCTGGAGCGCGCCAACCGCCTAAAAACGGAATTTTTGGCAAGCATGAGCCACGAGCTCCGGACCCCGCTGCACACGATCATCGGATTTTCCGAGTTGCTGGGCGAGGAACTGGAGGGACCGCTGAACGAGAAGCAGCGGCGCTTTGTCCAGCACATTCACAAGGATTCGCTGCATTTGCTGGAGTTGATCAACGATATTCTCGACATCAGCAAAATCGAAGCCGGGCGGCTGGAACTGCGCCGCGAAGCATTCGACTTCGCCGCCCTGGTAGCCGAATCGCTGGCCTCGGTTCGCGGCCTGGCCGAGGCGAAATCGCAGCGGCTGGAAGCAGAGCTGGACGTACCGACCGCGGTAGACGCGGACCGCCTCCGGATTAAGCAAGTACTGGTGAACCTGTTGAGCAACGCCATCAAATTCACACCCGAGGGGGGCCGCATTCGCGTGGAGGCAAACGTGCAAGACTCCTGCGTGGAGATTTCGGTCTCCGATGACGGGATCGGGATTCCCGCCGAGGAGCAGGAATTCATTTTCGACAAATTCCATCAAGTCGGAGCGACGACCAAGGGGATCCGCGAGGGGACGGGCTTGGGACTTGCCATTACGAAGCGCCTCATAGAAGAGCACGGCGGGACGATTCAGGTGAAGAGCCAGATTCAAAAAGGCAGCACGTTTGTGATTACTCTGCCTGTTTCGGCCGGCTGAGAGGACGCCGATGAAAAAGGTACTCGTGGCGGACGACAAAGCTCCTGGCCGGGAACTTGTCCGCATGGTCCTCGAAAAAGGCGGCTACCAGGTGTTCGAGGCAAGCGATGGCGAGGAAGCACTGAAGGAAGCCCGCGCGGTTCAACCGGACTTGATCATCCTTGACATCCACATGCCCGGATTGGACGGCTTCGGGGTGATCGAGAAGCTTCGCAAGGAGCCGGGATTCGCTGCCATTCCGATCATCGCCTTGACGGCCAGCGCCATGATGGGCGATCGGGAGCGAGCCATGGCTGCCGGATTTACGGGTTATATCACCAAACCGATCCGGCTCGGCGCGCTGCGAGCGGAAGTGGAGCGTTTGTTAGCATAGATAAACATAAGATGCCCTCCCGGCCCGCTTTATCCCTCCTCATCATTGACGATAATCCCGGAAGCCTGGAGATGCTTTCCAGCGCTCTGGCTCAGCAGGATCTGGAAATTCTCACCGCCTCGGACCCCGAGGAAGGCATAGACCTGGTACACAGCCGGCATCCGCAAATCGTCCTCACGGATCTGGTCATGCCCGGCCTCAGCGGCATGGAAGTGCTCGACCGCGTGATGGAATTCGATCCGGCTACTGAAGTGATTCTCATGACGGCGCACTATTCCACCGAGTCGGCCGTCGAAGCCATCAAGAAGGGCGCCTCGGATTATCTCAACAAGCCCGTTTCCATCGCGGCCCTGCGCCAGAAAATCGCAGCGCTGCTGGAAACCGCGCGCAAACGGCAAAAGGCCAACCAGCTCGAGGACGAACTTCTCGCCAGCGCGGAATTTGAAGGCATTATCGGCAATAGTCCCACGATGTGGGATATGTTTTCGCGGATTCGAAGGGTCGCGCCGCATTACCGGGCGGTCCTGGTCACGGGTGAAACCGGCACCGGAAAGGATCTGGTGGCGCGGACGCTTCACAAGCTCAGCCCCGCTTCCCAGGGCCGTTACGTCGTCCTGAACTGCTCGGCTGTGGTCGAAACGCTCTTCGAAAGCGAACTGTTCGGCCACGTGCGCGGCTCGTTCACCGGCGCGACTCACGACAAGGCCGGATTGTTCGAACACGCGCACGGCGGAACACTGTTCCTGGATGAGATCGGGGACATGCCGCTGGCGACCCAAGCCAAGCTACTGCGCGTTCTGCAAAACCAGGAAGTGCTGCGCGTGGGATCGCTGACGCCGCGCAAAGTGGATGTTCGCGTGATCGCCGCCACCAACCGCGATCTTCGCGCGGAAATCAGCGAAAAGCGCTTCCGCGAGGATCTGTACTACCGCCTCTCCATGGTCGAAATCCACGTCCCCGCGCTGGAGAACCGGAAAGAAGACCTGCCGCTTCTGGAACGGCATTTCGTCTCCAAATTTGCCTCGCAGTATGGAAAGCAGATCAACGGACTGACTCGACGGGCGCAGATGCGCCTGGCGGCGCACACCTGGCCCGGAAATGTTCGGGAACTCGAAAACGTGATCGGCCATGCGTGCATGATGACTCTGGGCGACACGATCGATATTCAGGATTTGCCGCCGTATCTCCATACGCCAGGATCCACCGAAGAAGGGCTTCCGGCTCCCATCGAATCGGAAGGCGGCGTGGGTACGCTGGAGGAGCAGGAACGCCAGCTCATCGTGCGCGCAATGCAGTCCGCCGGAGGAAACCAGTCCCAAGCCGCGCGCATCCTGCGAATCGGCCGGGATGCGCTGCGCTACAAGCTGAAGAAGCACAATCTGTAAGGCTTCCACCTCTAAGGCTTCCACGGGCAAGGACAGGCGATCTTGTCGCCCGTCCCTTCACACGCTCAGAACCGGACACGGCGCGTGCCGGATAATTCCGTAAGCATGCGTGCGAAGCCGGCCCATGGTGGCATGCAACACACCGCGTCCGATAATCAGAAGATCGGAGTTGTGGCGTTCGGCCTCTTCTCGGACCGCTCCCGCTACATCCCCGACCGCCACGCACAAAGGAGCGACTACTCCGACGGATTTCTGAAGCTTATCGATGGTCTCCCGCGCCTGACCGCGGAGCGTTTCCTCGAACTCGCGGTCCAGTTGACGCTCGGGCCAGCCCTGGATTCCGGACACGGCGTGAACCAGCCTTAGAGCTCCACCGGTGTTCCTGGCAAATTCCGCCGCCCACTCCATCAGGGGGGCGCTTTGCGGCGTCCCGTCCACGGCGCACAGAATATTTCGCCCGGCTAAGTGCGTCAACGCGGGAGGCTCCTCGACGTGAGTCGCGGTCCAAACCGGGCACTTCGCATCGTGCAAAACTTTGGCCGTAACGGAGCCCAGCAGCAGGCTCCGGAACGGTCCATACCCGTGGGTCGGCATCATGATCAAATCCACGTCCGAGGTATGGGCGTAGCGCGTGATGGCTTCCGCGGGCTCGCTGACCTCGGCTACCCGATCCACGGCCAAGCCCGCGAATTCCCTTACAAACGCATCCTTCAGGCGGGCTTCCAAATCACGCTTCATCTCGTCCATGTCCACCAGAGTGGCGCCCGACAAGTCGCCGGAAGCGGCTTGCCAGAACGGAGAGATAACGCTCATTACAGTGATCCGCGCCGCAAATCGTTGGGCCATGGCGCGGACAAAGGGAACGGCTCCGCAGCACCGCTCCGAAAAATCGACCGGGAACAGAATGTGCCTGATTGCCAGCATACGCCCTCTTTTCCACCGAGAGATACTGCAATCGGCGCACCAATTGGGCAGTTGAAAAGGGGACGGTTAACCCACATCATCGCCGGCCAGTCTGCGCCAAACGACGCATAGGCACTCCATTCGCAAATGTGCCACACTAGATGATTCCCGGAGCGGGCCTATGGTCGGGAAAACTGTCCACCACTATCAATTCCTGGAAAAGCTGGGCGCCGGAGGTATGGGCGAAATCTGGAAAGCCCAGGACACCCGGCTGAACCGGTTTGTGGCCGTAAAAGTCCTGACCAGCGCCAGCGCGGGCGATCCGGAACGTCGGCGCCGTTTCATCCAGGAGGCGCAGGCCGCCTCGGCGCTGAATCATCCCAATATCATCACCATTCACGACATCATCTCCGAAGGCGACGCCGAGTACATGGTGATGGAATACGTCCAGGGAAAAACGCTCATCGACCTGATCCCCAAGGGCGGTCTGCGCGTTCCCCAAGTGCTCAAATATGCAGTCCAGATGACCGATGCTCTGCAGACCGCTCACGCGGCCGGGATCATCCACCGCGATCTCAAGCCCGGCAACGTAATGGTGACGGAAGCCGGTCTGGTCAAGATCCTGGATTTCGGACTCGCCAAGCTTACCGATCGCAACCCTCTGAGCCAGACATCCGCACCCGGCGACTCAGCCAGTGACGCGACCCGCACCATCGCCGAAGCTCCGCTGACGGTGGAAGGCTCGATCATCGGAACCGTGAGCTACATGTCGCCCGAACAGGCGCAGGGCAAGCGTGTAGACGCGCGCTCCGACATTTTCTCCTTTGCGCTCGTGTTGTACGAAATGGTGACCGGCACGCGTGCGTTTGCCGGCGACTCGGCGCTCTCTACCCTCTCCGCCATCCTGCGCGACGAAGCCCGGCCAATCCCGGAGATCGCGCCGGACACGCCGCCGCAGCTCGACCAGGTGATTCAGCGCTGCCTCCGCAAGAATCCCGACCAGCGTTTCCAGACGATGAAGGAAGTGCAGGTCGCCTTGGGCGCGCTCAAGCACGAATCCGATTCGGGGATGCTTTACCGGACGCGGGCCGGGATGGACCAGTGGCCCAAACAGAAGAAGTCTGCGGTTCCCGCCATGACGGGCGCGGCGGTAGCCGTAGCGATCGTGGCGCTGGCTGGAGGCGGCGCTTGGCTTTGGATGCATCGCAGTCCGGCAGCGCTTCCTGCTCCGCCCGTGGAACTTCCCGCACCTGCGGCGGCCGCGCAGCCGCCCGTTCCGATCGAGCCAGCGCCAGCCGCGCCTACCGCGCCGTCTCCGGCTGCGGATCAGCCCCTGACCAACGACAACATCGTTCAAATGGTGGAGGCGAAAGTAGCGCCCGCTATCATCCTGAGCCAGATCCGGAATTCGAAGACCGCTTTCAATCTCACGGCATCGGAAATCATCCGCCTCACGAAGGCGAGCGTTCCCGAAAACATCATCGAGGCGATGCGCAATCCCAAAGCCGCGCCCAAGTCGGCCGCGACCGCCCCGGTCGCCGCATCGCCGGCCTCACCGTCGCCTGCTCCCGCGACAACGCCCGCGCCAGTCCCGAGCGCTCCTGCAACCCCGCCCGTCGCTTCTCCCGCGCCGGCATCTGCGCCGGCTTCGCTCGTCGCAGTCACGCTCACCGATGGAATGCCGTTTACGATCACTCTCGCGGAAGATCTGCCGCAGAACGCGGACGAAGGCCGACCGCTGCACTTTACGGTCGCCAAGGAAGTGCGGGTCGGCGACTTGATCGCGATCGTGAAGGGAGCGGCCGTCACCGGAGAGGTGGCGCAACCCGAACGCAAGGGAAGATTGGGATTCGGCGGCTCGAAAATGACACTCCGTTTGCTCACCGTGGAAGCCGTGGACGGCCACAAGTACCGGGTTCGAGCGCAGTCGGCGCGCGGTTCGGATAAGAACGAACGGCCCGCTGAGACCAACGTCAAGCCCAAAAATAAAGACCTGATTGCGTCCGCCGGCACAGAATACATCGCCTACATCGATGGCGATGTAACCGTCAGCGTCAAGAAGTGATGCGGCTTAGTTCGGCAGCGCCACCGGTTTTTGCGTGGTGAACGTCAGCACGGTCTCCGAAGGGATCTTCACCTGCTGGCCCTTCATCACGGTCTGCGCTCCGGCGCCCGCGGCGGCGCCGGCTCCCGCTCCGATGGCCGCCCCTTTCCCTCCTCCGGCAATCGCTCCGATGATGGCGCCCACCGCGCCGACCGCGGCGGCCGACTTCGCCGTGCGCGCGCCCCGCGATCCGCTGTATTCGGACACGTCAGACGTGTTCACGGGCACCACCTTGCCGTTTACTGTGATCGATACCAGTTGCACCGTGAGCCCTGCCCTTCCCGAAAACTTGCCGGATTCCTGCTCCGTTACCAGGCGAACTTTGGCGTCTGCACCCTTCGGAACCACGACGTCATTGCCAATCGTAATCGGATCTTCCAGGCTTGCCCGGAATTCGTCGCCCTGATTGTTCTTCACCGAATCAACTCCATCGATGAGCCGCACGCTGATCTCGCTGCCGCTCGGCAGCTCCCGCACGCCGCCTTGCTGGACCATCAGGGCCAGGATCCGTTCGCTCACGCCCGCCTGCTTCAGATCCACGATCCGCGAGGCATCCACGGTAAACTTCACCGGCTGCGCGTTCAGCAGGTTGATAACAAATCCGTCGCTGAATCCGGCCTGAACCAGGCGCACGACGGAATCGGAATTCAGCGGCTCGCGAGGCGGAGCTTTCTTGACAGCCGCCGCGATAATCCGCTCGTTCACTCCTTCTTTCTTCAGCTCGATCAGCGCCGAGGGGTCTGTCGCCAGGCGCGAACCCTGCTGGTCGACCAGATTCAAAATGAAATCCTCGCTCAAACCGGACTTGCTCAGCTTGACCAGGTCCGAGTTGGTCATCGTGGTCTGCGCGCCGAGCGTTCCCATCGCGAGAATCAGGCAGATGCCCAGATACAGAACGGACGTCCCCACCGATCGTTTCATATAGATTTGCCCTCTCCTGCTTTGATGTTACTGCGGACGGGAGCGTTTCGTGAATCGGAGTGACCCGTTGCCACACGCCTAAACTGATGCCAACATAGAGGATCATGAATGTCCGGGCAGCGTGGATTCCGTGCCTGACGTGTTTGCCGCTCGCGCTGCATGGCCAGTGGCTGGACTATCCGACACCCGGCATCCCCCGCACTGCCGACCGCAAACCGAATCTCTCCGCCCCGGCGCCTAAATCTGCCGATGGCAAACCGGACCTCTCCGGTCTCTGGCGCCTGGGAGTCGTGACCGGAATCAGCGCGAACATTACAGCCGATCTTTCACCCGGCGATATCCAACCATGGGTTACTGATCTATCCCGCCAGCGCCTCGCTGAGTTTGGCAAAGACGATCCGGAAATCACCGGCTGCCGCCCCGGTGGTCCGCGCCACATCACCCACGGCGGTCTCACGAAGATCGTCCAGACGCCCGCGCTGATCGTGATGCTTTATGAAGATCTCGCCTATCGCCAGGTTTTTCTCGACGGCCGCGCCCTTCCGGAGGACCCGAATCCGGACTGGATGGGATACTCGGTCGGCCATTGGGAGGGCGACACGCTGGTGGTCGAAACCGCCGGCTTCAACGATCGCACCTGGCTCGATTTCGCCGGCCACGGCCACACCGAAGCGCTGCGCATGATAGAACGCTACCACCGCCGCGATTTCGGCCATATGGATCTGCAGGTGACCCTGGACGATCCCAAGGCATACAACAAACCCTGGACCGTTTCGGCAGGGGGAACGCTGGCAGCGGATACCGAACTGCTCGAATACGTCTGTTCGGAAAACGAGAAGGACCAGAAGCACCTGGTCGGCCGCACGTCGGAAGAGAAAAAAGTCACCGTGGCGCCCGAAATCCTGGCACAGTACGTGGGCATGTACGAAGTGCCCTCGCCAAACGCTTTCGACGACCGCGCGCCGCGCAACGTCTTCACGATTACCCTGGTGAACGGCGAGCTTCTGCTCGATATGCAGGGCAAAGGCAGAGTCCCGATGATCCCGCTTTCAGAGACGATGTTCTCGCCGCGGCTGCTCGGGACCTATCAGTTCGTGAAGAATGACCAGGGCGTCGTAACGCATATGCTGGTCCACTCGGCTGAGGAAGTCCTCACCGCCGTTCGCCGGCGCTAAGGCAGGCGCTAAGCAAAGATGCCTGAAATGCCTGCACGCGGCGGCCCGCCGGGTCGTCAGATATTCAGTACCGGAAGTGTCAATGGCTGAATGGACGCTCAAATACGCGGATGCCCGTGGTGAAATCCACCAGCAGGTGGCTGAAGCCGAGTCGGAGCGCGAACTCCGCGAACGCTTCACCGAGCAAGGCTTCCTGATCTATTCCATCCGGCCGCGTAGCGAGGGAGTCGCCCAGGCGCTGGCCCCCAAGGGCAAGAAGCTCAATCTCGAAAAATTCCTGATTTTCAACCAGCAGTTCGTAACGCTGATCCGCGCGGGCCTGCCGATTCTGAAGGGCCTGGAACTGCTCGCCGACCGCCTGACCGATGCGAAGCTCTCGAAGTACATCCAAGGCGTCCGCCAGGAAGTGAAAAACGGGGCCCTGTTGTCCGATGCCTTCGCGCGGCAAGGCGTCTTTCCGCCGATTTACGTCACCAGCGTGATGGCGGGCGAGCGCAGCGGATCGCTGGCGGAGGTGCTCGATCGTTTCATCCACTATCAGAAGCTGGCGCTTTCTGTCCGGCGGAAGCTGCTGGTTTCTTTGCTGTATCCGACCGTTCTGGTGTTGCTCGCCGGCTGCCTGATCGTGTTCCTGGTCACCTATGTGGTCCCGAATTTCGCGACGCTCTACAGCAGCATGCAGGCGCAGCTTCCGGCGCCGACGCAGATCCTGATCGCGATTGGAACCACGGCCCGGAACTACGTCCTGGCGGGATTCGGGGCGCTGGTCGCGGCGGCCGTTGCGTTCCGGCTTTGGTCGAAAACGCCAAAAGGTTCCGAAACCGTGGACCGTTTCCTGATGCGGATGCCTCTGGTCGGCGAAGTGTGGCTCAAATACCAGGTAGCCCAGTTTTCGCGCGTGCTAGGGACGCTGCTGATCGGCGGCATTCCGCTCTTGCAGGCGCTGGAGACGGCCGCGGACTCGCTCGGAACGCAGGTGCTGAAGACAGTGCTCGAAGGCGCCGTGAAAACGGTGCGTGAAGGGCAATCTCTTTCGCAATCGCTTCGGGCGGCTAAAATTTTCCCATCGCTCGCGGTGGACATGATCGAAGTGGGCGAATCGACCGGCGCGCTGCCGTCGATGCTCTCAAGCGTGGCCGAATTTTACGAAGACGACGTTTCCACCCGCGTCGCCGCCATGCTGAGCCTGGTGGAACCCGCCATCATGATCGTGATGGGGATTTTCGTGGCGTTTGTGCTGGTTTCTCTGTACCTGCCGATCTTCTCCCTGGCGGACTCGTTCCGGGGATAGTGCCTAAATGGCTCCTTGGTTCCCCTCAGGTTGCCATGGTGGGCATCAGGGTTGCTGCCGATGAATTGGACGTGTTGTATGTGTACGAGGTCTTGGCGATCAGTTCCTCAGGTAATGGGTCGACCACGGAACCTCTAATTTCTTTCCACGTCGCGCCATTCCCGCCCGTCATACACTTTGAGTAGCGCCGGCCGGGCGGAGTGTCCTCCGGCGTAAGTGCATGATTCGACATGGCTAGTAGTGACCGCATGATTCCCCAAGATCCCGCCCAGGAAGCCGCGCGGGCCCGCGCCCTGGCCCAGCGCTATTATCACGATTTCGTCGACCTCCGGGAAGTCCGGATCGACCACGAGCTGTTCACTTCCATCCCGGTCGATCTGATGTTCCGCTACAACTTCGTGCCGATCGAGGGGCAGAACGGGACTCTTGAGATCGCCCTCGCCGATCCCCGAAACCTCAGCCTGATCGACGAGCTGAGTGTCCTGCTCGGCAAGAAACTGCGGGTGAAAGTCGCCACGCTTTCGCAGATCTCCGATCTGCTCAAGAAAACGGAACAGAGCCAGCGCGTGCTCGAGGAAGTTACGGAAGGCTTCACGCTCGACGTGGTCGGCGACGAAGAGAATCCGGAGGAGACGCTTTCGATCGACCGGCTCGCGGCCGGCGATTCCGATATCGCGCCGGTGATCAAGCTGGTGGATACCACTATCTTCAACGCCCTGGAGCGGCGCGCCAGCGACATCCACATCGAAACCCGCGACCAGGAAGTGGCCATCAAATACCGCATCGACGGCGTGCTGCATTACGCCATGCCGCCGATCGCCAAGGACTGGCACTCGACCATCATTTCGCGCATCAAGGTCATGTCCGAGCTGGATATCGCCGAGCGGCGCATCCCGCAGGACGGCCGGTTCCGCGTGCGCTACAAAACGCGCCTGATCGACTTCCGCGTCTCGATCATGCCGACCATCTACGGCGAAGACGCCGTGCTGCGCGTGCTCGACAAGGAATCGATGAGCGAGAAGTTCTCGAACCTGTCGCTTGACGTGGTGGGCTTCTCGGACACGGAGCTGGCCAAATTCCGCCGCTACATCAAGGAACCCTACGGCATGGTGCTGGTGACCGGACCCACCGGATCGGGCAAAACCACCACGCTTTACGCCGCGCTGAGCGAGATCAAGAACGACGAAGACAAAATCATCACCATCGAGGATCCGGTCGAGTACCAGATCAAGGGCATCACCCAGATTCCGGTGAACGAGAAGAAAGGCCTGACGTTCGCGCGCGGGCTGCGTTCGATTCTGCGCCACGACCCCGACAAGATCCTGGTGGGCGAAATCCGCGACCAGGAAACCGCGCAAATCGCGATCAACGCTGCCCTGACCGGCCACCTGGTGTTCACCACCGTGCACGCCAATAACGTGTTGGACGTGCTCGGCCGGTTCCTGAACATGGGCGTCGAGCCGTACAACTTCGTTTCAGCGCTGAACTGCATCCTGGCGCAGCGATTGGTGCGTGTTATCTGTCCGCATTGCAAGACGCGGGTGAGCTATCCGGACTCCTATCTGATCGAGAGCGGTTTTAATCCCAGTGAATGGCGCGATATTCCGTTCTACGAAGGCGCGGGATGTTTCGAGTGCGGCGGAACGGGGTTCCGCGGCCGCAGCGCCATTTCCGAGCTGCTCGATTTAAGCGACAACATCCGCGATCTGATCCTGAACAAGCGCCCGAGCACGGAGGTCCGCCGCAAAGCGCGTGAGGAAGGCATGACGTTCCTGCGCGAATCGGCGGTCGAGAAAGCCCGCGAGGGAGTCACGACGCTCAAGGAGATCAACAAGGTCACCTTCATCGAAGGCTGACGCGGACATCGCATGTCGCTCCTGAAGCAAATCACGCGCCTGGTGAAGGATCCGTCGCCGGCTCATATTTTCGAGTTGTCGCAGGCCGGCATCGCCTTCGCCCGCCACGGGGAAACGGGATTCCAAACACTCGAGCCGGGAGTGCTGACGCCCTCGCCTCTGGCTGACAACATCGTGCGTCCGGAAGTGGTCGCCTCGGCGATCTCGCGGATCGCGCCGCCCAACGGAGCAAAGCGGCGTCCGGCCGCCGTGATTCTGCCGGATTACGCGGCCCGCGTCAGCCTGCTGGATTTCGACTCGTTCCCGGCTACCGCAGAGGAACAGGCGGCCCTGGTGCGATTTCGCGTGAAGAAAACCATTCCATTCGAAATCGATTCGGCCGCGGTCAGCTACTGGGCGCAGCCCCCGAGCAAAGGCTCGAAGAAGGTCGACGTCGTCGCGGTCACGGTGGCGCTCGAAATTTTAGCGCGCTATGAGGCTGTGTTCCGGACAGCGAATTTGCATCCCGGCGAGATTACGACCTCCGGGCTCGCTGCTTTGAATCTCTACCGCGAGGACGGGGTGGCCGTGATCGCCAAGATGAGCGGCAACGTGCTGACGGTGATGGCGGTGGCCGATGGACGCCTGAAACTTTTCCGCTGTCTTACTGTGGAAGAAGGGAACAACGAGGAAATTCTGGCCGTGCTGCATCCCACCTTCGCCTACATCGAGGACGAGCTGGGTCAAAAGCCCGAAAAACTCCTGCTGTGCGGGTTCGCCAAGCCGCCCGAGGGCCTGCAACTGCCGACCGAACCTCTACGCAGCCGCCTGGGCGCGCCCAGCGCCTACAATGCCGGGCTGCTGGGATATCTGGAGGAAGCCGCCTGAGCATGCGCGTTCGGATCAATCTCGCCAGCGAGCCTTTCCGTCATGACCGTCCGGTGCTCGTAGCATCCTCGGTGTGCGCGCTTGTTCTGGTGGGCTTGCTCGGCGTGCTGATTTTTCTCATCTTCAGCGAGCGCGGACGCCAGACCGATACACGTGCCGCCGTCTCGAAACTGAATACGGAGCTGCGGTCCATTTCCGATGAGCAGGCCAGGCTGGAAAACACGCTGCGCCAGCCCATGAACGCCGAAGTGCTCGAGCGCAGCTTGCTGCTGAACTCGTTGATCCAGCGCAAGTCGATTAGCTGGACCAAGCTGTTCGCCGACATCGAGAGCGTCAAACCGGATAACGTCAAAGTGGTCCAGGTACGTCTTCCGCAGATCAACTCCCGCAACGAAGTCACGCTGGATATGGAAGTGGCCGCGCAGAATCCCGGACAGATGATCGATTTTCTGAAGCGGCTCCAGGGGTCGCCGCTGTTCGGGCCGACGAACACATCGCGCACGTCGCCGCCCACGCAAAACGAGCCGCTCTGGCGCTATCGAGTGATGGTGAGCTATGCCCAGAAACTCTAAAAACCCAGGAGCGGGGGCCAAGGGCCAGGGCCGAGATCTGAAGCGGATCATCCGCATCGTTCTCGGGACGCTATTGGGTTTGAACATCGCCGCCGCCGCACTGGTGCTCTTTCCTCCGGGGGGATCGGCCGACGATCTGGAACGCCAGCTCGCCACTCTGCAATCGCAGGTCATGCAGAAGCGCGCGCTGCTCGAACGCACGCGCGTCAACGTGGCTGCCATCGAGAAAGCGCGTGAGGAAGGCAATCAGTTTCTGGATCAATATTTCCTCGGCCGCCGCGGCGCCGATTCCGCGCTGCTGGCAGAGCTGACCGAAGCGGCAAGTAAGGCTCAGATCAAGGAGCGCGATCGCGCCCAGACCACCGAACCGATCGAAGGCTCGGATTCGCTCAGCATGATGACCATCACCGCGAATTACGAGGGCACCTACCGCAACCTGCTGAACTTCATCCGCGAGCTGGACCGCTCCGACCGTCTGCTGATTCTGGAATCCATGAGCGCCGCTCCGCAGCAGGGCTCGAACACGCTCACGGTGAGTATGAAGATCAACGCGTTCATCCGCGATGATTCCCAGGCTCCGGGCGAAACTACTCAAGCGGCTGTGGCCGAGGTGCAACGATGAACCTGCGTCCTTCCGGCATCGGTGCCGAGCCGAAAAAACTCGCGATCCTGGCGGGAGTGCTGATCCTGGCAGCCGTAGCGTATTGGATGAACCGCTCCGATGTTCCCGCGGGAGCGAATGGAGCGCCCCAAGCTCCCGCTGCGAAAGCTCCGGCGGCGGATCTGCTGCCTTCCGCGCCGGCAACACAGTCGACACCGCGTCCGGCATCGTATGGAACGAGGACCGCAAGAGGACGCGCTGCCGCTTCCGGCGACGATTTCCGCCCGACCCTGAAACCGCCCGAGGGGCTGGATCTGACCCGCGTGGATCCGACGCTCAAGACGGATCTGCTGGCGAAATTGCATGAAGTCGCGGTCGAGGGCGGGTCGCGCAGCCTGTTTGAGTTCTACACGCCGCCTCCGCCTCCCCCGCCTCCGCCTCCTAAGGTGGACCCGATCAAGGTGGAGGCAGCAGCCAAAGCCGCCCGGGAAGAGGCAGCCAAGAGACCGCCTCCGCCACCCCCTCCGCCGCCTCCGATTCCGCTGAAGTTTTACGGCTATTCGGGAGCCTTGCGCTCGACTACTCGTAAGGCATTCTTCCTCGATGGCGACGACATCGTTCAGGCGGGAGAAAACGATACCATCCGGAACCGCTATAAAATCGGTCGTATAGGAGTGAATTCCGCGGAAGTGGAAGATACGGTCACCAAGAGCAAGCAGACCCTTCCTCTGGCCGAAGAGGCTCAATGAAAAAAGGACGCCAATCCGAACGCGGCTACGCGCTGCTGATGGTGTTCCTGATGTCGGCGATGATCGCCATCTTCCTGTACCAGCAGCTTCCGCGCGTGGCTTTCGAAACCGAACGCGAAAAAGAGCAGCTTCTGATCGACCGCGGCGAGCAGTACGTGCGCGCCATCCAGCTCTACTACATTCACAACAACCGGCAGTATCCGACCAGCATCGACGACCTGGAAAAACAGGAACACCGCTATTTGCGACGCCGCTACATCGATCCCTACACCGGCAAGGACGAGTGGCGCATCATTCACACCAACGGCGGATTTCTCACAGATTCGCTGGTGCAGAAGCCTCCCACGGCGGGCGACAAAAAAGACGAATCCCCATTGAACGCCGGCGCGAATCCAGGGGACCCACAGCAACCCCAGGTGAACGCCGCGGTGCTGCAACGCCCCAGCGACCGACCGGTGACTCCGCAAGGCGGTTTCTCGCAACCGTTCCCGCCGCAGGATTTATCGGCGCAAAATAGCGGGCAGCCGAACAATGGCGCGCTTCCGCCGATTACTCTTCAACCGCAGCAGCAGGGCCAGGGCGGAGTTCCGCCGATCACGCTTCAACCTCAGCAGGGCGGGCTCCCGCCGATCACATTGCAGCCCGGAGGGAACCAGCCTGGGGGATTGCCTCCGATTACGCTCGCGACTCCCACCGGAGCTGCCGTAACCCCGGCGGGCGGGCAAGCGTTGCCAGGACAAGTTCCGGGACAGGCTGGCATCCGTCCCGGCCAGTTGCCCGGCCCGTTGGGACCGGGAGCCCTTCCAGGCGGAACCCAGACGGGTATTCCGCCGGGATTTCAGATCGATCCCAGCGGCCGGCTCGCGCCGGTCTCGCCTGCACAGGGACAGCCCGGACAGCCCCAGGGCATTCCGGGATTGCCGCTTCCGCCGCAGCCCGGCCAAGTCCAAAATTCGTTCCCCGGCCAGCCGCCCGATCCGAACCAATTCATCGCAGATCAGCCCGGCGCGAACCAGCCCGGCGGCGCCCAAGGCTCGCCGAACGCTGCTCTGAGTCTCATCAACCAGCTACTAACCAACCCACGGCAATCGTCGACAGCCCCGATCGTGAGCACCGGGAACCAGATCGGGGCGATTGCCGGAGTCGCCAGCACACATACCGGTCCGAGTATCAAGATCTACAAGGATCAGAGCCAGTACGAGAAGTGGGAATTCGTCTTCTCCCCGACTGCAAGCACGGTTCCCGGCGCAGGCATCGGAGCTGCTGGCGCGCCGGGCATACCGCCCGGTCCCAATGGGCAGAATCAGCCGCAAACGGGTTTTGGGAATCCACCGGCTTTCGGGAACCAGTCCGGGTTTGGAGCCGGGCCAAGGGGGGGCGTACCCGGGCCAGGCGGCGGGATTTTTCAGCCCCCCAGCGGCCGCTGACGATCCGTTCAACTGCCTGCCTCTCGAACACAGAATCCCAAAAGCGGACACTCGTTAGATATCGATCTCCTTTGTTACCAATAGATTGGTTACGGAGAGCGAATTGCCTCCCCTTCCCTTCGCTAGAATCGAGGAGACTTGGCACAAGAAGGAAGAGTTCTCATCGCCGACGACCAGGCGGATGTCCTGGAAGCGCTGCGACTGTTGCTGAAGGGCGAAGGGTTCGGAATCGAGTCTGCGAATTCGCCCTCAGGAGTCATGGCGGCGCTGGAGACCAGCGATTTCGACGTCGTTCTGATGGACCTGAATTACACTCGCGACACGACCAGCGGTCAGGAAGGACTGGACCTGCTGATGCGGATCCAGGCAAACGATCCATCCACGACGGTAGTGGTGATGACGGCTTGGGGCAGCGTCGAACTGGCGGTAGAGGCCATGCGCCGCGGCGCGCGCGATTTCATTCAGAAGCCCTGGGACAACGCGCGCCTGCTGACAATTCTGCGCACCCAGGTCGAGTTGAGCAGCGCGCTCCGGCGCGGGCAGCGTCTGGAAGCGGAAAACCGGCTGTTGCGAGCCGATGGCGGGCCCCCGCTGATCGCCGAATCGCCGGTGATGCAGCCGGTGCTGCAGTTGATCGCTCGCGTGGGTCCATCGGATGCCAACGTCCTGATCACGGGCGAGCCTGGAACGGGGAAAGAAGTGGTCGCGCGGACGCTGCATGCGGTCTCGGGCCGCGCTTCGCGCCCGATGGTCACGGTGAATGCGGGCGGCCTGGCCGAGGGCGTATTCGAGAGCGAGTTGTTCGGCCACGTGCGCGGAGCGTTCACCGACGCAAAAATGGATCGGGTGGGCCGTTTTGAGCTGGCCGACAGCGGAACGTTGTTTCTGGACGAGATCGCAAACGTTCCACTAAATTTGCAAGCGAAGCTGCTGCGCGCGCTCGAGGTCGGCGAAATCGAGCGAGTCGGCTCGTCCAAAACCAAACGCGTGGATGTACGCGTAATCTCAGCCACAAATGCGCGCTTGGCGGAAGAGGTCGGCGCGGGACGTTTTCGAGAAGACCTTCTGTTCCGCCTGAATACCGTCGAAATCCATCTGCCTCCGTTGCGCGAGCGGCGCGAGGATATTTCCGCGCTGGCGTCGTATTTCCTGGGTGCGCACGCCAAGCGCTATCGCAAGGATCTGCGAGGATTCGATCCGTCTGCGATGCAGGCCCTGCTCGATAATCCCTGGCAAGGCAACGTTCGCGAGCTGAACCACGTCATCGAGCGCGCCGTTCTGCTGGCCCAGGATTGCATGGTCCGCATCACGGATCTCGCGCTGCGCACGACGCCGCAGAGCGCGCCTCGTCTGGATGACATGAGCCTGGAGGATGTCGAGGCGTTCCTCATCAAGAAAGCTCTGGCGCGATATAACGGAAACGTGAGTCACGCGGCCAATGCGCTGGGTTTGAGCCGCAGCGCGCTGTACCGGCGATTGCAACGATACGGACTATGAGCGGCAGGCTGGACCGGCGACAAGCTCGCCTGTCGTACCGTCGCCTGTCGCACCTTTCCCCATGAGATTCACGGAGAAGCTCAAGCCGGTGCATGAGCAGCGCATGCGCTTGCTGGCTCTGGGAGCCGGGCTGCCTGCGGTCCTCGCCGCATTGGTGCTCCTGTGGATGGGAAACTATTCCTCGCGAATCCAGTGGACGGTCACGATCGCGATCGTCGCGTTCTGGTGGACCTGCTCCTCTGCCATTCGCGAACGCGTTGCGTCTCCGCTGCGTACCCTGGCCAATCTGCTCGAAGCCATGCGCGAGGGCGACTACTCGATTCGCGGCCGCGGCACCGGCGCAGAGGACGCTCTGGCCGACGTGATGCACCAGGTAAACGCCATGAGCGCCACGCTCCGCGCGCAGCGGCTGGGAGCGCTTGAGGCCACGACGCTGCTCCGGAAAGTGATGGAGGAGATCGACGTGGCCGTGTTCGCTTTCGATGGCGATCAACGGCTGCGCTTGGTGAATCGCGCCGGAGAGAGGCTTTTGAAGGCGCCGGCCGAGCGCATTCTCACCGCCAGAGCCGAGACCCTGGGGCTTGCGGAGTTCCTTGAAGACGAGCCGAGCCGCACGGTGCAACGCACGTTTCCTTCGGGAGCAGGCCGCTGGGCCATCACGCGTTCGATGTTCCGCGAGGGCGGTTTGCCGCATCAGCTTCTCGTGGTCAGCGACTTGACGCGCGCGTTGCGCGAGGAAGAACTCAAAGCCTGGCAACGGCTGGTTCGAGTGCTGGGACACGAGCTCAATAATTCGCTGGCGCCGATCAAATCCATCGCCGGGAGTCTGGAATCGCTGATCGCCCGCGAACCTCTTCCGGCGGATTGGCGCGACGACGCCCGCCGCGGCCTTTCGATCATTGGGGCGCGCAGCGAAGGCCTGAGCCGGTTTCTCGGCTCCTATGCGCTGCTCGCGAAACTGCCGCCTCCGCGGCCCGTGCCGATGGAAGTGGGAGCATGGATTCGTCAATCGGCAACGATTGAGCAGCGGCTGGCAGCTCGGGTGCTGCCGGGCCCGGAGATGACCGTCCAGGGCGATCGCGATCAGCTCGAGCAGGTCATGATCAACTTGCTGCGCAATGCCGTGGATGCGTCGTTGGAAACCGGCGGCGAGGTCTCGGTTTCATGGAAGCGGCAAGGAGCGCAACTGGAAGTCTCAGTCGAAGATGAAGGCCCGGGACTTTCCAATACGGCGAACTTGTTCGTGCCTTTTTTCACGACCAAACCCGGCGGATCGGGCATCGGATTGGTGCTCAGCCGCCAAATCGCGGAAGCACATGGCGGATCGCTTGAGCTGCGCAATCGGGAATCCGGACGCGGTTGCGTGGCAAGGCTTGTTCTGCCTGCCTAGGCTCCTCTATCTAATCCGCAGAACAACCCGGCTCGTCACCGGCTGCGGCGATTTTACAAATTTTTTACAACCTGTATACGACCTCCTGCACGCCCTCTCCTTACGATGGGCCTGTATGAGTGCTCAAGCAGTCGCTTACACGAGTTTTTCCTGTTCGCCGGAACCAGGCCCATTCGCTGAAGTCCGGGATTGGAAGAACCTGCCAGACGAAGAACTGGTGGCTTTATACCGGGACAACCCGGGCGCACGGGAGGATGCGGCGGCCGAGCTGTTCCTGCGCCACCAGGCCCGGATTTCGCGGTGGTGTTACCGTTTCACGCGCGACCGCGAGTCCGCCGCCGACCTCGCCCAGGAGATTCTCCTGCGGGCATTCCGGAATGTAGGCAGCTATCGCGGCGATTGCCGGTTCTCGACGTGGCTGTATGTCATCGCGCGCAATCTGTGCATGAGCGCGATCCAGAAGCGATCGTGCGAACCGGTGTGGGTGGTGAAGACCAGCGCCGGAGATCTCCCGGATACGCGCTCGCTGGACGTCCATACGGCGGTCGAAACGGAGCAGACGCGCCGCAGAAGCTGGCAATTTATTCTGGACACTCTGGACCAGACGGAAGCTCGCGTGATGATGCTGCACTATGGACAGGAAATGCCGCTAGAAGCGGTGAGCCGCAAGCTCGGCCTGACGAATAAGAGCGGAGCTAAGGCGTACATCGTGAGCGCGCGCAGGAAATTGAACGCTGCCCTGCGGAAGTCGGCTTAGTCAGACCGCTCCTCGTCGCTCGCGGTTCTTATACAGGCAGGCGCAATACGAAGCGGGCTCCGTCGTTCTTCTGATCGGACCACAGATCCCCGCCGTGGGATACGACTGTCTTGCGGGACAGCGCCAGCCCCAGGCCGACTCCGTTCTTCTTGCCGGCCGTGACAAACGGCTCGAAGAGCTGATCCGCAATGGCCGCCGGGATTCCCGGCCCGGTGTCTTCCACGCTGACGACGATCTCATGATCGCGCCGCTCGGCCCGGACGCTGACCGATCCGCCGTTGGGCATCGCCTCGATCGCATTGCTCAGGAGATTCTGAAAGACGCGCTCCATCGGCGAACGATCGAGCGGCAGTTCCACTTCGTCAGCGAGATCGATCCGAACGTCCACGCCCCGGGACTCCGCCGTGGCGGCTAACGGTTCGTACGCCGCCGCGATCACCTCCCGCAAATTGCAAACCTCCCGCGCGTGCGCGCGCCCCTGCGTGACATCGGCGAGTTCCTGCAACAGGCTCTGCACCTGGCGCGACGCCTTGTAGATGTTCGCCGCCAGACGCTCCACCTGCGCGCTGGAAAGTTTGGAGTCCACCAGCATCTCGGCGCCTCCGTAGATGGCAGCCAGAGGATTCCGGAGGTCATGGATGATGGAGGTCGAGAGCCTCCCGATGGTGGCGATGCGCTCTTGCCGGATCAGGTCCTCGCGGGCTTTACTGATCGAGGCGCACATGCTGTTGAAGGTCTCCGCCAGACGCCCGATCTCGCCGGCTCCCCGGACGGGAACGCGGACGTCGTAGTTTCCCTTGGCGATTTCCGCCGCCGCCCGGTCTAGCTCGTCCACCGGCTTGAGCAGCCTGCGAGTCAGGAAATACGTCAGGCCGATGCCTGCCAGCACCGCTGCCAGCCATAGCACCGCCAACCTGGATCGCACGGCAGTAATCTGATCGAGCGCGTTCTTGAACGATCGCAGAATCCTCAACTCACCGGCGGGATTTCCATCGATATCCGTCAGCTCGGATGTGAACTGTAAATAATCCGAGCCCAGCAACTGGATCTGACGCCGTTGCGAGGAGGAACTGCCCTCAAGCGCGCGTTCCATGGCGGGATTGAGCGTAGATGCAACCACGGATCCGTGCGCCAGGAACACAAAATCGCTGCCGCTGGCGTTCTTCAGCTCCGTCGCCAGGTCCTTGTCCACCGCGACGCCCGCTACCAGGACATCCAGAAGAGCAGAATCGCTGGTCGTCGCGACATATACAGGCGTGATCACGATCTGGTACAGCCGGTTCCCCAGCGTGACGAACCCGCGCGCCTGTTGGGGGAATTCCCGGGCAGCCGAACGCACCGCGGCGAATTCGGACAAGTGCGGCTGGTTTTGCGTTTCCGGCCCAGCTACGGACGCAATCACCACGCCTTTGGGATCGCACACCAGGAACAAAGTCTCGGGACGCGAGAGCCGGTCCCAGACCTCGCTGGCGGAATCGCGAATCGTGGCTCCATCGCCGGTGCTGAACGCGGCGCGCACGCTAGGCAACCGGCTGAGGATCAAACTGACGGTTGCGAGCTGATCCGCCCGGGCGCGCCATAAGGATTCATACGCCCGGAAGCTCGCGCGAACTTCATCCTCGAGGGTCGCCGTCGCGATCCGCACAAATTGATCCTGCAGCAGCCAGCCCATGGCGGCGAACAAGACTGTGATGGCGATGGATGTGGAGAACAGGATTCGCCACAGAAGGGAAACGGAATGTCGTTTTAACTTCATTTGCGAACTGCGGGATACACTCCGCCGTCATCGGGAGCGTCCGCGTAATCGTGCCCGTACTTGTTGTGGTGTGGAATGACGATGTACCCGCTCTCGGAAATACCGATCGCCGGGAGCGCGACGCCGCCGTCCGGAACCGTAATGCGGCGCGCGAGAGAGTCGAGCGTCGCCTGGGTGGAGCGCTCGTGAAAAAAACGCAGAGTATACTCGCCCGGAGGCACGCCATTGATTTGGAAATTGCCGTTCTTCTGAGTGGTATCGAAGTACGGGCTGTTGAGCACGACGATGACGGCGCTCATGGTCGCATGAATGTTACAAAAAACTCTCACGACTCCCGGCCGCGAAAAACGTACACGGCGTGAAGTCCCCGGAGGATAGAGTCCGACATCGAACAACTGGCCGTTGTAGTTGGAAAAGGCGTTGTGAAAAATGGGATCGAAGTTGGGGAAATCGACGCTGGTTCCCACGCGGATGGGCAAAACGTGCGGTGTGAACGTCTTGTCCTTCTGGATCATCTTCGCGACGGCGTCGGACGGCGGCGGCACGGTGGCGGGGTTCACCGGCTCGAGCCAAACCACGACTCCCGAAAAATCCTGGTGTTTGCGGACGGCCGCATCCTGGGAATCGCGGAGATCCACACGTCCGCTGATGGAACCTGCAGCCAGGACGCTTGCGAAAACCAAGCCGATCCCGAAGCGGGCCCGGACAGGCGATACGATCGCCTGCCCTACTGCTCTAAAACAGGTATGCGAATGCGAAATCATAATGCGGGTTGATCACTGTGCCGGATCCGATATAGGTCGTGCGCACCTGGGAGGCCTCGAGGCTGGTCAGAATGTTTGAGCCAAGGCGATACATAACGTTCGCCCCGTAGCCCTGGTTTTTCCCGACGCCCCCCCGGGTCAGGTCGCTGTTTCGATCGTCCTCCTGGCCGCCGTAGAGGTGAAACGATGTCCTCTGTGTCGCGCGGAACGTGAACTGGCCCCAGCCTCCCATGGCTTGCACGGGGCGAGCCAGGCCGTTGATTACGGTCACGCCCTGCCGCAAGCCGCCGATGACTCCGACATTCTCTCCATGAAAGAAGGTCCCGGTAAAATCGATGCGCGCAGCCGGGCGGATCAGCCAGTCGATCGAAAAAATTCGAGAAGGCACCGACTGCCCGACCACACGCGTCGAGCTCAGGTGGAAACCTGGTGCGATCTCGATCCTGCGGCTGCCGGATTGCCCCCAGAACTCGAAGCGGCCCTGATACCCTGGACGCGCTCTGGCTAGATCCGGATACTCCGAAGCGAGCCCCGTGCCCCCTTCTGAGGTTTGATACACGCCGAACTGCGCGCGCAGCCCGGATTGCTCGGAAAATGAGATTCGGTGCTCCAGGCGCACCTGTGGCTGCCACAGCCACAGGTTCCCGGCAGCAGTGAGGGGGGAGACGCCCACTTGGGCCAGGGAATCCGGTTCGCGCGGCGCGATGATCGGTTTATCGAACGCCAGACCCAGCGTGGTGTTTTTCCAAGTCGAATCCAAGGTGGCGACCCGCAGGCGCATGCTCTGGTTGAGCCCCGTGCCTCCGCCGAAAAAGTCCATGTAAACCGCCCCGCTGACCTTTCCGCCGCCGACGATGTTCGGCCCGTCCACCTTCAGTCCGATCACGCTTTGCCGCAGCGTCGCCCCTCCCGAACCTTGCTGTCCGTTAGGAGGCAGCAGCGTCGGATTGTCCGCTCCACCGGCACCTTTGCCGTTCAGGAACGCGTTGAACAGCAACATCCCGGTGAGCGTCACGGGAAGACGGTGCTCGGTGGAAACCTTAACCTGGTCGAGCTCCGCCAGGCGGCGTTCGGCAATTGCCACGCGCTCGGCGATCGGCTGCGGCGGCGCTTCAGCCACCTGGGGCGCGTTTTCAGCCGGTTCAGCCGGATTCTCGGCCGGAGAGGGCTGTGCCGCCGCCAACTGGAGGCGCAGGGCGCGGATCTCGTCCATCAATTCCCTGTTCTGCGTTTCCAGCCGGTCCAACCGGTCCATCACTTGTTTGAGGTCCGGCTGCTGCGCGCTCAACGAACCGGCCGCGAAAGCTCCCAACCAGAGACACAAGAACTTAGGACGCATGAATGAGCTCCTCCAACTTCTTGCGCATCGCGCTGGGAGAGAACGGCTTGGCGAAATACGCATTTGCGCCCAGGCTGAGGGCGCGCGCCGGCGTCGAAGGGTCGGCGTCAGCGCTCACCACCAGCACGGGTATTGATCGAAACCGCGGATTTCCCCGAATCCGCGCGACGAGTTCCAGACCGTTCATCTCAGGCAAATGAATGTCGGTGATCACAGCCGCGAATGTACCACTCTCCAGCTCTGCAAGTGCAGCCTCGGCGGAGAGGGCGGTTCGGATGACGATGCCCGAGAGCGGTTCGAGCGCCAGGTTCAGCGTGGCAATGCTGTCAACCGCGTCATCCACCACCAGGATGGTCACGGTAAAAACCTGTATCCCACCCCATGCATGGTCAGGAAATGGCGCGGGATTTCGGGATCGGGCTCCAGCTTTTGCCGCAGCCGGACCACGTGCGCATCCACCGTGCGGGTGTTCGGGAACGACTCATAGCCCCACACGGAATTCAGAATGACGTCTCGGGAAAGCGCGCGCCCAGGATTTTGAAGGAAGAATGCCAGAAGATTGAACTCAGCGCGGGTCATGCGGGTTTCCGAGCCGCCCCGCCGCACCATGCGCTGGTCGAGATCCACCTCGACGTCCGAAAAAGAGAGCACCAGGTCGGAGCCTTGCGTGGTCCGGCGGAGAAGCGCCCGGATTCGAGCCAGCAGTTCGCGTGTTCCGAACGGTTTGACCACATAGTCGTCCGCGCCGATTTCCAGCAGCAACACTTTATCGATTTCGTCGCCCATCGCGCTCAGCACGATGACAGGGGTTTTCATCCCGGCTGCGCGGATCCGCTTGCAGACCTCCACACCGCTCAACCCGGGCATACGGAGATCCACCAGAATCAAGTGAGGCCGCGAAGCGAAGGCCTGCTCCAGCCCGGTCTTGCCGTCCGCCACCAAAATCGGACGAAATCCTTCATTTTCAAGCATCAAGCCGATTGTGTCGCGGAGGCTTTCATCGTCGTCGATGACCAGAATACTCTGCATTGGGGGCTACTTCAATTGTAGACACAGTGTTTTCGGCACACGGAACAGCCGCGCTTGGAAAACCGGAATTGAGAGGAATTCCGGTTGCGCCTACTGTTACTTTATGCAGGTGACGGTGCGCCCAGCCCGAAACCGATTCCACTCAACAGCGCTGGTCGAGTCCGATCACGTCGGAGAAGGAACGCAGGTCTGGGCCTACGCCCACATCCTTCCCGGAGCCCGCATCGGCCGCGATTGCAACATTTGCGATCACACTTTCATTGAAAACGACGTTATCGTTGGCGACCGGGTGACCATTAAGTGCGGCGTCCAGTTGTGGAGCGGGCTGCGGGTGGAAGACGACGTATTCATCGGGCCGAATGCGACGTTCACGAACGACCGCTTTCCACGCAGCAGACAGCATCCGGCCGAATATGCGAGAACTCTGATCAAGCGCCATGCTTCGATCGGGGCCAACGCCACGATTCTGCCCGGATTAGTGATCGGAGAGAGCGCCATGGTGGGCGCCGGCGCTGTGGTGACGCGTAATGTTCCTCCGCATTCGAAGGTGGCCGGAAACCCGGCGCGGATTATCGGATACGTGGACGCGGCCGCCGAGGCTCCATTCCCCAGGCTGGACGCTTGGGAGACGGAAGCAGCGAGAAAACTTGGAGAAGCCGCGGTCTACCGGCTTCCCCGCGCCCGCGATCTCCGGGGCAGTCTCAGCTTCGGCGAGATCCATAAACATGTGCCATTTGAGGTGAAGCGCTATTTTCTAGTGTTCGATGTCTCGAGCGAGCACATCCGCGGAGAGCACGCGCATCGCCGCCTGCACCAGTTCGCGGTGTGTGTGGCCGGGCGCTGCAACCTGGTGATCGATGACGGGAACAACCGCTACGAAGTCATCCTCGATTCGCCGGATAAAGGCGTTCATATCCCGCCCATGGTCTGGGCAACCGAGTATAAGTTCTCCCGAAACGCCGTGCTCCTCGTCCTTGCCTCGGATTACTACGATCCGGACGAATATATCCGCGATTACGGGGAATTCCTGGCGTATCGCAGGACGCGTTGACAAGGCGGCGGCAGATTGACATACTCAGCCGAGAGCTATCCTATGCCGAAAACTCTTCTCATTCTTCCATTTGCGATGCTTTTGGCCGGCCCGATCCGGGCCGCGTTCCCGGATCCCGTACGCCTCGATAGCGGCGCCGTTTCCGGCGTATCCAATGCGGATTCCACAGTGCGGATGTTCAAAGGGATTCCCTACGCTGCTCCTCCTTTGGGCGATTTGCGGTGGAGGGCTCCGCAACCGGCTCCGCACTGGGACGGAGTCAGGAAAGCAGAGCAATTCGGCCCCAACTGCACCGCCGGAGGCGGAGGCGGGCGAGGCGGAAAAGGGAAGGGCGGGGGTGAAAAGGGGCCTGCACCCGCCAAAGCGGCGCCCGCCGGTCCCGCGCCTGGCGAAGATTGTCTCTATGTGAACGTATGGACTCCCGCGAAATCGGCGAGCGACCGCCTTCCGGTGATGGTCTGGACCTACGGCGGCGGCTTTACCGGCGGATCCGGCGCGGAAGCGCGCTACGACGGAGAGGCGCTCGCCCGAAAAGGAATCGTGGTTGTCACCTATAACTATCGCCTGGGGATGTTCGGATTTCTTGCGCATCCCGAACTGACCAAGGAATCCGGCCACAACGCGTCCGGCAATTACGGAATGATGGACATGGCGGCCGTGCTGCGCTGGGTGCAGAAGAACATCGCCGCGTTCGGAGGCGATCCGCGCAAAGTGACCATCGACGGGGAATCGGCCGGCGCGATCCTGGTGGCCGCCATGGTCGGGTCGCCCGAAGGCAAGGGGCTGTTCCAGCGGGCAGCGGCGCAGAGCGGAGCCTGGATGGGCTTGAGCATCGGCAAGATGCGCACGCTCGAGCAGGCCGAGGAAGGCGGAAAGCGAGCCGCCGGTACCCGTTCGATCGCCGACCTGCGGGGCATGTCCACACAGGAACTGGCGCAAGCAGTCACCGGCGTACAGGCCGGGATCATTGTGGATGGCTGGATGATTCCCGAGGATTTGTCGAGCACGTTCGTCAAGGGGAAACAGAACGACGTGGATATCCTGGTCGGATCGAATCAAGACGAAGGGACGTTTTTCGCCGCGGGAAATACCTCGGCCGATGCTGCCAAGAACAGGGCGCGGCAGACCTATGCCGATCTGGCGGACGATTTTCTGAGACTTTATCCGGCCAGCACCGACTCGGAAGCGTCGTCTTCAGGCTTGATGCGCAGCCGCGACGAAACCGCCTGGCATATGCGGACCTGGGCGCAACTGCAAGTGAAGCGCGGCAAGAAAGCGTACGTTTATTACTTCACGCACGTTCCTCCCGGAAGCGGCGCGCGCGGAGCCAGCCATACAGCGGAACTGCCCTACATGTTCAACAACCCGCCCGCCAACGATTCCTGGACAGAGGCGGATCATAAGCTGGCCGGCATGATGTCCTCCTATTGGGCCAACTTCATCGCCACAGGCGATCCCAACGGAAAAGGGCTCCCGGTATGGCAGCCCTACAGCTCAAAGAACGACGGACAGGCAATGGTCTTCGGCGATACAGTGCAGTTCGGGCCGCAGATCGAAACTCCCAGGTTGAAGTTCTTCGACAAGTATTATGCCGTGGTCGAAAAACACTAAAACCGGGAAATCGCACTAACGCGGTTGAGGTCCAGCACCAGGTGCCCTTCGGTTGAGACCTCGAAAGCCGGCGCGAATCGCGCCCGCCATTCGATCTCTTCCCAGCGATAGGAATACCGGGTATTGACCACCTGCGTGAAGGAATCGTCATAGCCGCGGATCAGGATCAGTATCTCGGCCTGGAGCCTTTCCAGGTCTGCGGCGGTTTTCCCCGCCAGTGGACTGTTTTCATCGATTGGGTGCACAACGGTCCAAGTTAGGGCAAGGAAGAAGATCTTCGTTCTTTCCAGCTTCAGTTCGACGAAAGTCCGCCGGAGCTGGCCTGAGGAATCGCGCTCCACGGTCATCAGCATCATATCGGCGACGACGTCCGTGAGTACGTTAGCGCGCCGGTTCGCCAGCCGGAATTGCAAGCTATGGCCTTCGCCATAGGGCGCTACAACCATGCGGTCGCTGAATACCAGCCGCGCGCTCGGCCGGGAAAATCGGGCAAACAGGAGGCCGGTGGCGATGGCGAAGCCCATCAATCCCAGGAGCGCTTCCAAGGCGGCGAGGATGTTCGCAGCGGTGCCGAGCGGATAGATATCGCCGTAGCCGACGGTGGTGAGAGTGTGGACGCTGAAGAAAAAGGCCTTGCCGAACAAGCCCAGGCCCATGTCTTTCTCCGCGGTGCGCAAAGCAGCGGCCCCGAGAGCCGTGTAGAGCACCGCGAAGAGCACATTGACCGTCAGGTAGGCCAGCAATACCAAGCCCCAAAACCGCGGCCAGGACAGGTTCACCAGGTACATGTAAATGCTTCCGGCGAAACCGCCCAGCCCGCGCCTGCGGACGTTGAAAGATCCGTCCTTGTTGATGGCTCGCAGCAGCGGTCCGGTGTACTGCTGGGTTAATCCGGGGTCGAAGGAGGGGGTGGCCATCTCTGCAATATGCCACGTTATAAAGCCTCTGAGGAATCTGGGAAATCGCGTACAAAAGCTGGACGTATTCTGAAACTGGTAAAGCCTCGACACCGTGGATCCGATTACGATGCACCTGCTCGTTGCTCGAGGCGAGCCGCGGCGCTTATCGCTTGTAGTCCCTGTTTACAACGAAGAAGCAGCGATCCCTGCGCTTAGACGCGCCGTCGGCCGGTTCGCTGCCACGGTTTCCAGCGAACTGGAGATTGTTCTGGTCAATGACGGGAGCTCGGATCAGACACTCTCCCTGTTGGCAGAATGGGCGGCACATGATGCGCGCGTCAGAGTGCTGCACCTGTCACGAAACTTCGGACACCAGATCGCGGCAACTGCCGGGCTGGATCATGCCACTGGCGATGCCGTGGTCCTGATGGACGCCGATTTACAGGATCCGCTCGCAGTCATTCACGAGATGATCGATCACTACTGTGACGGCTATGACGTTGTGTACGGCCAGCGAATGACACGCGCCGGCGAATCGGCCTACAAGCGCTTTACCGCCTGGCTGTTCTATCGAATCATGCGATCCATGGTTTACAAGGAGCTGCCGCCAGACGTCGGAGATTTCCGGCTGATTTCGCGGGCCTGCCTGGAGGCGGTCAAACAAATGCGCGAAACGCACCGCTTCCTGCGGGGAATGGTCGCGTGGGCAGGTTTTCCGCAAGTTGCAGTGAAGTACCACCGGCAGCCACGCGTCGCCGGCTCGACGAAATATCCGTTGCGTAAGATGCTCGCGTTTTCCTGGATCGCGGCCACATCGTTTTCAACTCTGCCGCTTCGCCTTAGCATCATGATGGGATTCGTCGTCGGTCTGCTCGGCGTGGAAGAAGGCATCCGGGCACTCCTGGCTTACTCTTTGGGCTGGTATACGGTTCCCGGGTGGACTTCTCTAACGGTTATCGTGTCCCTGATCGGGAGCGCCCTGCTGATCAGTATCGGAATTCTCGGAGAGTATGTAGCCAAACTCTACGAACAATCGAAAGCGCGGCCCCTCTACATCGTGGCGCGGACATTTGGAACGCCTCCTGACCCTCCAACCGCCGGCGACAGAGAAACGGATTTGTCGGACACGGCGGCGCGATCCACATGACGCAGCGTTCCCGCTTCGACCATCTGTCGTCCTCTTACGAGGACCTATTGCGCGATCCGATTCGAGATCGGTTCACTGGGACCGAGTCGATGTTCTTTCATCGGCGCAAAGCCGACCTGATCCGTCGATTCTTCCGTCGCCGTCATCTTCCAGCAGCGGAAATGAGATACCTGGATGTCGGGTGCGGGAAAGGCGAGCTCCTGAGCCTTCTTCGATCGGATTTCCGATCGGCCGCGGGGTGCGATGTTTCCGAGGAGATGATGCGGAACATCACGACAATCGAAACGCGGGTCCAGGCCGATCCCTTGCAGATCCCCTTCGGTGACGGCGAGTTCGACTTCGTGACGGCGGTGTGCGTGTATCATCACGTGGTTCCGGAGGACCGTCTCGCTCTCACCCGCGAAATTCGGCGCGTTCTTCGCCCAAATGGAATCTTTTGCATTATTGAGCACAACCCCTTGAATCCCGTGACGCGGCTGATCGTGAGCCGTACTCCGGTCGATGCGGATGCGATTTTACTGAAGGCCGGTGAGGCCCGCGATCTGACCAGGCAAGCGGGATTCAGGACGCTTCAGCAGGACTATTTTTTGTACTTTCCTCAATCCATCTACGGCGTGGTCGGATTTCTGGAAACGGCGCTGGCGAAGGTGCCGCTCGGCGGCCAGTACGCGCTCTTCACAAAGAAAACTAGCGAAGCATGAGAATGCGGTGCGCTTCGCTGTCGCCCACGTACAGCACGCCATTGGCGAACAACACCGAATGCGGACGGTTCAGCTTGTACTTGAGCGGATCTCCTTCGGGGCCGTCCCCGATCTGCCCCGTACCGAGAACCGTCGTGATGATGCCGGTTTTGAGATCAACTTTGCGGATCGCATGGCTCTCCGTATCCGCGACATATAAACTGCCGTCGGATCCCAGCGCGAGGCCTTTCGGTCCAGCGAGCCTGGCTGCCGGCCCGGTCGCCGATCCGCCAAACTTCGCCTGAAGAGCAGGTCCTCCATCGCCGCTGAAGCCGAGCTCTCCGGTGCCCGCCAGGCGATGATACGTCTGCGTTTTGGCGTCGATGCGATAAATGGCATTGCCTTCGCGGAGGGCCAGGTACAAATCGCCATTCGGCGCGCGCACGATGGTGCGCGGCCCGGTCACGGGCGTTCCCTTGACTGGCGCACCCTCCGGGGTCTGCTTCGTCTCGCCGGTTCCCGCATAGGTCTCGATCATTCCGGTGTCGAGATGCAACCGCCGGATGCGGTGATTTCCGATATCGCAGATGAGGATGGAACCATCGCCATCTAGAACAATGCTATGAGGCTGATTGAGCTGCGCGCGGACAGCCGAGCCACCATCCCCCGAAAAACCGCGCATCCCGGTGCCGGCTGCCGTGGAGATGATGCCGGTTTTCATATCGATCTTGCGGATCACGTGATTGTCGCGCTCGGCTATGTACAAATCGCGCTTCCGGTCGAAAAGCAACTCGTGAGGCATGTTCAAGGACGCCTCAGTCGCAGGTCCGCCGTCTCCTCTGTAACCCTTTTGCCCGTTGCCGGCGATCGTGGTCACCTGGCGGGTTTTCAGGTCGATCCTGCGGATTCTGGAATTATCGAGATCGCAGAAGTACAGCGCGCCGTCGGGCCCGATCGCCAGGCCGTACGGGTTGTTCACCTGGTCGTCGGCGAATCCTGGTTTGCCTGTGCCGAAAAGAGTCGTCACCGTGGCGGCAGGGGCTGCAGTGGCGATAGCAAACGCCAGCGCGCACGAACCAAACAGAACGTTCATGAGTATTACTGTAGCGGGAAGTGCCCAGGTGGAGCGTATGAGGGCGGGACCATCGCCGGGCGGCTCGGGCGTCCATACCGGGCCTGTGGGTGGCGAGGTCGCATCGCCCTCAAGTTGTGATCATCGGCCAGAATCGAATTCCAGCCCATAGGAAGGCCGTACAAACCGTACTAGGCTGGCATAGTACGAAGGCACGCGAATGGTTCACGTTTTCGATGGAGTAGACTGGCGAGAAGCAACCATGCTGCCGCACACCCCATCCCGGCCGGCGATGTATGGCCGAACAGCCCTATGGATCGGGATTTCGGCGCTGACAAGCTGGGCGGCAAGCATGGCTTTCCATATCCAGGCTCCGCTGTTTCCATTCAGCATTGGAGTGGTGGGAGCCGCCTGGTGGGGTGGCCTGGAAGGAGGCCTTTTCGCCACAGCATTCGCGGATCTAATCCTTTTCGGCGTCTTTCGAGGGTATATGTTCACGATGCTGGCGATCCGGCCTGGACTGCCACTGATGATCGGGTTCTCCGTGGTGAGCGTTTTGAGCAGCCTGGCTGCGGATCGTGCGGCCCGCCGTTACGCCGAGGCAAAGGCGACAAAAGCGGAGTTGCAGAAGGCTATGGAACGGCTCTCCGAGACCAACCGTTCCCTGGAGCAATTCGCCAATTCGGCTGCGGACGCATTGCGAACACCGTTGCGGGCGGTCAGCGTATTCGCGGAATTGCTACAGGCCCGGCATGCTGCTGTTCTGGACAACGAGTCCAAAGAATACTTCCGCATCATGCTGGACAGCACAAGACGAATGAACGACGTCATCGATGAGCTGCGGGAATACGCACGGGCAAGGCAACCCCAGGCCGGACTGCTGCTGATTGACGCCAACGCGGTGGTACGCCAGGCTGTGCAGCAGCTTCATCCGGAAATCAGCGCAGCAAGGGCTACGGTTACCTTTGACGAGCTGCCCACAGTCCGGGCGGATGAAGGGGGATTGCTCCAGGTGATCCAGGGTCTGTTAAGCAATGCGCTGAAATACCGCTCCACGGCGTCCCCCAAGGTCCACGTCTCCGCAAAACGGGAGGGAGGCGAGTGGATCTTTGCGGTCAGCGACAACGGAATCGGGATGAACCCTGAAGACGCCGAAGCGGTGTTCGATCTGTTCCGGAGAGTCGATGGAAATGGCGACGCCCCCAACGGAATCGGGCTGGCGCTTTGTCGAGCCACTCTGGAGCGCTTCGGGGGCCGGATCTGGCTCGAATCCAAAGTGGGATCCGGATCGACGTTCTACTTTACGCTTCCTGCCACGACAGCGACGTTAACGCGTACCGCCCGGGCCTGATATCGCAGCCACAACGCGGGTGAATTCGCACTTGTGAGGATGCTACGATGATGGCGACGCGCCCGTAGCTCAGCCGGATAGAGCGACTGGCTTCGAACCAGTAGGTCGGGAGTTCGAGTCTCTCCGGGCGCGCCAGCAACCTCGTCGTGGGAATCGAGACCGAGATCAAGCTGCGCCTGCGCGACGGCGTGGAGCGGACAAAAACGTGCCTGCGACAACTCGGTTTCGCGGCGACCGGCCCGCGCCAGCTCGAAACCGACCAGACCTTCGATCTTCCCAACGGCGAGCTAAGGCGAGGGGATCGGTTGCTCCGGCTCCGTTCCGCAGGAGAGAAATGGCGGCTCACCTATAAAGGTCCTGCCAATCGGGATGGACATAAGACGCGGGAAGAGATCGAGACGGACGTCGCCGACGGCCCAGCTCTCGCAGCGATCCTGGGCGCTTTGGGGTATCAGCCGGGTTTCGCTTATCAGAAGTATCGAACCACCTTCGCCGCCCCACTCGAAGCCGGGATCGTGACTCTGGATGAAACTCCCATTGGCGATTTCCTAGAACTCGAAGGTCCGGAGTCCTGGATTGATCAGACTGCTCTCCTGCTCGGGTTCGGGCCAGCCGATTACATCACTTGCTCGTATGGCGCGCTGTATGAAGAACATTGCCGAACGCATGGATTGGTACCCGCAAACATGCAGTTCCATCGACCTTAGGCAAAACGACCTTAGTACCTCGGAAGGTCTTGTCGGTTGGGAGATGCGGTGCTATTCTTCCAGTAGATTTGTGAACAAGATTTTCACATCTCGCATGCGCAACGTGAGCGCCAGGGGCGGTGAACGATGCTGGAACTGATCGTCACTCTGGTCATCACGGTGAGCTCCGTGCTTCTGTTCGGCTACTGGTTCCGCTACACCTGCCTGCTGATCCTCAGCGCGAAGACCACGCGCGACTACGCCGCCGATATCGCTGCGGCGAATCAGTTGAGCTTCCTTCAAGTGCAGGCGCAGCTCCGGGAAAACGCCACCGATCTGGACCGGTTGCAGGCCGCTCTGGACCGCGATCTGACCATGATCACGTACCTCATCCAACATGCCTCCGGACAGGGGGAGTGGGGCATCGAAGATCGGATGCTGAAACTCAATTACCGGCTGATAAGCGCCTGGTGCAGTCTGAGCCGCCGCTTCTCTCCAGAAGCCGGACGCCGCGCCTTGGACGAGATGTCGCTGATCATCTCGCACTTCGCGAACGCGATGGGCGAGCGTGCGATGGCCGGCGCAGCAGCATAATCGTTCAAACCCTGTTTTTCAGCCCGGTGTTTCACTTGACGTTGCGGATACGCACCACGTCCCGAACTACTGTCCCTCGGGCGACCGCCAGACGGCCTCCGTCGGGCGAAACTCCGAACCACCGAATGTCCTCGTTATCTGCGAAGCGGGTCAATTCCCTGGGCGCACTTCCGTCGAGCGGCCGGCTCCAGATGTTTCGAACGCCGTCTTTCGTCTCCGCATACATTACGGACCTGCCGTTGGGAGACCAGTGAACCTTAGGCCGCTCGATCGGAAAAAGCTTCTTCACTGGTCCTCCCTCCCGCGGCATAATGACTACTTGGTTCACTGAGCCGATTGAGTAAGTGCCCAAGATCGTTTTACCGTCTGGCGAGATCGACGGCATTACAATCGGTTCCTCAGTAATCAATGCGGGCGTGCCGCCATCGATGGACACCTTCATCAAGGTCCGTTTTTCGGGACTCACGGAAATGTACATGACCCAGTCACTGTCCGGACTGCAAATGGGCCAAGACTCGTCCGGACCAAAGGTCAGCTGTTGCGGCTTGCTGCCATCCAGTTCCATCCTCCAGACATGACGGCCCTCCGGCCCAGCATCTGAGTTATAGAGGATGTAACGGCCATTGGGACAAACGTGGGGATTCAAGCCGGCCACGCCTTCAGCCGAGAGCCGCCGGGCTTCGCTTCCATCCGCGTTGGTGATCCAGATCTGCATGATGCCGGTGAAGGAGGAAACGAAGACAATTCGGCCATCCGGGGTCCACGCGAGGCCCCCTACGCCATCGCGCCGCCGCAGCCCCTCCGAGATTCGCCTCGTCGTCCCGGTTCCGTCGGCCGACGTTACCCACAGGCTCGACAGATCACCTTGTTGGACGCTTACGAAGGAACTGGAATCGGCTGTTGGCCGCACCGTAGTGTAGTCCATCAGGTCATTTGTAACCGGGTGCGTTTCTCCGCCGGGATAAGAGAGATACCACGGCCGGAAAGCTTTAAGAGGGGGTTCTCGAATTACCATCAGCAGCCCGCGCCCGTTTGGCAGCCATTGAAGGTCATCGATCGACCACCATTTCCGGGGTGCGATTGCCGTCTGCTTCCCGCTGTTGGGATCGAGGGTAACCACCGTCGCCTCGGTGCCGGCGAAGACCGATGTCCCCACCACGCATGCAATCAATTTCCCGTCGGGTGACCACGAGATGCCCTGGAGCGATTCAGGACTCTTGCGGACGGCCAATTTTCGCTCGTTGCTCCCGTCCAGGCTTGCCACTACGACTGCAGTTTCGTCGTTCGCGCGGATTCTGAAGGCGATCCGCTTGCCGTCCGCCGATAACGCCACGTATCCACCTGAGGCTTGCGAGAGCTTCTTGGGAGTTCCACCAAGGGCGGGCATTTGGTACAGACTTCCAGCCTGGAAGAAACGGAGGAAGCCACCGTCACCCGAAAACGTCAGCCCGCCGTAACCAGCCTGCGACGCCGCGCCCACCTGGATATTGGCGCCGCTGGTTAAGTCTCTGAGCCAGAGGCTCTGGCCCCCGACTGTCTCCGACAAACTGTAAGCCAGATACCGCCCTTCCGGCGAAATCGCGGCGGCGGTGGCGTTGCCGGTTGCTATCAATGGCTCGATTTCTATTCTTTGGAACGGCGCGGTTCGGAAAGTCGACCAACCGAGAACAGCGAACACCAGCGCCCCTGTCAGGGTGAGGAGCCCCAAACCAACCAACGCCGCACGCCTCCAGGCGATTCGCTCAGGCTCTGGCGCCCTATTTCTCCGCCACTCGTCCAACTCGGCGGGGAAGGCGTAGACAGAACTGCGCTTGTGGTGGGAGTGGCGATGGACTGGCAGCCCCTGTTCCCTTTCCCAACGCTGGACGGTACGGACCTCCCGTCTCAGGTATTCGGCAATTTCTTTCCAGGATTCCAGGCGAGTGTTTCCCGTTGCGGGTACCCGTGGCTGATCGCCCATGGAGAAGAAGCAATTATATCCAACTCCAACGCGATATTAGGCGACATTCCACGAATGGCGACTTGTAACGCTTTGTTTCCTTTGACTTTGCTGTTTGACTGAAGACTAGGAAAAAAACCAATGCTTCAACACCCCCGGTTCACCGGTTTACTGCTCTTCACATTATCCGTACCCCTTCTTGCGGGTGCGAGCAAGCCCAGCTGCAGCGATATCGCCCTGGTATGGACGGTGAACGACTACTACTCGGATGGAACCACGCTCAATGCAATTCGCTCCGATGGAGCAGGCTCCTATACCAACGGCCAGTCCGGTGTCACGGCGACGATCCAGATCTGTAATGGCACTACCGACGCCGTCCTCATGACGGGCTCTTCGCGGCAGCTCAGTTTCAATTTCGGAAACATGCTGGCCTCAAACAGCAACACACCTTCGTGGGCCACAGGCATCTTGACGGGTAGCGGTGGGACGCTGCACGTCCGACGCATGACCTTTGTCCCAACTGGTTATGATCGCTCGCAGGAATACACATTCACGACTTGGGTGGGATCGATTCTGCCGGTCAGGGGTTCCTGGAACTTCCGGATGTGGAAGCCGACGACAGATGCGATTTCTGGTGACCCCAGTACGAACTCGTACGTGGCCACCGCAAACGACCCTTACATTGATACTGCCGCGAATGTGCATCACTGCCCGCCGAACTCGCCGGCAACATCCGGCCCGTGCGTCGGCGTCATTCACGAAACCTGGTTCGTTTGGCCGGACGCGGGCTCCACCACGTACGCCGACGGAACCCCGGCGCCCGGGAATGCCACCCAGGTAGGCGCGCTCGTGAATACCCAGAAAAGCACACCCATCAACGGGGGTCAGTTCAGCATGCCGTTTTACTTCGTGATTTCGTTGCGGTAGTTCTGCAGTGGACAAATATTGAAACAGTCTATTCTGCCGGAACCTGCCACTTCCCGCTTTGCCACTCGAGGTTGAAATTTTCGCCCAGGTACACGCGCCGGACCTCGGGATCATTGCCTAGCTGGTCCGGCGTGCCGGAACGGAAGATGCGCCCGTCGTTGATGATGTAGGCGCGGTCGGTCACGGCCAGCGTTTCGCGAACGTTATGGTCCGTCACCAGGATGCCGATGCCGGAGCGCTTGAGATCGAAGATAATCTTTTGCAACTCCAGTACCTGGATTGGATCGATCCCCGAAAACGGCTCGTCCAGGAGCAGGTAACTCGGCTCGATCACCAGGCTGCGGGCGATTTCCACGCGCCGGCGCTCGCCGCCCGAGAGCATGTAGCCCTTGCTGTGCCGTACCTGCTCGAGACCAAGGTCGGCGATCAGGCGGTTGGCCCGGTCGCGCCGGTCGCGGCGGGAGAGCGGCAAGGTTTCCAGAATCGCCATCAGATTGTCTTCGACAGATAGCTTTCGAAAGACGGACGCCTCCTGCGGAAGGTAGCTGATGCCGCGCCGGGCGCGCTGATACATGGGCAGCGGCGTGATGTCCTGATCGCCCAGCAGAACGCGGCCGGAATCCGGAAGGATCAGCCCGACGATGATGTAAAACGAAGTGGTCTTCCCGGCGCCATTGGGTCCGAGCAGGCCGACAACTTCTCCCTGCTGGACTTTAATCGAGACGTTATCGACGACCTTGCGCCCGCGGTATGCCTTGGTAATTTCCGCTGTCTGAAGCGCTTTCACGTCGTCTACTTTTTGCGGATAGTGCTCTGCGCCGGCTTATCCGAGGTGCCGTCAACCAGCAGCCTATCATTGTTCGCCCACCAGGTCAATTGTTGGCCGGCCGTAGTGCCTTTTACGCTGTCGACCAGCGTCGGCTGGCCTTTTTGGAGGATCACTTTCTGCTCGTCTGCGTAGTATTCGGCGTGCTCGGACGTGCCCGTACGTGTGCGCGCCGCCTTTCCGGGAGCGGTGGCGACGCTCACGATCTTCACCGCGCCATCGGCGAGGGCTTTATCGAGCGAGGAATCCGAATCCGCCGGCTTCAGGAAAGCCTGCAGCTCCTGCGAGTTCACGGTCAGACCCGGCCGAGTCAGCGCCACGCCTCCCTTGTACACGGCGACCCGCGTTTCCTCGGTGTAGACCAAGTCGGACGCGTGGACGACGGTAAACACAGGGGCGCTGGAAGCCTTGGATTTAGGGCCTATCTCTGGATCCTGTTTCTTATCCTGCGATTTGTCCTGGAACTGGCTGATCACGTTTCCGTGCGCTTCCATGACGCGGCGATCGCGATCGATCTCGATGCGGTCTGCGTCCACCCGGTTGGCTCCCTGCCAGGCGCGAGCCTTGCCTTCGTATCGAATGTGCTTGTTGTCGCCGGTGGAAATCATCCGATTCGCGACCGCCTGCATCACTTCATCGTTGGACAGCATGGCCGAGGACGAACCCTTGCGATCCGGCTGTCGCGTGGAGGAGACGTGCCCTTCCGCGGTGTAATCTCCCGATTTCTGATCCAGCACAATGCGCTCCGCATCCACGGAACCTGTAGGGTCCCAGGTTCGCGCGGAGCCAGCGAGCGTCATAATGTTCTTGGACTGATCGAGCGTCGCGCGGTCGCCATGCGCGCGGCGGTCTCCTTCTTCGTACTGGAAATTCGTAGTTTGCTCCAGGCTCGCAAGTTCGCTGGTGTTGGGATCGAAGGTCGCCAGGATCTCTTTGCTTTGGGTCCTGGTGACGGTGGGGGCCGTTTTCGGCGGTTTGGCGGCGCGTTCGGTAACCGTCGACGCATTGACCGAGCGTACGGACTGGATGCGATTCTCGCGGCCGTACGCAACCCAGATCCGGTCGCCTTGCATCGAGCGCTTGGGCTGATCGGGAGCGTTGGGCAGAAATTCGATTTTGCCCGGCCCGTCCGTTTCCACGCGATCGATGTCGCGGCCGCCCGGCCGCATCGACAGCCGGATGACTTCGCTGCGCAGAACCCTCGTTTCTCCCGGTTTTGTTCCAGGACGCGGCAGCGGAGCCGCTTCAATCGCACTCTTTCCAGTCGCAACGGCAGTTCTTAACGTGCTTTCCTTGTCAGCGGTGTCGAAGTCCAGATCGAGGCGGTCCGAATTCACCGTGGTGCGCGCCGTATCGGATGTGGAAACAAGCCGCGCATGATCGTGCCCTTCGATGGTCCGGATAACCATGCCGTCGTCGAAATTCAGGTTCATCTCGTCGGCTGAGTATTCCACTTTGCGGCCCGGATCGTCATGAACGCCGCGGGCCATCTCGGCCTGGGCGAACCGGATGGCGCCCTTGTCGAGCTGAACACCGGTTCTGGCGGCATCCATATGCAAAGTCCCTCGCGTGAGATGGGACGTCGGGAATAATACGACTTTCGCATCGGCCTCGGTGTAAATCGCCTGATCGGCCTCGATGTGGATGGGTTTCGCTTCGGGGGTCTTGCCGCGCCAGTCGAGAATCACCTGGTGGTGCAACTGCAGCTCGCGCGTATTCGGATCGTACTCGGCCCCGACCGCCGAGCCTGTCCCGCGGTCGAATCCGAAGCTGACCGGCCGGTCGGTGGTGGCTTTGCCGGTATCGCTGGCGAAGTGCCTTCCGGAACCATGAATGCGCAGCAAGCGGCCGGTGGGCGGGGCGTCGACGGACACGCCCATGGTGATGTCCACTTCCCCGTCTGAGTAGAGGGTTTTGGAGTTTGTGTCGAACTGCGCGGCCTCGGAGCGAATCAAATCCGACTTTTCGCCATCGGCATGGAAGAGCTGCAACTCCACGCCCTCCAGTTCCATGACCGACGGTTCCTTCACTTCCCGGATATTGCGGGCGCGAATGGTGAACTGCTTTTTGTCGCCTTTAAAGACAGTGTGTTCCCAATCGTTGGCGCGTCCGTCGATCCCGGCTTCCAGAGGCTTGGGATGAACCGGCGTTTCCTTTTCCAAAGCTTCTTTGCGCTTGAGATAGGTGGCACCGACGAGGAAGATGATCGCGAAAATGGCGGCCAGAAAGAGCCACCGCGTGCGGCGCATACAGGTATTTCCATGTTAGCGCGCGGAAAAAATCGCCGACTTGCCTCCGGCGGCCACGGCCGGGCTGCAAGGGCGGCGGACAGATCAGTCCCCGCTGGCGGAAACCTGCCCGGCCTTCACTTCTACGCCCGCCCACCCCTCGACCGTCTTGGTAATCGTGGTGAAATCGGCGTCCGTACCCTGGCGTAACGCGGTGATCGCCAGCAGCTCGCGGATCGCGTTACCGCAGATCATCGGAACGCCCAGTCCCGCCGCTTCATCCGTGCACAGCTTCACGTCCTTCAGCAGCAGCCCGATCGCGAACCCGAAATCGAACGTCCGCGGCAGGATCGATTTGGGAAATTTGTCCACCGAGGCGCTGTTGCGGCCCGTACCCGAGTTGATCACGTCGAGCATTACCTTCGGGTCGAGCCCGCCTTTGACCCCCATCACCATCACTTCCGAAGTCACCGCGAGCGCCGCCGCCGAAAGCATATTGTTGGCGAGCTTCATCAACTGGCCCGATCCTGGACGTTCCCCCAGAAAAAATATCTTCCCGATGGGCTCAAGTACGGGGCGAACGCGCTCGACCAAGCTGTTGGGGCAGGCGAGCATGACCGCGAGCGTCCCCTTGCGCGCGCCGCCGACGCCTCCGCTCACCGGAGCATCGACAGCCGTAATGCCCTTGGTTCTGAGCTCGGCGGCCACCTCGGATGCGACCTTCGGACCGGTTGTCGAAACGTCGATAAAAATCTTTATGCGCGAACCCGACGCAACCTCGCGGGAGACCTTCTTGACGATGTCCGGCGTCGGCAGGCTGACCAGCACAATCTCGGCGGCGGAGGCCACATCCGCGGGCGATTTTGCGACCTGCGCGCCTAAAGCCCGCAGCGGCTCGATGGCCGCCGCGTTCGTGTCGTAAATCGTAAGCTCGAACCCGGCATTGATCAGATTGCGCGCCATCGGGTCGCCCATCCGGCCGACCCCGATAAATCCCAAGCGTTCTTTGGCCATTTACTTCTTGTCCAATTCCGCGAACACTTCCTTGGCGCTCCGGAAGGCATCCACGGCAGCCGGCACGCCGCAGTACACGCCGGTTTGCAGCAGCACTTCCCGAATCTCGTCACGCGTGACGCCGTTGTTGAGCGCGCCCTTGATGTGCATTTTCAGCTCGTGGGGCCGGTTCAGCGCGGTCAGCATGGCGAGGTTGATGATGCTGCGCGTCTTGCGAGGAAGCCCCGGGCGCGTCCAGCAGGCGCCCCAACAGTACTCGGTGACGAACTCCTGCAAGGGACGATTGAAATCGTCGGCGCTCTTGATCGCGTTCTCGACGAACTCTTTGCCGAGCGTCGCCTTGCGCACTTCCAGTCCAGCCTCAAACATTGCTTTGTCCATTGTCAGATCATAACAAGATGGCAGCGGATACATACGAAATCTACGCAATACGCTACGCGCACCACGCGCGGAGGGCCAGCGAGAATTTTCTGGGCGGCGATCCGCATGACGGACCCATGCCCATCGACTACTTCGTGTGGGCGATCGTGGGGGAAAACCGGACGTTTGTCGTGGACACGGGTTTCAACGCGGAAATGGCGCGCAAGCGGAAACGCGAACTCCTGCGGATGCCGGCCGAGGGATTGAAACTGATCGGCATCGAGCCTGCCCAGGTGCGCGACGTGATCGTCACGCACATGCACTACGATCATGCCGGATGCCTGGATCAGTTTCCGGAAGCGTGCTATCACGTGCAGGATCGCGAAATGGGTTTCTGCACGGGACGGCATATGTGTCACGAAGCGACTCGTTTCCCGTTCGAGCCGGGGGATGTCTCGTCGATGGTCCACAAGATCTTCGAAGGGCGCGTCGCGTTTCACGACGGCGACGACGAACTGGCTCCGGGAATCACGCTGCATCGCGTCGGTGGACACTCCATGGGCTTGCAGGTGGTCCGCGTCCGCACGCGGCGAGGATGGGTGGTGGTCGCTTCCGATGCGAGCCACTTCTACGCCAATATGGAACAGGGGCGACCCTACCCGATCTTATTCAACGTCGGCGAAATGCTGGAAGGCTTCAACACAATCCGCAGGCTGGCGGAATCGCCGCGTCACGTGATCCCGGGACACGATCCGCTGGTGCTTAAGCGCTATCCGGCCGCCAGGCCGGGCTTAGAAGGAGTCGTCGCGCGCCTGGATGCGGACCCATGCGATTAATTCAACGGATTCATGAAAGTCACCATAATCGATCCCAAAGAAGTTCCCGCAGCAGTCTATCGGATGGAGATCCGCAATTCACGGATTCACGGGCGAGGCGTGTTCGCTCTTGAATCGATTCCCGCGAACCGCAAGGTCATCGAGTACACGGGAGAGCGCATTAGCGCCAGGGCCGCAGAAAAACGCGGGCATGGCCAGTGCACGTACTATTTCTCGCTGAACCGCTACTGGGTGATCGATGGGGCTGTGGGCGGCAGCGGAGCCGAATACATCAACCATAGCTGCGGCCCCAACCTGATCTCCCGGATCATGAAGGGCCATATCCTTTACATGAGCCTGCGCAAGATCCGCCCCGGCGAGGAACTCACCGTGGACTATCATTTCTCAAAAAATGAAGAAACCACCCCCTGCTGCTGCGGGGCGAAGGAGTGCAGGAAAACGATCAACCTGAAGGACTAGGATTAGCGCTTGGCAGCGTTCTTGGCGGCCGAAGTCGAGGGCTGTTCCACACCTTGAGCAGGCTGCGCTTGAGCCGGACGGATGCCTGAGGTCATCGCCACTGCGGCTGTGGACACGGTCTTCCACAGCTTCGCGACCGCTTCATGTTGCCAGATGGCCACCCAGAACCCTCCGGCGAAGAATACCACCCAGAAGATCTGCAAATCTCGGGGGCGAGCCATGCCTTATTCTCGCTCGTGTATGGCAGGGATACAACCGGTACCGAGATCATAGTACTGGTAGGCCTGTTGATCCGTCGGTTTCGCCGGTTCCCGCCCGACCGAAATGCTGTACTCTGAGGACATGTTGCCTGCGATCGATCGGGAACAGTTCCAACCCCGGGAAGCCAGCCGGATCGAGGACACTGGCCTCTCCAATGGCCTCCTGGTCGACTTGGTCCTGAAGCACGTATTCTTCGAGGGAACCGCTCTGCTGCGGGTCATCGCTGAACGCTCCAAACTAAGCCCGGGCGTCGTTCTGGCTCTCTACCGCCAGTTCCAGAAGGAACAACTGGTGGAGACCCGGAGCATGCAGGGCGAGGACTACGAGATCTCGCTTACCAACAAAGGCCGCGCGATGGCCGAAGTCGCGCTCAAGAAGGGACAATACGCCGGACCCGCGCCGGTTACCCTGGCGGCCTACAATCAGGCCGTTGCCAAACAGGGAATCCCGCTGCGGCCTTCGGTTGAAAGCCTCCGAACGGCTCTCAGCGATTTGGTCCTGCCCGAGCATGTGATCCACGAATTGGGCACCGCTCTGGTGACCGGCGGCACGATCATGCTCTACGGCGAAACCGGTCTCGGAAAAACCAGTATCGCGGAGCGGCTTCATCGAGTCTTTGAGGATCACGTTTACATCCCCTACGCCGTGGAGGCGGGTGGGCACATCATCACGGTTTACGATCCGCTGGTGCACAACGCCGTAGAAGACGATTCCAGGCTCCTGGACGCGCGCTGGGTGTTATGCGAGCGGCCCATGGTCAAAGTGGGCGGCGAAATGCGGGCCGAGATGCTCGATCCCCACATCGACGAAGTCACCCGCATTTGCAACGCTCCTTTGCAGATGAAAGCCAACAACGGAATCCTGCTGATCGACGACTTCGGCCGCCAGCGGATTTCCCCTCGGGAGTTGCTGAATCGCTGGATCGTGCCTCTTGACCGGCGCAAGGACATCATGTCCATGTGGTCGGGCGTGAGCTTCGAGATCCCCTTCGAGCTGGTGGTGGTGTTCGCCACCAACCTCGGCCTGAACGATCTGGCCGAGGAAGCGTTCATGCGCCGGCTGAAGAACAAGATCAAGATGGAGGCCATGGAGCCGGCGTTGTTCGACGAGCTGGTTCGCCGGGTCTGCCGCCAAAAGGGCTTGTGGATTGAACCGGGCGCAGAGCAGTATTTGCGGGAAGCCTGCGCCAACCATTCCACCACCGGACTGCGCGCCTGCTATCCGGAAGACATCGCCAGCGCGATCGTCGGCATGGCCACCTTCGAACAGCGCACGCCCAAGATGGAAAAGAGCAGTATCGACGCGGCGATCCGAGTCTACTTCATCCACTAAGTCGGCATGCCCAGACTGCTGATCATTTTGGCCGTTGCTGCCGGGGCGGCGGCTCAGGCCCCTCCGGCGGATATCATGCCGCTGATGCAGGAAATCGTCCAGGCTTTGGGAGTGCAGTGTGAATACTGCCATTCAGCGCCACGCGGAAGCGGAATGCCGGAGCCCAAGAAAGACGTCGCGCGACAGATGATCGCCATGACGCGCGATCTGAACACGCGCGTTCAAACCATCACCGGCAAGCCCCCGGCCGAGGCGGCACAGGTCAAGTGCGTCACCTGCCATCGCGGCGTACCGATTCCGCGGCAGCTTTCCGAACTCCTCACGCGCACCTATCGCGAGAAGGGCGCGGCAGCGGCGGCCGAGCAGTATCGCGAACTGCGCAAACAGTTTTACGGACGCCAGGCTTACGATTTCGGCGAGGACACCCTGGTGACCATCGCGCAGCCGCTGGCTTCGGCCAAGCCGGACGATGCGATCGCCCTGCTCAAGCTGAACCTGGAGTATTATCCGGATTCGTCGAAAACCTACGCCGCCATCGGATTCGCTTACACGCGCAAATATGACGACGCGACGGCGATTACTTTTCTCGAAAAAGCCGCGCAGCTCGACCCCGCCAACGGCGTCATTCGCGGGCAGCTCGAGCAGTTGAAGATGTACCAGCGGAAGCGCTAGCCGCCCACGGCTTGCTCAGCCAGAGCCACAAAAGCGTCCCGACCAGAGGCAGCAGACTCATGGAGAGGAATGTCGCTGTGTACCACCGCCGATCGAACCAGGCGCCGTAGACCGGCTGGATGATGGCCTGCACGGCTCCCCAGGATCCGGATCCGATTCCCGCAACCATTCCGACGCGATCGGCGGGAAAAATGCGCGAGCCCATGCGGAGGGACATCACCACGAAGCCGTCGGCGATGAAGGTTGACCAGGTGAACAGGGCGATTGAGACAATCCAGGAGTTCGTCAGGGTCATGAATGCGGTCGGCAGGGACAGAATCGTCAACAGCACGAAAACGCCTACGGGCCGCTCGGGATGAGCCACAAACCGGTCCGACACCCAACCCCAGAAGAAGTATCCGACGGACCAGCCGACCATGGGAATCCATAAAACGTTGCCCAACTGCGTCTGAGACATGCCGAGAGCTCGATTCAAATACAGCGGGCTCAGATAAGCCGCGACTCCCAGGGCCAATCCGCCCAAGCCGAAACTCGCGACGATCACCCACAAGCGCCGCTCGCGCAGATCCGGCCATCGGATTTTGAGCGGTGCGTGGGTTTCTGCTTCCGTTTGCTTGGGCAGATAAGGAGGCCGCGCGATGCGCCACCAAAGCCCCAGCCACAGCAGACCGAAAAATCCAGTGAGCAGAAACGAAAAGCGCCAGCCGAAGTGCTGGGCGATGGGCGTAATCATCGGGGGAGTGATCAGCGCTCCCAAGGAGGCTCCGCTGTATCCGAGGGCCAGTCCGCGCGACTGCCTGTTTTCCGGCAGCGCTTCGGTTGCGGTGCGCAGCGCTCCGGGAAACGCCGCACCTTCGCCGAACCCGAGAAACGCGCGGGCCAGAGCGAATCCCATCAAGCCGGCCAGGCCGGCATGCGAAGTGCTGGCCACGGTCCAGATCGCCACCGCGATCAACATGCCCCGCCTCAGTCCGATGTAATCCAAAAACG
>JBAIXM010000150.1:0-14368 GCA_037916615.1 Bryobacterales bacterium
CGAGCGACGCAAGCAGGTAGAACGTCAACTGCGCATCGTTTTTCGGCACGGAAGCGCCCCAGTGGAGGACGGGCAGGGAAGCGGCGAGCACCGCCCCCGCAAAGGCTTCATCGGGCGCCGCGCCGCACTCGCGCGCGACGATCGAAATGGCCACAAGCGATAGCGCGAAGAACAGCGGAGAAACGAATTGCGCAGCAGTCTGGCCTCCCAGCGACCAGGCGAGAGCGAAGAGCGACTCGGTCGCTTGCGGGAAAAAAGAGTAGTCGAGTTCCGGCTTCGGTGCGAGCGCGTGTGCCTGCAGGTAATACTGCGCGAGCGGAAGATGCAGCTTCATGGCGTCCCAGGAAAGCGTGGGCGCGAGCATCATCCCGGTCGTGCACGCTGCCAGGATCGCCGCGAACGGGACGAAAATCCCCGCCAGAGGCCGCTGCAAATCCTTGAGTTTGCCCCAACCGCGGAAGATCTTCCGGATGTCGCCGATCAGCGCCGGAAGCTTGCGGCGGAAGACCACAAGAGGAGCTGCCAGGAGCAACGCGAAAAACCAAGGGTACCAGAGCCGCGCAAGGCCGCTGACGAAGAGAGCTCCGTTCAGGACCGCGAATCCCGCGGCCGTGGAGAAAACCAGATCGGCTGCCGGCCCTTCCGCGGTACAGCCCCAGCGCTCGCACAGAGCCCGCCCCGCGCAGTAGCAGGCGGCAAAAAGAGCGATCACGGCCAGCGTCGCGCGCGGTTCCCGAAGAGCCGCCGCAATCGCCGGAATCGCGGCGATCGCCGTCAGTTCATATCGCCACAAGCGCCGTTTTCGCAGCCAGGCCCACGCGAGCGCCCCGGCAGCGAGCAGTGGCAGCGCGGCCAGCGCCGCCCGATAGAACTGCGGACCAGGGCTGCGGAAATATTCGACGTGCCAGCGGACGATCCCAGCGGTCAGCCACACCGCGAGGGCCAGCCAAGCCAGCCACGCAGAGGTTTTCACACGACTGGAGATGCGAAAAAGCAATCGCTGATTATACTCCGCTGATATCATTGGACCGTGAACGAGTCCCTGCTGGTCAACACGCTTGGGCACTCGGCAGGCGTGCTCATTTTCGGCATTTTTCTGGCGCTGCTGCTTCAGGACCGTGCGGCGCGGCGGCTCCGGCGAGGCGTGAAATCGATGCTGGCGGCGCTGCTGGCGTTGGTCTGGAACCTGGCCTCGCTGATCGTGTTGGGCAGCGTTTCGCCCGACACGGTGTTCATCCGCGTCACCATCGCCGTCGGCTTCTCGGCGCTCAGCCTGCTTCCGGCCGTGTTGTTCGATCTGTGCCTGGAGCGTCAATCCCGGAAAACGCTCCTCCTGCTGGTGCGCGCCGGCTATGCCCTGAGCGCGCTGGCCACAGTGCTGCACGTCGCGGAAGTGTTTCACAATAGCGCCAGCTATCACCGCTGGGCGATGATCTCGATCACGATCGGATTCGGGATGCTCACGCTCCTGGCGGCGGGGCTCGTCTACCACGCAGAACACGATCGCGCGACCACATCGCGCGTCATCGGGACGATGTCGCTGTTCCTGCTGGCGATGTCCTTCGTGCACTTGGGCAGCGGGCACGCACAGCAGATCTGGTCCCACGAGCTGGCGTTCCACCACGCCGCGATTCCTCTGGCGTTGCTGGTGCTGCTGCAAGACTACAGGTTCGTGCTGCTGGATGCGTTCTTCCGGTTCCTGGCCAACGTGTTCCTGGCGGCCTTGTTCGTGTTCGGCGCTGTGGAGGCGTGGATGCTCGGGCTCTTGCCGCCTGCCGACACAGCATTCCATACGGCGCTGCTGCTGGCGGGAGCCTGCCTGCTGCTGGTTCTGTTCGCTCTGGCTCGCGGAGGGGTCCAGCGCGCGCTCACCCGCCTGATTTTTCGACGCTCCAACGAAGACGCCCTCATGCGCGATCTGAAGACGCCCATACGCACCGAGGAGGAGTATATTTCTGCCGCAGTAATGAGACTCGGCGCGTTCATGGGTGCGCCGGCGCGCATCGCGCCGGGTGTTGCCGAGCCGGAGAACCAGGGCGCCGAAGCTGTAGTTCCTCTTCGAAGCGGCCCCCGCGGATCGGTTTCGATTCTGCTCGGGCGGCGCACCGGAGGACGGCGTTATTTGAGCGAGGATTTGCAGGTTCTGGGTCGCGCCGCCTCCGTGATTGGCGAGCAACTGGAACAATTCCGCGAGCTGGAGACGCGGCGCTTAGTCGCTCAAGCCGAGCTCCGCGCGCTGCAATCGCAGATCCACCCGCATTTTCTGTTCAACGCGCTCAACACGCTTTACGGAATCATCCCTCGCGAGGCCCGCGGCGCGCGCGAGACCGTGCTGAATCTGGCCGACATTTTCCGCTATTTTCTGCAGACCAAGAGAACGCTGGTGCCGCTCGAGGAAGAGATCCACATCGTCAAGGCCTATCTGGACGTCGAGCGGTTGCGGCTGGGGGATAAGCTGCGCCTCGAAATCGACGTTACGCCCGAGGCCCAAGCCGTGCCCATCCCGATCCTCTCGATCCAACCCTTGGTCGAGAACGCCGTGAAACACGGAATCGCGCCGCAGGCCGGCGGCGGGCTGATCCAGCTCCGCGCCCGCGTCGATGCCGATGGAGCGCTGCTGATTTCGGTCCGCGACAGTGGTCCGGGTTTCTCGAAATCGTCGCGCCGGGGAGTCGGCCTGGAGAATGTGGAGCGCCGCCTGGAGTTGTGTTACGGCGGCGAGGCGCAGATGACGGTTGATTCGGGGGGCTGGGGAACGGAAGTGTCCGTCCGGATTCCCGCCGCGGCCGTTCGTCCGGTCGAGGCACTGAGGTGAAGGTCCTGATCGCCGACGACGAGCCGGTGGCCCGGCAGATTTTGCGGGAACACGTCGAAGCGATCCCCTCGCTCGAGATTGCCGGCGAGGCGTCCACCGGAAAAGAGACGCTCCAGCGGATTCTGGATCTGCATCCGGATGTCGTACTGCTCGACCAGCAGATGCCGGAGCTCGACGGACTCGCGGTGGTGCGTTCTTTGCGCGGCGCGAACACTCCGCTGATCATCTTCGTCACGGCGTATGAGCGACATGCGCTCGAAGCCTTCGAAGTGGGGGCCGTGGATTATCTGCTCAAGCCGGTTCGCCGGGAGCGGCTGGAAAAAGCGATCGAAAAAGCGCAGCGGCAACTGAAAAACGCGGCGGCTTCTTCCGTTCCGAAGAAGATCGTCGGACGGCGCGGAGCGGATTTGTACTTGCTGGATCCTGCCGAGATCGTCGCCTTCCAGGCGGAAGGCGAGCTGGTGCACATCGTTACCACCGGGCCCCGTTACCTTTCGGATCACTCTTTGAAGGAGCTGGAGAAAAAGCTCGAGCGCCCGCGCTTCCGGCGCGTGCATCGGAGCACGCTCATCAACACCGACCAGATCCGGAAAATTTCGCCGCTCTCGAGCCGCCGCTGGCTTCTGAAAATGTCCAACGGATTCGAGGCCATTGTGAGCAAACGGCTGGCGAGTTCGATTCGGGAGCAAGCGCGCTGGTAGTCCGCCAATCGCTTCAGATGGCCCGCTCATAGCGAAATCCGGCCCGTTCATGGCTTTCGTGTAGTTCCGGCGGGAGTTCCCCACCAATATGGAGTCTGAGGACCCTGGAATGAGACGTCACCTGTGTGTGCTCGCAGCCGTCTGTCTTACTGGGGGCGCAGTGCACGCGCAGGACGATAGCGCGCTGCTCGAGCGCCTGCGCGTCATGGAAGACCGCATCAAAGCACTCGAAGCAGAAGTCGCGGAGTTGAAGGGGCAGAAGTCTCCGGAAGCCGCGGCCGCTGCTGCGCCTGCCCCAGCGGCGGCCGCCCCCGCGGTGGCGCCGCCGGCCGCATTGCAAGCGCCCGGAACTGCGGCCAATCTGCCTAACTACCAGGGCTCGCAAGCCGCCGCGTCGAAAGCTTTCAACCCGGATATCGCGGCGATCGGCGATTTCATCGGGATCGGCGGCAAAAATCCGGTGCAGCCTGGCAAGGCGTTCGAAATGCACGAAAGTGAAGTCGCGTTGCAGGCCATCTTGGATCCGTATGCGCGCGCGGATTTCTTCATCAGCTTCGGGGAACACGGCGTGGACCTGGAAGAAGGATATTTGACGTTCCCGGCGTTGCCCGGCCGTTTCGAGCTGCGCGCCGGCAAGATGCGGGCTGCGTTCGGCAAGGTGAACACGCTTCACAACCACGTGCTGCCGTGGGTGGATCGCCCGCTAGTGATGCAGAACTTCACCGGCGGCGAGGATGGCATCAACGATGCCGGCGTTTCGCTGACTCGGATTTTGCCCGCGCCCGGAGGACTGTTCCTGGAGGGAACGGGTCAGGTATTTCGGGGCGATTCCGACAACGTGTTTCATTCCTGGCGCGCGAACAATCTGAACACGGTCGGCCATCTGCGGGGCTACCGGGATATTTCGGAATCCACTAATATCGACCTGGGATTCTCCTACGCGCGCGGCGGATCTTTGGCAGGCCCCGGGCTGTTCAATAACCTGTACGGCGTCGACGCGACCGTGCGCTGGAAGCCGCTGCGTCGCGCCATCTATCATTCCTTCACGGGCAGGGCGGAGTTCGTCTGGGATCGCAACGATGCCCGGCTTCTGCCCGCCAATCCCGTGAGGATGCGGCAGACGCCCTTCGGATACTTCATCTCGGGTGAGTACCAATTTGCCCGGCGCTGGTTCGCGGGCGGCCGCTTCGATCAATCCGAGCGGTCGCTGAGCGCGTTGCAGCAGGACACGGGCGGATCGGCAATCCTCACGTACTGGCCCAGCGAGTTCAGCCAGGTGCGCGGTCAGTACCGCCGTACGAAATACGCGGAAGGCCCGATCGCCAACGAATTTCTGTTCCAGTTTCTATTCTCGATCGGTGCGCACGGAGCGCATCCTTTCTAGGAGATTATGATGTCCCTTCGCAAGACTCTCATTGCGGCGCTGCTGGCCGCGGGACTTTGTCCGGCAGCTTCGAAAATCAACATCGTTACTTCGACAGAAGATCTGGCGGCGATCGGCCGCGAGATCGGAGGCGACCGCATCTCGATCGATTCGATCGCCAAGGGCTACCAGGATCCGCACTTTGTCGAGCCGAAACCGAGTTTTCTGCTCAAGCTGCAAAAGGCCGATTTGCTGGCAATTGTGGGCCTGCAACTGGAGATCGGCTGGCTTCCGCCGCTGATCACGCAGAGCGGAAACTCGAAAATCCAAGTGGGAGCGAAGGGCTATTTCGACGTTTCCTCGGTCTGCGAGATTCTGGAGGTGCCGACCGGAACGATCACGCGCGCCGAGGGCGACGTGCATCCGCTTGGGAATCCGCACTACTGGCTGGATCCGGAGAACGGACGGAAGATCGCGCGCGCGTTCAAAAGCAAGCTCTCGGAGATGCAGCCCGCCGACGCGGCGTATTTCGACCAGCGCCTGAAGGACTTCGAACAGCGTCTGACCGATGCCGAAAAGCGCTGGGATGCGGCCATGGCGCCCTATCGCGGGCGCAAGGTGATCACGTATCATCGCTCGTTTCCGAATTTCGCCAAGCGCTTCGGGCTGGATGTGGCGGATTACGTTGAGCCCAAGCCCGGCATTCCGCCGACTCCCAGCCATACGCTCGAAGTGATCAACAAGATGAAGCAGCAGAACATCAGGCTGGTGCTGGTGGAGCCGTATTTCGACATGAAGACGCCGAATTCCATCGCGCAGGCGGTAGGCGGAACGGCTCTCGTGCTGTTGCCCTCCGTGGGCGGCGAAAAACAGGTCCAGACCTATTTCCAATTGTTCGATTACGACATCAACCTTCTGACAACGGCATTTTCGAAAAACAAATAAATGGACGTTATCGCCTTCTTAGCAGCTCCTTTTGTTGCCAGCCTGATTCTCACCGGCATCCACGCCTACCTCGGAGTTCACGTGGTGGAGCGCGGAGTCATTTTCGTCGATCTGTCCCTGGCTCAGATCGCGGCGTTTGGCACGACTATCGCTGTCCTTTACGGGTTCGATCCGCACAGCACCGGCGCGTACTGGATGAGCCTGGCGTTCACGTTCCTGGGTGCGGCGATCTTTTCCTCGGTCCGGCTGCATAGCTCCAAGATTCCGCAGGAAGCGATTATCGGCATCTGCTATGCGGTTGCTTCGGCGGCCGCGATCGTGGCCATGAGCAAATCCACCGCGCAGACCGAACACTTGAAAGAGATGCTGGTCGGCAACATCCTGGCGGTGTCCTGGGCCGAGGTCCGAAAGACGGCGCTGCTGTACGGCGCGATCGGACTGTTTCATTACCTGCTGCGCAAACGATTTCTGCTGATCTCGATGAACCCGCAGGAAGCCGAAAAACGAGGCATGTCGGTACGCTTATGGGATTTTCTGTTTTACGCTTCGTTCGGATTCGTCGTAACTTCTTCCGTCGCCATTGCCGGCGTACTGCTGGTGTTCTGCTACCTGATCGTGCCTTCGGTCGGAGCGATGCTCTATGCCGAAAATATCGGCCCGCGCCTGGCGATCGGATGGACCATGGGAACGCTCGTCTCGGTGCTGGGCGTGTATCTATCGCTCAAAATCGACCTTCCCACAGGAGCTACCATCGTGTGCACGTTCGGGTTGATTTTGTTGCTGATGGGACTGCTGCGGGGCGTAATCCGGCGAGTCTTTGTCTGAATCGGGGGCTGAAGCCGTTACTCTAATAAGTAGTGTCTGAGCGCCACGTTAACCCCCGTCACATCAATCCATGGATTATCGCGTTCGCGGTAATGACCTGCACCTTCATGGAGGTGCTGGACACCACGGTGGTGAACGTGTCGCTGCCGCACATCGCCGGGAATCTCTCGGCGACCATCGAGGAAGCCACGTGGGTGCTGACGTCCTACCTTGTGGCCAACGCCATCGTGCTGCCGATGACCGGATGGCTGGCGAACTTCTTTGGCCGCAAGCGCCTGCTGATGTACAGCGTGGTTGGATTCACGGCATCGTCGTTCCTGTGCGGCGCCGCGCCGAGCCTGCCCCTGCTGGTTCTTTTCCGCATTTTTCAGGGACTTTGCGGCGGAGCGCTTCAGCCGCTTTCGCTAGCCGTGCTGCTCGAGGCGTTCCCGCCGGAAAGCCGCGGGAAAGCGATGGGATTCTGGGGACTCGGCATCGTCGTCGCGCCTGTGCTTGGGCCCGTGTTCGGCGGCTGGCTTACGGACAGTTACACCTGGCGCTGGGTTTTCTACATTAACCTGCCGGTCGGAATCATTTCGGTCCTGCTGGTGCAGGCGTTCGTGTTCGATCCGCCCTACATCAAGCGCAACACGGAGGCCAGCATCGACTACTGGGGCATCGGAATGCTGGCAATCTGGATCGCCGCGCTTCAGATTGCCTTCGATAAAGGGCAGCAGCTCGACTGGTTCAGCTCGCCGTTTGTCGATTGGCTGCTGGTGATTGCCGCCGTGTTCGTGGTTGCATTTATCGTCCGCGAGCTGATGGCCGAACATCCGGTGGTGAATCTACGCATCTTCAAGGTGCCGAGCTACAGCACCGGCGTTTTCCTCATGGCGACGCTGGGATTCGTGCTCTACGGAAGCATTGTGATTTTGCCCATCTGGCTCCAGACGCTGATGGGTTATCCGGCGACGCGAGCCGGGCTGACCATGGCGCCGCGCGGGCTGGGCTCGATGATCGCCATGCCTCTGGTCGGGATGATTCTGCCGCGTTTCGATCCGCGCAAGCTGCTGGCTTGCGGATTGCTGCTGGGCGCGTTTTCCACCTGGGAGTTCGGGCAGATGAATCTGAACGTCGGCTATTGGGACCTGTTCTGGCCGCAGTTCATGCAGGGCTTGGGATTGGGCTTGATCTTCGTGCCGCTGACGACTATCTCGATGGGCCGCGTGCCGCGCGAGAGCATGGGCAACGCCACCAGCCTGTTCAACCTGATGCGGAACCTGGGCGGCGCGGTGGGGATCGCGGTGATCGCGATGCTTAATACGCGTTACCAGCAGAAGTACATCAACATTCTGGGATCGCATGTCGTCCAGGGCGATCCGGCGACCGAGCGGTGGGTGGGTTCGCTCCGCTCGATGTTTTTAGGAAACGGATCGGGACCGGTGCTGGCCGAGCGGCGCGCCTACGGAGCCGTGTTCGGACTGGTGCAGCAGCAGGCGGCCATGCGCGCGTTCCTGGATATCTTCGTGCTCGTGACCGTGGTATTTCTGCTGATGATTCCGCTGCTGTTGCTGATGCGGAAGCCCACGCGAGATCAGAGATAATAGTTTCATGGGATCGCGAGGCCCGCTGCCCGGGTTGCTGCTGCTGGCCGCGCTCCCGATGGCCGGGCTGAACGCGCAGGTTCTCGAGTTCGAGTCCGGAGGCCTCAAGTACAAGGCGCTCACGCGCGGCGGCGTGACCATCATGTTCGCGCCGCTGCCCACGCGGATTCTGGGCTACTCGATCCTACAGGTGGCGATTTCCAACGGTTCGCCGGTCTCCTGGAGTTTCAAACCGGAAGATTTCCGGTTTGAGCGCGACAGCGGGCAAAAAATCCAGGCGGTCTCCGCTGGAACGGTGGTGAAACAACTGCTCGATCACGCCAGCCGCGGCGATGTCGGCCGGCTGATCACGGCGTACGAAGCGGCGCTATTCGGCAACGCGCAGGTGCATTCGACCAACGGATATGAATCGAGGCGGCAGGACTATCTTGCCGTGGGATCCACGAGGTTGAAGGCAGCCGCGGCGGCATCGGCGATCGCGCTGGTGACCACCAAGCTCGAGCCGGGGCAATCGACCGACGGCGCCGTGTTCTATCCGAGCGGCGGCAAGGCCTTGGGCTCCGGAAAGCTGGTGGTGAGCGCGGCGGGCGAAGTTTTTGAGTTTCCCATCGAAGCCGAGGTCCAGCAGCGGGCGGCGCGGTGACTAGAGGATCCTACCTGATATTCCGCTCCAATGGATCGGCCCCGGTCCGGCGAACGGCGTTCGCACATACGCCAGCGCGACCGTCTTGCGAAGAGCGGGAGAATAGACCGCACTGGCGATCTCCGCTGCGTCGGTTTCGCCGGATTTGAGCTTGGTTCCGGCTGCGGGAGGCTCGCTCGTTTCGAGTTCCAGGCGATGCAGCACGCGATGGATCTGCGCGCGGCTGCGGACCCGCTCGACGATCTCCTGACCCAGGTAACAGCCCTTGTGGAAGTGCACGGCCTGCATCTGGCCGGTTTCCTGGAGCAGATATCGTTCCGTGATTTCCTCGCCGTAGCGCGGGCGTCCGGATTCGATCCGTACAACGCGGACGTCTTCCGGCGTTGCGGGCAGGGCTCCGGCTTCGGTCAGCCGCGCCGTCACCGCCTGCTTCTCCTCCGTTGGAATCATCAGGAAAAAACCGCCCAGGCCGGTGGTATCGAGCCGGGCAACGGTTCCGTAGGACCAAGGCATCGTGGAGTAGGGCTGCGGAGGCTGCGGCGCAGCAATCGCCTTCAAAACCGCCGCCGCGTCCGGTCCCTCAACCGCGATGGTGGCGACGTGATCCGTCTGATCCTCGAGCGTGACGTCATCGGCGATGATGTACCGGTCCAGGTGTTCGTAAATTTTGATGCGAGTCACCGGCTCGGTATCCAGCAGGAAATGATCCTCGAAACACAGGATATTCACGTCCGCCAGGATGCGGCCCTGCGCGCTCAGAAAGAACGCGTAACAGCCTTCGCCCGGCTTGAGCGATTCCACCTGGTTCGTGGTCATCGCATGCAGCAGCCTGGCGCGGTCTTCGCCGGTTACCCGGATTTTTCCCCGGCCGGACAGATCCAGCCACGCCGCATGCTCGCGCAGCGCGGAATACCCGTCCGTGATGGTTCCGGTACTCACTCGGACCGTTCCTGTGGTGCTCCAATCCCCTGCCATGCAGAATAGTGCGGTGGAGGGGCAGAGTCGCTCATAGGTTTCTTTCTTGCGGCAACAAGGATTCCACTGAGGGAACCACACCCCGAGTATACAATCAGGGTGTGATTCACGAGATTCTGCCGGTGGGAATGCTGCAATGCAACTGCTCGATTTTCGGTGACGAGATCTCGGGCGAGGCCATCGTCATCGATCCGGGCGACGACATCGCGGAGATTACCGCGCGTCTGGATCGTCTCGGACTTCGCGTGAAGGCGATCGTGATCACGCACGCCCACATCGACCACATCGGCGGGGCTGCCAAGCTGAAGGCTCGGACCGGCGCCCCTGTGTACATGAACCAGAACGATGCCGAGCTCTATGCCCACCTGGATACGCAAGCCTCCTGGCTGGGAATGGAAACCCCGTCGCGCACCGAAATCGACAGCGAGGCCCGCGAGGGCGACCAGTTGACGCTCGCGAATGCAGATTTCCACATCCTGCATACGCCCGGTCATACGCAGGGCAGCATTTCGATCTGGATTCCGGTGGAGAACAAGCTGATCGCGGGCGATACGCTATTTCGCGACAGCATCGGGCGGACGGATCTCCCGGGGGGCGATACACGCCAGATTCTGCGCTCGATCCACGGGAAGCTGCTGACCCTGCCCGAGGAAGCGGTGGTGATTCCCGGCCACGGCCCGAACACGACGATCGGCCGCGAGAAGGAACGAAATCCTTTCTTGCGCGGATGATTCTGTTTGGGTCGCGTTGCGTTCATTCGCGGCCTTTTGCTTCGCGCGCCCCAGGCACGATCGCCGCTGCGCGCAGCTTCCCCAGCTCGCGGCGCGCGATGTTGGACCAGTGGCTGGAGGGGTCGAGTTTCAGATACTCGGTCCAGTGCCGCACCGCTTTCATCGGCTGGTTCGACCCTTGATACAACAAGGCCAGATTGTAGTGGGCGTCGGCGTAGTTCGGCGCGACCTTCAGCGCGGCCTGATAGTGCTCCAAAGCGCGCGTGCGGTCGCCGCGTTCATCGTAGAGGTTCGCCAGATCGAAGTGCGCCAGCGCATATTGCGGATCGGCTTCCAGCGCTTCACGGTAGTAGCGCTCGGCTTCGGTCCAATCGCGGGCGTTGAAATGGATGGTTCCCAAGTTCACCAGGGCTCCGGCCGACGTCGGATCCAGCTCCACGGCTTTTTGGTAAGCCTCAATGATCTCGGGAAGAGGCGCGCCGGTTTGTTCGAGTTCCAGGCCCTGCTGGAACCAGTGCTCGGCGGCCGCGCGGCGTGTGCGTTCCGCGCTGGTTTGATCGGGAGCGCGGAACTCCAGCAGGCGCTTTAGCTCGCCTTGGTCGAAATCGAGCAGCAACTGCCCCGATTCCGCTTCCATGGCGCGGCCTTCGACGTCTACGCGGATGCGCTTTCCGTCAGCATAAATTTTCAATTGCGTGAGCGGATCGTGAATGCCTTCGAGCTTAGCGGCAAGCGCGGTCAGGGCCCGGCGGATCTGCGGAGAAGGTCTGCGGCTCGCGCGCAGTTTCAAAACCGTTCGGAGCGCGAGCAACTCTTTGAATCCGTAAGATTCCGATGCAGGGACCAGTTTCTGGCGTTCCCAACCCTGGAGCTGGCGCTCGGTAATTTTCAGAAGCCGGAGCGTTTCTGCCCGTGAATATGCCTGCTTCGTTGCAGCTCCCGCCACGAATGGATTTTAGCAACTCTGGAAAAGCGAGATCCCCGCGATGCCCGCGGCTCCAGCCTGAATGCAGGCAGCGCTGTTTTCGCTCGTGATTCCTCCCAAAGCGAGCACCGGGATCCGCGCCGAGCGCGCCGCCCGGCTCAAGCCTTCAAGACCTCTCGGCACCAGATCCGAGGACTTGGAGAGCGGCGCAAAAACGGGACCGAACAAGGCGTAGTCCGCGCCTTCCGCTTCCGCTTGCCGAACATCCTCCAGGGAGTGGCAGGACATTCCTACCAGAAAGCCGGCTGGCAGGATCGAGCGCCATACGCGAGGCGCAGGCGATCCCGACGGAAGATGCGCGCCGGCTGCTCCGGCGGCGAGCGCCACGTCCACGCGGCTGCTGACCAGGATTTTCGAGCTATGCGGGTTCGGCAGCGCGCGCGCGGCGTTCACAAGTTCGAACAGGGCGCGGGCGCTGAGATCTTTTTCGCGGATTTGGACCCACTCGATGCCGGCCGCGAGGTTGCGCGCGATCGCACTCAGCAGGGGCTCGCTCAACAGCTTTTCCCGGTCTGTGATGTAGCAACGAATCACCGGACTCCGCGCTTCCTTTCGGCTTTCCGCACGCGCGCCTCGTCCATTCCGAAATAATGCGCGATCTCGTGCCACACCGTATCCGCGACCATCTGTTCGAGATGCTCCCGGCTTAGCGCCATCCGCTCATGCGGACCCTGGTAAATGGTAATCCGGTCGGGCATCGTGAAACTTTGGCTCACACTGCGGGAAGGGAGCGGATGTCCGTGGTACAAGCCCAGCAACCCAGGCCGGGGCGGCTCGCGTTCGACGATAATCGCGACGTTGCGCAAGTACTTTCGGAAGCGCGGCGGAATGCGCCGGAGGGCGCGCGTTACCAGATCGTCAAACTCGGTTTCCGGGAGCATTTCGCTGCGACGACACGGGTTCCAACGTTCACCAGTGTACGCCCGCTGTATCATAAGGGCTGTCGCCGCCGCGCCGCCCTATGACGAAAAAGGAAGTCCTTCTGGCCCAAGAACAGTACCTGTTCCCGAGCATTTTCCACTATTTCAAAGAGCCTCTGGTGATCGCGCGCGCCAAGGACCAGTTCGTCTGGGATGCCGACGGAAACCAGTATCTGGATTTTTTCGGCGGCATCGTGACCATTAGCGTCGGGCACTGCAATGAGACGGTCACTCGTAAGGCCACCGAGCAGATGGAGAGGCTCCAGCACGTCTCGACCGTATTCGCCACGGAGCCGCAGGCGGCTCTCGCCAGGCGCGTCGCAGAAATTTCACCCGGCGGCAGTCTGACCAAGAATTTTTTCACCAACAGCGGCACCGAGGCGAACGAAACGGCGATTCTCACCGCCCGCTGTTACACCGGAAATCACGAGATCGTGGCTTTGCGCCACGCGTATCACGGACGTTCGGCGGTGGCGATGGCCGCCACAGGACAAGCGTCCTGGCGATTGGGAGGCGCGCCCGCCGCGGGATTCGTCCACGCACTCAATGCCTATTGCTATCGCTGCCCGCTGGGGTTGACGTATCCTTCCTGCGGGGTGAAGTGCGCGCGCGATATGGAAGAGTTGATCCGCACTTCGACCTCCGGCCGCATCGCTGGATTTATCGCCGAGCCGATTCAAGGCATCGGCGGCTTCATCACGCCGCCCAAGGAATATTTCGAGATCGTCGCCGGCATCGTGAAGAAGTTCGGAGGCGTTTTCATCAGCGACGAAGTGCAGACGGCCTGGGGACGGACCGGCGGAAAATGGTTCGGCATCGAACAGTACGGCGTGACGCCTGACATCATCACCAGCGCTAAAGGCCTGGGAAACGGTCTGCCGATCGGGCTTACCATGGCGCGTGCGGAAGTCGCCGCGGGCCTTCAAGGACTGACGATTTCCACCTTTGGCGGTAATCCTGTGACGGCCACGGCCGCCCAGGCGGTGATCGATTTTATCGACGAGAACAAACTGCTGATCAACGCCGCGGAAGTTGGCGCGCACCTGCGGGGAAGACTCGAAGAGTTGCAGGGGAAACACGCCCTGATCGGCGACGTGCGCGGCATGGGGTTGATGCAGGCGCTGGAACTGGTGGAGGATCGCGAGACGAAAGCGCCGGCGACCGCGGCGACGGCGGCGCTGATGGAAGCCGCGCGCGAAAACCGGTTGCTGATCGGCAAGGGCGGACTGGACGGCAACGTGATCCGCATCACGCCGCCGCTGAACATTTCCAAATCGGACGTGGACGACTTCGCGGAGCGGCTGGACGCGAGCTTCGGGGGCGTCCGCCGCCGGCAGTTAGCCGGAGCGACGCGATAGAATATGGAGCGCACAGGGCGCGGCGGCCTCCCTACAGGTCCGAATGATCGTTGCCGGCGCGCTCCGTTGTGCGCGATCTGAGAAATGGAAGAAAAAGCATTTTATCGGGAATCGCAGACCACGAAACCGGCGACGCTGAACTGCCCGTTCTGCCGGACCTCTGACACCTACGAGCTGCGCTGGCTGGTGCGGAAGAAAATCGACCGCCTTCCGGGCGGCGCCGACGAACGCGACCGCGCGAAATTCGCAAAAGCGGCCAGCTATATGGTCCTGCTGGATGACAAGGCCATGTGCAAAAACATGCGCTGCCGCAAGCGGTTCGACGTTTCCGGGATCAAGACGACTGCGTTTATTTAGGGAGCTCGATCCAGCCGTTGGCGGGCAGCGTCGCGGCAGGCAGCCCGTCCCGTTTCGTCACCACGCGGAACCGGTTCCCGATGCGCGGGGCCTCCATCTCGAGAATCCTGCCTGTGGCGATGCGCGGCTCCGCCGGGCCGGTTTCGAATTCGATCTGAAGATGCACG